>JBEEND010000007.1:0-55636 GCA_041192345.1 Actinomycetota bacterium
CTCACAATTACTCCTAAATGTTTTGCTAACTCCTAAACAATAAGGGGTCAGCCTGACATTGGCATGGGCGACATGGCTTTGTTCGCTCCTAGCGTGCTGGAACTACCAACAAGTGCGACTATTCGTCAGCCTCGCAGTACCTACTTGCTTTTCGACCGACTATTCGTCGGCCTCAAAGTTTTCAGTATCAGAATTGGCGTCAAAGTCCGCATCAAAGTCTTCAGCTGATTCTTCGCCGCGAAGTACTGACTCTAAATCAACCTTGTTACCGGACTTATCTACAACTGAGACACTTTCCAGGACATGAGCGAGAGCCTTAGCGCGGCGGACCTCAGAAACTGCGCCCTGAACCTGACCGGACTTCACTAGCTGATCAGCAAACTGATCTGGCGCCATGTTGTAACGCTGGGCTTCTTGGATCAGCCACTGAGAAAGCTCAGCATCATTAACTTGAAGATCTTCAGTCTGAGCGATCTTGTCTAAAATCAAACGCGATTTAAGTCCACTTCGAGTAGTTGTCTCATATTCCATTCGATGCGCATCATCGCCGTGACCATCTTCAAAGTGCGCAGCAATCTCATCTTGAATAGTGCGATCTGGAAGATCGAGCTTTACTGCTTCCATTAGCGCATCGTGGGTTAAGTCGCGAGCTTGGTAAGCCTGTTCAACTAGTCGAACCCGACCTAGACGAGTGCGAATGTCTTCGCGCAGTTCACCAATAGTGTCGAACTCACTGGCAAGTTGCGCAAATTCATCGTCAGCGGCGGGAAGTTCGCGCTCGCGCACTCCCAATACTTTTACTTCAACAGTGATTCCCTTATCGGTCCACTGGCCGGCAGTAGGTGTAAATAAGAAGTGACGAACTTCATCTGCTTTGGCGCCGCGAACTGCGTCATCAAATCCAGGCACCATGTCGTCAGAGCCAAGTTCATAACTAAACGCGCTCGCTGAGAGTTCTTCGACTTCTTGGCCTTCATGATCACCGCGCAGATCAACTAACAAAACGTCGCCATCTTTTGCAGCGCGCTTTACATCCTTTAATGCGCCAAAGCGTCCACGTAGCGCAGTTAACTGTTCCTCAACTTGGTCAGTAGTTACTTCCGCATTATCGACGACAACTTTAAGGTCTTTAAATTTAGGTAGTTCAAATTCTGGGCTGATATCAAGTTCAGCTGTGAAAATTAAACCGACCTCTTCATCGAGCGTTGTAACGTCAACTTCTGGACGACCCAGTTGCACAATTTTATTTTCGATTAATGCCTGAGCTAAGCCAGATGGAATTGCATCATTTACTGCTTCTTCCAGAACTGCCACTCGCCCCACGCGCTGATCAATTATGCGGGTTGGGATTTTTCCCTTGCGGAAACCCGGAATACTCACTTGCGCACCAATTCGCTGGTACGCCGAATCCAGATTTGGCTGTAGTTCAGCAAATGGCATCTCGACGGTGATCTTTACGCGGGATGGGGAAATATTTTCTACGGCGCTCTTCACGGTTCTCCTACTTATAAGGCGTTAGATGTGTAGAGCCCGCCCTAAATAAATAAGGCGGACTCCGCAACTACGAGTCGGGGCGGAGAGACTCGAACTCTCGGTCTCCTGCTCCCAAAGCAGGCGCGCTAGCCACTACGCTACGCCCCGATCTTGCTGTTCGATTGTAGTAGAGATGATGCGATAGTCTAAATTCGCGTCCAATCGGAAAAGGTTGGCTCGCGGGTGTAGCTCAATGGTAGAGCCCCAGCCTTCCAAGCTGGCCATGCCGGTTCGATCCCGGTCACCCGCTCCATTCGCTCCATTCGATTCGCCCATTCCGCGGGCGACCGGGATCGAACCGAGAGTTCGCCTGTTTTTATTCGTCAATCAAATATTGATTGACTTGGTCACCCGCTCCATTCGCTCCATTTGATTCGCCCATTCCGCGGGCGACCGGGATCGAACCGAGAGTTCGCATTTTTTACTCTCCAAGATCTAGAAGAGTTTCAAGTGCACCGACCTTGCAGATTTAATAGGCTCAATGGATGGCCACCTTGTTTGCGCATCCACTCGATCCGTTATCAAAAGTTGAACTCGAAAGTGTCATGCAACATGCCCGGAATCTTTGGGGCATTGACTCAACTTACTTTTTACTTACCTGCCAACTGGCTGAGCCAACCAAGGCAGCAGTCCTTGACTGGACACCAAAATCTGAGTTTGTGAGAACAGTGCGCATCTCATTCCTCCACAGGCCCACTTCGCAGGTTTTTGAAGGAGTGCTTACGACAACTGGTTCAGCCATTAGTTGGAAGTTGATCGATGGTGCGAAAGCGCCCGTTGTCTTAACTGAGTCTGCGATGGCAGTAAAAGCAGTTCTAAGAGACACTCGCGTTCGTGACGCCTTGAAGTTGCGCGGCATCACCGACCCAGACACGCAGGTCTATGTGGAGACTTGGCCAATTGGAGCGCAAATTCCAAAGCATCTCGACAATGGCACACGGCTTGTTTGGACACCCATGTGGTTTCGTCCAACACCCGAATCAAATGTGTATGCGCACCCAATCAATGGGCTTTACGCAATTGTTGATTTGGAAGCTGAAGAAGTGGTTGCTATTGAAGACAGTGGAGTCACTCCAATTCCTATGACACCTGGTGACTACCGAGCATCACAAACGGGTGCCAATTTAACGCTAAAAGATTTACAGATCATCCAAAAGGATGGCGCTTCCAGTGAGGTGCAGGGCTGGAAAATAAATTGGGAGCGTTGGAACTTTCGAGTTGGCTGGGATCATCGTGAGGGTTTGGTTATTCACGATGTTCGATTTGATGACAACGGAATTGAACGAAGAATCGGTTACCGGATGTCTATTGCCGAACTGGTCATTCCCTATGGTGATCCAAGTCAGGGCACCTACCGCAAGAACGCTTTTGACACTGGAGAATTTGGACTCGGTAGTTACACCAACTCTTTAACACTTGGCTGCGACTGCCTCGGGGAAATCATATATAAGCATGTTCACCTGCTAACTCCTGAGGGAGATGTTCGCGAGATTAAAAATGCAATTTGCATGCACGAAGAAGACCATGGAATTTTATGGAAGCATGTCGATATTGATGGGCATGTGGAAGTGCGACGAGGTCGACGCTTTGTTGTTTCGTCAATCGTGACCATTAACAATTACGAATATGGATATTTCTGGTACTTCTATCAGGATGGGTCCATTGAATTTGAAGCTAAGTTAACAGGAATTGTCTTAACGCTTGCAGACACCCCTGGAGTTGATCATCCTTCAGCCACCGAAATGGAACCTGGCCTGTGGGCTCCGTATCATCAACATACTTTTTGTGCGCGCCTGGACTTAGATGTTGACGGTGGAAAGAACACCGTCATTGAAGTTGACTCAGTTGCAAAAACAATGGGACCAGAAAATATTCACGGTGGTGCTTACATAACTCAAGAGACTGCGATTGAAACTGAAAACATGTCGGGGCGAATGCTGAACTTGATGACAAGTCGCTACTGGAAGATTGTTAATCCAAATAAAAAGAATCACATGAATAAATCTGTCGGTTTCAAATTAGTTCCCGAGGGGAACACTTTTCCGCTCGCCTCCCATGATTCTGTTATTGGTAAGAGGGCGGGCTTTATGTTCCAACATCTCTGGGTAACCCCTAACCGCCGCCAGGAAAGATACCCTGCAGGTGAATATCCATTTCAACATGAAGGTGGGGATGGTCTTCCAAGGTGGACTAAGCAGAATCGAAATCTTGTTAATGAAGACGTTGTTATGTGGTACGTGTTTGGTGTTAATCACATTCCAAGACTTGAAGACTGGCCAGTTATGCCAGTTGAGCGAATTGGTTTCATGCTGAAACCTTCAGGATTTTTTAAGCGCAGCCCAGCAATGGATGTAGCACCTTCGATGCCTGTTTGCTTGCGATGCAATGGTGATTCAGGCGCACCCTGCACTTGTAATCACTAGTTATCGGTTTTCGTAATCTGCAATCTGTCCAATGCGACGCACATGGCGCTGCGCATCACTAAACGGAGTTTCTAAAAACGCGTCAATAATTTCAAAGGCTTCAGTTTGTGTGTGTTGACGGGCGCCTATCCCGACTACGTTTGCATTGTTGTGCTCTTTAGCTAGCTGCGCTGTTGCGATGTTCCAAGCCAACGCTGCGCGCACGCCATTAACTTTGTTAGCTGCGATTTGCTCGCCGTTTCCGGAGCCGCCAAAAACTATCCCAAGGGAACCTGGCTCAGCAGCAACTGCTTGCGCCGCAGCGATGCAAAATGCTGGGTAATCATCTTCCGCGTCGTAAACGTAGGCGCCGTGGTCAACTACTTCGTAACCTTTGCTGGCTAAATGCGTCGTCAAAGCATCTTTGAATTCCAAACCGGCATGATCTGTGGCTAAGTGAACGCGCATACTTTATCTTTCCAGTTCAGCAGTAAAAATTGGCGACTAATCGAAAATTGGATCGCGCGTGCGAGTGCGCTTTAACTCAAAGAAGCCGTCAGTTGCTGAAACTAGCAAGACGCCATCCCACAATTTTCCAGCCGCCTCACCGCGAGGAGTTGGTGAGATAACTGGCCCAAAGAATGCCGTGTCATTTACGTGAATAACGGGCGTACCAACATCCATGCCAACCGGATCCATTCCCGCATGATGGCTGACTTTCAGCGCTTCATCGAAGTCGGTGGAGTTTGCCGCTGAAATTAAATCTGCATCTAGCCCGCACTCAGCCAATGACTCAGCAATAACCGGCAAGTAGTCATCGCCGCGACCTTGATTATGAATGCGTGTTCCCATCGCGGTGTAAAGCGGAAGTGTAATTTCCAGGCCGTGCCGTTGTTGCGCAGCAATGACAACGCGAACCGGAGCCCAAGCACGCTTCATTAAATCGATGTACTTCTCCGGTAATTCGCGGCCCTCGTTGAGTACTGCCAGTGACATAACGTGCCAGTTTGTAGTTACTGGACGCACCTGTTCAACCTCTAACATCCAGCGCGAGGAAATCCAAGCCCATGGACAAATCGGATCGAACCAGAAATCAGCAGATGTTTTCGTTTGTGTCATACCTTCAGATTAGACCCACATGTTGCCAGCCGGATTTTAAGTGTCAAACTAGACACATCAACGAGTTTGAATCACAAGGAGTGCGCCTGTGTCAGGTACAAACATCACAAGACTAGAAGCCAGCGAACGCTCGGCTGTAGTACAGGCTCAAACTTACGAAATTGAGTTAGACCTAACCACTCGTGATGACACTTTCACCAGCAAGACCACAGTGCACTTCACTGCTCGGGAAAACAACTCGACTTGGATTGATTTCATTGCGCCAAAAGTTCAGCGAATTGAGCTAAATGGCGAATCCCTAGATATCGGAACTCATGATGGCTTCCGAATTCCGCTGCATAACTTAAAGTCCCACAACGTTTTGATTGTTGAGGCTGAAGCTGCGTACATGAACACCGGCGAAGGAATGCACAGATTCATAGATCCAGTTGACGATGAGGTCTACCTATACACCCAGTTTGAAATTGCTGATGCCCGCCGGGTATTTGCTTGCTTTGATCAGCCCGACATCAAGGCAACTTTTGCATTCACCATCACAGCTCCTGACCATTGGAAAGTAACAAGCAATTCAACGACGCCGATGCCAGAGTCAGTTCGAGATGGCATTGAGCGTTGGACGTTTGCGCCAAGTGCAAAAATGTCCACTTACATCACAGCAATAGTTGCTGGTCCGTATTACGAAGTACGCGATGAATTTAAAGGAAAATTCGGCACTTACCCACTTGGATTGTTTTGTCGCAATTCGTTAGCAGAGTATTTAGATCCAGAAGATTTGTTCACAGTTACTAAGCAGGGTTTCAAATACTTTGAAGAGGCTTTTGATTACGGTTATCCGTTTGAAAAGTATGACCAATTATTTGTCCCAGAATTTAATGCTGGCGCAATGGAAAATGCCGCTTGCGTAACTCATCATGAAAGCTACGTCTTTCGCAGCAAAGTAACGCGCGCTACCTACGAACAGCGCGCCAACACGGTGCTACACGAAATGGCTCACATGTGGTTTGGCGACTTAGTCACCATGAAGTGGTGGGATGACCTGTGGTTAAACGAAAGTTTTGCCGAGTGGGCTGCGCATCACGCGTCCGTAGAAGCAACGCAATACACAGAAGCCTGGGTTAACTTTGTAAATCAGCGCAAGTCTTGGGGTTACCGACAAGACCAGTTACCAACTACTCACCCAATTGTTGCTGACATGTTTGACTTAGACGCCGTTGAAGTTAACTTTGATGGCATCACGTATGCAAAGGGTGCATCGGCGCTTCGCCAACTGGTTGCTTGGGTTGGTGAGGATGCATTCTTTACTGGCATTCGCGCTTACTTCAAGAAGCATGCCTGGGGTAACACTGAATTACAAGATTTACTCGTGGAACTTGAACAAGCGTGTGGGCGTTCACTTAAAGATTGGACACAACGGTGGTTGCAAACTGCGGGCGTGAACACACTTCGCCCTGAAATTGTGGTGCAAGATGGCAAGTACAAGTCAGTAACAATCGTGCAGGAACCACCAGTTTCCCCAGTAGGCGTGGATCAGTTACTTCGCCCACATCATATTGGGATTGGACTTTACAACCGGATTGATTCCAAAATAAAGCGAGATCAGCGAATTGAAATCGATGTAGATGGTGCTCGCACTGACGTACCAGAACTTGTTGGGCAACCAGTTGCAGATTTAATGCTGTTAAATGATGGCGATTACACTTTCGTAAAAATCCGGCTTGATGACAACTCAGCTAAAACTTCCGCAACAGGATTACGTGACATCGAAGATGGCGTGGCTCGCGCACTTATCTGGGGAGCTTCTTGGGACATGACGCGCGACGCTGAAATGAGCGCGAGTGATTACTTGAGCATGGTTCTAAACACTGACTTAGGTGAGATTGAAATTGGCGTTGCCCAACAGCTACTTCTGCAGGCGCGATCCGCAATCGAGCAATTTGCTAATCCCGCAAACCGAGCAGCAAATCGCGATGCTCTGCTTGCCTCACTTCTGATCGCGCTTGCAAAAGCTGACGCTGGTGGTGATCATCAGCTCGCTTTCGTTAAGAACATCGCTGGCTTAGCTCGCACCCCACAACATGTCGAGCTACTCGCTGGCTGGCTAGACGGTTCAAATGTTCCAGCTGGGCTTGAAGTGGATACTGATCTTCGCTGGTCACTTGTTGGCCGACTCGTAGCACTTGGCGGCCTGCCAACAACAGCAATCGATGACGAGCTCGCTCGCGATAACACTGCCGGTGGTCAGCGCCAAGCTGCCTCGGCTAGAGCAGGAATTCCAACTGCAGCTGCAAAGCTGGAAGCCTGGAACGCAGTTGTCGAAAATGATGGCTTAGCTAATGCGCTACTTGAGGCAACTGTTGGCGGGTTCTCGCAGCCTGATCAACGTGAACTGCTAATTCCATTTGTTGATAAATACTTCGATTCCTTAGCGAACATTTGGGAAACCCGAACTAATGAAATTTCTCAGACTTTGACACTTGGACTTTTCCCATCGCTGCTGGGCTCCCCCGAGATCATGGAAAAGGCCGAGGCATTTATTGCTAGCTCAACTGATGTTGGCGCGATTAGGTTAGTGCGCGAATTAAGGGACAACGTTGATCGGTCACTCCGCTGTCAGGCACGTGACGGCGCAAAATAAGAACTAGTAACTAATTTGCGAACGTTCCGTTGGTGGAATTTGGTTTTCGCTAAGTGTCGGGTCATCTAAGTAACCATCACGCGTTGAATTTTTGGCTGCACTGGTCCAACTGGGTCCAAGAGTTAACAACGTAATAATTCCAGTGATAGCAAGTGGCAGCACTACAAACCAAAGGATCGCGTTAAGCGTTCCCATTGGTTCGCCAGGTTCATCACCATCATCACGTTTTGTGCTCTCAGCTAGGACCGGATAAATTGCGGTCGCACTCAGAATTGCAGTTGCGGTGGTAGTTGCCCAGATGCGGCGAGTAGCAGTAATCACCCCTTTACTTTACGACAAGTCGTTTTCAATTTCGCGGTGCATCCGTGGAATTGCGCGTGGCATAGGACACAATGAATAGATGGACGCAAAAGAAGTTTTAGCTTGGTTTTTAGGTCAACCAGTAAAAGTGGCAATTGTCATTATCTTTGGCTTGGTAGCAAGAGTGGCCTTATTGCGAGCTGTGGATCGGCTCACTAAACACGCTCTCAGTTCTAGCTCCAGATCAGATCAACGGGCTGCCACAGTAAGCCGACTACTTCACGGCACAATTAGCACCACGGTTTGGATCATCTCCATAATTACTATTTTGGCAATTGCCGGAATCAATGTCGGGCCATTACTTGCTTCTGCTGGAATTCTGGGTGTTGCTTTGGGCTTTGGCGCGCAAGCCTTAGTTAAGGATTACATCTCTGGAATTTTCTTGATTCTGGAAGACCAATTCGGGCTAGGCGATGAAGTGGAAATTGGCACGATTCGTGGCAAGGTCGTAGATGTTGCGCTTCGGGTAACTAAAGTCCGCGACAGCGATGGTCGTCTTTGGTACATCCGAAATGGCGAAATTTTAAACGTGGCCAACCACAATCGCAGTGACTAACAGGTAAATCAGCCGTACCCAGAATGCGCCTGGAATCCAAATGCGCGACAATTAGGTATGACACAACGTTGCCTGGTTACAGGTGCTACTGGATACATCGGCGGACGCTTAATTCCAAGATTGCTCGAAGAGGGCGTAACTGTTCGTGTTTTAGTCCGGCACCCAGAGCGAATTGCCCAACACCCCTGGTACCACCAGGTTGAAATCATTTCCGGCGATGCCGATGATCCGAAAACATGTGACGCTGCACTAAAAGATGTTGATGTCGCTTATTACTTGATTCATGCGATTGGCAGCGCTGGCAACCTTGAGGAAAACGAACGTCACACTGCGACAGTTTTTTCAGAGGCAGCAAAAAATAATAATGTTGGGCGCATCATCTATCTTGGTGGGCTACAAAACGATCCAAAACTTTCACCGCATCTACGCTCACGAGCAGAAGTAGGAAACATTCTCCTGAACTCAGGAGTGCCAACAATCGCATATGGTGCTGCCGTAATTATTGGCTCAGGCAGTCTTTCTTTTGAAATGCTGCGGTACCTCACTGAAATTTTGCCAGCCATGATCACGCCCCGTTGGGTGCGAACCAAGATCCAACCGATTGCAATTCGCGACGTCCTTCGCTACCTCGTAGAGGCTCGAAACTTGCCGGAGGGAATTAACCGAACTTTTGACATCGGTGGCCCAGATATAATGACGTATCAAAAAATGATGCAAGGTTATGCCAAAGTTGCCGGGTTACGTAAACGCCTGATTTTGCCAATCAACATACTGTCCCCTGGTTTATCTGCGCGTTGGATTGGACTTGTTACGCCAGTTCCAAAAAAGATTGCTCGACCACTTGTGGATAGCTTGAAAACTGAAGTTATTTGCGCAGAGCATGACATAAAGAAATACATTCCCGATCCGCCCGAGGGCTTGTTGGGATTTGCGGATTCGGTTGCAATCGCACTTACTAGAATTCGGCAAGCAAATGTCACATCGCGCTGGTCTTCCGCATCAATGGCTGGAGAGCCTAGCGAGCCGCTGCCAACCGATCCAGAGTGGGCTGGTGGCTCGCTCTACACTGATGATCGCTACGTTGCTTCCAACTCCTCGCCTGAATCGCTTTGGAAAATTATTGAAGGAATCGGCGGCGAAAACGGTTGGTATTCCTTCCCATTGGCTTGGGAAACTCGGGGGCTAATTGATCGCTTTTTTGGTGGTCCCGGAATCCGTCGTGGCCGGCGCGATCCCAACAGATTGCTAGCTGGCGAGATTGTGGATTTCTGGCGAGTAGAAGAATGTATTCCGGGTGAGTTGCTGCGGCTGCGAGCAGAAATGTACATGCCAGGACTCGCTTGGTTGGAATTACGAGTTGAAAAAAATGATGACGGCGAAACTATGTACCACCAGCACGCTATCTACCACCCCAAGGGATTGGCAGGCCATGCATATTGGTGGTCAGTTTGGCCATTCCATGGATTTGTATTTGGCTCGATGACTCGAAACATCACCAAAGCGGCGGCGCAATTAGATGCTAAAAAACTACTGACTAGTTAGGGCAAACTAGACAAGTGGAACGCACTTTATTTGAACTAGTTGGCGGCGAGGAATTCTTCGTAAAACTTGTTGATGGCTTTTACCAGGGTATCGAAACTGACGAAGTTCTAAGTGTTATGTACCAAGGTCATGATTTAGTGCAAGCTCGTCGCCATCTCGCATTATTTTTACAACAATATTGGGGTGGCCCAACTACTTATCAAAGCGAACGTGGTCATCCCCGGCTGCGAATGCGCCACATGCCTTTTGTGATAAATGCCGATGCTCGTGATCGCTGGTTAGACCACATGCAGGCATCCCTTGAGCAACTTGAAATGCCAACAGCGGCACGTGAGGAATTGTGGAATTATTTGGTAGCAGCTGCAAACAGTCTGGTAAATAGCGAGTAATTCAGTAAGCACAATAACCTTCCGATAGTGTGCGGGTATGGCCTCAGCACTGACTCGAATGCATCGCGCTTGGTGGATAGTCGCAATAACTTTTCTCACTCTTGTCTCCGCGGCGGCATTTCGCTCGACAACTGGCGTAATGCTGTTGCCCCTCGAGACTGAGTTTGGTTGGTCTAGAAGTTTGACTTCCGGAGCAGTAGCACTGCACCTACTTGTTTATGGATTCACCGCTCCCTTTGCCGCCACTTTGATGGAACGCTTTTCCATGCGACGAGTAGTTACCGCTGCGCTAGTTCTAGTTTCAACTGGGCTATTCCTAACTACTTTGATGACCCAAAGTTGGCAACTGGTTTTATTGTGGGGAGTATTTGTTGGATTTGGTAGTGGTTGCTTAGCGTTAATTTTCGGAGCAGCGGTGGCAAACCGGTGGTTTGTTAAACGTCGCGGACTGGTCACTGGGTTATTTTCCGCAGGTTACGCAACTGGCTCCATGATTTTTCTACCACTTCTTACTTTTATGATTGAGAGCTCCGGTTGGCGAAGTGCATCACTTATCGTTGCTGCCTGTAGCGCAGTGCTTGCTCCAGTGGTATTTATCTTCCTGCGAGATCGACCATCAGATCTTGGTCTATTGCCCTATGGCGCCACGCAAGAAGTTGATCTTGGGCCAGCTGCCCCGGCAACTGCTCGCGGCGCAATTGAGGTCTTATTTACCTCAATGCGTCATCCAGCGTTTTGGGTTTTAGCATTTACGTTCTTTGTGTGTGGCTGGTCTACTAACGGCCTTATCGGAACCCATTTCATTCCCGCCGCGCATGACCACGGAATGCCAGTCAGCACAGCCGCCTCACTACTTGCCATAGTGGGAATTTTTGATTTGATCGGAACTATCGGTTCGGGATATTTAACTGACAAAGTCAGCTCTATTTGGCTACTAGTTTTCTTTTATGGAATGCGCGGCTTAGCTTTATTGACTATTCCCGTGGTGCTGGGACCAGATGTTAATCCACCACTGATTTTCTTTATAGTTTTTTATGGTCTTGATTGGATTGCCACCGTTCCACCCACTGTCCAGTTGTGCCGCGAGTATTTTGGCGTAGCCCGATCCGGTGTGGTTTATGGCTGGATTTTTGCATTTCACATGTTGGGCGCTGCCATCGCTGCTTCCTTTGCTGGGTGGATCCGCGAAACTAATGGCGACTACGAAATAGCTTGGTATGTTGCTGCAGTCCTGTGTTTGATTGCCATGGCTTCCATGTTCTTGCTTAGAAAGATTCCGACGCTTGCCCAGCGTGAGCACCCTACTTTAGTCACGCATTAATTTTTCATAAGTTTGCTTAAGTTGCGATGGAATGCGACCAGGTAGTCCACTTTCTATGTTCATGCAAACCATCGTAGTTTTCGCTCGCATGTATTCAGCTTCTTCATCAAGCAGGCAATATCCGATTACATAAGAACTGTTTCCCATCGATTCAATCCAGACCTGCATCTGCATCGGTTCTGCCCTAAAAGTTAGTGGTTTCAAATATTCAATTTCATGGCGGACAACAAATTGTCTAATGCCGTCTAGTTCTGGGGCAAAGCCAGCATTTGCTAGTAAAGAAACACGCGCATCTTCAAGGTAACCAACGTAGGCGACATTGTTTATGTGCTCGAATACATCCATGTCACCCCAGCGCAAGTGAACTGGAACGGTAAGAATTGCCACCTAGGTAACCTGCTTCAGTAGGTAATGATTACTAAAGCGTATCGCCTCTGATCGCAGCTATTAATTAACTTGCGCGAAACTGCTTCGCTCGGCGCCACCAACAAAGTTTGGTCGCTTAGTTGGAAAATCTGCTTCAAAAAGTGCGGAGGTAATCAACATGTCTGCTGTCGTGCGGTTTACTGCAATTCCAGCATTCCAAAGTGTTGCAATGCGTAAGAGGGCTTTCACATCTGGATCATGTGGTTGTGGCTCGAGTGGATCCCAAAAGAAAACCAGGATGTCAATTTTGCCTTCAGCAATTGCGGCACCGATTTGTTGATCGCCGCCAAGTGGACCACTTAGAAAGCGATGGACCGGCAGATCTAAACAATCAGCTAGTAGTGCACCTGTTGTGCCAGTGGCGAATAAATTATGGCGGGACAGTAAGCCGCGGTTTTTCTTACACCAGTCGAGTAATTCTTCTTTTTGATTGTCGTGCGCAACAAGGGCAATGTTTCGAGTAATCCAAGGTTTAATCTGGTTTCGTGCCATAACATCTTTCATGATTCAAATCTGACACAGGAAAACCAACGAAACTTAAACAAGACCTAAACACAAGATGTCTAGCGATTCAAAAATTGGAAGATCCCAAATTTGAAAAACTTTAACTACGAGTTAGTTTGCGGTAAGTGGCGCGATGCGGACGCGCAGCATCGGCTCCCAGGCGATCAATCTTGTTCTTTTCATATGACTCGAAATTTCCTTCAAACCAAAACCATTGCGAGTCGCCTTCATAAGCCAATATGTGAGTGGCGATTCGGTCCAGGAACCAGCGATCATGCGAGGTGATCACGGCGCAGCCCGGAAATTCCAGTAACGCATTTTCCAATGATCCAAGCGTTTCCACGTCTAGATCGTTAGTTGGCTCATCGAGTAGCAGTACGTTGCCACCCTGCTTCAAAGTCAGTGCCAAGTTGAGGCGGTTACGCTCACCACCCGAAAGCACTCCAGAAGGTTTTTGCTGATCTGGTCCCTTAAATCCAAATGCACCGATGTAAGCCCGCGATGGCATTTCAACTGCGCCAACTTTGATCCAGTCCAGGCCGTCGGAAACAACTTCCCAAACATTCTTTGCGGGATCTAAACCGGAACGACTTTGGTCAACGTAGGAAAGTTTCACTGTTTCGCCAACTTTAAGTGAACCAGAATCTGCCTGCGTTGAGGCATCAGAAGTGTCAGCTTCGGCGGCAGCAACAATCATGCGAAACAGCGTGGTTTTACCAACACCGTTAGGTCCGATCACACCGATGATGCCGTTACGTGGAAGTGTGAATGAAAGATCATCCATCAGGATGCGATCGCCAAATCCCTTAGACAAGTGATCAGCTTCGATGACAATACTTCCAAGGCGTGGGCCTGGTGGAATTTGAATTTCTTCAAAGTCCATCTTGCGAGTCTTTTCAGCTTCAATGGCCATTTCTTCATAACGATCCAAACGTGCCCGGCTCTTTGTCTGACGAGCCTTGGCATTGGAACGCACCCATTCAAGTTCTTCTTGCAACCTGCGGGAAAGTTTGGCGTCTTTTGCCCCTTCAACCTTCAGGCGAGCCTGCTTCTTTTCTAGGTAAGTCGAGTAGTTACCTTCATATGGATAGGCGCGACCACGGTCAAGTTCCAAAATCCATTGCGCCACGTTGTCTAGGAAGTATCTATCGTGAGTAATCGCGATAACAGTTCCTGGGTATTTTTCCAGGTGCTGTTCTAGCCAATTAACACTCTCAGCATCTAAGTGGTTAGTTGGCTCATCAAGAAGTAATAGATCTGGCTGTTGCAAAAGTAATTTGCAAAGTGCAACGCGGCGGCGCTCACCACCAGAAAGTACGCTCACATCAGCATCACTTGGTGGGCAGCGCAGAGCGTCCATTGCTTGTTCAAGTTGGTTATCTAAATCCCAAGCATTTTTATGATCGATGGCTTCCTGCAAAGTTCCCATCTCGGCCATCAACGCATCAAAGTCAGCATCTGGATCTGCCATTTGAGCGGATACTTCATTAAATCGAGCCAGCATTGCCATAGTCTCGGCAACACCTTCTTGCACGTTTTCTAAAACATTCTTGGAATCATCAAGGTGGGGTTCTTGGGCCAACATGCCAACTGTGTAACCGGCTGCGAGCATGGCATCGCCATTTGATACTTGCTGCTCACCCGACATGATCTTTAACAATGTGGACTTACCAGCGCCGTTTGGTCCAACCACACCAATCTTTGCGCCAGGCAGGAATGACAGCGTTACGTCATCCAAAATGACCTTATCGCCGTGGGCTTTACGTGCTTTTGAAAGGGTATAAATGAACTCAGCCATGTACTCGAGTCTAACGCGTGCCTAACACTGCTCAATTACCGCAGATAGAATTATGGGGCTTGCAGGTTTTCTTGCCGGCGATGCGCCCGTAGCTCAATGGATAGAGCACCAGGTTTCTACCCTGTCGGTTGGAGGTTCGAGTCCTCTCGGGCGTACCACGGGGTCAGAAATTTATTTCTGTCGATGACTTGTCTTTTTACGCTTGCACATCCCTTGGCAATTTGAGCCCAACGACCCAACGCACCACTTGCCCCACTAATTTATTTCTGTCGATGCCTTGTCTTTTTACCCTTGCACATCCGTTGGCAATTTGAGCCCAAGAGCGAAACTCATGACTTCTGCACCCAACCACAACTGCACCTATATTTAGAACCATGCCTCGAGTAGCTAAAACAAAAAACGGTCACGCTCCCAAGACTTGTTTGGGTTGTGGGCTGGATTTTGAGTGGCGAAAGAAATGGGAACGGGATTGGGAAGATGTTAAATTTTGCTCCCAGAAATGTAAGTCAACGAAATGAGTACAAAGCGGATTCTCTACATTCCTTTTGACCACTTAAATCGTGATTACGGCGTTTTGAAAACAGCCGATTCAGCAACTGACCAAATTGTGATTGTGGAAAGTTCTCGCATGACAACAGGTCGCCCGTGGCATAAAGAAAGATTGTTTTTCTTAATTTCATCGGCCCGACATTTTGCCAGCGAACTTACTGCAGCTGGCTACAAAGTCAGATACCTCAAAGCGCCAACCACAATCGATGGACTAAAACTGGCACAGGCCGAGTTCGGAACACTGCCAATTTTTTCAGCGGAACCATCATCGTTTGTGCAATTTGCCCAACTCGCAGAATTTGGTGTTGAGTTCCTGCCGAATGATTTCTTTCTAACTTCGCGCATGGACTTTGAGTTATGGGCAGGTAAGCAAAAATCTTTTTTAATGGAAACCTTTTACCGGGCTCAGCGCCTGCGCTTGGGCATCATGGTGGAGGATGGCAAGCCAGAAACTGGGGTTTGGAACTTTGACAAAGAGAATCGCCTGCCTCCCCCAAAGAACTACACCTGGCCAGAATATTTGGAACATGAGCGCGATGAAATAGATCTTGAAGTTTGTGCTGAGTTAGGTTTGAATCCGACTAAGACTTGGGCAACCACTCGAGCGGGCGCACTAGCTCAACTCGATCATTTCATCGAACACAATCTGACAAATTTTGGTCCGTATGAAGACGCGGTAAGTAATGACAGTTGGGCCCTGCACCATTCACTTCTCAGTCCATATTTAAATAATGGCTTACTTCACGCATCTGAAGTTATTGCTGCTGCGCTTGTGAAATACAAAACCGGCCAAGCCCCGATCGCTTCAGTTGAAGCTTTTGTGCGGCAAATTATTGGCTGGCGTGAATACTTAAATGGCATGTATTGGCACCTGGGCGCTGACTACAAATTTAAAAATGGTCTTACTGCGCAGCGCAAGCTACTGCCACTATTTCAAGATTCCTCGAAAACGAAAATGAAGTGCATGCAAGGTATTGTCTCTGACATTGAGACCAGGGCCTGGACGCATCACATTCCCCGGTTAATGATTCTGAGTAATCTCGCACTGGTTACAGGTGTTAATCCAATTGAATTCTTGGACTGGATGCGTGAGCAATTTATTGATGCCACTGAGTGGGTTATGGTTCCAAACATAATTGGTATGGGGCTTCATGCTGATGGTGGTCAATTAATGACTAAGCCTTACGCTGCCGGTGGCGCTTACATCTCTCGCATGACGCAGTTCTGCAAAGGTTGTGAATACGATCCCAAGCTTCGGGTTGGCGAAACTGCCTGTCCATTCACTACTTTGTACTGGGATTTTCTGGATCGCCATAAAGAAGAATTCGCAAAGAACCATCGCATGTCTCAACAAGTTGCAGGCATAAAACGCTTAAGTGATTTACCGGAACTCAAAATTCGAGCGCAAGAAGTTCTAAGTGGCCTTGATAAGGGAACTATTTAACGACCATCGAGGATCGGTTGGCCTGGATTCCAAGTGGTGCCATCGCGGGCATCTTTACGGCGACGAGCCATTCCAGAAAGCACTTCAAGCACAACGCGATTACCCAAAATTGCCGTAATGTCTGCGTGATCATAAGGCGGACTAACTTCCACAACATCGACACCAATAATTGGAAGTTCATAGGCCATGCGCCGGACTGTATCGAGCAAGTCTCGCGAACTTAAGCCACCTGGTTCTGGCGTGCCAGTTCCTGGTGCTGATCCAGGGTCAACAACATCGATGTCAACGCTCAAGTAAATCGCATCACAGTCGGTAAGCGCGATTGAAATTGCTTCATCAATGCATTCCTTCAAACCACGATGAGTAATTTCTGTCATCTCGTAGGCGCGCATGCCTTGAGTGGCCATCCAGTCCAAAGTTTCTGGTGGTGGCCAATATCCTCGAAGTCCAACTTGAATGAAACGATCGCCGCGAACCGCGCCACTTTCAAGCAGTAACCGCATTGGCTGGCCATGCCCAATCAAAGATCCGAACTGGATGTCGCCGGTGTCTGCGTGCGCATCAAAATGAATTACGCCAACACGCCCCCACATGTCAGCGCCGCGCGCAACTCCAGTTACGTTTGGCCAAGTAACGGTATGGTCGCCGCCGAGTACCAATGGAATAGCTCCAGAGGCCGCAATAGTTTCAATAACTTTTTCTAAACTCGCACATGATTTAGTGATGTCGCCCGAATACATTTCGACGTCGCCCATGTCATATACGCGAAGGTCCTTTAGGCCATCAACACGCAGCGCCATACTCGGCCGTGAACCATCATGCTCGGAATAACAGGTTTCGCGCATGGCCTTTGGGCCAAATCGAGCGCCCGATCGATAACTTGTGCCACCGTCAAAAGGTGCCCCAACAATTACAACATCAGCATCTGCGTATGTCTCGGGGGAATTTACATCACACTCGTCGACGCCTAAGAATGTGATATTCGGACCATACATGGTTCCATAACGTGTCATATTCTTAGTTTAACCTCTGTGAATCACGGTTAGGTAGTAGAACGTGCCTTAATACGTCTAATGATAAACGTTGCAATTGCCAGCATTCCGCCAGCTAGAAACAACAGCCATGCAATCGGAATCAGAAAAAAGGGTTCAACGAGCCTGCCGTCTTCTGCCACCGACGAGCCAATCGCTGAGAAGGAAATAAGGCATCCAAGTGCGGCAAGTATTAGTGCAATAGCGGTGCGCATCATAAATTTGACAGTGCGGTTCATGTGTTTGACTCTATGACATTTACTTACGTTGCCCCCGCAGAGGACTTCCCTATTTACTCTCCAATAACCTTGGGGAATGGGTGAAAATATCGAATCTGACCGAATCGTTTGGATTGACTGCGAAATGACTGGCTTAGATTTCAAAAATGATTTATTAGTTGAAATTGCCTGTGTCATTACTAATGCCCAACTTGAGCAGGTAACTGAAGGTTTAAACATTGTTATCCAAGCCCCAGCGGAACGCTTAGAAGCCATGGATCCATTCGTTGTAAACATGCACACGGAATCTGGGCTCTTACCGGAAATTCCAAACGGTGTGACGCTAGAAACTGCTGAAGAAATGCTCTTTGACTACATCACTTCCCATATTCCTGAGGCAAGTAAAGCACCGCTTGCCGGATCCAGTGTTCACGTGGATCGCATTTTCTTACAACGCGATATGCCGCGGGTGGATTCGCATTTGCATTACCGAATCATTGATGTTTCTAGCGTTAAAGAATTGGCTCGTCGCTGGTATCCCAAGGCTTACTTTGCGAGCCCACCAAAAACTGGTAACCATCGAGCACTTGGTGACATCTTGGACTCGATAAATGAGTTGAAGTACTATCGCGAAGCCGTATTCGTGGAACTGCCTGGACCTGATGGATCAAAAGCAAAGGAGATAGCTGCTCGTCACACACCAAATTAGCCCCACACAACTTCCCAGAATAGAATGGGGATCGTTGTCTGCAGAGAAATCTGAAAGCAACATGGTGGGTGTAGCTCAGCTGGTAGAGCACCTGGTTGTGGTCCAGGACGCCGCGGGTTCAAGTCCCGTCACTCACCCCATGGGTTCGCTGATCACTTAAGCGCCCCTGCACTGCTAGATTTCGTGACATGGTCACCATTGCAAAAAGCGACGCCAGAATTCAAGTCCGCGGTATTCGCTTAGAGCAATTCACAATTTTTTACAACGTTTTTGAAGGCGTAATCGCAATTACTGCTGGATTGATTGCCAGTTACGTCTCACTCATTGGATTTGGCGTCGACTCTGGAATCGAAGTTTTTGCTGCTGTCTTGGTACTAACACGACTAAGAGCTCAGTTTTATGGAGGTGATTTTGATGAAACAAAAGAGCGTAGGGCACTGAAATTGATTGGCCTTACCTTTTTCATGTTGGCAATATTTGTCAGTGTTTCAAGCCTTCGAAACCTATTTTTCGGCAGTACTCCCGAAGTAAGCGAAGTAGGAATTGCACTTACATTGCTTTCAGTATTGGTGATGCCATTCTTAGCCAATCTAAAAATGAAAACTGGAAAGCAGATCGGATCTATACTCCTAATCGCAGATGCGAAAGAGACACGACTTTGCGCTTGGCTATCGGTCTCAACCTTGGCTGGCTTGGTTTCGTTTTATTTATTTGGCTGGGCTTGGCTAGACAGTGTTGCCAGTTTAGTTATTGCCGGTTTCGCCATCATGGAAGGTCGAGAGGCATGGTCTGGCGAGTTAGTTTGTGATGATTGTGAGTGCATTGGAAAATGCACCTGTTGAGAGCTTCTTTATTGCGAATAAGGTGAATATTTAGTAGCTGAACCATCTCGAGTAAAGCCAAGTAAAGTCAAACCAAATTCGCGCGCAGTCTCAACAGCTAGTGAAGTCGGGGCCGACACTGCCACGACTGCTGAGATTTGGGCTGCAATTACTTTCTGAATTATTTCAAAGCCGCCGCGGCCAGAAATAGCCAGTGAATAACCAGCCAGTGGCAACATGTCATGCATCAAGGCGTAGCCAATAACTTTGTCCACTGCATTATGGCGACCAACATCTTCGCGAACGACAATTAGTTTTCCAGTGGGGTCAAATAACCCAGCAGCATGTAAGCCGCCAGTTTTATCAAATATTTTTTGCTTAGGACGCATCAGCTCGGGAAGTTTTGCTAGTTCATCGTCAGCCAAGCCAGGTGCAACTACGTTTTTACAGCCGCGCTCACGCAGATCATGAATATGTGTTGAGCCACAAACACCACACGCGCTCGAAATGGTGAAGCGTCGCTCCATTGTTCGTGTAACTGCGGGTGCATCGGCCACAACTCTTGCGACAATTACATTTTCTTGCTCCCGTGGCGATAGTTCTTTATCTTTACACGTTGTGATTCCAATTAAATCTTCTCTAGTTCTTAATAAACCTTCGGACCACAAAAAACCTGCGCCTAATTCAATATCCGAACCTGGTGTTCGCATTGTGATTGCAAGTTGTTGCAATCCTGCCCCGCCGTCAATTCGAATTTCAAGCGGCTCTTCCCCAACGACGTGATCACTAACGCTAACGTCACTGCCTGTCTTAGTAACCTCAATACGTTGCGTTGCTGAAATTGGTTCGTCGCTAGTCAACGGTTTCCCATTCCTGCACTGCTTTGGAAACGTGGCTAAGTAGATCGGTCACTTCGGCTGATGTTAAAGACTTTTTTCCTGCGGCGTAACCAAGTAGATACGTCGTTAATGGCGCGGACTTACGTTCGACGCCGTGGGCTACTTCGCGAGTTAAGTCAAGTAGTTCTGCAACTGGAAGTCCATGTTGATCCACTTCCAATATCGCAGCAACTCGGGCCAACCACATTTGCGTAATCTGATCCATCGATTCACTCCGTTTAACCGCTCTAGCTACATCTGTCCAAGTATCAAAATCGGTAACCTGTCCTGGCTTCACACTAACGCCGACCATATTCAAAGTCGAAAGTAACCGAAGTGGTGAAAGGTTTATCCCTTGAGTGGATTCGAGCAAATCCCTCAGCAATTGCGTTCTGACGCAGGCACAAAGCGGCTGCCCTAGTCCATCTTCGCGGATAGCCCAAGCGCCATCATTTCCCGAGGCAGCTTCGATAATCGCAGTTACTGTTTCTGAAACCAGAGTTTGATCACCAGCTGAAATAAATACGTAATCTGTGTCCACGTCTTTTAGGCCTGACCAGATTCCCGCAGCTGGACCACCACCTGGATTCAAATCGGAAACCCATATCACCCGCGCGATTTCTGCCACGGCAATGTCGCGAGGTAAACCCACAACAAAAACTCGGCCTGGGCAGGCGGCTACGGCATCGACTAGTAACGCATTGCCGGCTGACCCAAATGGCAACAACGCCTTATCGATTCCGCTCAGTCGCGAGGCTTTACCACCGGCAACAATTATCGAGTCAACGCTATTCATCAGGTCTAAAGCATGGCATGGGTTCGGTAGATTATGTCTATGACTGGGGACAATAATCACAATGTGGATTGGGATTTAGCGGTTGCCCTGAGTAACAAATCCGTGGCTACCAAGTCTGCAATCTCAATTCCCTTGGCACAGGGACTAAATCAAGTTTTGGCTGCAGACCTTGTTTCCCAAATCTCATTGCCACCAGCTCACACTTCGATGATGGATGGCTATGCGGTATTTGGCCCGGGGCCATGGAACATTGTCGGAGAACTCCATGCTGGGAGTTATTTGCCCTACTTAGATTCTGGTTGCGCACTGAAAGTAAGTACAGGTGCACATTTACCGCCGCATTGTTCGTTTGTGATTCCTAGCGAATTAGCAAGTCTGTTCGATGGCTCGGTAGCTAGCAAAAAATCTTTCACACCTGGCCAGCACATTCGCGCTCCTGGCGACGAAGCTGAAGCCGGCGAAATTATTGCTACCGCCGGAACACTCCTAACTCCTGCCGCAATGGGCCTAGCAAGTAGTTCTCAAATCGATGAGGTTTTAGTTTATGAAAAACCAGCGGTAGCGATAATCGTTACTGGAAGTGAACTTGTATCAAGTGGCACGACTGATCTTGGTCAGATTCGCGATTCGCTGACTATCCAAGTTTCTTCTTGGGTTGAATATCTTGGCGCGAATGTGAGTTCTAGCATTAATTGCCCCGATGATCTTGCTCAGCTTATGAGTTTAATTTCTGAAAGTACTGGCGAAGTTATTGTGGTAACTGGTGGCAGTGCTCATGGTGAACGCGACTATTTGCGAACTGCCCTAACGGAATTAAATGCCAGTTACATCATTGATGAAATTTCTATGCGACCTGGCCATCCGAGCCTGCTAGCAAAGTTACCCAGCGGCCAGTTAGTTGCTGGCCTTCCTGGTAATCCACTGGCTGCCCTGGTTAGTTTTTTGACCATTGTTGCCCCAGCACTTCGGGGGCTCAACGGGCAAGAAAATTACCGGATGGCAAAAACGCAACTTGAACTCGATTATCCATGTGAGAAAACTCGTGTGGTGCCAATAGTGCTTAGTTCGGGCAGTGCGCAACTTACCGAATTCCGAGGTTCAGCGATGTTACGCGGACTCTCTCACGCGGACGGTTTAGCGGTGATTTCCCCTGGCAAAAATCCTGCTGGAACCCTAATTCGGATCTTGCCATTGCCTTGGCGGATAACTTAAGCGTTGGCTTTTGCTCGAAGT
Organism: Actinomycetota bacterium; assembly: GCA_041192345.1. Lineage (GTDB taxonomy): Bacteria > Actinomycetota > Actinomycetes > S36-B12 > UBA5976 > UBA5976. The sequence continues at coordinate 22,265 of JBEEND010000007.1, forward strand.
TCGTCAACAACCTTATTTAAAGTTGCACTGAAATCTTTTCGGTTTGCTATTACTTGCTGATAAAAATCCGAACGCATTTGTGGCGTCCAGAATTTTACTAAGTGCTCTGAAATTCGCAGGTAAGTGTCTTCGTGGACAGGAATGTTAAGTTCAATTTGCTCGGCCATTCGAGTAAGTATTGCAACATCCATTACTAGACCTTTGCCAGCACTTCATCGAGGGTATTGGTGGCAGGGGCACTTGATTCTGCGGGACGAATTTCAACAGCTGTCACTTTGTACTCAGGACAATTGGTTGCCCAGTCCGAGAATTCTGTTGTAATAACATTTGCACCACTTTGTGGGTGGTGAAAAGTTGTGTGAACCACACCTGCTGGGACTCGCTGGGTGACGTGGGCAGTTAATATCGTTTCGCCAATCCGACTTGTGATCGCAATTTTCTGCCCATCTACGATTCCCCGCATAGCTGCATCTGACTCATGAATTTCGAGTAAATCTTCAGTGTGCCAAGTAGTGTTCTTAGTCCTACGAGTTTGCGCGCCCACGTTGTACTGGCTCAAGATTCGACCAGTAGTAAGTAGCAGTGGGAATTTACGATTTGAACGTTCTTCGGTAGGAACGAAAGGCGTTTCCATGAACTGACCTTGGCCACGAACGAAATTATCAATGTGCATAATCGGTGTGCCAGTTGGAGCTGCGTCATTACATGGCCATTGCACGCTACCCACCTGGTCAAGCATGGCAAAACTCACGCCCTTAAAGGTTGGAGTGATTTGCGCAATCTCATCCATAATCTGTGCCGCATTGTCGTAATGCATGTCATAACCCATGGCTTGCGCGATTTCACAAACTATTTGCCACTCTTGCTTACCGTTGCGGGCCGCCATAACTGGACGAACTCGATTGATCCGACGCTCAGCATTAGTAAAGGTGCCGTCTTTTTCTAAGAATGAAGTTCCTGGCAAGAAAACATGTGCAAACTTTGAGGTTTCGTTCAGGAATAAATCCTGCACTACGACAAGATCCATCGATTCAAGTGCTCGGTGAACATGTTTAACGTTTGGATCTGATTGCGCAATATCTTCACCGTGTACAAATACTCCACGGAATTCTCCCGAAATAGCGTTGTCAAACATGTTTGGGATGCGCATTCCAGGATCTGGCAACAGTTTTACGTCCCACAACATTTCAAATTGTTCGCGCACTGCATTGTCAGAAACATGTCGATAACCCGAAAGTTCGTGCGGGAATGAACCCATGTCGCAAGCACCTTGCACATTGTTTTGGCCACGCAATGGATTGATGCCAACACCTTCGCGCCCAATGTTTCCAGTTGCCATGGCCAAGTTAGCCATACCCATAACCATGGTTGAACCCTGAGAATGCTCAGTGACGCCCAGGCCATAATAAATTGCTGAGTTATTACCAGCGGCATACATCCGAGCAGCTTCGCGAATCAATTGCGCTGGAACGCCAGATTGTGCGGCAACTACTTCTGGACTGTTTTCGGGAAGCTCAATAAATGCTCGCCAACGTTTGAACTGACCTGGATCGCAGCGCTCTGATACAAATTCTTCATCGATTAAACCCTCAGTCGCAATCACGTGCGCAATTGCGTTGATGACTGCCACATTAGTTCCAGGCTGTAGCGGTAAATGGAAGTCTGCTTTGATGTGAGCAGATTCAACGAGATCGATCTTGCGCGGATCAATCACAATTAGTTTTGCCCCAGCGCGAATTCGTCGCTTCATACGCGAAGCAAATACTGGATGCGCATCCGTTGGATTTGCTCCAATCACCACGATCACATCAGAATGCGCGACTGATTTAAAGTCCTGAGTACCGGCTGAGGTTCCAAATGTGGTGCTTAAGCCATACCCCGTTGGAGAGTGGCATACTCGCGCGCAAGTATCAATGTTGTTATTGCCAAAAGCGGCACGAACCATTTTTTGTACAACGAATATTTCTTCATTAGTACAACGTGACGACGAAATACCGCCGATGCTGTTGTCGCCATACTTTTCTTGAATTGCCTTGAACTTTGTGGCGGTGAATTGGATCGCTTCATCCCAAGAAACTACGCGCCATTCATCCGTAATCTTTTCGCGCATCATTGGTGTGGTTACTCGGTCACTGTGCGAGGCGTATCCCCAAGCAAATCGACCCTTTACGCAACTGTGGCCTTCATTGGCTCCACCAGTTTTCGTTGGAACCATTCGAATCAATTCATCACCGCGTAGCTCAGCATTGAATGAACAACCCACTCCGCAGTAGGCACAAGTGGTTTCAACAGTCCTAGTTGGCATACCTAAATCAATTACGGATTTTTCTTGCAGTGTTGCGGTCGGGCAAGCTTGCACACAAGCTCCACAAGATACACATTCACTCGATAAAAAGTTCAAGCCACCTGGACTTACCTTTGAATTAAAGCCGCGTCCTTCAATGGTTAAGGCAAGAGTGCCCTGTACTTCATCGCACGCACGAACGCAACGATTGCAGACAATGCATTTACTCTCATCAAATGAGAAATAAGGATTCGAAGAATCAGTCGGGGCATCTAGATGATTTTTGCCAATGCCGTAACGGACTTCGCGAAGGCCTGATACCCCAGCCATATCCTGAAGTTCGCAATCGCCGTTTGCTGAACAAGTTAGGCAATCGAGCGGGTGATCCGAGATGTAAAGCTCCATCACGCCTTTACGAAGTTTTGCAACTTTCGCAGTCTGCGTGCGAACTACCATGCCTTCTTCGACAGGTGTGGTGCACGAAGCTGGGGTTCCTTTTCGACCATCAATTTCGACAATGCACATTCGGCATGATCCAAATGGTTGCAATGAATCAGTTGCGCAAAGTTTTGGAATGTCACAACCAGCTTCCCCGGCCGCTCGCATGATTGAAGTGCCAAGTGGAACTAAATGAGACTGGCCATCAATGGTTACGTTGACTAAAACATCTGAATCTGATTTAGGTGTTCCATAATCAGCTTCACCTATTCCTGATCGCATTGGCATAGTGCCGCGTGGGTCTGAAACTACTGTCATAACTTTGCTCCTGTCTTGATCCCGAAATCAGCTGGAAATAACTTGAGTGCGCTGCGAACTGGCATTGGAGTGAGTCCACCCATTGCACAAAGCGAACCGTCAGTCATCACTTCACACAGATCCTCAAGCAATTCGAGGTTTTTCTCTTGATCTTCGCCCGCAACAATTCGATCAATGACTTCAACTCCACGAGTTGACCCGATGCGACAAGGAGTGCATTTGCCGCACGATTCTTCCGCGCAAAATTCCATGGCAAACCTGGCTTGCTTTGCCATGTTTGCCGTGTCGTCAAAAACTACGATGCCACCGTGGCCCAGCATGCCACCTGCTTGGGCAAGGGATTCATAACCCATTGCCACATCCCAAGATTCGGTACCAAGGTAGGCCCCAAGTGGTCCACCGATTTGCACAGTCTTTACGGGCCTGCCGCTGTTAGTTCCGCCACCGTAGGTATCCACGAGTTCACCAAGTGTGATTCCGAAAGCAACTTCAACTACGCCGCCTCGTTTTATATTTCCAGCAAGTTGAAATACTTGCGTACCACGGGAACGCTCATGCCCTAGTGCCTGATATGCCGCTGCGCCTTGCGCCAAAATCATCGGAACCGCAGACAATGTCATCACATTATTTATGACTGTTGGTTTTCCAAAAAGGCCAACCAATGCCGGAATCGGAGGCTTGGCACGAACCATGCCACGTTTGCCTTCCAGACTTTCGAGCATTGCGGTCTCTTCACCACATACGTAACTGCCTGCGCCAACTCGAACTTCAAGAGCAAAAGCAGATTTCGATCCCAAGACATTTGAACCAAGTAAGCCATATTCGTTTGCCATCGCAATCGCACGATTCAAGATATCAATTGCATGTGGGTACTCGGATCGTACATAAATCAGACCTTGCGTTGCCCCTACTGCAATGCCAGAAATTATCATGCCCTCAATTAAGGTGAACGGGTCACCTTCCATCAGCATTCTGTCTGCGAATGTCCCGCTGTCACCTTCATCTGCATTGCAACAAATGTATTTTTGATCTGACTGCGTGTTAAGCACGGTTTGCCATTTGATGCCAGCTGGGAATCCTGCACCACCACGACCACGCAGTCCAGATTCAGTAACCTGTGAAACTACATCAGCAGAAGACATTTCTAACGCTTTGCGCAGTCCGACTAGGCCACCATGATTTTCATAATCTGAAATCGAAAGTGGATCAATTACTCCAACGCGGGCAAAAGTTACTCGATTTTGATTCTTAAAGAATTCATGTTCTTCGACTAGTCCGATACTTGATTCATGGGATCCAGTCTCTAGCGCTCCACTTTTAATTAACTCAGAAACTGTCTCGGTGCATATGTTGGCGAAACCAATGCGGCCAGATGAAGTTTCAACCTCAACTAATGGTTCCAACCAAAGCATGCCACGCGATCCGGTTCGGATAATTTCGATTTCGATATTTGCAGTCGCTGCATACAGCGCAATCGAATCAGCTACCTCATCTGCTCCAACAGAAAGCGCTGCTGAATCCAAAGGTACAAATACTTTTATCATGAAGTCACAACTTCAGCTGCAGCAAAAATCTTAGAACAAGTTGCGCGGCCAATGGGTTTACCGTTCACCATGGCAGATGGCCCAAGTGCACAATTTCCTAAACAGAAAGTTTGTTCCATTTGAATGTCATCTTTAATTTTTCCGCTATGAATGTCATAGCCCTGATCGTGTAATTGTGAAATCAACTCGGCATTTCCAGATGCTTGGCAGGCTTCTGCGACACATACTTTAACGACAACTTGCGCAGGAGGTGTCGATCGGAAATCGCTATAGAAAGTAAACACACCATAAACTTCGGCGCGCGAAACATTGCAATTTTTAGCAATTATATCAATCGCGCTATCTGGCACATAGCCCAAAAGTTCTTGCACCAACTGCAAAGATCGCAAAATTGCTGAGGCCTCACCTTTATAAGGTCCCAAATAATTAAGAATGCTTTCCTCAGAATAGTTACTCAACTTTTGATCCAATCAACGCAAGGAGCTGCTCTTCTAAGTGTGTATCCCCAACATGCATAATTTCAAGGGGCAGGCCGATTAGTTGCGCTGCCTCTTGGGCGGCAGCCTCTAATTCGGGGGTTTGGCGCTGTGATAGCCAAAGCACTCGCTTGTAGGAATGGAAGTAGTCATCCCGAAGTTCTGGATATTTTTCCAGTCCCATTTCCACCATGACACTGCGCCTGAAGGTCTTTACTAGGTAGTCAGTGAATACATAAGTACCTGGCTCGGCTTCGAATTCAGCTTTCATTTTTTCTGCGGTCGCAAATACGTCATAGCAATGATCTCCAGACAAACGCGAGACTTGGTACTTGTCACAAAGTTGATCTATCGCACCGTAAGTTCCACAATCTGCATATGCAATGGCAACTTGATCATGTGTTGGTTGTAATTCCAGAATTAGCTTTTCAACTTCCGGTGCAATTCCTTCAGGGCGATTGTGTAGCAACGGATTGACCGGCTCAACATGTAAATCCAAATTTCGACGATCTGCTATTTCATGAACGTGGGCGGCAAGTGCTCCACATGCAATCACTGCGATGCTCATGATGGAAGCGCCAACTCCAAGAAAAACTTGTCGTTGAAATCTGGTCGATCAGATAACTCGACATAATCAACTTCATCCAACAAAGTAGTTGCGCCACTTCTTTCTGTGCTCGACAACAAAACCATCTTCGCACCTTCGCCTGCAACGTTTCCAGCACTGACAATGCGCATGACTGGAAGTTTAGGAACCAATCCGATGCCGATTGCCGAAGCTGGCGACAGATATGATCCAAAAGATCCAGCAAGCAGAACTTGCTGCACATCCTCATCAACTAAGCCAACTTCTTCAAGTAGCAAGCGCCACCCTGTTGCAATCGAAGCTTTGGCAAATTGTAATTCGCGCACATCTCGCTGCGAAAGGTAAACGGTTGGTTCCTCTCCGTCCCAGTGCAGCACAAAAATTCGATCCCCTGCTTCTCGAGTGAGTAACCGCGAAGCTAGATGCGGGGCAATTTCAAGTGCTAACTCATCAGTTACAAAGCGTCCAGAATCATCGATCAGTTTTGCTTTATGAAGTACATAAACCGCATCTACTAAACCTGAGCCACAAATTCCAACTGGTTCCGTATCGCCAATGACACCAAGCTTGATACCTTCATCAGTTACTTGCACAACTTCGATGGCGCCATCGGCTGCTCGCATGCCACAGGCAATTGAAGCTGCTTCAAAAGCTGGTCCCGCCGGAGCGGCCGTGGTCAAAATTGTGTCCCCATTTGATAGCACGATCTCGCAGTTAGTGCCTACGTCGATAAGTAAGCGAACTCGCTTGTCGCGATCCATGCCAGTTGCCAGTACGCCGGCAACAATGTCGCCGCCAACGTAAGCACCGAATGCCGGGAATAGGAAGACACGAGCGGAAGGAAGTATTTCAATTCCCACTTCAGCAGCAGTAAACACAGGCCAAGTTTTTGCAGCAGGAATAAATGGCGCAACTCCGACTGGCTCTGGATCAACACCAAGTAAAATTTCAACCATTGTTGCGTTGCCGGCAATTGCGGTTTCGTAAACCTGATCTTTTGAGATACCGGCTTCTGCGCAGACTTCAGCAATAAGTTCATTAAGTGTGGCTAGTCCAGCGGTCTGCATTAGACCAGCAGCAAGTGGATCCATCATCGTTGCAGAAATTCGCGAAATTACGTCGGCGCCGAATGGTTGCTGTTTATTCAGCATTGACTTAACTGCCATCGGGGTGCCAGTAATTAGGTCTAGCAAAGTTGCTACAACAGTTGTGGTTCCAAGATCAAAGGCAATTGCGTAGTTTTGCGCCGAAGTATCCCCTGGCTCAACTGCAATCAGCGCCTCCTCGACTACTACGGCGGTGACTTTGAAATCATTTTTGCGCAAAATGGTTGGCAGAGTTTTTAGAACTAATAGATCAGCTTGGAACTCTAAATCATCCATGGCATCTCGCAGTCGATCTATGTCAGGGCGCTGATCGTGCAAAGTTGGCTCGACAAGTTCGACATACCGCTTTTGCACAGCAGGACGCAAAATGACTTGTCGACCTACTCCCACAGTTGCAGCTTTTGGCCTTGTCGATAGCGGTGGCACTTCAACTTTTAGATTTCCATTTGCGCGCGCAACACACGCCAAGCGCCAACCATCTGCAAGCTGTTCCGAGCTAAAGGCTCGGATGTCTAGTCGAGAAACCGGTACTTCACCTTCGAGAACTTGAATCTTGCATTTTTTACAAGTTCCATGTCCGCCACATGTGGAGTCAATTGCTAAACCATTCCACGAGGCAGCATCAAAAACAGTTACGCCAGGGGGAACCCGAACATCGGTGCCACTGGGACTGAACTGCAATTGGACGCGACCAAGCCCACTGACTGTCGTCTGAGGTGCGGAGTCATCGTTTTCTGGCACAGATTTACTTTCAGTTAATTCTTATTGGTTATTGCGCTTCTTTGTTTGCTCGGAAGTTACTAATCCAATTAGCGCCCCATTGATCTAGTCCCAAGACTAAGTCCGAAGCGCGCACTGCTTGCACAACCTCAGGAGTGCGACCATCCATAATTGCCGATGTCAAACCCATCGCCATTGCCATCGGCATAAAAGCACCATTTAGGGCATGCCGGTTTGGTAAGCCGAAGGAAACATTTGATGCTCCGATTGACATGTTAAGACCATACTTTTCTTTAATTAAGTAAATGGTCTCAAGTGTGTGCTTTGCATTTTCTGGGTCTGCGCCAACGGGCATGGCAAGTGGATCAATTAGCAAGTTCTCTAGCGAGATACCTTCTTTTTCCACCCGACGCACAATCTTTTCAACAATTACCATGCGGTCTTTTGCCAGCATAGGAATTTCAATCTCATCATTAGGAAGCGCAAGAATCGCTGCGTCATATTTCTTAACTAACGGAAGAATCAAATCCATCCGCTCGTCTTCACCAGTCATTGAGTTAACTAGGGCTTTGCCTTCATAAACTGCAAGTCCTGCTTCCAGTGCCTCGATGACTGATGAATCAATGCAAATTGGTAAATCAGTAAGTGATTGGACAAGTTTGATCGCGTTCGCCAATAGCGCTGGTTCATCAGTTAGTGGGACGCCCATGTTTACATCGAGCATGTCGCAGCCGCCAGCAACTTGGTCAGCTACGTCATTGTTGATCGTTGAAAGATCATTTGCGCGAAGTTTTTCCTGAAAAAGTTTGCGTCCAGTTGGGTTTAAGCGCTCACCAATAATTACAAATGGAACATCGTGACCGATTGTTACCGTTTTGGTTGGGGAACTAAGCACTGTATGCATGGTTGTCCTTTACTTCGCTTGTAATTGATTGGCGAACTCTGCCAAGGTCTGTCATTAGTCTTTCAAGTGTCTCATCATTTCTAAAGTCAGTTATGTGCAGACCGCGCACTGCTGGCTGAGCCAAAGCATGTTGGGCAAATTCTAAAGTTTGTAAATATGCTTCTTCTGCCGGATCCGCAGCTTTCTCAACGCGAGCAATCTGATCAGCCGGTACATCAATGCCTGCAACGTTATTGTGCATAAAATTCAATGGCCTGGCGCCCTTGACCAAAACTATGGTCGGAATAATCGCAATCTTGCCAGCTAACCCAGCATCACGGACACCCGCGCAGAACTTTTCCAAGCGATCTTGGTGGTAGCAAATTTGAAGTTGTAGAAACTTGGCACCCGATGCATATTTTTTCGCGACACGTTGAACGCGATATTCGAATGGCGGTGCTCCTGGATTTTCAACAGCGCCAATGAACATGTGCGGCGCAGGATCAATTTTGCGACCCGACATGTATTCACCGCGCTTAATTGTGCTCATTAAGCGAACTAACTGTGGTCCATCTAGATCAAATACCCGACGAGCTTCTGTTTCGTCTCCTGCGGTTACATCATCGCCAGTTAACGCCAAGAAGTTTTCAACACCAAACATGCTTGCGCCCATGATGTCCGCTTGCTGAGCTAAGCGATTCTTGTCGCGGCAAACTATTTGCAAAATTGGTTCCAGACCAAGTTGCTTTATGACTATTGCCGAAGCAACGTTAGAAACGTGGGCATGTGCTGCCGTGTTATCCGTGGCGTTTACGCCATCAAACCAACCACGAAATCGGTCTGCATACTTCTTTGCTTTTTCAAGACCATTTCCATCAAGTGAATGGAATTCGGCTGTGAATACAGTTTCGGTAGTTTTAGTTAATTTGTGCTCAAGTGTTGACATCAGTTGTGACCCACTTCGATTGATTCATCCGTGGTGTTTTTCCAGCCTGCTGGCGTCCAGCGATCCCGCTTAGTGAAAAAGTTTTTCCACGACGAGGTTCCCTTTAGTCGATTATCAACCGGTGGACGTAAATGGTTGTATTCCTCTTTCCAAGCTGAGGGCAACGGCCAAGCTTGCGTGCGGTCATAAGCCTTAAGCCAAACACATTTCATTTCTGGATTTACTTCGCAATGCCCATTTTCGCGCACTCCACCACATGGGCCATTGCGCAAAGTCTTTGGGCAGTTCATTGGACAAGTCATTCCAGTTGAGTGCAGCACGCATTGACCACAGTCTTGGCAGCCCCAAACCGGGCCTTTGACTACGTGTTCAATAGTTGCAATAAAGGTCGTCATAACTTTTGCTACTTGCCACGCTTGATTGCAATTAGTTCCTTGGCCTTGCGAACTGCTGTGGATGCATCAGATGCATAGCCATCAGCGCCAACTACGTCAGCATATTCCTGCGTCACCGGTGCACCGCCAACCATGATGATTACGTCATCTCGCATACCCGCTTTGGTAATTTCATGGATGTTGACTTTAAACATTGGCATCGTGGTGGTTAGAAATGCTGACATGCCAACAACATCTGGCTGGTGTTCCTTGATTGCATCAATAAATTTTTCAGGTGCGCACTGAACGCCGATATCAATAACTTGAAAGCCAGCGCCTTCAAGCATGATGTTTACCAAATTCTTACCGATGTCGTGAACATCTCCCTTGACAGTTCCCATCAGGAATGTGCCAACAGTTTCCGCGCCAGTATCCGCCAATAGTGGGCGAAGCACATCTAAAGCGCCACTCATTGCGCGACCTGCAATCAACATTTCAGGTACGAAATAGTCGCCACGCTCAAAGCGCGCACCAACTTCTTCGAGCGAAGGAATTAGGGCATCAAAAAGAATTGAGTCCGGTGTTAGTCCTGAGTCCAAGCCCATGTGAGTTAGCTCAAGCACACGTGGTGCGTTGCCTTCCATAGTGCGCTCATACATTTCCTTCAGGATTTCATCGTGAGTCATGCTGCTCCTTCTTGTTTTAAGCCTTGTACTTGGTTAAGTTCTCTTCGCATAAGTTGTGCAATGTGTAATTCATCGCCTGGGGTAATTCTCTCAGCAGGTCCGCTAACTGACAAAGCCGCGATTGCCTTGTTGGAAGCGTCAAGAACTGGAATAGCAACTGATATCAAACCTTGCTCAAGTTCATTTCGAATTACGGCATAGCCAACTTCTCGTGCTTTTCGAATGTGAGCATCCAGAGTTGCAAAGTCAGTAATAGTTTCAGTGGTTCGGGGTGCCAATGTGCTCGGCGCAGATGCGCCACCAAAAGCAATTAGAACTTTCCCGGCAGCTGAACAATGAGATGGCACACTCTCGCCTACCCAGTTGCGACTTCCTAATAGGTATGAGCCTTCGACCTGGGCAATGTTGTCGATTCCAGTGTGTCCAGTTACCGCCAAGCTGACCGTTTCGTGGGTAATGTCGGCAATGCGCTCCATTGCTGGCGTAAGTGAACCGATTAAAGCTGTGTAGGCACCGCCGCGAACTGCAAATTGATTAAGCACTGGCCCAGATTCAAATCCGCCAAACACGCTTCGGGCTAGTAAGCCACTTCGCTCAAGCGCGCTAAGGATTCGTGAGGTAGTTCCCTTGGCTAAGCCAGTTGTGGAGACTAATTCGCTCAAAGTAACGGGATCTTCAGAGTTAATAACTCGAATTAGCAGGTCGCAGGCGCGATCTATCGCTTGGGTTCCGGTTACAGGCTTTTCTTGCATATCTAAGGCAAACTTCTCGCTCATCGAGCCTCCTTCTATATGCGCTAAATCCTTGGGCTAGATTTGTACTGATTCCAGGTTGTGAGGAGTTCAAGGAAATTTCACAATCTGGAACCTATGTTCCACATCGTACGGTATCGTGTGGGGTATTCGTCAAGTCATTTGATGAATTCTTTCAACTTGCTATCAAAACTGATAGCGCGCACAGCAGGAGCCAGAAATGTTCCAAAATAAGAGCACACGTTATGAAATCCTTTCGCAGGATGCGATGGCTGTCCTAGATAAGGGATGGCGCCGAATTGTTTCCGAAATGGGGATCGAGTTTATGCATGATCGCGCCCTGGAAATGTTCCGAGCCGCGGGTCAAAAAGTTGAAGGCAACAATGTGAAGTTTGATCCTGAGTGGATTTTGGCTCAAGTTGCTAAAGCCCCAAAGGAATTCACGCTGCAAGCTCGAAATCCTAAAAATAACGTCATCATTGGTGGCGACAATATGGTTTTTGGTGGTGTCTATGGCCCCCCATTCGTTAGAGATCTTGGTGTGCGTCGCGATGGAACGCTTGATGATTTTCAGAATTTTACAAAACTGACTTACATGTTTGAAGACTTAGATGTCTCAAGCGCTGTTGTTGTTGAACCAAACGATGCGCATTTAGATACCCGTCACATTGACATGACCTATTCCTTACAAACTTTGAGTGACAAGGCATACATGGGAAATGTTGTTACCGGTCCAAACGCAAGAGATGTCATCAAAATGACCGAAATTGTATTTGGGTCTCGCGAAAGCATTGAGACGACACCTGCAATTATTTCCCTGATCAACTGCAACTCACCACTTCGTTGGGACGATCGCATGTTGGATTCATTATTTGAATACAGCGAAGCGGGTCAACCATGTGTGCTAACTCCGTTCTTGCTAATGGGCGCAATGAGTCCGGTAACGATTCCGGCATCATTGGTGCAGCAAATTGCGGAAGCTCTTAGCGGCATCGCACTCGTGCAACTAGTTCGCCCAGGTTGCCCTGCAGTGTTTGGGTCTTTCCTTTCAAACATTGATATGCAGTCAGGCTCACCGATGTTCGGTACTCCAGAATCTGCAATGGGACTGCTCTGCACTGGACAAGTTGCCCGTCACTTTGGACTTCCATTCCGTGGTGGTGGCGCGCTAAATGCGGCTCAGACCATGGATGCCCAAGCTGGCTACCAATCGCTTATGACAATGCATGCAACTTTTCTTGCCGGTACCAACTTTGTCATGCACACCGCTGGCTGGCTTGAAGGTGGCTTAGTTGCATCGTATGAAAAATTTGTTATGGACGTTGAATTACTTCAAATGATGCAGGCTGAATTCACGCCATTTGAAATTGATGAGGCATCACTTGCCTTTGGCTCGCATGAGGAAGCCGGACATGGTGGGCACTTTCTTGGAACTTCTCACACTATGGATCGTTTCCGTGATTGTTTCTACCGGCCGTTCCTGTCATCTGCAGACAACTTTGATCGCTGGAACCGAAACGGATCCGAGACAACAGATGTTAGAGCAAACAAAATTGCTCACAAGATGGTTGAAGACTATGTTGCGCCAGAAATGGACTCTGCAATTAAAGAAGAACTTGACGAGTGGGTAGATAAGCGCAAAAAGGAGTTATTGGCATGAAGTCAGATATCGATATTGCTCGGGCAGCTACAACTGAATCAATTGTTTCGGTTGCAGAAAAAATCGGTATTCCGGCAGATGCCGTTCTGAACTATGGTCCGACAAAGGCCAAGATCAACATGGAATTTATTTCTTCCTTGAAAAATCGGCCAACTGGCAAACTAATTTTAGTAACTGCCATGACCCCCACCCCAGCTGGCGAAGGTAAGACCACAACAACAGTTGGTCTGGGCGATGGGCTAAATGCAATTGGCAAAAAAGCAATCGTTTGTTTGCGCGAACCATCACTTGGACCTTGCTTTGGCATGAAAGGTGGCGCAGCCGGTGGCGGCTTCGCTCAGGTAGTGCCGATGGAAGATATCAACTTGCACTTCACTGGCGACTTCCACGCCATTGGCGCGGCACATAACTTACTATCTGCCATGTTGGATAACCACATCTATTGGGGTAACGAACTTGGCATTGATGTGCGCCGAATTGCTTGGAAACGTGTAATAGATATGAATGATCGCGCACTTCGCGAAATTACTGCTGCTCTTGGTGGCCCAGGCAATGGTTACCCTCGGGAAGCAGGCTTTGACATAACGGTTGCTAGTGAAGTTATGGCCATTTTGTGTCTTGCCATGGATCTGGAGGATCTGGAGCGCCGACTTGGCAACATCGTTGTTGGTTACACGCGTGACAAAGTTGCTATTACTGCCGCGCAGCTAAATGCCAATGGCGCAATGACGGTATTACTTAAAGATGCTCTGATGCCGAACTTGGTTCAGACTCTGGAAAACAATCCAGCATTTGTTCATGGTGGACCATTTGCAAACATTGCTCATGGTTGTAACACCGTGCTTGCTACCCACACAGCTTTGAAGCTTGGTGAATACGTGGTAACTGAAGCTGGATTCGGCGCAGACCTTGGCGCGGAAAAGTTCTTCGACATTAAATGTCGTAAAGCGGGACTTGAACCGTCAGCTGCAGTAATTGTTGCAACAGTTCGCGCGTTAAAAATGCACGGCGGCGTGGCTAAGGATGACTTAGGCAAAGAAAATGTTGCTGCTGTTGAAGCAGGTCTTGTAAACCTGGGTCGTCACATCCGTAACGTTCAAAAGTTTGGTGTTCCAGTTGTTGTCGGTGTAAATAACTTCACGACAGATACTGATGCTGAATTTGCTGCCGTACAAAAGTACTGCGCAGACATGGGCGTAGATGCAATACGTTGCACACACTGGGCGCAAGGCAGCAAGGGAACAACGGAGTTAGCGAAAAAGGTAGTAGAAATTGCAGAGAGTGGCTCTGCTGCTTTCAAGCCGCTTTACCCAGACACAATGTCGCTTTGGGATAAAGTCACGACAATTGCAACGGAGATTTACGATGCTGGCGAAGTTGTTGCTGATAAGAGCGTTAAAGATCAGTTCCAGGTATTCCAAAATGCTGGCTACGGCCACTTCCCGATTTGTATGGCAAAGACCCAATACTCATTCTCAACTGACGCTGCAGCCAAGGGTGCGCCTTCCGGTCACACCATCACAATTCGGGAAATCCGTCTCAGCGCAGGCGCTGAGTTCATTGTTGTTGTAACTGGCGACATCATGACCATGCCGGGACTTCCTAGGGTTCCAGCAGCAAACTCAATCAAGCTAGTAAACGGCGAAGTTGTAGGTTTGTTCTAACTAATTCGGTATTTCCAAGACAAGTGTTGCCCATGACGCATAATGTTGCGCCATGGGCAACACGCATTTAGCCGAAACTGGCTCAGTTCAATCAGTGGATCGGGCAATTGCCATCCTGGAAATCCTTGCCCAGCGCGGTGAATCTGGCGTAACTCAAATCGCTGCCGATTTAGATGTTCACAAATCAACAGCATCTCGGTTAATGTCATCGCTCCTAGCTCATGGGTTAGTTGAACAGGTATCAGATCGCGGCCGCTACCGCTTGGGTCTTGGATTAGTGCGCCTGGCTGGCGCAGTTACAAGTTCTCTCGATGTTGTCTCCGGTTCTCGGGCGGTAACAAGGGCCCTGGCAATACAAGTTGGCGAGACCGTAAACATTGCAGTGCTTGATAACAATCGTGTTCTTTATGTCGATCAAGTTATGGGACCGTCCATGGTTTCGATGCGCAGTTGGCTCGGACAAAGTGTGCCAACCCATTGCACGGCAACTGGAAAAGTTTTAACTGCCTGGCTTGATAAGCCGGCTCGGATAGCGGCCAGGCCCGATTCCTGGGGAAAGTTAGCGCCCAACACCATAACCTCTGGCGAGGCACTCGAAAAAGAATTGGCGCAGGTTCGCGAAATTGGTTACGCCGTTGCTTATCAGGAAATGGAAGCGGATTTTGTCGCGGTTGCTGCTCCAATTCGGGATGTGCATGACGAAGTTGCGGCAGCGCTGGTCATCTCTGGCCCTGCAAGTCGACTAAAGCCAAAAGATTTTGATTCATTAGGCCAAATAGTGAAAGCCAGTGCGGCTAAACTTTCTGGCAATCCCAATTATTGGCGTGAGTAAGGTTTTCAACTATGGCTTATGAACATATGACTGAACTCTTTATCAACGGCAAACGACAAGGCAGTTCCTCGGGTGAGATCAGAAATGTTTTGCATCCAGCAGATGCTCACTTAGTAGCCACCTTTCATGAAGCAGGCGCCTCAGACACAGTCGCTGCGATAGATGCTGCCCGCCATGCTTTTGACTCAGGCCATTGGGGTTCATTTACTGGTGAACAACGCGGGAAAATCTTGGAACGCGTAGCTGACATTCTCGAACGTGACAAAGAGCTATTTGCCAAAGCGGAATCTGAAGATACCGCAAAGCGGCTTGTCGAGGCGCAATACGACATTGCAGATGTGATTTCAGTGTTCAAGTATTTTTCAACACTTGCGCCGCAAAGTCATGACCGCGAAGTTGATCCAGGAAGGCAAAACGTTCGAAGCACCATGACTTCCGAACCCATAGGTGTGATTGCGATGATTACTCCTTGGAACTATCCCCTACTCCAGGCATCATGGAAAATGGCACCAGCGATTGCAGCCGGTTGCACTTTTGTCATTAAGCCAAGTGAGCTAACACCATCTACTACTTCGATGATGATGGATGTGTTTAGTGAAGCTGGATTACCAACAGGTGTGGCAAATCTAGTTCTTGGATCTGGCGCAGTAGCCGGCGGTCCACTTAGCACTCATCCTGGTGTTGACATGGTTTCCTTTACCGGAAGTTTGGCAACTGGAAAACGTTTGATGATCAATGCTGCGGAAACTGTTAAGCGAGTGGCTCTAGAACTTGGTGGCAAGAACCCAAACATCATTTTTGCAGACGCAGATCTTGATGCTGCAATCGACAATGCACTGACGGCTGTGTTTTTGCATTCGGGGCAAGTTTGTTCTGCTGGAGCGCGCTTACTTGTTGAGCGCAAGATTCATGAACAAGTCGTAACCGAAATTGCGAGGCGCGCAGATCTAATTCGACTCGGTGGCGCGATGGATCCTGATGCCGAGACTGGTTCTTTGATAAGCGCAGCTCACCGCGACAAAGTTGAACGGTATGTTGCCGATGCTCTGGCCGAAGGTGCGATTTTGCGCGCAGGTGGAATGCGTCCCGAAGGCGCCCAATTTGATAACGGCTTCTTCTACCGACCGACCGTGCTCGACAACTGCACAACTGAAATGCATTGTGTGCAAGATGAATCCTTTGGTCCAATTTTGACAGTCGAAGTTTTCGATACTGAAGACGAGGCAATAAAACTTGGTAACGATACGATCTTTGGACTCGCTGGCGCGGTATGGACTCGCGATTCTGACAAAGCCCAGCGCGTTGCCAGGCAATTGCGCCATGGCACGATCTGGATCAATGACTACCACCCATATGTGGCTCAAGCCGAATGGGGTGGATTCAAGCAATCAGGAAACGGCCGTGAACTTGGCGAAGCTGGACTTGCAGAGTATTTAGAACATAAACATATTTGGCAAAATCTAGCCCCGGCTCCATCACAATGGTTTGTACCAACGAAAGGGAAAGTAGATGTCTGAAAGCAACAGTGCCATCTCAGTAAATAATCTATGGCAAGTATTTGGACCTAATCCCGAAAAGATTGTTGGTAGTCCCGATGCCGCCCTGCCACGCGCTGAGCTGCGGGAGAAAACTGGAAATACTGCAGCTGTTCGCGATGTGTCATTTGAAGTCGCACCGGGAGAAGTTTTCGTAGTTATGGGGCTTTCTGGATCGGGTAAGTCAACTTTGGTGCGGTGTCTAACTCGTTTGATTGAACCAACTTCAGGCAGCGTTGTAATGAATGGTGAAGACGTACTGAAGGCATCCGATGCTCGGCTTCGCGAACTGCGCAGAACTAAATTTTCTATGGTTTTTCAAAACTTTGGCTTGCTTCCGCATCGCAGAGTTATTGATAACATCGCATTCGCACTTGAAGTAAATGGTGTGAATAAAGAACAGCGCCATGCTCGCGCAAATGAAGTGATTGAACTTGTTGGATTGCAAGGTTTTGCGCAGGCCTACCCAGAGCAACTATCTGGCGGTATGCAGCAACGTGTTGGGTTAGCGCGCGCCCTTGCTGTGGATCCAGACGTTATGTTCTTGGATGAACCCTTTTCAGCCTTAGATCCACTCATCAGGCGCGATATGCAATCTGAAGTTATGCGCCTACATGAAGAGCTTGGCAAGACCATGGTTTTCATTACTCACGATTTAGCAGAGGCTCTTCGTGTTGGAGATCGCATTGCGATCATGCGCGATGGCGCCGTAGTTCAAATGGGAACAGCCGAAGAACTTATTGCCAATCCAGCTGATGACTACGTTGCTGACTTCACGCGAGATGTACCTAAATCACATGTACTAACAGTGCGAACTATCGCTCGACCGCTTGCAAGCGACGAAACTGCAAGTGGCCGAAGCGTCCCAGCCACAACCATAATCCGTGATGCAACTGCTGCGATCTTGGACGCTGACGGACCCGTTGCAGTTGTTGAAGGCAATACAACGCTGGGTTTTATTACCCCACGCGATTTCTTGCTACTTGTTGGAGGCGGTAGCCACGGATGAGTAGTACGAAGGAAACAATGTTGATTGCGAAGCCAAAAAAACTTAAACGTAGTTGGTTAATTGCAATACTATTTGCGGCTTGGGTTGTGCTTGCCAGAATTTTCCAAGGGCAGTCAACACTAGTTTTAGCAGTGCCAGAAGATACTGGGGTAACCACGTGGGCTGGCAATGTTGCTGCAGCAATTCGAGCCAATAGAAGTGACGGCGCGAGTTTTAAATACTTCTTTAATCCGATCCGTGAATTTATAGATGGATTCGTAACGGGCATTCGAGAAATAATCGCTATCCCCGCCGGAGACTCAAGTATTCCGCTTCTTGGATGGCTCGGTGTTATTGCTGTCATTGGATTCGTGGTCTATGCAGTCTCACATTTACGAATGGCAATTACAGCAGTAATTTTGGTTTTCACTTGTGGGGCACTGGGACTCTGGACTGATTCCATGGACACTCTTGCAATGACATTGGCTGCCGTGATTATGTCGCTGTTAATAGGAATTCCTGTTGGAATCTGGGCGGGTCTTTCAGATCGTGCGCTGAAAGCAGTAACTCCGATATTGGATCTCGCTCAAATTCTGCCTACCTTGGTTTATCTTGCGCCCCTTGCGCTGTTCTTTTTGATTGGTCCTGCCTCGGCAACCATTGCAACTATGGTTTACAGCATTCCAATTGCAGTTCGCTTAACTGCTTTTGGAATTCGTGGGGTTCCAGTTAGTCCGGTTGAAGCTGGAACTTCAATGGGCACAACAAAAATTCAGTTGCTTAGAAAAATTCAACTACCTATGTCTTCGCGCACAATTATTTTGGGAATAAACCAAACAGTTATGGCAGCGCTATCTTTTGTTGTGATTGCCGCTTTGATTGGAGCTCCAGGATTAGGTAAACCAGTTATCGATGCCCTCATCATCCGAGATGTTGGTGGTGGTTTCGTCGCAGGAATTGCAGTTGTGTTGATTGCAATCATGCTTGATCGCAGTACCTCTGCCGCAATTTCTATTGATGAATCTTTTGTACCTGCTCCAGCTAGCGCTCGGAGACGTCGCAAACTCGGACTTGTTTCAGCGGCTGTTGCCACAATTATCTGCATAGTGCTCTCTCGGCAATTAGCGTGGGCAGCTTACTTTCCAGAACAGGTAAACATAAGTAAACCCGTGGCAAATGTCACGGAATCATCCATATTTTGGATTACCGAAAATTTTGAATTCCTAACTACAGGTTTAGCCAAGGCCGTTACGGTTGGAATTTTGAATCCGCTTGAAGGCGTACTATCAAATTCACCTTGGTTCTTGACCGTGGCAATGATCTCGCTGCTGTCATTAATTCTTGGTGGCCTGCGATCAGCATTCATAACACTCACTCTGTTACTTGCGATAGTGGCAAGTGGTCTTTGGTTTGACACTATGGTTACCTTCACGCAAACCATCGTTGCAACCATGTTGACCATGTCCATCGGTGTAGTTGTAGGCGTCTGGATCGGTCGAAGTAACCGAGCCGAACGTGCCCTGCGCCCAATTTTGGATGCGGGACAAACCCTGCCTGCTTTTGTTTATTTGATTCCCATGCTCGGCTTTTTTGGACCCTCTAGGTTTACCGGTATCGCCACTGGAATCGTCTATTCCATCCCCATAGTCGTCAAAATCGTGGGCCAGGGTATCCGTGAGGTGCCAACCAATATGATTGAGGCAGCGATTTCCACGGGTTCCACTAAGTGGCAGTTGATAACGAAAGTACAACTTCCCGCGGCAAAGAAGTCCCTACTCCTTGCCACTAATCAAGGATTGATATTTGTACTAGCAGTGGTGGTTATTGGCGGCCTTGTTGGCGCCGGTGGACTTGGCTATTTAGTAATAGTCGGCGGGTCAAAGCCAGAGTTGCAGGGTAAAGGGCTGATCGCAGGATTTTCCATCCTGTTACTTGGCCTAATGATTGACCGAATTGCCCAGTACACGGTGGCCCGTAATTCGGCCCCCAAGCACTAGATTTCAAACTAACAAACGTTGGTTTGAAGAACTATCGCAAGATAGTTCGTTTCCTAGCGAGGAGATAAGAATGATCGGGAAAAAGAAAGCTACTGCAAAAGCCAGTGTGCTTGCTGCAGCTGCTGCACTTCTGTTGTCAGCATGTGGTGGCGCAGGCGTAGATGCAGAAGCATCTGCTGCACCAACAGATGCTGCGGAAGTAGCGGCTTGTGGCTCGTACGCTATTGCTATGCACGCTTGGGTTGGTTACACCGCCTCAGCACAAGTTGTAACTGAAATTGCTAAGGCAAACGGTTGCGACATCACTCAGGTCCCTCTTGCCGAAGCTGGCGTTACATATGACGCTATGGAAGCGGGCTCAATAGACCTAGTCATTGAAGATTGGGGCGGCGGCCGCTGGCAAGAATGGGCAGACCGTGGAGCAGTTGTTGAAGTTGGCGACAACGGAAACATTGGCATTATCGGAATGTACGTTCCACAGTGGATGGCTGACGAATATCCAGACATCACAGATTCAGCAAACCTAAACAAATATGCTGATCTTTTCGTCACCGATGAATCAAAGGGCAAGGGTGCTTGGTATGAAGGTCCTCCGGGATACACCACAATCGGTGAGAAAATGATTTCAGCTAACAAGCTGAACTTCACTGCTATCTCAACAGGCTCTGAGCAGGCATTAATTGATGTCTTCACAAAGGCTGCTGCTGATAAGACACCTGCAATCGGTTACTGGTATACGCCACAAAACTTCCTAGCGAAAGTTCCACTGGCTCGTATCAAGTTCCCTGCAAATGACTGGACAGATCCAGAGCAAGCCTCAGGTCTTACTGACTACCCAGAGTTACCTCTGCAGAAGTTGGTATCTCCTAAGGTTATTGATGCTAACGATGCTTTCACCAAGATCGTTAAGAACTTCACCTGGACAAATGATGACCAGAATGCAGTAGCCGCTGACATCGAATCCGGAACTGATCCTGCAGTAGCAGCTCAGAAGTGGATCGATGCCAACGCTGACATAGTTGCTGGCTGGCTTCAGTAAGCCTGGCTAACAAATAACCAGAAACTGGTGGGTCCGAACAATCGGACCCACCAGTTTTTTGATTCCACTTGACCGTAAACACAAAAGCGAGGAATATATAAGTGTTGCGCAACACGCACTCTGTTGCATAGTTCGCAACGCAGTATTTTAAGCGAATGAGGGTTGCTCGTGAAAAAAATTGTGATCATAGGTGGCGGAATCGTTGGCTGCTCACTTGCCGATGAGTTAACTGAGCGCGGTTGGACTGATGTCACCGTTCTTGAACAAGGCCCAATGCCCGCGCCTGGTGGATCAACATCACATGCACCAGGTCTGGTACAAAAAGTTACCGGCAACAAGACTCTCGCAGCCATGGCAGATCAAACTATCAACAAACTTTTAACGATTGAACACGAAGATGGTCCAGGCTTCTATCAAGTTGGCTCCTTAGAAATCGCTACTACCCCAGAACGCCTTAAGGAACTTCATCGTCGCACTGCCTGGCTTCATGCTTATGGCTATGAAGCTGAAGTAATTTCTCCAGAACGCGCAGGCGAACTTCATCCAGTACTGGATCCAAAAGCAATTCTTGGCGCGATCTACTGCCCTACTGATGGAATTGCCAAAGCAGTTCGTTCAGTTCAAGCTTTGCAAAGACTTGCGGAATCTCGTGGCGCAATTTTCAAAGATCGCACTGAAGTAATCTCTATCGAACAAGAAGCCGGACAAGTTACCGGAGTTATGACAGATCAAGGTTTCTTCACCGCCGAGATCGTAATTTCCTGCGCTGGTATTTGGGGTCCTAAAGTTGGTCGAATGTTTGGAATGGCAAAAGCTTTCCAGCCACTTGCCCATCAACTAGCTTGGACCGAAGATATTCCTTCACTTGCAGATCAGACTGAAGAGATCACAATTCCGATCATGCGTCACCAAGGCGAAGACTTGTACTTCCGCCAGCGCTTTAACGGCATGGGAATTGGTTCATACTTACACCGCCCACTCATGGTCGAATCGGAAGAAATTTTGCCGTTCGATCAGGCAGAAATCATGCCAAGCCAGATGCCGTTCACAGCTCCAGAGTGGGAGCCAGTCCAGGGATTGGCTGGCAAAGTTTTACCAGAACTAAAAGACGCCAAGATCGTAGATGGCATGAACGGAATGTTTTCCTTCACCGTAGACACCTTCCCTCTTATGGGTGAATGGAATGGTCTAAAAGGATTCTGGGTTGCCGAAGCCGTTTGGGTTACCCAGGCTGTGGGAGTTGCTCGCGCAACTGCGCAGTGGATTATCGATGGACATCCAAAGCTTGCAGTTCACGAATGCGATGTAAATAGATTTGAGCCCCATCAACTTGGACCAAACCACATCGCAATGCGCGGGGCGCAAAACTACGTTGAGGTCTACGACATCATCCATCCAATGCAGCCAATGGAAAAGCCGCGGCCACTTCGCACAACGGGCTTCTACCATCGTCAGCAAGAACTTGGTGGATACTTCCTAGAGGCTTCCGGTTTTGAGCGCCCGCAATGGTACGAAGCAAATAAAGATTTAGTTACTAAGTACCCAACGCCAGCACGTGATGAATGGTCAGCTCGTTTTTGGTCCCCGATCATTGGCGCTGAAGCGCAGTATGTTCGCGAAAATGTTGGCCTCTTTGATATCACCGCACTTAAGCGCATCGAAGTTACTGGCAAGGGTGCCATGGAGTTTTTGATGGAACAAACCACTGGAAAGCTCGACAAGGCGCCAGGTTCTGTTACCTACTGTCTTATGTTGACTAAGGAAGCTGGAATTCTTTCCGACGTTACTGTTACCCGATTAGCCGATACTCACTTCATGATTGGTGCAAACAGCGCAATCGATGTTGCCCGGCTAAAGTCTGCAGCTCCAGACACGGTTCACATTAAAGATGTAACTTCCGGAACTGTTGGACTCGGTTTATTTGGACCGCACGCTCGCAAGGTTGTTGAGAAGTTAACAAATGTCGATGTTTCCAATGAAGCTTTTGGTTACTTCAAAGCCAAGTCGCTTTACTTAGATCAAGTTCCAGCAACACTATGGAGACTTTCCTACGTCGGTGAACTTGGTTATGAAATTTACACCGACGCTGACATGGCATTAAAGCTTTGGGACACATTGCTGGAGGCTGGCAAAGAGTTTGGCATCATTGCTGCCGGTCGAGGAGCGTTCAATTCAATGCGCTTGGAAAAGGGTTACCGTTCCTACGGCACTGACATGACCAGCGAACATAATCCGCATGAAGCTGGTTTGGCATTCTCGGTTCGTAAGGGTGGCGGCTACATCGGCGCTGATGCATTTGAGGCACTTGACCCAGCCGCTATAACTAAGAAATTAGTTTGCTTGGTATTTGATAACCCAGGCCATGTTGTGATGGGTAAGGAACCAGTGTTTGTAAATGGCGTCCCAGTCGGATACACAACAAGCTCCTACTTTGGGCATTCAATCGGTAAGCAAATTGCATACGCTTGGTTGCCAATTGATCACACCACTCTTGGTACCCAAGTAAGCGTTAAGTACTTCGACTCGGCGTATCCAGCTGTGGTCAGTGATGACCCACAGTTCGATCCATCGATGTCCAGACTGCGTTCTTAATCCAGCAAAGATAAGGTTTCTCTTATGGCAACAACGACTCGTAGACGTACCGTAGAACTTCCAGATCACCCAGATTTTCTCTGGGTGGCTGACCAAAAGCCTAAAAAGTCCTATGACGTAATCATCATTGGCGCTGGTGGCCATGGTTTAGCAACTGCCTACTACCTAGCCAAGAACCACGGCATTACCAACGTTGCAGTAATCGAAAAGGGTTGGCTTGCCGGCGGAAACATGGGCCGCAACACCACAATCATTCGTTCCAACTATCTCTGGGATGAATCAACAGGTATTTACGATCACTCGCTAAAGCTTTGGGAAAACCTGGAAGAAGAAGTTGGCTACGAAATGTTCTTTAGCCAACGCGGTGTTATGACACTTGCCCATAGCGTGAGTGATGTCCGCTCAAAGCAAAGAAACTTTTATGCAAATCACGTGAATGCTGTCGATAGCGTTTGGTTAACTCCACAAGAAGTTAAAGAGATCGCGCCAATCGTAAACATCAGTGAAGACATTCGCTACCCGGTTATGGGCGCTACTTTCCAGCCTCGCGGTGGCATCGCAAAGCACGACTGGGTTGCCTGGGGTTATGCCAAGGCTGCTGCCGACATGGGCGTTGACATTATTCAGAACTGTGAAGTTACTGGCTTCAAAATTGTCGATGGCAAAGTACAAGGAATTAAGACCACTCAAGGCGACATCGCTGCGGATAAAGTCGGCATGGTCGCTGCTGGTCACACTTCAGTTCTTGCAAGCATGGCTGGTTTTGATGTTCCGCTACAGAGCCGTCCATTGCAGGCACTTGTCTCTGAATTAAATGAACAAGTTTTGGATACTGTCGTCATGTCTGGCGCAGTTCACGTTTACGTTAGCCAGGCTCATAAGGGCGAACTTGTAATGGGCGCCGGAACTGACTCATACAACTCTTATGCACAGCGCGGTGGCTTCCATGTCATTGAGCATCAACTAGCAGCTGCATGTGAGTTGTTCCCGATCTTTGAACGCGCTCACATGCTTCGCACTTGGGGTGGCATTGTCGACATCGCCCCCGATGCTTCCCCAATCATTGGACTAACTCCAGTTGAGAATTTATTTATTAACTCTGGCTGGGGCACGGGCGGCTTCAAAGCCACACCAGGATCTGGCTGGGTAATGGCCGCCACTATTGCAAGCGGCGAGCCAGACGCATTAGCAAAACCATACGCACTTGATCGCTTTACATCAGGTCACTTAATCGACGAGCACGGCGCTGCCGGCGTAGCCCACTAAGGAATAACTATGTTGCACATACCTTGCCCATATTGTGGTCCGCGCGATGAAACTGAGTTTCATTACGGTTCCGAAGCACATGTTGCTTATCCAGAAAATTCCGGCAATTTGACCGACGAAGAGTGGGCCAAGTTTGTTTTTATCCGTTCCAATCCAAAAGGCTGGATGGCTGAACGCTGGGTCCATAGCGCCGGTTGTCGTCGCTGGTTCAATGTTTGGCGAAACACGATTAATCACCAATTCGGACCGTCCTACAAACCTTTCTCACAACAGCCAAAGAGTCCCGCATGAGCACAGTAAATTTCACATTCGATGGCAAGCAGTACTCCGGAGAAAAGGGAGAAAGCCTGGCTTCTGCTCTGCTTCGTAACGGCGTTCTGCATTTCACCGATAGTTCGTACAAGGATCGTCCGCGTGGCGTCATGGGACTTTGGGTTGAAGAAACAAATGCTTTAGTAAACATCGACTCTGGCGCCGGCGAACCAATGAAGCCAGCAACAACCGTTGAATTGGTTGAAGGGTTAGTTGCCCGCAGCGCACAAGGCGTTGGCGACTTGCCAGATACTCGTGATAACTCGCGATATGACAAAGCAAACCGTCACGTAGATGTTCTTGTTGTAGGTGCTGGCACATCTGGCCTGGCAGCAGCAAAGAAGT
Organism: Actinomycetota bacterium; assembly: GCA_041192345.1. Lineage (GTDB taxonomy): Bacteria > Actinomycetota > Actinomycetes > S36-B12 > UBA5976 > UBA5976. The sequence goes on from JBEEND010000007.1 coordinate 47,608, forward strand.
TTTCAGATCAGGGCAAGAGCGTCATCGTTATGGACGACAAGCCAGCTGCGGGTGGGCATCTGGTCTACCTAGGCCAGAGCGTTCCAACTGAACTTCTGGCAGTACTAGAGCGCGAAAATGTAACTTACTTACCGCGGACGACAGTGCAAGGTTTGTATGATCAAGGTTTTTCAGTTGCGACCGAGCGTCGTACCGATCACCTTGATGCGAATGTTCACACTGAAATGTCGCGCATCAGGACTTGGCACATTCGCGCCGAGCACACCGTGCTGGCAACCGGTGCATTCCAACGTCACTTAGTTTTTGCAAATAACGACCGTCCAGGAATCATGCTTTCTCATGCTGCAGCCACTTATGTTTCAAGTGGTGCAAATCCATTCAGAACTGCAGTGGTAGTAACTATTGACAATCAGGGCTACCGCGACGCAATCCGATTACACAATGCCGGTGTTTACGTCGCCGCTGTGGTTGACATAAGAAAGAAAGTGTCTAAGTCCTCCAAGAAATCCTCGCGTAAGGCAATCAAGAAACTTGGTATCCGCCTGATTAAGGGTGCAACCGTTATTGATACGCAAGCAAATCTCGATGGCTTGCTCAATAGCGTCACAATCGGGGATGCTAAATCAGACTTACAGGAAACCATCAAGGCTGACCTATTAGCTGTTTCCGGTGGCTGGACTCCAATTGTTCACTTAGCAACGTTCATTGGCATTAAGCCGACCTGGAGTGCTAAGCGCGCTGCTTTCATTGTTAAGCACAAGGATTCACTCACAAGTACAACTGGAATGTTGGCCGGTGAGTTTGGTGATGATGACGAAGCTGAGGTCTTCTTCGGACCAAAACTATCCACCGATCAAGCGTTAGTGGCTTTTGTTGATTACCAGCGTGATGCAACTTACCGCGACTTCAAGCGCGCAATTGATGCAGGCATGCGAAGTATCGAACACGTAAAGCGTTACACCGCAATCGGCACGGCGCACGATCAAGGTAAAACCAGTGGCACAGTAACTATGGGTCTAATTGGTCAAGCTATTGGAAAGGCGCCAGATGAAATTGGTTCGCTAACTTTCCGTCCGCCTTATATTTCAATTCCATTTGCTGCCCTTGCGGGACGCGACCGAGGATTGCTTTCGGATCCAGAGCGCACAACCCCGATTCATGCTTGGCACGTAGCTAGCGGGGCGCCGATGGAAGATGTTGGCCAGTGGAAGCGCCCTTGGTACTTCCCGAAGTCAGGGGAAAACATGCACGCTGCGGTTCTGCGGGAGTGCGCCGCAGTTCGCCAAGACGTTGGCGTAATGGATGCATCAACTCTTGGCAAGATCGACATCCAGGGTAAAGATGCTGGTCAATTTTTGGACCTGATCTACACAAATATGTTCTCTACTTTAAAAGTCGGCATGAGTCGATACGGCTTGATGTGTGGCATTGATGGCATGGTCTTCGATGATGGCGTCACGACTCGAATTAGTGAAAATCATTGGTTAATGACCACTACTACTGGTGGGGCTGCAAAAGTTTTGGATTGGCTTGAAGAATGGCTGCAAACTGAATGGCCACATCTTGAGGTTTACTGCACTTCTGTCACTGAAGAGATCTCCACAGTTGCAATCGTTGGTCCAAAGAGTCGTGAATTGATGAGCCGACTAGCGCCATCACTTGATGTCACTAATGAATCATTTGCATTCATGGAAAACAAGCATGCAGAAGTTGCAGGCGTACCAGCTCGAATCGCACGAATTTCCTTCTCTGGTGAACTTGCATATGAAATAAATGTGCCAGCCAGCTATGGATTACATATTTGGGAATCAGTGATGTCAAAGGGTGCGGATTTGAACATCACGCCTTACGGCACGGAATCAATGCACGTACTTCGCGCCGAAAAAGGCTTCGTAATAGTTGGCCAGGAAACTGATGGCACGCAAACTCCTCAAGATCTTGACATGGATTGGATTGTGTCTAAAAAGAAGGAGGACTTTATTGGTAAGCGTTCATTTAGTCGAGCAGACACTGCTCGCCAAGGACGCCATCAATTAGTTGGAATTCTTGCTGACGACGGCTCATACGTGATTCCAGAAGGCGCTTACTTAGTCGCTGGCGCAGATGCCAATACCCCACCACCGGTGAAGCACATCGGCTACATCACAAGTTCTTATGACTCTGCTGCACTAGGACGTTCATTTGCGCTCGCTCTTGTTGCCAACGGTCTAGCTCGCAAGGGTGAGAAGATCGCAATTCCAATGGCGGATCGCGTCGTAACCGGCGTAATCACTGATTCCGTATTTGTTGACAAGGAGAACACACGTCGTGATGGTTAATTCCGAGTTTGCAAAGAGCCCACTAGGTGGCGCGAAGTACGGTGACGCCAATGAAGCCATTTTGATTCAAGAAGTACCGTTTACTCCTGGCTTTGACTTGCGAGTAGATCCAGAATCTTCTGGGTTCGCAGCGGTCAACCAAGCACTGGGCCTTACCTTGATCCCGAACGTTGGAACTGTTGTTCGTAATAATGCATCCTGCATTGTTGGCGATGAATTACCAGCAGCTGGTGGCGTGAGCGCACTTTGTCTTGGACCAGATTGGTGGTACTTGACCGGCACTGCCAACATTGCCGCACTCTTGAAGCCAGTCCAGGAATTGCATCACATCTCATTAGTAGATGTAAGTTCGCAGCGCACCAAGATCGAAATTTATGGTCCGAGTGCCAAAGATGTGCTCGCGCACTACTGGGAGCAAGACCTTCGGGATGAGCATTTTCCTATCGATGCTTGCAGCCAAGGCGTTCTTGCTAAGGCTCCACTCATAATGTGGCACTGTTGCGAAAATTGTTACTTACTTTTCCCAAGAGCATCATTTGCAAAGCATCTTTGGACTGCGCTGACTGATGCAGCGATTGAATACCTGTAACTTTAGGTCATAACTTCTAGTTGAAAAGTGGGCCAAATGACTGCTGTCATTCTTGATGGAAAAGCGACTGCGGCCAAGGTAAAAGCTGGACTAGCAACTCGAGTTGCTGCGCTAAATGCCAAAGGAATTTTTCCAGGGCTCGGCACAATTTTGATTGGTGATGATCCGGGTTCACATTCCTATGTTGGGGGTAAGCACAAAGACTGCCACGAAGTTGGAATCACTTCAGTGCGCGAAGATCTGCCAGCAACGGCTACCCAACAAGATGTTTTGGCTGCCATCGCAAGACTGAATGCTGACCCTGCCTGCACCGGATACATTGTGCAGTTGCCATTACCAAAAGGCTTGGATGCAAATGCCGCGCTAGAAGCTATGGATCCACGAAAAGATGCTGATGGACTTCATCCAACTAACTTAGGCCGACTTGTTTTAGGTGAGCCGGCGCCACTTCCTTGCACACCTCGCGGAATCGTTGAACTCCTTCGTGCTTACAACGTAAACATTGATGGCGCCGAAGTTTGCATTATCGGTCGCGGCGTAACAGTTGGTCGCCCACTTGGCCTATTGCTAACACGGCGCAGTGAGAATGCAACTGTCACACTTTGCCACACTGGAACCAAAGACATGGCGGCGCACATTAAACGTGCTGACATTGTGGTTGCGGCCGCAGGTGTCCCCCATTTCATTAAGCCCGACATGATCAAACCTGGCGCTGCGTTACTTGATGTCGGAATTACTCGAACTGATGACGGATTACTTGGTGACTTAGATCCTGCCTGCGCAGAAGTGGCTGGTTGGATAGCACCAATGCCAGGTGGCACTGGACCAATGACTAGAGCAATGTTGTTAGCGAACGTAGTAGATACTGCTGAAGGAAATATGTAATGGAAATAAAAGAATATGACTATTTGATAATTGGCGGCGGATCTGCTGGCTCAGTGCTTGGCAATCGCTTGTCTGAAAATGCAGATAATGAAGTTCTGGTCTTGGAAGCTGGGCGCAAAGACTCTTGGTGGGATGTTTACATCCAAATGCCAGCTGCATTGACGTTCCCTATTGGTAACAAGTTCTATGACTGGCTGTATGAAACTGATCCGGAACCACACATGAATAGTCGCCGGGTCTACCAGGGTCGCGGCAAGATCCTTGGCGGGTCAGGCTCCATAAATGGCATGATTTTTCAGCGTGGAAACCCGATGGACTATGAACGTTGGGCTAGCGATAAAGGTATGGAGAAGTGGGATTTCGCTCACTGCCTGCCTTACTTCAAAAAAATGGAAAATGCGACTGGCGTTCCAAATGACAGAGTTTATCGTGGCCATGACGGCCCGCTTTACTTGGAAAGAGGACCAGCAAAGAATCCACTTTTCAAAGCTTTCTTTGACGCTGCCGAAGCTGCTGGTTTCAAGCGCACAGCGGATGTGAATGGTTACAGCCAAGAAGGCTTTGGACCTTTCGATAAGAATGTAAAGAATGGCCGTCGCTGGTCTTCCTCGACGGCATACCTGCATCCAGTCATGAGTCGCAAGAATCTAACAATTCAGACCCGTCATCAAGTGCATCGGGTAATTTTTGAAGGCGATAAAGCTGTTGGCGTCGTTGCTCAGCGGGGTAAAAAGATTACTGAATACCGCGCTAAGAATGTTGTTCTTTGTGGTGGCGCAATTAATACGCCACAAGTTCTTCAGCTTTCTGGAATCGGTCCTGCTGAACTTTTGAAGAAGCACGGCATTCCCGTTGTAAAAGATTTGCCAGGTGTTGGGCAGAACCTGCAAGATCACCTCGAGGTTTACATCCAGCACGCCTGCAAACTGCCAATTACGATGAATCCAAATCTAAAAATTTGGAAGCGACCGTTTATTGGGGCTGCCTGGTTATTCGCGCGCAAGGGACCGGGTGCTACAAATCACTTTGAAGGTGGCGGCTTTGCTCGCTCTAACAACACGGTTAAGTATCCAAACTTGATGTATCACTTCTTGCCAATTGCAGTTAGATATGACGGAACTGGAATTGAGCAAGGTCACGGTTACCAAGTTCATGTTGGTCCCATGTACTCGGATGCTCGGGGAAGAATTGAAATCAAAAGTGCTGATCCGATGGCTAAGCCTTCGATCTTGTTTAATTACCTTTCAACCGAGCAGGACCGTCGCGAATGGGTAGAAGCCATCCAAGTTACGCGAAACATCTTGGCGCAGTCGGCATTTGATAAATACAGTGACGGCGAACTCTCCCCTGGCCCAAGCGTGCAAACATCAGAGGAAATTCTTGAATGGGTAGCAAAAGACGCAGAGACTGCCTACCACCCATCCTGCACTGCGAAAATGGGAACCGATGAAATGAGCGTAGTAGATCCAAACACTATGAAAGTGCATGGTGTTGAAGGTTTATACGTGGTTGATGCATCGGTATTTCCATATGTCACAAATGCAAATCTCTATGCCCCAACCATGATGGTTGCCGAGCGCGCAGCAGACTTGATACAAGAAAAGACTCCACTAGCGCCAGAATATGTTGACTGGTTCAAGAACTAACTAACGAAAAAACCTCCGTAGTCACTAAGGCGTGATTACGGAGATTTTTTCTTTGCGATTTATTATCACAAGCCCGATCAGAATCAAGCCTGAACCAATAATCTGCCAAATGTTTAATTCCTCGCCCAGGACAACAATGCCAAGAAGTATCGCGATAAACAAAATCACATAAGTAGTGTCACTGGCAACACCTGCGCCGGATTGCTTAATCAAAGTTTGAATCATGATGTAGGTGATGCCAGTACCAACAATCCCGAGAATCAACATTGAGACTATGGAAATCGTTGAGGCATCAGTTGTAATAGTTACAAACCAAGGCAAGATTAAAGTGAAATGAATAGACGCACAGAGCATTTGTCCAGCGGCGATTGATGTTGGTGTATCTGTCACATTGGCAAAGTTTCGTCGGGCATACACAAGTCCTGCTGCATAGCTCGTAGTTCCGATCATGATTGCTCCAGTACCTAATGCGTCAAAATCACCAAGGCCTGACCAGGGGTGAGCAATGAACAAGGCCCCTAAGAAACCCATGCTCAGTCCAGTTATCCGGCGCCAAGTTGGATTTTCTTCTGGAATAAATACCAGCACAAAACCAAGGGTCACTAGCGGCACTAGGGCATTCCAGATACTCACTTGAACAGTAGTGATTCGACTTACCGCAGTTGCCATGCCAACGAAGGAAACTGTGTTAAAAAGCAATGCTGCAACGTTTAACTTGATCCAAATTTCTTTACCGCGCGGATAATGATCCTTAGTGACTAGAACTACTACAGCCAGAGTTGCTGCCGCCAATACGGTTCGACCCCAGGCCACTTCGAGTGCAGAAAACGACTGTAAGGCAAAATGTGCCCACATGTAATTGCCGCCAAAGAGAACTGAGACTGTTAAAAATAGCGCAGTGTGCGACTTCGTTGGTGTTGTCAGATTTGTCATCGATTATCAAGTGCTAGCGAAGCAAGAGCTGCATTAACGATCGCACCAGACGACAGATCATTTATGTTGTACAAATCCTTGATGGTTCCAGATTGGCCAAATGAGTCCACGCCTAGTGACACACATGGCACACCAATAGCAGAGCCCATCCAAGCCATGGCGTGACTTGAGGCATCTTGAATCGTTACGATCGGTGCGCGATCACCAATAACTGACCAAAGTGGGCCAGGCAAAGACGGCGCAGACGCGGTGCGAACAGCTTGGCGCAAAGTTCGTTGCCAAGCCCCGTACCAGCGATCGGCGCTCGTTACATCAACTACGTGGGCTGCCACACCCTCACTGCAAAGTTCATTTGCTGCTGCCAAAACTTCTGGCATCACCGCACCTGAGGCAACTAAGTGCACCATCGGCACGCGCTCACTGCCATCTGAGTTTCGTAAATCTGGGAATTGTTCGAAGGCATCAAATAATCGATAGCCACCGGACATTACTTGGCGGCGCAAAACTGCATCTCCGATACGTTTGCGTGCTGCCTCAAATGGCGCTTGGTCAATTGGCCTTGTAGTTAACCGGAAATAGAAGGCGCCATCATCGTAGGGCGCCGCCGTTTTTTGTTCAGATGGTCCAGCAGCAACACGAGTGATTGCATCAGCCAACAACCAACTAAGCGCAGTTCCATAAGTTGGTTCAATGAAAGTTACCCCCGGCAATTCCATACCGATGGAAGCGGTGATTGTCGATTGATGTGCGCCACCTTCTGGTGCCAGGGTTACTCCACTTGGTGTGCCAGCAATAATGAAACGAGAAGCGGAATAAGTTCCGTAAATAAAAGCGTCTAAGCCACGGGCAACAAACGGGTCGTAAACTGTGCCAATTGGAATCAAGGGTTGGTCAGATAGATCCCACGACAAGCCAAGCTGTCCAAGCAGCAGGAACAAGTTCATTTCACTAATGCCAAGTTCAATATGTTGTCCCGTTGGACCTTCAGCCCACTTGAGCATCGGGTCCTCGTTCCAGGCCCGGCGCTCGGTAGGTGAATAAATTCCGTTTCGATTTATGAACCCAGCAAGATTTGTAGAAGTGGCCACATCTGGCGCAGTTGTAACTAAATACTTGTTGATTTCTTCGATGCGCGAAAGGTCTACTAGGACACGACCAAAAGCTTCCTGCGTACTTAGTGGCTTAGTTCCAGTGGCAATTTCTGGAGCTGGCACATTTAGTTCAACGCCTTTATGAATCAGGGGTTTGTGTAAAAGTTTCCGGCGCTGGGCAGCCAATACGCCAGCCGCGCTTTGTGGCTCGAATGCAGACCATTCGTTTTGACTGGTTAAACCAAGTTCGCCGCGAAATGTGTCAACTTGTTCCCCGGAAAGCAAAGCTGAATGATTGCGGGGGTTACCTGCCATTGGCAATCCCCAGCCTTTAATTGTGTAAGCAAAAACTACGCTTGGGCGATCTGTTACCGAGTCGCATAAATCAAATGCGTCGCGCAAACTATCTAAGTTGTGACCACCTAAGTCGGTAACTAATTCATAAAGTTGGGCGTCAGTTAGTTCCGCTACCGAAAGTCCAACTTCCGCTGGCGCGCCATCTAAGAAACGCTCGCGCAATTCTGCGCCGCGAAATCCAAATAAGGATTGGTACTGCTCATTAGCCAT
>JBEEND010000008.1:0-54583 GCA_041192345.1 Actinomycetota bacterium
TACGCCAATTTTGCACTCAGCGAGTTACCGCATAACCTGTTCGCCATAAGGACACTAGAAGGGTGGTTTTCATGGCGCTGTCACAGGCACCTAAAACGCACTTAAGTTCGCGCGGTGCAATCCCCGACGCAACTGTTAGTCGGCTTCCGATGTATCACCGCAATCTCGTTTCACTAACAGCTCGTGGTGTAATTCTGGTCTCGTCCGAAGAACTGGCCGAGGCCAGTGGTGTGTCTAGCGCGAAACTTCGCAAGGATCTTTCCTTCCTTGGCTCGTACGGAACTCGTGGCGTTGGCTATGACGTTGAATTCCTGCTTTATCAAATTGCGCGCGCACTTGGCCTCACCCAAGAATGGCCCGTTGTAATTGTTGGAATTGGAAATCTAGGACACGCTCTTGCTGGTTATCCAGGTTTCGCTTCCCGTGGATTTTCGGTAGTTGGATTATTTGACACTGACAAAAAACTGGTTGGCGAATCTGTGACTGTCGCCGGAAAAGATATTGTGGTCCAAGACATTTCTAAACTGGCGCAAGTTGTCTTGAGCTCCAATGCCTCCATTGGCGTAATTGCAACCCCAGAATCAGCTGCGCAAGAAGTTTGCGACTTGATGTTGCGCAACGGTGTAACAAGCATTTTGAATTTCGCCCCAGTACAAATCGACGTACCGGCTGGTGTTGATGTGCGACGCGTTGATCTCGCGACGGAGCTACAGATTCTTGCATTCCATGAGCAACGCAAATCTCAATCTGCGCTTACTCAAGCGAATGTGAGTTAATAAATGACTTCCCAAAGCTGCAAGTACACAAACAAGGTAGGTGTGTAAATGGCTAGCTCGCAGGTATCTGCTGCAGTCGGAGTGTCTTTTGTGGTGGCCGGACCTGGCGACCCAGATTTGTTAACGGTGCGAGCCCATAGGTTGCTGCAAGCAGCCGATGTCGTAGTTGTTGACCAAGAGGTCACCCGGCTAGCTGAGTTGGTTTCTTCAGGTCAAGTTTTGGTTGCCATCGACAACGTTGGTGCGCCGCTTTCGTTAGCTGCCCGTACCAAAGTTCTAGTTGATGCCCGTAAAAATGGTCAACAAGTAGTTCGGCTACTTTCCGGCGATCCAGTTCTGGATGGTCGATTAGCTATGGAAACTTCGGCATTAGCCAAGACGGGTCACGCATTTGAAGTAGCTGCCGGAGTTTCACCGCTTACCGCAGTTGCCGCGCATGTTGGAGTTTCGCTGACGGGAGGTCGCACTCGAGAAGTGCGCATAATCGATGCTGATTCACCGACTGTTGATTGGGCCGCGCACATTGACCCACTCGTCACACTTGTGGTGCACAATGCTGCAGATCGAGTGACGGAAGTTTCCAAGGCACTGATCAAAGCGGGCCGCGAGGGCGCAACTCCAGTTGCGATTGTTCGTGATGGCGCCACTGTTGAGCAGCGCTCGTTACATTCAACTTTGGAAGCGCTGCCAAACGCAGTGAAACTTGCCAAGCAAATGGGCGCGGGAATCGTAATTATTGGCGAAGCAGTAGGCGAACGTATTTCATGGTTTGAAAATCGCCCACTTCATGGGTGGCGCGTACTTGTGCCACGTACAAAAGATTCAACCGAAGACCTGCGGGAGCAAATAATTTCTTTTGGCGCAGTGCCATTTGAGGTTCCAACAATGTCTGTCGAACCACCTCGTACGCCACAGCAAATGGAGCGAGCCATTCACGGCTTAGTTTCCGGTCGTTACGAATGGGTAGTCTTCACAAGCTTGAACGCAGTTCGCGCAATTCGCGAACGGTTCCAGGAGTGCGGGCTGGATGCGCGCGCACTTTCAGGAGTTCGCGTAGCAGCTATTGGCAGCGACACCGTTGCAGCTCTAGTTGCGATGGGAGTTCTGCCAGATCTTGTCCCAGAACTTGAACAGACCACAGCTGGTTTGTTAGAGGAATGGCCAGAGTTCGATTCCATCAATGATCCAATCAACCGCATCTTCTTGCCACGCGCTGACATTGCAACTGACACTTTGGTAGCAGGTTTAACTGACCTTGGTTGGGAAGTTGAGGATGTCACTGCATTCCGAACTGTTCGTGCTTCGCCTCCTGCCGTTGAAACTCGGGAAGCAATTAAGAGCGGTGGGTTTGATGCAGTTGTATTCACTTCAAGTAGCACGGTGCGCAATTTAGTTGGTATCGCGGGCAAACCGCATCCATCTACGATCATTGCTTGCATCGGGCCTGCGACAGCTAAAACTGCGCAAGAGCACGGTCTCAGAGTTGATGTGCTTCCTGAGGATGCCACCATAACTGCGCTGGCTAACGCATTAGCAGTGCACGGCGGGGCGCTTCGAGATGAAGCAGCAACTGCGGGATCTGTGGGATGGCGACCTTCGCGCAAGCGCGCTTCTGCACGACGTCGCGCAACGTGATCTGATTAGTAGTATGCGAACAACAGTTCACTTACTGCGTCATGGTGAGGTACATAACCCAGACAAAATCCTTTATGGACGCCTTGCTGGGTTTCGACTTTCCGAACTTGGACACGAAATGGCGCAACGCGCAGCAGATGCATTAGCGCATCGAGACATCACAGTCGTCACTGCTTCGCCGCTAGAGCGGGCGCAACAAACTGCAATGCCAATTGCAGCAGTGCACGGCTTAACAATTGGCACTGACGATGATGTGATTGAAGCTGACAATGTTTTTGAGGGTCAACGAGTTTCCGTTGGAGATGGCGTACTTCGCCAGCCAAAAGCTTGGCGTCATTTGTACAACCCGATTAAACCGTCTTGGGGCGAACCATACGTCGTTGTAGCAAATCGAATGCGGCAAGGAGTGGCGCGCGCTCGGGATAGTGCACGTGGTCATGAAGCAGTAATAGTTAGTCATCAATTACCAATCTGGATTAGTCGCCTTGATTTTGAAGATCGCCGTTTTCCGCATGATCCACGTAAGCGGCAGTGCAGTCTTGCTTCGTTAACTTCACTTACTTTTGATGATGATGTGTTAGTAGCAGTGATATACACCGAGCCGAGTGCCGATTTGCTGGCGAAAGCGAGCAAAGTTTCAGGTGCTTAAAGCCGGCGCAACTTCCTTGGCTGCTATTTCCATTTTGCTACTGGGTGGCTGTAGTACTGCCTCGATATCCAACAATTCTGATTCTGGTTTTATTTCGGGTAATGGCGCGACTGTTCTGGTTTCACCACAAGAGCGCGGGGAAGTAATTGAGCTCGCGGGCGAAACTTTAGAGGGAGAACAACTCGATATTGCAGATTGGCGCGGCGATCCTGTTGTTGTGAATCTTTGGGCTTCCTGGTGCGGTCCTTGTCGCGCGGAAGCTGCCGATTTGGAAAATGTATACCTGCAATTTGAATCAAGTGGCGTGAAGTTTTTAGGATTAAATACTCGAGATGGGTTAGCCGCTGCCAAGGCATTTAACACTCGATTCAATACTTCTTATCCCTCGATACAGGATAAGGATGGTCAACTGACTCTAGTTTTTGGAAACTTAGGTCCAGCAGCAACACCATCGACATTAATTCTGGATTCCCAGGGTCGAGTCGCAGCGCGCATTTTAGGTCCAACCACGCAATCGCAATTGCGAGTTGTGCTCGAAGCTGTAATCGAGAGTGATCAGTAATGTTTGCCTCTGGATTCACAGAAGTCGTAACTTCCGGATCATTGTTACTTGCGATCCCGCTCGCATTTGCGGCAGGACTAATTTCATTTTTATCTCCATGTGTTCTGCCCCTAGTTCCTGGCTATCTGTCCTACATAACAGGTGTGGCAGGTGCGCGCGCAACTTCGAAGCGAACTTCAGTTTCTAGATCTCGCGCAGTCTGGGGCGCAATAATTTTTGTTGCTGGCTTCTCGGTCGTTTTCATTTCTTATGGCGCCCTCTTCGGAGGCATTGGACAAGTCTTACTCGAATATCAAAGGTCCATACAACTGGTGATGGGCGTTCTGGTTGTGATTTTGGGTCTGGGATTTCTGGGTGTGATACCAGCAATGCAACGCGACATCAGGATTCACCGAATTCCAACCGGAACTTTAGTGGGAGCTTTCTTGCTGGGCGCAATTTTCGCAATTGGCTGGACGCCTTGTATTGGGCCAACACTTGCTGCCGTTCAAGTTATGGCACTAAGTGAGGCAAGCGCAATACGCGGTGCAATTTTGAGTGCGGCTTACTGTCTAGGACTTGGGCTGCCGTTCATATTCTTGGCGTTGTTTTTTGAGCGAAGTATTCGAGCGGTTTCAATTTTGCGCAGACATTCTCGAGGGATTATGTATTTCGGTGGTGTCATGCTTATTGTGATTGGAATGTTGCTTGTTACCGGGTTCTGGAATGAGCTAACTATCGGATTACGAGTGTGGGCTTCGCAATGGGGAGTGCCAATTTAGATGTGGATTGAAAGTGTTAAGAAGTGGTGAGTAAGTAGTGGAAACTTTGCGCTGGTTATGGCGACAACTCACAAGTATGCGAATCGCCCTAATTTTGTTATTTTTGCTGGCACTTGCAAGTGTTCCTGGTTCTATTTTTCCACAACGCGGCACCTCACCTTTGCGCGTAAATGAATTCTTAAAGGACAATCCCACTTCTGGTCCGATTCTGGATCAGCTCTACATGTTTGATGTGTTTGCTTCACCTTGGTTTGCTTCGATTTATTTACTACTTTTCATCTCACTTATGGGATGCGTGCTGCCTAGAGCAGTTGAACATTACAAAGAAATGCGAAGTTACCCACCGGTAGCGCCAAAGAATTTAAGTCGATTGCCAGTGCACTTGCAATGGAATTCAAACACGCCGGCTGAACAAGCAATTTTGGAAACTCAAGCGGCTTGGAAGAAACGCGGCTGGCGCGTTCGTATCGGCGATGACTGGATCTCTGCGGAAAAAGGATATTCCCGAGAAACTGGCAACTTACTGTTCCACCTTTCACTTCTCGTACTTCTAATCGCTGTTGGTGTCGGTGGCGTTATGGGATTTCGTGGCACAGTTATTGTGCGTGAGGGTTCTGGGTTTGCAAATAACGTGACGCAGTACGACACCTTTACATCTGGGCGCAACTACAGCGCAGATAAATTACCACCAATTTCATTTAAGCTTGAGAATTTTATTTCCTCATTCCAAAGAGGCGGCCAACAAAATGGCGCACCACGGGAATTTTATGCAGATTTATTAGTCAAAGATGATCCGTCGGCAACCCCAAGAGCATTTCGAGTCGAAGTTAATTATCCGCTCCGAACTGCCGGAATCACGGTCTACTTAGTTGGCCATGGGTACGCGCCAGAATTTAGCGTTCGAGATGCATCTGGAAACCTGCTTTGGCAAGACGCAGCAGTGTTCTTGCCCCAAGATGCTGGATTCACTTCCAGTGGAGTTGTCAAAATTCCAGACACAGTTCCCCAGTTAGGTTTGCAGGGCTACTTCTTACCTACGGTTTCAGCAGATTTCAGCAATGGGCCAGTCTCGGAGTTTCCAGCAGCGGATGATCCAGGTGTTTACATCAGTGCGTGGCAGGGTGATTTAGGTCTCGATTCAGGGCTCCCACAAAGTGTTTATCGGTTAGATACGAAAAACATGAAACGCATTGGAATTGAAGAATTGGCGCCAGGGGAAACTTGGACGTTGCCAAATAGCGGTGTGACTGTTGAATTTACGGGTTATCGGCAATGGGCAACTTTTGCCATTACCCGAGATCCAGCAAAAGGTTGGGCGCTTGGCGCTGCTATTGCAGCTATAGCTGGCTTGTCACTTTCACTTTTAATTCCGCGCCGTCGCGCTTGGCTGCGGGTGACGCCAGCGGCAGGTGGCGGTAATCTTTTTGAAGTTGCTGGGTTATCAAAAACTGAGGCACCTGGCTTAGCGGATGAAATTTCCCATCTTGTTAAATTAGTTAATACCAAGAAGGAAAACTTATGACAGTGAATGAAACTCTTGCGCAAGCAAGTAACGCCATGGTCTACGGCGCAATCACAACGTTCACTAGTTCTATGGTTGCCTACAGCATCTCACTTGCCAAAGGCCGCAGAATTGAAACCTTAGAAACATCTGCGCAGCGCACCAACTCTTCGCACCAAGTTCGAATGGGTTCAACCGATACTTTAATTAAGCCGGCTGTCTCGACTTCAGTTTCTGTTGATGGAGACCTAGGCGAGGGTCGACGTGCTGGAAATATCGGCCTAGCCCTTACTTGGCTTGGTGTAATTTTGCTTGGGCTAGCTTTAACTTTTCGCGGACTCTCGGTAGGTCGTTGGCCACTTGGAAACATGTACGAGTTCTCACTTGCCGCTGGCTTTGCAGTTTCTCTCGTGTACTGCATTATGTCGTTATCGCGGGACTTACGTTGGCTTGGATTATTCATCACGATTCCAGTGCTACTTGATTTAGGTTCTGCAATCACAGTGTTGTACGCCGAAAGCGCGCAACTAGTCCCAGCTCTCAATTCCTATTGGCTGTTAATTCACGTTGCGGCTGCAACTGTTTGTATTGGCGCATTCACGGTTGGGGCAGCGCTATCTGGCCTTTACCTTGTGGCCCAGGCTGCTGAAGATCGAATTACTAACGGACTTGCCCCTGGTCGAAGCGCAGCAATTGCACAACGCGTGCCACCAGCTGATCGTCTTGATTTAATGGCATACCGAATTCACGCATTCATGTTCCCGATCTGGACTTTTGCAGTTATTGCTGGCGCGATTTGGGCAGAAGCGGCCTGGGGTCGTTATTGGGGATGGGATCCAAAAGAAACTTGGGCATTTATTACGTGGGTTTTTTATGCTGCTTATTTGCATGCCCGCGCCACAGCTGGTTGGCGGGGACGTAAAGCGGCCTACATTGCACTTGCTGGATTCAGCGCAATTATTTTCAACTACTTTATTGTGAATATTTACGTGCAGGGGCTGCACTCATATTCAGGTCTCTAATTTTTAACGCTTAGGCGTTAAGTCTCGCAAGAAACTTGGATCATCATCTGGAGCAAAAACATCGTCATCATCGCGGCGCCAACCCCGCCCACCTGGCCGACCAAAAAGTAGCCATAAAAGTGGACCAATAACTGGCAGGGTTGCAATTATTGCGAGCCAGAGGATTTTTGGAAGCGCCTTAGGATTTGGGGTTTGCAGGCAATCAGCAAATGCATAAACCGATAGTCCAATGATTAGGACATACAAAACGAATCTAGGCATGTCTCAAGCGTAAGTCAGAATTCGAAAGTTTGCGCACATGTCTAAACTAGGAAAGTGAAACCTTTTATTTCCTACACACTCGCGCGAATCCTGCTGTTGGCCATCTTCCTTGGGCTGGGCTATTTAGCTGGTCTACGGGGCGCCATCTTACTGATTTTGGGATTCCTAGTTTCCGGACTTGTTTCCCTAATTGTTCTCAATAATCAACGCTCGCAACTTGGCTCTGGAATTGCTGGTTATTTTTCTCGAATTAACGCCAAGATCGATGCAAATTCTCGCAAAGAGGATTTGGGCGAGTAAGAATTAAAATCCGTTAGGTGATAACCAGATCGCTACTGATATAAAACCGGCAAAGAGCAAAAGTAATCGAGCAGTATCACCCAGCACTGGGATCAAAGCCATTCCAGTTGCGCCACTTCTGATGATTTGAAGTGGTCGACGCGCACTCAAGATTGCAAAAAGACCAATGTAAGCACTAACCGGCCCATTATCTAAAAAGTTCATAGCAAGCGGCATCGCGAAGCCGACAACAATGCATAGGCGATATAGATCTCTTGTTTTAGCATCACCCAATCGAACCGCAAGGGTAAGTTTGCCCGAGAGTTTGTCAGTTGGAATGTCGCGCAAATTATTGGCCACCAAGATCGCTGTAGCTAAAGCGCCGCATGAAACACCACCCAACAATGCCAGTGGGGTAACTTGTCCGGTTTGACTTGCGCTTGTGCCAGCGACTGCAACAAGTCCGAAAAATACAAACACGAATAATTCGCCGTAACCTGCGTAGCCATATGGTTTGTTGCCACCGGTATAAAACCAAGCGGCAGCGATTGCGGCAAGACCAATTGGAATTAATAGCCAAACTTGACTCAATAAAACCATGCCAAGGCCAGCCCCAGCACTAACTAAAAAGGAAATCATTGCAGCGCGCTTAACTTGCAACGGGGTAGCAAGTTTTTGTCCAACTAATCGAATTGGTCCAACTCGATCATCATCAGTTCCACGGATACCGTCGCTGTAATCGTTTGCGTAATTTACGCCCACTTGAAGCCCAAGTGAGACTACCAATGCAAGCACGGCAATCAGTGGTCGAAATGCTCCTTCAAATTCTGCAATTGCAGTACCAACAAGAACTGGCGCAACTGCAGCTGGCAAAGTTCTGGGCCGAGCGCCATCTAGCCATTGTTCGCGGGTAGCCATTTAAATCCTTTAGCGAAACCATTCAAGTTTCAAATTATTGAGACGAACCCGGGTGCGGGAGCCGTCCTTCGGTGATGTCAGAAGCTGTTTGTAAGCGCAAACTTATCCGATCAATCTTCCCAGAGTCGAGCATGGGTAGGGATGTCGCAAAATATATGGCGCGTGGGACTGCAGCCCGCCCAATTTGGTTTCGTATTATATCTTGCAGTTCGCCAATGAGATTAGCGGTATCGCTTATCTGCGTGCGGGTAACTAAATGCGCAATAGGAATTGAACCCCATAAGTCATCTTGGATGTCGATTAGCGCAACATCTTGGATAAGTGGGTGATGTCGAATCAGTGATTCAACTGCGCTAAGCGAAACATTTACGCCACCAACAATCACAACGTCATCCAGACGCCCAAGAATATGAAGGCGGCCACTTGAATCAAGTTTTCCGGCATCATGAGTTTGAACTTGGCCGGAAATAAAACTAAGTGCATCTAAATCAGGGCGAAGTCGGTAGCCACTTGCCGTGACATTGCCAGAAATTGTAATTCGTCCCGGTTCGATATCATCTGGGGTGCCAAGAGAAATCCGAACGCCATCGAGCGGGCTACCGTCGAATACACAGCCACCACAAGTTTCCGTCATGCCATAGGAAATCGAAACATTTATTCCTAATTCGCGCATCCGTTGCAACATTGGTTGTGAGGTAGCAGCAGCGCCACTTAGAACTAAGTCATAAGTTTGCAGCGCCTCGATACCTACGCTGCCTGCTTCAAGAAGTCGGGCAATTTGAGTCGGCACAAGTGAAACCATTAAGGCGCGACCATCTTTATTACTTTCTCGTTTGGCGCTAAGTGTTGTTGCAGCAAACGCGGCTGCCGCAAACGGGCGAGCGCCGCCGACGCTGGGATCAATTTCAAAGGGACTTTCATGAAACCAAGATCTAACTAAAACCATGACCCCAGCGATTCGATGCGCTGGCATCGAGATCACCCACCGATTGTTAGTACCAAAACGCGCACCAAACGCGTTAGCAGATGCTTGAAGTGCTTGCTGACTTAGTAGTACCCCGCGCGGGGTACCAGTTGACCCAGATGTTGTGCAAACTATTGCAATGTCATCGGACTCAAGTGGGAAATTGGAATCATCGGGTTTAAGACTTTCCAGATTCTGCTGCAAAATCTGCTCAGGTTGTGTGGCGATAGGCAAAATTGCCGGTCCGGTCCCATCCAGAGCTGGGCCAATCATGGAGGCGAGTTTGCGGACTCCGCCCATGCCAGGTGGCACCGTTACCGCAGTTAGTTTGCGGGCTAACGGATTTTCCGTAAATATGTCAGATTGCGTCATCGAGACTAGCCTAGAGCGAAGAACTGTCCCACAAGATTTTCCTAAGGTTTGTTATGGATACCCGCACAAAGTACGTTCTGCCCCCAGTAGTTGCTGATGGTAGCCCAGCCAAGACTGACCCAAGTCACTCCTCAATCACCCTTGCCTGCAACTGGGTTCGCTCGGGTGATTACACCGACATAATTTTGGAACGTTCAACTGGCGAAGATTCTGGCATTGCCAAAATCACTATTAACCGTCCAGAAAAGCGAAATGCGTTCCGACCGCAAACCGTTAAAGAATTGATTCACGCCCTTGATGTTGCCCGTGATGACCCAAGTGTTGGCGTGGTGATTCTGACCGGTAAAGGTGACTGGGCGTTTTGCAGTGGCGGTGATCAAATGATTCGCGGAGATGACGGCTACATCGGCGATGACGCAGTTGCCCAAGCGGGAGTTGGTCGACTTAATGTGCTCGATTTGCAAGTTGCAATTCGGCGCATCCCAAAACCAGTAGTTGCAATGGTTGCCGGATATTCAATCGGCGGCGGACATGTGTTACATGTCGTGTGTGATTTAACTATTGCGGCTGACAATGCTCGCTTTGGTCAAACGGGCCCGATAGTTGGTTCCTTTGATGGTGGATACGGTTCGGGACTACTTGCTCGCCACATTGGACAAAAACGAGCGCGCGAAATTTGGTTCTTATGTCGTCAATATGGCGCCGAGCAAGCTTATGACTGGGGCTTAGTAAATTCTGTAGTTCCACTTGTCGACTTAGAAATCGAAACTGTGCAGTGGTGTCAAGAAATGCTGCAGCTATCGCCGCTTTCACTTCGCATGTTGAAGGCGAGTCACAACGCAGCTGATGATGGCTTAGCTGGAATTCAACAACTAGCTGGTGATGCCACACTTTTGTTCTACATGAGCGAAGAGGCGCAAGAAGGCCGCAATGCTTATAAAGAGAAGCGTCGACCAGACTTCAAGCAGTTTCCAAAACGACCTTAGTTAAAAACTAATTAATTGCTGTACATATGAGTAGCGCGTTGCGATGTCGATTGAATTAGTAGCGCAACAGTGTGTGCCATTTTCATTAGATCTAACTAATGAATTCCGCGGAATTAAAGTGCGAACAGGCGCATTAATAAGTGGTTCAACTGGTTGGGGCGAATTTGCGCCATTTCCAGAATATGGCGATGCCATCGCAGCTCGCTGGTTAGCCGGCGCACTTGAGGCAGCATTTGGAAAGTTTCCCGAGCGAGTTCGGACATCAGTTCCGGTAAATGCAATTATTCCAATCTTGGGGCGAGCCGAAACAAAAGCTGCAGTGGAGTCTGCCGTAACTAATCACGGAATGACGACTTTCAAAATAAAAGTTGGCGGCGGCGCAGCAGAATCACTTGCGGATGATTTAGAGCGCTGCCAAATTGTTCGAACCATACTTGACGGATTAGGTGTTGTTGGCAAAATTCGAATTGATGTGAATGGCAGTTGGTCAGTAGCGCAGGCACTTGAGTCTTTGCAGCAAATAGTTCAGGTAGTTGGAGAACTAGATTACGTGGAGCAACCATGCACCGAGATCAAGGAATTACTTAACTTACGAAATGAAATGAGTAACTGGTCGGTGCCTGTGCGGATTGCAGTTGACGAATCAATTCGCATGTCTACCCAAATAGACATCGAATCTTTGCAGGAGATAGCAGACCTTGTTGTCGTTAAGGCAATCCCGTTGGGTGGCGTGCAGCGCTCCCTAGATTTAATTAATGAAATTGGATTGCCAACAGTTATTAGCGGATCACTTGATAGTTCAGTAGGGCTATCAAGTGCAATCGCGTTAGCAGCAGCCGTGCCAGAGCTTTTTGGTGCCTGCGGACTCGGAACTGGAACACTTTTTGCGCAAGATTTAGTAACTCCAACCACTTTGCCGAGCAACGGCGAGTTGCCAGTGCGACGAAGCTCGCCAGATGCGCAACTTTTAGCAGGCGCTGCAGGACGAGTTTCCCAAGCTGATCGCCTTTGGTGGCAGGAACGAATCGTGCGCTCATGGGATAGTGGAGCAAAAGAATTGGTGAGCGATGAAGTTCGAGAAGCGGTGCTGGCATGACGATCAACAATGCAACGCGTAGTGCCAGAGCTATTGTGCAAAGCTGCCTCGATTCCGGCGTAGAACATGCAGTGATTGCGCCAGGTTCTCGAAATGCTCCGCTGTCGTGGGCTTTTGCGCAAGCCGAAAAAGCAGGGCTAATCAAAATCCAAGTTCGCATCGATGAACGTGATGCAGGATTCCTTGCCTTGGGAATCGCAAAAGCAACAGGGAAACCCGTTACGGTAGTTGTTACTTCTGGTTCTGCAGTTGCCAACTTGCTGCCCGCTGTAGTTGAGGCATTTCATAGCGCTGTTCCAGTAATTGTTCTAAGCGCTGATCGTCCCGCCTCTGCGCGAGGTAAAAGTGCACCACAAACTATTAATCAGTTTGGAATCTTTGGAACTTTTGTTAAATCGCAAATTGATGTGGCTGCTAATCAAACAGATTTAACAGCAGTGAGCAAGGTTATTGATTTAACAATTACTAACCGACCAGGTCCAGTACAGGTAAACGTTCAGTTTGAATTACCGCTGCTACCAGATTCAGAAAATCTAGATTGGCAACCAAAGCCACCAAGTTTGAAAATAATTTCAAAAACTAAAATTGAGCAAATGCAGATAGCTGTTCCAGCTCGAGGGATTTTTGTAGTTGGCGACAATGCTGACCCAGAAAGCGTCAGAGAAATTGATCAAATCTCGCAAGCCATTGGTTGGCCCGTTCTTTGGGAGCCAACCGCCAATGCACACATGCTGCAAAACTCGATTTCTCACGGCGTAGTTTTACTGCAAGCAGACATCGCGCCAAAAGTTGATGCGGTAGTCACCTTCGGAACTGTTGGATTGTCTCGCGTGATTCTGGGCTTACTAAAGAGTGTGCCAATTCACTTAGCAATCCACAGCGAAACTTCCGGATCTGACTTACCTGATCCGGTATCAAGTGCCAAAGAAATTTTTGAGTGCGTACCAAAGCTGGAAACAAAAACTGATCCAGAGTGGTTAAGTCAGTGGCAACTGCTGGACCACAAGGCAGCAACTGCGGTAGCAACGGCTTTGACGCCTGACACACTCACCGGTCCTAGCGCCGCTCAATTGGTATGGGATCAAACTGGCAAAGACGATCAATTGTTCGTTGCTGCTTCCTGGCCAGTTCGACATCTTGAGGCCTACGCTGCAAAGCGCGATGGGTTACATGTCTTTGGTAACAGAGGTGCAAACGGAATTGATGGTCTTATCTCCACTGCGATTGGCGTTGGCATTGGAACCAGCAAACGCACCGTATTGCTGATGGGAGACATCGCGTTCCTGCACGATTTGGGCGGATTAAATTTAGGTGAGGAACAAGCCGCGCCAAATCTAACCGTCGTTGTCCTTGATAACAATGGCAGTGGAATCTTCAGTCAGCTCGAACAAGGCGCAGATGAATATCAAGAACATTACGAAAAAGTGTTTGGTACTCCACACGGTAAAGACCTTTGGGTTATCGCGGAATCCCTGGGTATTCCAGCCAAACAAGTATCAACAAAAACCGAATTGAAGTTTGCGCTTCAAAGTTTTGAAAAAACACCAGGGGTCAAAGTAATCGTTTGCCTGACAGGGCAGCGCAAGCACGAGAATGATTTAATCAAGCAGATTGTCGCTCAAGTCAGAAACAGCTAAGGATTTAAAAATGCGCGCTCGTGATTTAGGCATCATCTTTGAAGGCCGACCCGGCGCTTTAAATGCCATCACAGACGTTCCAGGTCTTGAGGTAGGAATGGTTACTTTAATTTCAGGCGAAGGCGATTTGATACCCGATGCCGGTCCAGTTCGCACTGGGGTAACTGCAATTTTGCCGGTTGGAAAAACTAATACCCAACAGGCAATTCCCGCGGGGATCTATTCTCTAAATGGAAACGGCGAAATGACTGGCTCACATTGGATCAATGAGACTGGTGGCTTATCGGGTCCAATCATGATTACGAACACGCACGCAGTTGGAACCGTTCATCGCGGTGTCATTGAATGGGTTAAACAAAATTTTCCTGAGGCCGCGATGGAATGGCTACTTCCGGTTGTTGCGGAAACTTGGGATGGCTACCTAAATGACATCAATGGCGCACATGTAACAACAGAACACGCAATCTCTGCAATAAATTCTGCCACCGGCGCGCAAGTTGCTGAAGGCTCGCACGGCGGCGGCACTGGAATGAATTGCTATGGATTCAAAGGGGGCAATGGAACTGCGTCCCGAACAGTTCCCTTTGGTGGCAACGAGTATGTCGTTGGTGTTTTCGTTCAGGCCAACTTCGGTGATCGTCAAGAACTGCGAATCCAAGGTATTGATATGTCGGATTTAGATGTGCCAAATCCGATGAATGAGTCAAATTGGATTGACAGAGATAAATCCCGAATCGTGCCAGGGGGAGCTGGCTCAGTAATTGTTGTAGTTGCAACAAATGCTCCGTTGCTACCAGATCAATGCCGAGCTTTAGCTAGACGAGTACCACTTGGGTTAGCCAGAACTGGAACTGCGGGCGGACATTTCAGTGGTGATATTTTCTTGGCAGTTTCAACGGCGCAACCTGGTGAACTATCAAGTGGCTTTCCAACTAAATCCCGGCAGGAAGCAGAATTGAAGTCTCTTGATTTCGTACCATGGAATTATTTGGATGCCTTTTTCACTGCAGTAGTGCAGGGTGTTGAAGAGTCGGTATTAAACGCACTTGTGAATAACGCCACCATGGTTGGACGCGACGGAAATACTTCATACGCACTTCCACATGATCAGGTTAAATCCCGAATTTCTAAGCCGTAGAGCCGAATAGTCAGTCAACCCAAGTACGGTTAGGGCAACAAGGGAGAAATTGAAATGGCCGATAAATCAATGCGGGTTGACGTTGAGCAACCTGCGAAAGCTAATCTCCCAAAACGCGTTTCTTATTCTCAAATGTCGCTATATCAACAATGTGGCTTGAAATATTTCTTCTCATACATTGCTGGCTGGCGTGAACCGCCTACTGCGGCCCTAGCTGGTGGATCAATTACCCACGAAGTACTCGAGTATCTTTATCGACTTGAACCACAAGATCGAACTTTGGATACCGCAATGGATCTTTTGCGGGAGCATGGAACACGCATGCTTCAATCCAGTGAATATAAGCCCTTTGAAAATGACCTAAAAATGAAGTACAGCGTCAAGGAAGCAATCGAAAATTTGTTTAAAGTTGAGGATCCTAAGCAAGTTGTAGTGCAACCTGAACATATTGAGATGGAACTTAGTGTCGAGATCAATGGTGTTAATTTCTTTGGAAAAGTTGATCGATTCACAGTCGATGGCTTAAATCGAGTCACTGATTACAAAACGGGAAAAGGTCCAGGAAAATTTATCGATGACAAATTAGCCCAGCCCTATCTTTACGCGCTGGGATTTAAAACTCAATTCGACATAGTTGTTGATGAAGTGGAATTGATTTTCTTAAATGACAGCAAAACCGTGCAGCGCCCAGCAGATTCTGGCTTAGTTCTAGCGCAAGGTGAAAAATTGGCACAGATGCGAGCCGGTAGTGAGTTTGATGTGGCAAATTCTTCTTGGGAAGCTCGCGTTTCGCGCCTGTGTGACTACTGCGTATTCAAACAAGTTTGTCCAGCGCTCACGCCAGATGCTCCAATACCTGGCTCTACGCAAAGTGACACAAAGTTAACAGAAGCGGGATTACTGCATAAGTAGCGCACTCGAGCACATAAGCATTACCCCAAGTTCTACACTTGTTACATGCGTAATTCTCGATACCGATACTCCCGTCTGGTCATGGTAATTGGCGCGATCGTATTTGCAGTCAGCGCAGCTGTTTTATTAGTAGATCCAAATTCTTTTTTGGTATTCATCGGATTAACAAGTAACGACTCCACAATTTGGTCCTTTAGATTAACAGGCTTGCTTCTCGTAGCTCTTGCTGCTCACATGGCAACAACATCCAGACACGCAGCTGATCCGGCTTTTCGTCGCGCCGCATCAGTAATGGTTTTAGTTTCTGGTGGTTTGGGTGCGCTGACGTATGTAGCGCCGGGAACCGCAACGACTGGAAGATGGATTTTCGTTGGAGTCGGTGCTGGATTTACTGCGCTGTATTTAATTACGCTTCCGATTAAATCAATTGGCTACAAAGAAGAGCAGCCACACAACTCATGAGTTTTGGTGACATCCTCGATACCAGGGACCCTGCCACTGTTTTAAATCCATATGAAATTTACCGCGAGCTGCGCTCCCATCGTGATTTAGTTTGGAGCAATCGCCTTAATCTCTGGCTAGCACCGACCCATGAGACTGCAAACGCAACCTTACGAAACAAAAATCTGGGACGGATTTATCAAGCGCAAGAGCCATCAGATGAGTGGGAGATTTTTAACCGGCTGCACTCAGATTCCATCTTGGACAGTGAGCCACCAAAGCACACCAGGCTTAGATCTCTAATTCAAAAAGCATTTACGCCAGGACGCATTAGCGCGCTAGAGCCCAACATTATTGAAATCTGTGAACAACTCTTAGCAGGCGCGGCAGCCAAAATTAAAGCTGAAGGCAAATTCGACGTACTGGCTGATTTTGCAGAGCCACTTCCGGTACTTGTTATTGCCGATTTACTGGGCGTCCCGCGGGATAAAGCAAATGACCTGCGTCGCTGGTCGCAAGACATAGTAAAAATGTATGAGTACGGTCGAACCCGGGCGCAAGAATTAGCAGCACAGCAATCTGGCGCTGAGTTCAGTGCTTACATTTCTGCGCTTGCAGCGCAGCGCAAAATTGAACCAAAGCCAGATCTGATCACGGCTTTGGTGGAAGTAGAAGAACAAGGTGAAAAACTTAATGAACATGAATTGATTGCGATGTGTGTGCTTTTGCTAAATGCTGGCCATGAAGCATCTGTTAATGGCTTTGGTAATGGCATGGTTGCAATGTTCAGGCATACCTCGCAATTGGATCTAATGAAAAAAACTCCGCGCGAGTATGCAAAGACAGCGCTAGAGGAAATGATGCGATTTGATTCGCCACTTCACATGTTCGAAAGAACCGCTACTTCCCAAACTTTAATTGGCAATACGACCGTTGAAGTTGGGCAGAAAGTCGTTTCCATGCTGGGTAGCGCAAACCGTGATGAAGAAGTTTTTGCTGATGTTGACACTTTTGATATCACTCGGGAATTGAATCCTCACATTGCTTTTGGCGCTGGCATACATTTTTGTATCGGCGCGCCACTTGCCCGTCTAGAAATGCAAAATTCGTTACCTATGCTGTTTGAAAAATTTCCCAATTTAACTCTTGTGGGAGAGCAAGTGCAGCGACCAACTTTTGTATTGCGAGGCTGGGAAAGCATTCCAGCCACTGCTTAAGTATTAATCCAGCGCAACTTTCATTGCTGCAAATTTTGCCTGTGATTCGGCAACTTCAGCTTCACCTGTTGAGCCAGCAACAATTCCGCAGCCAGCAAATAAACGCAATTTTGTTCGCTCATCATTCTCAATTAGCGCGCATCGCAGTGCGATTCCAAATTCGCCATCACCATTAGCACCTAGCCAACCAACTGGCGCGGAATAACGACCTCGATCCATGCCCTCGAGCTCGCGAATAACTTGAGTAGCGCGCTCTGTTGGGGTGCCACACACCGCAGCAGTTGGATGTAGCGATGCAGCCAATGCCAGCGCTGGGGCTGCATCAACAAGTTCGCCGGTAACGTCCGTTGCTAAGTGTTGTACGTTAGCGAGCCGCAAAATAAATGGGCGTGCTGGAACTTTCAAGTCAGTGCAGTGCGTTGCTAACGCGGCAGCAACTGATTCAACGGCATAAACATGCTCCTCTTGATCCTTGTCTGAGCCAAGTAACTCCGCAGCAAGTTGGCCATCTCGATCACTATCTCTACTTCGGCGCATAGTCCCGGCTAGTACCCGGCTAGTGACATGCTCACCATCACGACTGATTAAAAGTTCTGGTGTTGCGCCCACGAGCCCGTCAACACAAAATGTCCAACATTCTGGAAATGCCTCATTCAATCGAAGTAAAAGGGATCCGATATGAAGAGGCTGATCAAGGTGCGCAACAATGTCGCGCGCGAGTACAACTTTGTCTAACTCACCTGAATTAATTCGAGCTACTGCCACATCAACGGCGGCTTGCCATTCAACGACTGGACGAGAGCCCTCAAGCCAAGTTACGTGATTCAAACCACGAGAAAGTACATGTGGGCGACTGACTTTTGCAATCAGATCTGAAATTTCTAAATCAGTAACTGGCACATCACTAGTGATAGTCATTGTCGTACCAAGCGCATCTCGTTTAATACAAACTCTTGGAACAACAACCACAGAAGTTCCAGGTTGTTTATCAAAGGCGAAAGAAGCAAATGCAATTGGCTGATCACCCTCAGAAATTGCGCACTGCTGAGACCACCATCTTTGGGCCCGACTAAATCGCTCGGGGCCAGAAATTGTGATTCGTGCGATTTCATCCCAACCAACAATTCCAAGTTGATTTGTGGCTGGTCCATGGACCCAAGCCAAGCCGCCTTCTGCCGGCAGTAGTGACAGGATATTTTTAATGTCTGGAAGTCGCGCACTTCGAACAAAAAGTTTTGTGGCAAGGTCCACAGCTAATGACGTCATAATCAGATAAGCCTACGAGATCATGATTCATTCAGCATTTTCACTTGCTAAGCCTAGACTTTGACCTATGCGTAACCTCATTAACATTAGGGATTTGACCTGGTCGCAGGGCCTAGTTGAAAAGTTAAATGGAACGCACATGTTTACCGTTCCTGCAGTGCTCGTTGCTTCCACTGTTGTTACATTTGCCAGACTCACAGCTTTCTCGCAAACTGCACTCCCAGGGCTCTTGTACGCAATTGGCGCATTGATTATTTCGCAACTTTTCGCTGGGATTTTTTTGGTCAGTGTCCGAAGGGTTTTACCAAAAATCTCTCAGCCACAACAGCGCGCCGACTTAGTTATTGCCGCTAGCCTTTTCTCCAACGTGATATGGGCAGTGGCGATGGATTTAATTCTTGCTCGCTGGCAAGTCCCGCAAATCGAATACACGCAGTGGCAAATTTTTTCGGGGTTAATATTTTCTAGCCTTTCGATCATTGTAATTAGTTTGGTGGCTGAATTAATTTATGAAAATAATGAACTTGAGCAAAGCGCAAATGAGAAAGCAAAAAATCTACAAAGTTCAAAAGTGAAATATGTTCAGCGCATAAAAGAAAACCGCTTATTCATACTTCGGGAGTTAGCCCTTGAAGTAAATGTTTCTCGGGAGTGTTTGGAGGGTGCAGTAGAAAGTAAGTTACTGAGCGAAAGCCAGGTAAGCGAACTCAAAAGCACTCTTACCCAAGTTGAAATTGTGTCTCAAAACATCATGAAAAACTATCCACTCCGCAGTCAACTGCTGCAACCCTTGCCACAAGTTGTTCACAACTTAAAATATGTAATGACCAGTGGAGATGAGCGAAAAGGACTACTGCCGCTAGCACTGGGGATCGCATCACTGTTTGGGGTGAGTGGCTGGTTTAAATACTCGCTGGAAAGTTTTGCGGTATTTTTTTACATTGCGACCCTAAGCATGGTGGGATTTGTAAGTTTCTGGGCTTTTGAGAAATTGTTGTTACCAGCTTTTATCAGGCTTGCAGATTGGTTTCGAATCTTAATTTTCGAATTTGGTTTGGTCGTGTATCTCGTTTTCTGGGTTGTAACTATCGGCTTCATCGCAGGTGATGGACCTTTTGGTTACAGCCTGGCACTGGCTAGTGCCGTGATTCCATTTTTGCTACTAAACGCAACAGCTTTTGGCGTCGGTCTCATTGTTTCATCCCAAAAATTTAAGTTAGAACTAGTTGACTTAGCTGAGTCACTAACTACCGAAATAGAAAAACTTGTAAAAATTAGTGACTCTGAATCGCATGCTTGGAAAAATTTGTTTAGCAGCAACTTGGAATACTCACCTACAACAGCCAGCATGATGATGGTGGAAGCTGAAATGATTAGAGATCATACTGAGTGCCTGGAAGTAATCAGAAAGGTCACCATTATTTGGAAGTCCGCACTGAACCAACTTGAGAGTGTCTGGCATCAACCGGAAATGCAACATAGCTAATTACTGACACAATAGAGACATGTCTCGTGCGTATTTGAACAAGGAACCACATGAAGTGGCAGCCATGTTCGATGCGGTCGCAAAGAAATATGACTTGACAAATGATGTCTTGTCGCTAGGACAAACTCGCAGTTGGCGTAAAGCTGTCGTCGCAGCCGTAGCGCCACTTACCGGGGAAGACATTTTGGATTTGGCTGCCGGAACCGGCACTAGTACCCAACCGTTTTATTTAGCAGGCGCAAATCCAACAGCATGTGATTTTAGTACTGGCATGCTCCAAGTTGGTCAAGAGCAATATCCGCACTTAAATTTTGTGCAAGGTGATGCTATGAAACTGCCATTCGCAGACAATTCATTTGACGCTGCAACAATCTCATTTGGGCTGCGAAATGTGCAGGACCCAACTAAAGCTCTAGCTGAAATGGCCCGTGTCACCCGACCTGGTGGCCGTCTGGTGGTTTGTGAATTCAGCCATCCAACTTGGGTACCTTTTCGCACTTTGTATTTGGAATATTTGATGAAGGCGCTACCAAGTGTGGCAACAAAGATCTCTAGTAATCCAGATGCCTACGTTTACTTGGCCGAATCAATTAGAGCTTGGCCAAACCAGGTGGCATTAAGCGAGATGATTTTGGCTTCGGGTTGGCAGACTTGCGAATATCGCGATCTCACTGGAGGAATCGTGGCCATTCATCGGGCCACCAAGTAAAATCCGTGGCCATTCATCGGGCCAGCAAGTCAAACCACTGGCGATACATCGAGCCAATCGCCCCACCTAAAAGTCGCTGATTCTGCCCTGACAAATAAACTAGACAAGTAAAAGTGAATCTTTTCACAAAGACACAATCCTCGATTCTTTCCGCATCTTTTCGGCTCTAGGATTGAGTGGATTAAGCGTTTATTAGCAAGTGAGAGGTGGCCGCAAAGTGGGTCAGGGCAACGTCTACCTCCCCATTTTTTTCTTGGGACTTTTGGCTTTTGGCTTTGCCGCTTTTTCTGTAACGATCGCTTCGGTAACTGGGCCAAAAAGATATAACCGAGCAAAAGTTGACGCTTACGAATGTGGAATTCAACCTGCTCAAGTACAACTGGGCGGTGGCAGATTCCCTGTTAAGTACTACATAACTGCAATGCTTTTTATTATTTTTGACATTGAAATCGTCTTTCTTTATCCCTGGGCAGTTTCCTTCGACATGCTCGGACTCTTTGGTTTAATTGAAATGATAATTTTCGTCCTAACCGTATTTGTTGCCTACATTTTTGTTTGGCGCCGCGGCGGACTTGAGTGGGATTAAGAAAAAAAGAAATAGGGACTTGAGGAAAACATGGGTTTAGAAGAGAAGTTACCGAGTGGGGTTCTACTTACTACGGTTGAAGGCCTTGCAGGTTATGCCCGAAAGAATTCACTTTGGCCCGCCACATTTGGTTTAGCTTGTTGCGCGATTGAAATGATGGCAACTGGCGCAGGTAGATATGACATTGCTCGCTTTGGTATGGAAGTGTTTCGCGCTTCACCTCGTCAAGCAGATCTAATGATTGTTGCTGGCCGAGTCAGTCAAAAAATGGCCCCAGTACTTCGTCAAATTTATGATCAAATGCCAGAGCCTAAATGGGTACTGGCTATGGGTGCCTGCGCATCATCAGGTGGAATGTTTAACAACTACGCCATTGTGCAGGGTGTAGATCACATCGTTCCCGTAGATATTTATTTGCCGGGTTGCCCACCGCGCCCAGAAATGCTGCTTGATGCTCTCATGAAATTGCAGGAACAAATCGGAGATACAAAACTCGGCGCAAATCGCAAGCGTCAAATTGTTGAATTGGAGCAAGCAGCGCTGCTTGCAACTCCGGTAACTGCTGCGCGGGGTCAAATTTAATGAGTGATGATTCGATGAATGGTGAACTTGTTCACGCTGGACAGCCACTGCTGGAAGTTTCTGGAGTAAGCCAAGGAATGTTTGGCACATCTGGATCGGGCGACACCTCAGGTTTTGGTGGCCTAGTAACCGTAATTGCGGTTCCAGCTCCATCCGCTCGACCATTTGGCAGTTACTTCGATGTAATCGCAGATGAACTAAGCGCATCACTTCCAGATTTTGGAACTACTTGGGATAAGGCAGTTGAAAAAGTTGTAGTCGATCAAGATGAATTAACAATCCACATTCGTCCAACGGAAATTGTCGCATTTGCAAAAGCCCTACGCGATGAACCTGGTTTACGCTTTGAACTTTGCTTAGGTGTAAGTGGCGTGCATTACCCAGGTCATGTGGGTCGTGAATTGCATGCCGTTTATCACTTCAAGTCACTTACCCATAATCGAAGAGTTCGCATTGAAATTAGCGTTCCAGATGCAACTCCCCACATTCCATCAATCATGTCGGTCTATCCAACAAACGATTGGCATGAACGTGAGACCTATGACTTTTTTGGAATTATTTTCGATGGGCACCCGCACTTAACTCGCATCCTGATGCCAGATGACTGGCAAGGCCACCCACAGCGCAAGGATTACCCGCTGGGTGGGGTTCCCGTTGAATACAAAGGCGCAACTATTCCACCTCCTGATACTCGGAGGTCTTACAGCTAATGACTGATGCGTACGCACCAACTTACGAAACCACTGATGGTCGAGTTCACACTGTCATGGGTCAGGACTGGGATTCAGTTCTTGGCGCAGCCGAAGGTGAGCACGAACGTGTGGTCATCAACATGGGCCCCCAGCACCCATCAACACACGGTGTTTTGCGCCTAATTTTGGAACTTGAGGGTGAGACAGTTACCGAGGCACGCTGTGGCATCGGCTACTTACACACTGGTATTGAAAAGAATTTGGAATATCGCACTTGGACACAAGGAGTAACCTTTGTAACTCGAATGGATTACTTATCGCCATTCTTTAACGAAGCTGCTTACTGCTTAGGAGTTGAAAAACTTCTCGGTATCACAGATCAGATTCCAGAACGAGCCCAAATTATTCGGGTAATGATGATGGAACTAAATCGAGTTTCCTCACACTTAGTTGCCCTTGCTACTGGTGGAATGGAACTTGGCGCATTAACTGCAATGATTTTCGGTTTCCGCGAACGCGAATCAGTTCTCGACTTATTTGAGTTAGTAACGGGATTGCGCATGAATAGCGCTTACATCCGACCGGGTGGGGTAGCGCAAGATTTACCACCAGGGGCAGAACAGCAGATTCGCGAAACGATTATGGCATTGCCACGCCGTATGAAAGATACTGCAGATTTATTGGTAGACAATTCAATTTGGTTAGCACGCACCTCAGGAATTGGAAAATTAGATCTAGCTGGTTGCATGGCACTTGGAATTACTGGACCGGTTTTGCGGGCAACAGGACTGCCAGAAGATTTACGCAAGACTGCGCCCTACAGCGGATATGAAAATTACGAATTTGATGTGAAGACGCAAACATCCGCAGATGCTTATGGGCGATTCTTAATTCGACTAACCGAAATGGGTGAATCGCTAAATATTGTTGAGCAATGTTTAGATCGTCTGGCGCCAGGACCTGTGATGGTTGAAGATAAAAAAATTGCTTGGCCAGCGCAACTTTCAATTGGTTCAGACGGTCAAGGAAACTCTCTAGATCACATTCGACACATCATGGGCGAGTCCATGGAAGCGCTAATTCATCACTTCAAACTCGTTACTGAAGGTTTTCAAGTTCCAGCCGGTCAGGTCTACAGCGCAGTGGAATCCCCGCGCGGTGAATTGGGAGTGCACATAGTTTCCGATGGCAGCACGCGACCTTACCGAGTTCATTACCGCGATCCATCTTTCACGAACTTGCAAGCAGTAGCAGCGATGTGTGAAGGCGGACAAATTGCAGATGTAATTGCGGCCGTAGCTTCCATTGATCCAGTAATGGGAGGCGTGGACCGCTAAATGTCAATCTCTGAAACAACTCGAGAACAAGCGCGCGAAATTATTGCCCGCTATCCGCAAGCTCGTTCGGCTTTACTTCCTATGCTGCATTTGATGCAGGCCGAAGACGGCTATGTAAGTGCGGACGGTATTTCAGTTTGCGCCGAAGAATTAGGACTTACAACGGCAGAAGTTGCAGCAGTCGCAACTTTTTACACCATGTATCACCGCAAGCCAGCTGGTGAATATCACATAGGTGTTTGTATTAATCCGAGTTGTGGAATCCTAGGCGGCGACGCAATTTGGGAAAAGGTGAGTGGGCGCTTAGGTATTGGCCACGATGAAGTTACCCCTGATGGGAAAATTTCGTTGGAGCGCATTGAGTGTCAAGCCGCATGTACTCATGCCCCAGTGATGACCGCTAACTGGGAATTCTTAGACAACATGACACCAGAATCTGCGATTGACGTTATTGAAAAATTGGCAAGCGGAAAAGAAGTAACTAGTACTCGTGGACCTCGCATTCGAACATTTAAGGAAAACTCATTGACCCTTGCTGGCTTTAATGACGGACTTGTTGATGACGGTGGGCAAGCAGATGAACAGATGTTAGCTGGCTTGAAACGTGCCAAAGAACTCGGTCAAAGTGCACCAGGAGTAAAAATATGACATTAACTCCAGTACTAAGCGCGCATTGGGATGAAGCTGATTCCTACAAAATTTCTGGTTACCAGCGTCATGGCGGCTATACCGCCTTCAAGAAAGCATTTGCCACTGGACCTGATGAGATCATTTCGATTGTTAAAGATTCAGGATTACGTGGCCGCGGGGGTGCAGGATTTCCAACTGGTTTGAAGTGGAGCTTTGTGCCGCAGGGCGATAACAAGCCACATTACTTAGTTATTAATGCCGATGAATCTGAACCAGGTGCCTGTAAGGACACCCCATTAATGATGGCAAACCCACATTCACTAATCGAGGGCATAATCATCGCGGCTTATGCGATGCGCGCAAATCATGCCTTCATTTACATCCGTGGAGAAATTCCTCATGTGTTTCGCCGAGTTGACAATGCAATTCGGGAAGCTTATTCGGCTGGTTACCTTGGTAAAAATATTATGGGATCCGGCTTTGACCTTGAAGTTGTGTTACACGCTGGTGCGGGCGCCTACATTTGCGGCGAAGAAACTGCGCTGCTCGATTCCCTGGAAGGGCGCCGTGGTCAGCCTCGATTAAAGCCGCCATTTCCTGCGGTATCTGGACTTTATGCGTCGCCATCTTGTGTTAACAACGTTGAGACCATAGCGAACATTCCATACCTTATTAATAACGGTGTGGAATGGTTTAGATCCTTTGGTACTGAGAAGTCACCTGGATTTAAGCTTTTCGCAGTTTCGGGACATGTGAATCGTCCGGGTATTTATGAAGCCCCGCTTGGAATCACGATGCGCGAACTTCTTGAACATGCTGGTGGCGTGCGAAACGGCCATCGCGTTAAATTCTGGTTGCCTGGTGGTTCTTCAGTTCCAATGTTGACGCCAGATCTTTTGGATACTCCGCTAACTTATGAAGACATTGCAGCTGCCGGTTCGATGTTAGGAACTGGCACACCAATGATTTTTGATGAGACAACTTCAGTAGTGCGCGCGGTAACAGGCTGGATTTCGTTTTACAAGCATGAGTCTTGTGGAAAGTGCACGCCTTGTCGCGAAGGCACTTGGTGGTTAAGTGATGTGCTTCATCGCTTTGAAGCAGGCCATGGCACTGAGTCCGACCTAGATAAGTTGATCGACATTTGTGAGCAAATCGCAGGTCGTTCATTCTGCGCACTTGGCGATGCGGCTGCCACGCCATTCCCAGCAGCGCTTAAATATTTCCGCGATGAATTCATTCAAGCGACTTCGACTCCGGCAAACGTTTCTTACGATCCGATCGCAGCAACAGTTTTTGCGGGTGCATCGTTATGACAGTAACCACTCAGACCGTCATGGTCACTGTCGACGGAGTTGCAGTAGAAGTTCCTGCTGGCACGTTAGTTATTCGCGTTGCCGAGATGCTCGGTACTGCAATTCCACGTTTCTGTGATCACCCGCTGCTTGAGCCAGTAGCAGCATGTCGCATGTGTTTAGTTGAAATTGAAGGTCAAGGTAAGCCGCAGCCATCGTGTGCGATTGTGGTGGCCGATGGCATGGTAATTAAAACGCAACACACCAGTGAACTTGCCGAAAAAGCGCAAGCTGGCGTCATGGAATTTTTATTGATTAATCACCCACTTGATTGTCCAATTTGCGACAAGGGCGGCGAATGTCCATTGCAAAATCAGGCAATGACAAGCGGCCAAAGCGAAACAAGATTCCTGGGAACAAAGCGAACGTTTCCAAAACCAATCAACGTCAGTGCGCAAGTACTTTTGGATCGTGAACGCTGCGTTTCCTGCGCGCGGTGTACTCGGTTCGCTGATGAAATAGCTGGCGATCCATTTATTGAATTGCTTGAGCGTGGTGCAAACCAACAAGTCGGTATTTCTGAAGATCAACCCTTTGATTCGTATTTTTCAGGCAACACCATCCAAATTTGTCCAGTGGGCGCATTAACAAGTGCAAAGTATCGCTTCCGGTCGCGCCCATTTGATTTAGTAAGTGCGCCGACTGCATGTGAGCACTGTGCCAGCGGCTGCGCATTGCGCACTGATGTTCGCCGAAATTCTGTAATGCGCCGCTTGGCATGGGATGCCCCTGAGGTGAATGAAGAATGGAACTGTGACAAGGGACGTTTCGCGTTCCCTTACACCGGGCAAGCTCGCTTAACCCAGCCATTAGTTCGCGATGCCGACGGCAACTTAGTCCCAACTTCCTGGCCCGAAGCACTTCGAATTGCTGCCGCTGGGTTAGCCAAGACTGGCGCAGCAACTGGAGTTTTAACTGGCGGGCGAGTAACTATCGAAGATGCTCACGCTTACGCTTCCTTCGCGCGCGATGTTCTTGGTACCAATGATGTGGACTTCAGGGCTCGCCCAGTAAGTAATGAGGAAACTGCATTTTTGGCAAACTACGTTGCAGGCACCCCGCTGGATGTCACTTATGGCGACCTGGAAACTGCTACCAGTGTGCTGCTAGTTGGATTTGAACCAGAAGATGAATCCCCAATCGTCTTTTTGCGTCTTCGCAAAGCAGCACTTAAGGCAAACACCAAGGTCTACTCGGTGGCTCCATACGCGAGTGCGGGTCTTGCCAAGATGAAGGGCAAACTTTTAGTTGCGGGTCCACGTGATGAAGTGACAGTAATTAATAATTCTGCTGCAAATCTTTCCGGTAGAGACAGCATTATTTTGGTTGGCGAACGCGCCGCGCAAACACCAGGGGCACTCAAAGCGGTTGCAGATTTAGCACAGGCAACAGGCGCGCGTCTGGCTTGGATCCCACGTCGCGCTGGAGATCGTGGCGCACTTGATGCGGGCTTACTTCCAATCGGTGGACGCAACACAACGGATATCATTTCGGCAACTGGAACAAAAGTTAAAGGATTGCTTATCGGTGGAGTTTCGCCAGAAGATGTGGTTGGCGATTTACTAAATGCTATTAGCCAAGCTGACTTCGTGGTGTCACTAGAAACGCGGCACACAGAAGTAACTGCGCTTGCTGATGTGGTTTTACCTGTTGCCGTTGTTACCGAAAAGAATGGAACTTTCCGAAATTGGGAAGGCCGAGATCGCAGCTTCAACGCAGTAACACCAATGCCTGGCTCTATTAGCGATGCTGCTGTACTTGGCGAGATTGCAAATGAATTAGATAAAGATTTAAGTGTCAGTGACTACTGGGCATCGGTTGCTAAACCAACATTGGTTGCCGAGTCCCCAGTGACCACTGCCATTTCATCTGGCCAGGCCGTGCTATCTACTTGGCGACATTTACTTGATAAAGGTGCCCTGCAAACTGGTGAACCATATTTAGCAGCAACTTCTAGAGTTGCAGTTGTCAGATTAAGCCCAGCAACTGCGCAAGCTTTAGATTTACAAGATGGCGCGAGCACTACTGTAAGTTTTGCCGACAACACCGCTACTGCTCTGCTGATTATTACCGCAGAAATGGCGGATGATGTGGTTTGGATTCCAGCAAACAGCGAAGGAAGTTCCTTGAATTTACCTTCCGGATCCGTAGTAACCGTTTCGCAGGTGAGCAAATAATGTCAATCAAACAAGCGCAAGGTGACCTTAGTATTTTTGGCACTGATCCTGGCAGCGTGATAGCGATAAAAGTATTTGGGATTTTCGTAATCATGGTTGTAATGACGCTACTTACCATCTGGGCAGAACGTCGCATAGTGGGACGAATGCAGATGCGCATTGGGCCAAATCGAGTTGGCCCATTTGGCTTACTTCAGTCACTTATGGATGGCGTCAAGCTCGCACTTAAAGAAGAGATTATTCCTAAAGGTGTTCACTTCGCGGTTTACGCAATTGCGCCAGTGATTGCAGTAACTGCGGCGTTCCTTACTTTTGCAGTTATCCCATTCGGTCCGGAAGTTTCAATCCTTGGGCATGTAACGCCACTGCAATTAACGGATTTTCCAGTTTCGGTTTTATATGTTCTGGCTGTGGCATCCGTAGGTATTTACGGAATTGTGCTTGCAGGTTGGTCTTCGGGCTCAATTTATCCGCTGCTTGGTGGCTTGCGCTCTTCAGCTCAAATGATTAGTTATGAAATCGCAATGGGACTTTCGTTTGTAGCGGTTTTCTTATACGCCCAATCGATGTCGACTTCACAGATTGTTGCTGCGCAAGAACCCATGTGGTACATCGTGTTGCTTCTGCCCTCATTCGTTATTTACACAACTGCCATGGTTGGCGAAACTAACCGTGCGCCATTTGATTTACCCGAAGCTGAAGGCGAGCTTGTTGCTGGCTTCCACACTGAATACTCATCACTAAAGTTCGCGCTATTCTTCCTTGCTGAGTACATCAACATGGTGACAGTTTCCGCACTTGCTACCACGTTATTCCTTGGGGGCTGGCGAGCACCGTGGCCAATTTCATTGTGGGATCAAGCCAACGTCGGTTGGTGGCCAATGATTTGGTTCTTTGGAAAAGTCTTTGCCTTCATATTTGTATTCATATGGTTACGTGGAACTCTGCCACGACTTCGCTACGACCAGTTCATGAAGTTTGGCTGGAAAGTTCTAATCCCAGTTTCGATTGTTTGGATTTTGATTGTTGCGATTGCTCGTTACCTTCGAAGCACTGGTGGAGTGGAGGCAAGAAACTTACTCTTTGCAGCTAGCGCAGTGCTGATATTGGTTGTCATGATCTCCTACGCGCTAGATTTACGCCGCAAAAAGTCAGATGAACTCGAAACTGACCGCCTAGCAATCGCGGCGACGCAAGAATTCGATCCATTCGCAGCGGGTTTCCCAGTCCCACCAATGCCTGGACAAGTTGCGCAACCATCGCGCCACTCAGTCTTAGCGGTCAAGAGTCCTGCGGCTAAAGTTGGAATCAACATG
Source organism: Actinomycetota bacterium (assembly GCA_041192345.1). Classification (GTDB taxonomy): domain Bacteria; phylum Actinomycetota; class Actinomycetes; order S36-B12; family UBA5976; genus UBA5976. Next base: position 29,264 of record JBEEND010000008.1, read on the forward strand.
GAAGCTACAGAGGACAACTAAATGCCTAAAGTTCCACAAGTAATCCGTGGTTTCGGAGTAACTTTCCTATCCATGTTTAAGCGAGTCACCACTGAGCAGTACCCAGAAGAGCGGGAAAAGTATCCACCAAAGCCGCGCTTTCATGGTCGCCATCAACTGAATCGTCATCCGGATGGTCTTGAGAAATGTATTGGCTGCGAACTATGTGCTTGGGCATGTCCAGCTGATGCCATTTACGTAGAGGGCGCGGACAACACTGACGAACAACGATTTTCGCCAGGTGAGAGATATGGCGTTACTTATCAGATTAACTATCTGCGCTGTATTTTATGTGGACTGTGCATTGAAGCATGCCCCACTCGCGCACTCACAATGACGAACGAATATGAACTAGCGGATGATAGTCGCGAAAAACTAATTTTCACCAAGGAAGATCTGTTAGCACCATTGCTAGCGGGCATGGAACTACCGCCACATGATATGGCGCCCGGTACTACCGCAATTGATTATTACGAAGGAAAAATTAAAGCCAGTTCTACTGCGACAAAGACCGTAACGGTTGGTGAGCAATGACCGGTGAGAGTTTAGTATTTGGAGTCTCGGGAACTTTCGCAGTAGTTGGCGCAGTCGGAATGGTAATTTCGCGCAAGGCTGTACATAGCGCGCTTTGGGTAGCTTTTGCAATGATCAATATTGCGGTCCTTTATTTTTCCTTAGAAGCACCGTTCCTGGGAACAATCCAAATCATTGTCTACACCGGGGCAATCATGATGATGTTCCTTTTCGTTCTGATGATGGTTGGCGTGGATTCATCTGACTCTCTGATTGAAACCATCAAAGGCCAGCGCTTATTGGCCTCACTTTTTGGCTTAACTTTTGGCGCCATGTTAGTCAGCGCGATCACGAGTTCTTTGGCATCACCATCTGCAGGCTTGGCTGCTGCGAACGCGAACTCTCGAGGACACATCCAGGCGATCGCCAGTTTAATTTTTCGGGATTATGTGTTTGCATTTGAGGCGCTTTCAGCCCTACTTATTACAGCTGCTGTTGGCTCTATTTTGTTGGCACACAATGAGCGTTGGGCGCCGCGTAAAACTCAGGATCAAATGCAACGCGAGCGCACTCTCGGCACGCATGTAACTCCACTTCCAGCACCTGGTGTGCTCGCCAGTACTAATGCCGTTGATACCCCAGCTTTGTTACCTGATGGTTCGATCTCCACAACTTCGCTGCCGGGAACATTTGGAATTAAAGGCCAAGTTGATGGCGCCCGAAGTATTACGGAGGAAGGTAAGTGAACCCAAATAATTACTTAGTCCTTGCTGCCGTCTTGTTCACAATCGGTGCCTACGGGGTATTAGTAAGACGCAATGCAATCATCGTATTTTTGAGTGTGGAGTTGATGTTAAACGCAGCCAATTTGGCGTTCGTTGCAGCTGCTCGCAACACCGGCACCCTTGATGGACTAGTTGCTGCTTTCTTCGTAATGGTGGTCGCAGCTGCTGAGGTAGTTGTTGGGCTAGCAATTATTGTGACAATTTTCCGTACCCGTCGATCAGCCTCGATCGATGAAGCAAGTCTGATGAAGTACTAGAGGAACTTGAAATGATTGCCGCACTTATTGGACTGCCCTTATTTGGCGCCGTAGTACTTCTGCTTGGTGGTCGTCGCACAAATACTTGGGGTCACTTACTGGCTGTTGCCATGTCAGCTTCATCATTTTTTATTGCAGCGATGCTTTTCGTACAGATGGTTGGTAAGCCAGAAGAAGAGCGAGAAATTGGCCAATTCTTATTTGATTGGATAGCGGTTGGCGCATTTCAAATCCCTTTTGGATTTTATTTAGATCAACTAGCCATAGTTTTCGTACTACTAATTACTGGCGTTGGAACTCTGATTCATATCTACTCAATTGGCTACATGGAGCACGAACCAAATCGCCGCCAATTCTTTGGGTACCTAAATTTTTTCATCGCGTCTATGCTGCTTTTAGTCCTAGCCGACAATTATTTCTTGCTTTACCTTGGCTGGGAAAGTGTGGGCCTGGCTTCTTATCTGCTTATTAGTTTTTATCAACAGAAGCCATCTGCTGCAGCTGCCGGTAAGAAAGCATTCATTGTTAATCGAGTTGGAGACGTGGGTCTGGCGCTTGCAATTCTGTTGATGTTTGTCACTTTTGGAACCTTAAGCTTTGAAGGGGTAGCCGCTGGCGCAGGCCTTGCCGCACCATCAACAGTTACTTGGATCGGGTTAGCACTGTTACTTGCTGCTTGCGGCAAGAGTGCGCAGTTCCCACTGCAATCTTGGTTACTTGATGCAATGGAAGGCCCGACACCAGTATCAGCGTTGATTCACGCGGCAACTATGGTCACCGCTGGCGTTTATCTAATCGTGCGAGCCCATGCAATATTTGACCTGTCAGAAACCGCTCGAACTGCCGTTGTTATCGTTGGTGCCATCACACTTTTGCTTGGTGCGTTTATTGGTACCGCTAAAGATGACATTAAAAAGGGACTGGCCGGTTCCACTATGAGTCAAATTGGTTACATGATTTTGGCGGCAGGCCTTGGACCAGTCGGTTATGTATTTGCAATTTTTCACTTACTTACTCACGGCATGTTTAAAGCGGGATTATTCTTGGGAGCTGGATCGGTCATGCACGGCATGCATGACGATGTAAACATGCGGCACTACGGCGCACTTCGAACCATGATGAAAGTAACTTACGCCACATTTGGTCTGGGATTCTTGGCAATAATCGGAGTTCCGCCGTTCGCGGGATTCTGGTCTAAGGACGAAATTATTCACGCCGCATTTGGGCAAAATTTGTTCATTGGACTTGCAACTCTGCTTGGCGCGGGCGTAACTGCTTTTTACATGACTCGAATGATGGCGATGACATTCTTTGGGGAAGCTCGGTGGGAGCAAGATGTGAAGCCACATGAATCACCAGCTGTGATGACAATTCCGATGATTGTGCTAGCTCTAGGTTCAGCATTTGGTGGCATGGCAATGCTATTTATAGGTGACATCGAACATTGGCTGGAGCCGGTTACCGGATTTGCGTATCCCCAAAACTCAGTTTCAAATGCAGTACTAATTCCAATAACGCTCGCAGTGATTCTCGGTGGTGCTGGCTACGCTTGGCTTCGCTATGGCCGTCGGCCAATTCCAGTGGTTGCTCCGGCAAATGTCAGTTTGCTAACTAAAGCTGCGCGCGCAGATGCTTATGGTGATGCAATCAATGAGAGTTTGTTTATGCGCCCAGGACAGTACTTAACTCGATCCTTAACTTGGTTTGATGCAAAAGCAATAGATGGATTTGTTGGTGGCATCGCAGCAGCCGTTGGCGGTTTGTCGGCGCGTAGTCGCCGATTGCAAAACGGTTATGTCCGATCTTATGCATTGACTATGTTTGGTGGAGCTACCTTGATTGCACTAATTCTTCTCTTAGTGAGGCTTTAATTATGCTGTTAACAATCATGCTGCTCATCCCGCTTGTGGGAGCGATCGCAGTCTTCTTGCTACCGGCTTCCAAGCCAGCATTGGCAAAGCAAGTTGCCCTTGGATTTTCGCTTGTAACCCTGGCAGTTTCTTTAGTTGTGGTCTTTGGCCTTGATAATTCAACTGGGCAATTGCAATACGTAGAGTCCTATGAGTGGATAGCAGCGTTCGGGATTTCATGGACACTTGGGGTAAATGGCATCTCGGCATTACTAATTGTCATGTCGGCCATTTTGGTGCCAGTAGCAATGATTGCTGGTTGGTGGGATGCGGAAAATGCAGCTCGAGGAACCGCTAAAGGTTATTTTTCTCTCATCTTGATCCTTGAGTCATGCATCATTGGCGCCTTTGCTGCTAATGATTTGTTCTTGTTCTACGTATTTTTTGAGGCCATGCTATTTCCCATTTATTTCTTAATTGGGCGATTTGGCGGACCACAAAGAGCGTATGCAGCTATGAAGTTTTTGCTGTATTCATTAGTCGGTGGCTTATTCATGCTTGCTGCAATGATTGGGCTATACGTCGTTTCAGCTCGCGAACTTGGCGCGGGAACTTTCGATGTGGTAACGCTAACTACCTTAAACATTGACCCAGGTACCCAAAAAATGTTATTCCTTGGTTTCTTTTTTGCCTTTGCAGTTAAGGCTCCTATGGTTCCGTTTCACACTTGGTTGCCAGATGCTGCAGCAGAGGCAACTCCGGGCACGTCAACTTTGTTAGTGGGAGTTCTAGATAAAGTTGGAACTTTCGGAATGCTTCATTTCTTACTGCCAATTTTCCCTGAAGCAAGCAAGTTCTATGCGCCCGTTATTATCGTGCTCGCAGTCATAAGTATTTTCTATGGCGCACTCGTTGCAATTGGCCAAACAGACGTAATGCGTTTGATCGCATTCACCTCGATTTCACACTTTGGTTTCATAGTTTTAGGTATTTTTGTATTCACTTCTCAAGGATTGAGTGGAGCTTCGTTCTACATGGTCAATCATGGATTCTCAACTGGCGCACTTTTCTTAGTCGTGGGTTACTTAGTTTCGCGCCGTGGTTCCAAGCGAATTGCAGATTTTGGTGGTGTGCAAAAAGTTGCTCCCTTAATGACAGGAATATTCTTACTGTCGGGTCTTTCCTCATTAGCCCTGCCTGGCATGTCTAGTTTCGTTTCAGAATTTTTAGTCTTAGCTGGAACTTTTGCCGTAAATCAACCAGCTGCAATTTTTGCAACCCTTGGAATTGTGCTTGCTGCGGTTTACATCTTGTGGATGTACCAACGGATGATGACAGGTGTCCCGCCACAAGAGGTAACTGAAACTGTGACGGAAATTAACCGACGTGAATTATCGGCAGTAGCCCCACTTTTAGTGCTTTTGATTGCCTTGGGATTCTTCCCGCAGATCGCACTCAATGCCATAAATCCAGCAGTGCAGCAGATTCAAGATTATGTTGGTTTCTCTGACCCACAAGCTCCAGTTGCAATCGAGGGGAGTGGGGAATGAACGTAAACATTTCTTATCAAGCTTTGGCTCCTATCATTATTTTGCTTACTTCTGGCGTACTGTCGGTTCTCATTGAGGCTTTAGTGCCACGAACTTTGCGTCGGCCAATCCAACTGGTTTTGGTACTTAGTTCAATTGTTTTGGCCTTTGCCTATCTCGTATTTAATTCAACGATTGCGCTAACTGGAGATCCAGCATTTAGTGGCGGACAAATCAAGGGTTTACGCGAAATTGCAGCAGCTGGCGCAATTGCGATAGATGGCCCTGGCATGGTGATTCAAGGAATCATTCTGCTTATCTCTTTTTCGGCCGCGCTTTTACTTGCAGAGCGCCAGATAGACCCACAGGGTGACGCATTCACAGCGCGCGCCTCAACACTTCCAGGTAGCGAAGACGAACGTCAGTTCACTGCTAACGGTTGGCTGCAAACTGAAATTTGGCCGCTTTATTTATTCTGCGTTGGTGGCATGCTGCTATTCCCTGTATCAAATGACTTCCTGATCATGTTCGTAGCTCTCGAAGTTTTCTCACTGCCGCTTTACTTGTTGGCAAGTATGGCTCGTCGTCGTCGTTTGCTCAGCCAAGAAGCAGCCCTAAAGTATTTTATTTTGGGCTCCTTCTCTAGTGCATTCTTTCTATTTGGCGCGGCACTTATTTATGCAGCTACCTCATCTGTTAATTTCAGCGTCGTATCTATTGCAATGGAAAACTCATCCCAAGATGGCTTAATAATTTCTGGCATCGCAATGATTGCAGTTGGCTTGTTATTTAAAGTTGGTGCGGTGCCATTTCACCAATGGGTTCCAGATGTTTATCAAGGCTCGCCAACTCCACTAGTTGCTTTCATGAGCGCTGCTACCAAGGTCGCTGCATTCGGCGCGCTACTTCGCGTTTTTTATGTCGCTTTCGGTAGCATGCGCTGGGATTGGCGCCCAATGATGTGGGTAATTGCTGGATTAACCATGATCATTGGTTCACTGCTTGCGGTGACCCAAACTGACATGAAGCGGATGCTGGCATTTTCTTCGGTAGCCCACACTGGATTTCTAGTGCTCGGTGTTGTCGCCTCAAGCGCCGCGGGACTTTCAAGTTCATTGTTTTATTTGCTTGCGTACGCGTTCACATCACTTGGAACTTTTGCAATTGTTGGCTTAGTGCGTGATGCATCTGGAGAGGCAACACATTTGTCGCAATGGGCCGGGCTTGGTAAGAAGTCGCCATGGATAGCGAGTACTTTTGCATTGTTCCTTCTGGCGTTAGCCGGCATTCCATTAACAAGTGGTTTCACCGGCAAGTTTGCAATTTTCACGGCCGCTGTGGAAGGTGGCGCAACACCACTTGTCATTATTGCCGTATTGGCAAGCGCTGTTGCCGCATTCTTTTATGCCCGAGTTATAGTTTTGATGTTCTTCACTGAGCCACCAATAGATGGTCCGGCAGTAGTAATTCCAAGTGGTTTAACAACAGTTGCCATTGGAATTAGTGCAGCCTTCACTTTGTTACTGGGAATTGCGCCGCAGCCAGTCCTGGAATTAGTAATTAACGTTGGTCTATTCATTCGTTAAATCTCAAGTCGCAACTTTAGTCGCAAAGTGGAAAGATTAAGGCGTGCCTCTTTTATTCCCCGAAGAACTAGCTGATCTTGAAGAGCAGTTGCTTACTGGGCTGTCCGCAGTGGAGGATCGGCTTCGCGCTGAGATTGCCAGCGATTATGAATTGGCAGATATCACAGGCCGACATTTAGTTGAGGCAGGCGGCAAGAGATTCCGCCCGCTACTGGTGTTACTTGCTTCGCATTTTGGTGATCCAAAAACGGAAAAAATAGTCCCGTCTGCCGTTGTTGTGGAATTAACACACCTGGCAACTTTGTATCACGATGACGTAATGGATGAAGCAACAATTCGTCGCGGCACCGAATCTGCTAATAGTCGCTGGGGAAATACTGTTGCAATACTTAGTGGTGATTTTCTTTTTGCGCGCGCCTCTAAATTGCTTGCTGATCTCGGTCCAGAAGCTGTTCGAGTTCAAGCTGAAACTTTTGAACGTTTAGTTATTGGTCAATTACGCGAAAGTGTTGGTCCACAAGGTGATGAGGATCCGGTAGTTCATCATCTTGAGGTACTGGCAGATAAGACTGGTTCATTAATTGCCGCTGCTGGTCGTTACGGCGCGATGATGGGTGGGGTCTCACCGGAACTTACCGATCAGATTGCAGATTTTGGCGAGAGTATTGGAATTGCATTTCAGTTAAGTGATGACTTGCTTGATATCGAATCTGAGGTTTCTGGTAAAACGCCAGGAACTGATTTGCGCGAGGGTATTCGCACTTTGCCAGTGCTATTTGCGCTCGCTGACACAACGCTGCCAGCGCGATTGCGGGAGCTTTTGTCTCGTCCTTTACCCAATGATGCGGAGCATGCCGAAGCACTGGCTGCTCTGCGAGTGCACCCAGCAATGGATCAAGCCCGCGAGGTTTTAGAGCAATGGGCTGATCGCGCACGTGAGCGCCTGACTGCGCTTCCAGATTGCGACGCCAAAACAGCGATGAATTCTCTTGTCGATAGCGTTGCTTACCGCAAGGTTTAAGCAAAATTCGTCAACTTCCGCTATGAGCAATAGTGTTGAGTAATCATGAGCACTGCATTTCAAAAGGAAAAACGCTCTGAACATTCAATTGGACTTCTCAATGGTTACTTTGCTTACGTAATTTGGGGCGCAGTAATTCTTTATTGGCCACTTTTGGCTCCAGCAAAACCGCTTGAGATTTTGGCTCACAGAGTTTTGTGGAGCTTACTTGTTGTAGCCGCAATTCTGATTTATCAAAAGCGAATCGCCACACTGAAAGTCGTGTTAAAAAATCGTCGGCAATTAACTCTTCTATTATTTGCTTCAATCCTTATTTCATTTAATTGGGGTTTATTCATCTGGGCAAGCATGAATGGTCACGTCTTAGATTCTTCTCTTGGCTACTACATAACACCATTATTAAATGTGGGTCTCGGTGTATTTTTATTCAAGGAAAAATTGCGTTCACTGCAGTGGACTGCAATCGCGATTGCCGCGTTGGCTGTGCTTGTTATTACACTTGCACTTGGTGTTGTGCCGTGGGTGGCACTCTCGCTATCTATTAGTTTTGCAATGTATGGTTATGCCAAAAAACTAGCTAATGCCGAAGCCCTTGAGAGCTTGATGATTGAAACTATGCTCTTGACACCCCTAGCCATTAGCTACTTAATGTGGTTGCAGTTCAATGGCGGTAACACCTTCTTCGGTTACGGTCTTGATCACACACTGCTAATGGCAAGTTCGGGTATCGTCACAGCTCTGCCACTTCTGGCTTTTGGTGTTGCCGTAGTTAGACTGCCATTTACTACTTTGGGAATGTTGCAGTACATCGGACCAACTATTCAATTCTTTATTGGAATTTGGCTGACACAAGAAGCCATGCCTGCGCAACGATTTGCAGGTTTTATTCTAACTTGGGTGGCACTTGTACTGCTTACTTTTGATGCACTTCGGTATTCGACTAAACGTCAATTAGCTAGATCAAACCGATGAGGCAATCACGTTTTCGTTGAAGGTGTAAACGAGTTGAACCTGGCAACGTATTCGCATCTGGAATAAGTAAGTTGCCAAGAATAATTAATTAATAACTTCCTTGCCAGCTATTAATGATTTAGCAATAACCATTTTCATAATGTCATTGGTTCCCTCGCCAATTGCCATCAACGGAGCATCGCGATACAGACGTTCCACGACATATTCTGTTGAGTAACCGTAGCCACCATGAATTCGCATTGCCTCCAGTGATGCCTTGATAGCAACTTCGGAGGCAAAGTACTTGGCCATTCCACTGTGCATATCTGAACGTGCACCAGAACCTTGCACGCTAGCAGCCCAGTAAGTTAGCAACCTTGCCGCTTGCAATTCCGTTGCCATTTCTCCCAGCTTTAATTGAATCGCTTGGAAATCAGATATTGGTTGACCAAATGCTTCGCGCTCTCGACTGTATTTAAGTGAGGCATCAAAAGCCGCTTGCGCAATACCTACAGATCTTGCGGCAATGTTTACTCGACCTGATTCCAGAGCGCCTAGTACTTGCTTCATACCTTTACCTTCAACGCCACCAACGAGTTGTGAAACTGGCACGCAAACATTAATTAGCGAAACTTCACAGGACTCAGGTCCTTTGTATCCAAGTTTCCCAATGTCCTTACTGATGGTGAATCCCGGTGTTCCCGCTTCAACTAAAATTACGCTCATACCTTTGTGACGGGGATCAGCTTTAGGGTCGGTCTTTACAAGCACTGGCAATGGATCAGCGTGCCGAGCATTTGTAATCCAAGTCTTTGCACCATTGATTACATAGTGATCGCCATCAAGAACCGCCGTAGTTTTAATTCCTTGTAGATCCGTACCGGCATCTGGTTCCGTTAGACCAATTCCAGTACGACGCTTTCCGGTGGCTAAGTCTGGGAGATATTTTTGCTTTTGTTCCGGTGTGCCATTCTTGGCAATTAAGTGACAAGCCAAGGAATGACTTCCCAATACACCAGCAATACCAACCCAGCCGCGCGCTAATTCTTCAAAGACAATTGCAAATGAAACTGGATCAAGGTCCAAGCCGCCGTACTCTTCGGGGATTGTCATTCCAAAAAGCCCTAGGTCCTTAAGCCCCTGAACTATCTTGGTTGGGTATTCACCTGATTTTTCCATTTCCATGGCAACTGGATTTATTTCTTTGTTAACAAAATCTCGCATAACACTTTGAAAATCTTTTTGCTCAGCGCTTAGTTCAAAATCCATTACTAATCCGATTCCTTCGTTGTAATTCGGTCATACGCCGTAATCCAGCAAGTGCTCTAGCCATATCTTAACCGTAGTTAAATTGACATATACATGCCCAGTCTATGAATCAGGCAAAATGCCTTTAGAGTCGTGTTGTGGCAACTTCAACTATTTCAATTCTGCAGGCAGGCTTAGCTTGCTGTGGCGTGGAAGCAAGCTCCGTTGATTTAGTTGATGGGGCCTGGAGCCAAGCGCAGTCGACCAGTTCTATTTCGGCAGCAGAACATATTTTAGTAATCGCTGGCACACTCACACAGGCTTTGATTCCAACAGTGAGATCTGCATATGACGCATTGCTGGAACCAAAAGTCGTTGTTGCTTTTGGGGCGTGCGCAATTACTGGCGGACCTTATTGGGATTCCTATTCTGTGATCCCAGGAGCAGATCAAGTTGTGCCCGTAGATATTCATGTTCCGGGTTGCCCGCCAAGCCCACAAGAATTGGCAGTGGCACTTGTGCAAGCGATTGAACTGGCAAGTAAATGACGGAAAATACTCGAGTAGCTTGCGCCAATTGGGTTGCTAATGCGAAGGAATTAAAAGTTGCAGGCTATGTGAGATGTGAATGGCTAACTGCAACTCACAATGACGGAGCTAATTTTGTTATCACGCTGTGTGTCTCAACCGAAGATCTATCCAAAAAAATATTAGTTTCAACAGCAATAACGCAATCCATTGAAACCCTGATTGGGGTTTATCCAAATGTCACATTTCATGAGTGCGAAGTTGCGCAAATGTTTGGTGTGGTTTTCTTGGGCCATAAAACGCAAAATGCATTTGAAACACAATTCGATGGATTTCCACTGCGCCGCGATTTCGCACTTGCAACTAGAACGCAGACACCTTGGCCAGGGGCAGTTGAGCCAGAAGTTAGCGCGCGCCGGCGAACCTCGTTACCACCTGGCGTATTTGAATCTTGGCAATCATGAACCATTCCACAATTGCCTTGCACCCGGCATCTTGCACTTCCTGCATGTTATGCGTGCGCGAATGTCCAGATTGGTGCATCACAATCGATGCCCACAGTGAGGCTGACCCAGACGCTCCGACTTACAGTAATTCTCGACGAGAATCTACTAAAAATGTTTTAGATTCTTTTACTATCGATTTTGGTCAGTGCATGTGGTGTGGAATTTGTATTGATGTTTGTCCCTTTGATGCTTTGTTCTGGTCGGAGTCAGAAATGCCTGCGGGAAAATCTAGGCCAGAGCTTATTTACGGTTTGGATGAATTGGCAGCGTCGCTCCCAAGTGCCAGGCGCGATGATGGATCACCAGCGCCCCAACTTAATGAACCCCCGAGTGGTCGCAGAAAGAAGTAGTTAGCGGTAGTTGGTGTATTGAACTGCGAAATCCAGTTCAGATTCGCTCAATAGTTTCTGAACTGCCTGCAGGTCATCACGGCTTTTACTAGTTACTCGAAGCTCTTCACCTTGAACTTGAGTCTTTACAGTCTTTGGACCCTCGTCGCGAATGATTTTTCCGATTTTCTTGGCCTGCTCTTGGCTAATGCCAGCTTTAAACTCACCATTGATTTTGTAATCTTTACCAGATAAACGTGGGTCTCCAGCAGTAAATGATTTCAGGCTTACGCCACGCTTAATTAACTTCTCTCGGAAAACTTCCAGCGCAGCCTTGGCGCGGTCCTCTGTACTCGAGGAAATTTCAACACCCATTTCGCCTTTCCATTCAATGGAAGTTTCGGTGCCTTTGAAGTCGAATCGAGTCGCCAATTCTTTAGCGGCCTGGCCAAGCGCATTGTCTGCTTCTTGGCGGTCGACTTTGCTTACTATGTCCATACTTGAATCGGCCATGGGTTACCTCGCTTAGTTTGGTTCTGCAATTCAACTTTACCGAGCCTGGCCAGCGAAGTTAAGTCTGGAGTGAAAATTAAGTACCTGTCTCGAACTGGCTGATTTTGACGTAATGTTTTCCTATGGAGATTTTGGGTTTCCTGCAAATTTCAAGTTGCTGGCGAGTCTAGGAGTTCCATTTGGGTACCGCTGTTATTACTGGTGCTGGTAGCGGAATGGGCCGAGCAACTGCCGAGTTATACCTAAGCCGCGAATGGCAAGTTATCGCTATTGATATCGCTGCTAATCCTGGAATTGAATCCGCTAATTTACAGTGGGTTACTGCAGATGTCCGCGATCGCAATAATTTGGAAACAGCGTTAGCACCTGCAGTGGCCGCTGCTGGCGGACAAATTGATTGTGTTGCAAACATTGCAGGAGTATTTCCGCCAACAACTCTGGAAACTTTTACGGCGGAAAATTTCAAATTTATTTTTGAGGTAAATGTTCTTGGCGTGTTAAATGTCACCGCAGCTTGCGTTCCTTATATGAAGTCCGATGCGGCCGTAGTTAACTTTGCCTCGGTTGACGGGTTTACGGTATCGCCTGGACAGTTGTTATACGGCGCCTCAAAATCAGCTGTCATCATGATCACCAAGTCTCTGGCTTTGGAATTGGCTCCCAAAGGAATTCGGGTTAATGGAATTGCGCCAGGTTGGGTTGCCACTCCAGGAAATGCGGCGACTGGACGGATGGAAGAAGCAGCGAAGTCAATTCCGATTGGTCGGGTAGCGCAACCAGTTGAAATAGCGGAATGGGTTTGGTTGCTTTCGGATCCAACGAAAGCAGGATTTGTAGATGGAGAAACTATTGTGATTTCCGGTGGGGATGTAATGCGATGAGTAAATACTGTGTGATCGGCGCTGGCCCAGCAGGCCTTGCCTCTATGAAGACTCTGCTGGATGCTGGTCTTGAGTTTGATTGCTTTGAGCGCACTCAAGATGTTGGCGGTCACTGGAACACCGACTATGAAGCATTGCACTTGATTACTTCCAGCAAAGTTACGGGCTATGAAGGCCATCCAATGCCAGAAGATTGGCCGATTTTCCCAAGTCGCAAATTGATGCTGAAATACTTCGAAGACTTTGCCGAAGAGTTTGATTTAAAAAAGCACGTCACCTTCGGAGTATCCGTTGAAAAAGTTACGCCGCTACCAACCGATGGACCAACTGGATCAGCGGGCTGGAGCGTAACCACTAGTGATGGTCAGACAAATTCTTATGACGGAGTTTTCGTAGGTAACGGGCACTTATGGGATGAGAAGCGACCAGAATTCCCGGGTGAATTTACTGGCAAAACTATTCATTCGGGCAGTTATGTCAGCACCAAAGATATAGACGGAACCCGTGTCTTAGTTATTGGATCTGGTAACTCAGGATGCGACCTAGCAGTTGACGCGGCGCAAAATCATTTCGAAACCGATATTGTGATTCGCCGCGGACATTTCTTCCAACCAAAAACTTTCTTTGGGGTTCCTCGAGCTGAACTTGGCTGGATGCAGGAATTCACATTTGAAGAACAAGATTTAATTGCGCGCTTAATGATTCGACTATCAGTTGGCACCCATGAAAACTATCCAGGTATGCCAGCGCCAGATCATAAAACTTTGGCTGATGGCCCACCAGTTGTGAATCAGCTTTTGCTCTATTGGATTCATCATGGCCGCATCACTGTAAAGCCAGGTATCGAAAGATTCGATGGCAAGACCGTTCATTTCAGCGATGGGACGGCCAAGGAATACGACACGATTTTGTATGCCACTGGTTTCCATGCGTCCCTTCCATTTTTGTCTGAGGAATACATTGAAAGACAAGAAGGTGTCCCGTTAAGAGTGGGAGCAGCAGTGGTACCAATTGGTTTGGAAAAGTTTTATTTGATCGGCATGATCGGTGCCCGTGGACCACAACCACCGATTTATTCGATTCAAGCAAAGCTGGCCCTTGAAATGGTTCGACTCCATGAGCAAGCTGGGGGATTCCGAGCCATAGCTGGCCCACTTGAAAAATTGCAAGAGAAAGAATGGCGCATTGATATCTTGCGGCCAATTTGGCTCGAGCAAGTTGAACATACCAAGACTGCGCTAAGCATTATGTCGGAAGTACAAAAGGAAACAATTTCCTCATGAGTGAATGGCTTGGTCTCGTTGGACGAACTGCAGTAATTACTGGAGCGGGCAGCGGAATCGGCAAAGCCGTTGCAATTGAACTAAGTGCCAATGGTGTGCGCTGCGTAATTTTGGATCGCTCCCAAGAACTTGTTGATGCAACGGTTTCGGAAATATCACAAGCAGGCTTTAAGGCAACTGGCGCTGTTTGTGATGTCACCGATGAAGCCGGAATTAGCGAAGTCGCAGCAAACATCAAGCAATGTGATATTTTGGTCAACGCTGCTGGACTAATTCGACCAGGCGCGCTTGCCGATCTAGAAACTTCGCAGTGGAATGACTTACTAAAAGTGAATTTAACTGGCTACTTTTTGGTGGCTCGGGCTTTCACTCCACACTTAATCGCTTCTGGTCATGGCGCGATGGTTCACGTTGCATCTATTTCGAGCACTAACCCCCAGGGCTCAAGTGGCGCTTACAGTGTGAGCAAAGCTGGTGTTGTGATTATGTCCAAGCAATTGGCTTACGAGCTGGGCCCAAAAGGCGTACGCAGCAATACTGTGAGCCCAGGTTTGGTGCGCACCCCAATGACCGAGGCGTATTACCAAGTTGGCGATGTGGCTCAGCGACGCGACGCTGCTGTGCCAATCGGCCGGGTAGCAAGACCCGAAGACATTGCCGATGTGGTCACGTTTTTAGCTAGTGATCGTGCGCGCTATATCACTGGCGCGGACATAGTTGCTGATGGCGGTTTTGGGCAAACGTTAATGAGCTCGGTGCCAAGACCTGGATTTGGGGACCAGTCTTTATCTTTAGCCAATAACGAATTGGGGTCGTCATGGCATTGCCTAAAGTAGTCATACTTGGCGCCGGTTTTGGCGGACTCACTGCAGCGCGAGCCATGACAAAGTTCGCTGATGTGACATTAATTGATCGCCATAACTTTCAAACTTTCTTGCCGCTTTTGTATCAAGTTTCCACCGCTGGACTAGCTGCTGATCACGTGGCTTATCCAATTCGGGGCGCACTTCGTAAAACTAATGTTGCGTTTCGGATGGGAACCCCAGAAAAACTTGACCCGGCAAAAAATGAGTTAACCCTAACTGATGGTCACATTGTTAAGTACGACCACTTAGTGATCGCAATGGGTTCAACCACAGCAGACTTTGGTATCCCTGGTGTTGCGCAGAACGCTCGTGGTATGAAAACTGTTTCTGAGGCATTAACTATCAGGTCGGAAGTTATGCGGGCATACGAAGTTATGTGCCGAGAAGACAACACCGAAACACATGACATTGCAATTGTCGGCGGCGGACCAACTGGTGTTGAAATGGCTGGCGCGTTTGCTGAACTTGTGCGCGGCCCATTGAGTTCTGATTACAAACCAGCTGCGAATCGAATTCAAGTTTCAATTATCGAAGCTGGACCACATCTAGTTCCTTCATTTTCGGAATCACTGTCACGCAAAACCCAAGAAGATTTAGAAAAGTTAGGCGTCATCGTGCGCACTAACACCGCAGTTAAGGAAGTACTCCCTGATTCGATTATTACCACCGATGGGGATGTGATTTCTGCAAACACAACAGTCTGGGCCGCGGGTGTAAAGGGCGTACCGGCAATGGATGCATTACATATGCCAATAACACGCGGGCGCATTGACGTGACTTCAACTCTGCAAGTAACGGGTTATGAAAATATCTGGGCACTTGGCGATATCGCCGGTGTTGCCGGCAAGGACGGAAATTTATTGCCAATGGTTGCGCCAGTTGCGATGCAACAAGGCCGATTCTTAGCCAAGCAAATCCAAGCTTTAAGTTCTGGAAATGAACTAAGTAACTTCTCGTACAAAGACAAAGGTTCGATGGCAACTATCGGACGACATAAAGCAATTGTGGAAGTTAAAGGAATTAGAATCTCTGGCGCTATTGCCTGGCTAGCGTGGTTATGGCTGCATTTGTTTTATATTCTTGGCGGTCGCAACAAGATCGGAACTATGGCTGACTGGACTTGGAACTACCTAACCTTTGATCGCGGTAATCGACACATTATGGACTCCTTTTAGCCAATTGCCGATTGGCAATTATGCCCATTCGGTCGGTATCCTTACTGAGTTGCCTTTGGGCGGCACGGCAGATTGCCCGAGCGGCCAATGGGAGCGGACTGTAAATCCGTCGCGCAAGCTACAGTGGTTCGAACCCACTATCTGCCACTAGAAGGCGCTGGATCCGACGGGATTTAGCGCCTTCTTCATGTTCTGGCGTATTTCGAATCAAACGCCAGAACAGTTTCAACCAAAACTTGCGCGCCATCGGCAGCCCAGTCTTGGGTGATCGCCTCGTTTTCGGCGTGACTAATTCCCTTGTCGCAAGGAATGAAAATCATCGTGGTAGGCATTACAGCGGAAAGCTGACAGGCATCATGGCCAGCGCCAGAAATCATGCGCTTGGATGTTTTGCCACAAGCTGATGCGGCCTGCTCAACTAGGTCAATTAGTTCGGAAGTGAAGTCTATGGTTGCCGAATCAAGTTCCTGCTTGCTAACAACTTCGACCCCGCACTTATCTGCAGTATCTTTCAAAGCCTGGTTAAGCGAAGCTGTCATGACATCAAGCACAGCAACTTGCGGATTTCGGAATTCAACCATTAATTCCACGTGACCTGGGATCACGTTGGGGGAGTTCGGAGTGACAATAATGTGTCCCACAGTTGCGCGCCCTGTCAAAGGTTGATCCAAACCGATTTGTTGCACTGCCTTGATCAAATGCGAGGCTGCAACTAGGGCGTCTCGACGAGTCTCCATTGGGTAAGTTCCAGTGTGACCTGACTGACCAGAAATTCCAATCCGGAACCAGCGCATACCTTGCACCAAAGTAACCACACCAATCTGCAGGTTCTCATCTTGAAGAATTGGTCCTTGTTCGATATGTATCTCGAAGTAAGCCTTGTGCTCAACTGGGGAAACTATGTCGGTTCCCGCATATCCAATTTTGATTAGTGAGTTCCCTAGCTGAACTCCGTCAACATCTTTTCGGACCAACAATTCATCCGCAGTGAATTTTCCAGCGAAGTACGCAGCGCCCATCATGGCTGGTGCGAAGCGAGCGCCTTCTTCATTGGTCCAAACTGCAACCTCAATTGCATGCTTCGTTTCAGTTTTAGATTCGTGTAGCACCCGAAGCAATTCCAAGCCCGCCATCACACCATAGATTCCGTCATACTTTCCGCCAAGTGGCTGGGAATCTAAATGTGATCCAACCAAAATCGTTTTTGTAGTCGCATCGGTGCCAGCCCGACGCATAAAAGTGTTACCAAGTGCATCGATACGAACTGTGCAGCCAATTTCTTTCGCTGCCGCTACTACGTAGTCGCGAGCCTGCCCATCTTCCTTTGACGCGGCTAGTCGATGGAGTCCGCCTGCTGGAGTTGCGCCAAACACCGAAATTTCAGTTAGAGATTTCCAAAGTCGAGCAGAATCAATTTGGGGAGTGGTCATGCCTACGACTTGCGAACATAGTGGAAATCGCAATGCGAATCGCCACCCATGATGGTTTTGGTGCGGGTAATTTCAATACTTGGGTCATACCCAACTATGAATTCGAAATCTCTGGTGCAAGAAAGTAGATTTCCAATTTCAGCAAGACCCATTTCTTGGTACATCTCGGCATAAGCACAACGCGTTACTTCGTAGGTGTAAACCTCTTCAGATTCTTCGATCACTGTTGTGACTAAAGCATCGTCTTTTTTCCATAAATCTTGGATGGCAATAAAGGTTAGGAGATTTGCGCCATTTGGTTCAGATGCGGCAAATCGAGCCCCAGCTTTTTGGGCATCTTCAGTGATAGCTTCCCGAATAATGTCAGCAGCTTTTTCTTGCCCTAGCTCGCGGACCATTATCTGGTAAATCGGATCAATTATGTTTGCTTCAATTCGCCGGCGCTGCAAGATGCCTAATTGGTCATCTTGCGCCTGGGCGCTAACGCTCAAATTTTCACCTGTTGTTGCCATGAATTTTCTCCCAATTCCCAAAGGTTTTTTCAATCGTAGTATCCATACGGAAAATGGCCACGCCAAGGATTGGCAGCTAATCCCACGAAGCCACCAGTTTTGCCCAATTTCCCTGTAATGGCAGGTATTCGGTACGCTAGCGGGGCGCAGAAATGTGTGTCTGTAAGAAAAAGACTGGCCCCCTTGGCACAGTGGTAGCGCACTTCCTTGGTAAGGAAGAGGTCGTCAGTTCGATTCTGACAGGGGGCTCGAATGCCGTGTTTACGCACGGTTTTAAGCCGGGGTAGCTCAGCTTGGTAGAGCAAGCGGCTCATAATCGCTGTGTCGCCGGTTCAAGTCCGGCCCTCGGTACGTAAAGCAAGACCAGGTGCACACCATGTGTACCTGCTCAAACGAAAGGCAAGAACATGGCACGTAACGATGTTCGTCCAAAGATCACTTTGGCATGCGAAGACTGCAAAGAACGCAACTACATCTCGCGCAAGAATCGTCGTAACGATCCTGACCGCTTAGAGATCAAGAAGCACTGCCCACGTTGCAACAAGCACACCACACACAAAGAAACTCGTTAATCAATTAACATCTGTTAGTTGTTAAGAGAACACTGTGGGAATGAACCGCGACATGGTGGGTCATGTCTATCCACCGTCACCGCCTTACTCGGTGACGAGCGAAAAGATTTCGGCTTTCGTTAAGGCATTGGGTGACACGAACCCTGCATACGCAGACGGGACTGTTGCGCCACCAACATTTTCGATTGTGGTCACGATGAATGCCATGGACACCGCGTTCCATGACCCAGCTTTACAGCTTGATTACTCGCGCCTAGTACACAGTGATCAAAAGTTTGAATACATTCGTCCAATTCGTGTTGGTGATGTGCTAACTGTTAGTGCCTGCGTCGAAGAAATCAAACCTCTTGGCACAAACGAGATTGCAACTTTCAAAACAGACGTTTTCTCTGGTGGTGAACTGGTTGTTACCGGTTGGTCAAAGATAGTTGTGCGAGGACCAGAGGCATGACACTAAAAATCTCAGACCTTTCAGTTGGCATGGATCTACCTGGTTTGGATTTAACCTTCACTCGTGCAGACCTTGTTGCTTACGCTCACGCCTCTGGTGATCTCAATCCAATTCATCAGGACGAAGCATTTGCTAAGTCCGTGGGCCTACCTGATGTAATTGCCCACGGCATGCTAACCATGGGTCGCGCGATTCAGGTTGTGACGAATTGGGTTGGGGATCCTGCGGCAGTTATCGAATATTCAGTTCGGATGACGCGTCCAGTTGTTGTGCCCGATACTGCTGAGGGCTCCGTTGTGAGCTTCACTGGAAAAGTTGCTCAAATTAATGATGATGGAACTGTGCAAGTTGAACTTGGCGCAGTCTTTGGTGACGTGAAGGTCCTAGGTTTAGCAAAAGCTACAGTGCGAATAGCACAATAAGAACATGATGCGCAGCCTTGCGGAACTGACCACATTACGCGTTGGCGGAACGCCTTCGTCCTTAACTGTCGTCACGACACAATCACAACTTATTGACGCAGTTTCTGCCTCCGGCCCCGAGGTGTTAATCCTTGGCGGTGGAAGCAACCTATTAGTCAGTGATGATTTTGCTGGCGAAGTTATAAAGATTGAAACCCAAGGATTTACAAATGATGAATCTGCGTGCGCTGGTGCCTGGGTCACGGTTGAGGCTGGACATAACTGGGATGACTTTGTATCCGCCGCTGTAGAAAATGGTTGGACAGGTATCGAGGGTCTCGCCGGAATTCCGGGCACAGTTGGCGCAACTCCAATTCAAAACGTTGGCGCTTACGGGCAAAGTGTGAGCGAAACAATTGCCCAAGTTCGCGCCTGGAATCGCAAGACTAAAGAAGTAGAAATTTTGTTTGCCACAGACTGTGAATTTGGTTACCGAACATCAATTTTCAAAGCTAACCCGGACACCTGGGTAATCCTTAGTGTCACGTTTCAGTTGCCACTTGGCACAATGTCTGCGCCCATTAGTTATGACGAGTTAGCCAAAAAACTTGATGTGAATCTTGGCGATCGAGTTCTTACGATTGATCTGCAGCGCGCAGTACTAGAGCTACGGGCCGGAAAAGGAATGGTGCTCGATTCCAGCGACCATGACACTTGGAGTGTGGGCTCGTTCTTTATGAATCCTCGAGTTACCCAAGCACCAGAGGGCGCCCCAAATTGGACAGAACCAAGTGGCTCAGTAAAAGTAAGTGCCGCCTGGCTAATTGAGCAAGCAGGATTTGGCAAAGGCTTTACTTTAAATGGTCGCGCTGCATTATCTGGAAAGCACACTTTGGCGATTTCCAACCGAGGCAATGCAACAAGTGTGGACATTTTGGAATTAGCCCAACACCTTCGTAATGGCGTTTATGAAAAGTTTGCCATCGAACTTAAACCTGAACCGCGACTTATCGGCTTGTCGCTTTAAACGCAGCACTGACTTTGATGTAAAAGAAATGCATACGACTAAGACTCTTTTGGTTCGGTAGCTACCTCTATCTGTACAACGTTTATTTTGAGGTGATTTTTGGAATCCCTCCGAGTGCGCCAGGCGATTACCATTAAATTCAGCGAATTAATGTGTTTAAAAGTTCAAATTGAAATCGGACATTTGGTGCACTCACCTCTAGAGGAGGGCGCGGTTGATGAGTTTTTAAGATTTTGCTATCCTTAGGTGATGCAAAAAAGCAGCCAAAATAATACCTGACAGAAAAGTGAGCAATACCCGTGAGAATTAAATCATTTTCGACGTTCGTGGCTGCCGTCTTTGCCGTTACTATTTTGCAGACACCCGCAGGAGCGGAAGAAAAGATTAAAGAACCTCACGCTTCAAATCAGGTAATTGTTGCGTATCGTCAGGACACTTCAGAAGCAAGTAAGCGCAATGCTGAGAAATTAATAAATGGATCCAAATCGAAAGACTTGATGTCAGCTGGTCAAAAGAAAATCGAGTTGCTGCAAATTGGAAAAGGCCTTTCCGTTGAAAGTGCTATTTCGAAGTTGAAATCTGATCCAAACGTCTTATATGCCGAACCCGATTATATTTTACAAAAAACGGTTGTGCCGAATGACCCTTACTACTCAAATAGTGCTCTCTGGGGAATGTATGGACCATCACCTTCATCTCCAGCAAACGCATTCGGAAGTAATGCTGTAGCTGCATGGGCTGCGGGTTACACCGGAAACTCATCGGTGGTTGTTGGAGTGATTGATGAAGGAATTCAAGTAACTCATCCTGATTTACTTGCAAACATTTGGGTAAACCCAGGCGAAATTGCTGGTGATGGAGTAGATAACGACCTGAATGGAAAAATTGATGATGTAAATGGTTGGGATTTTTTCAATAATGATGCAAGTGTCTATGACGGTGGTACCGATGGAACTGAGGATTCCCATGGAACTCACGTGGCAGGAACCATAGGTGCAGTTGGAAATAACGGCCTGGGCGTTGCTGGCGTTAATTGGAACGTAAAAATTGTTTCAGCAAAATTCCTCGACACCAATGGAGGGTATACTTCGGGAGCAATTTCTGCAGTTAACTACCTGGTAGACCTCAAATCAAGAGGCACAAATATAGTTGCAATAAATAATTCCTGGGGCGGCGGCGGCTTCTCCCAGAGTTTGTTGGATGCAATAAATCTTGCTGGTAATAGAGGAATGTTTTTTGTGGTTGCCGCTGGAAACAGTGCAGATAACAATGACTTAAAAGCAAGTTATCCTTCAGGTTACGTTTGTACAAACGTCGCAGCCTTTGATTGTGTAGTTGCAGTGGCTTCAACAACCTCAACTGGCGCACTATCGCCTTTTTCGAATTATGGTGCGAGTACGGTTGACATAGGTGCTCCAGGTTCTGGCATTTGGTCGACGGTTCCAAACAACTTCTATGCTTCCTACAGTGGAACTTCGATGGCCAGTCCCCACGTGGCCGGTGCAATCGCACTTTGCGCATCCGTAAATAGTGCTTTGACAGCTGGTGCAATTAGGAGCAAGCTATCTAGTTCAGTTCAACCAACGGCGAGCCTAGCTGGGAAAGTTTTGACTGGAGGTCGACTGGATGTGGGCGCATTGATTAATTTGTGCCTTCCATCATCGAAATTAGCGCAGGCTCCGCTGGTGATCACGAATTCAGCCATTATTGGGTTGCCAGCAAATTCGCCAGTTTTGATAACTTATTCAGGTGGCACCGGAAGTGGTTCTGAATTGGTAACTGCGACTGGCGCAAATTGTTCATTGGCAGGTACAACTCTCAGTGTGACAACCGCTACAACATGTACCGTGACTGTTACAAAGTCAGGTGATGAGATTTACAACAGCCGCACTTCATCGCCTGTGGATTTCAAATTTGTTCTCATTGCACAAACTTCAGCAGTTATAGCTACATTTCCAGCGCCTTATCCAAGTTCATATAAGGTTGGTACAAACTACACGATCGCAAAATCTGGTGGAAGTGGAACTGGAAGTTATAGTTTCGGAGTAAGCGGTCAAGGATGCTCAATTGGCAGCATTACTGGAGTTCTTAGAGCCAGTAAAATAACAACTTGTACTGTGTGGGTTAACAGGGCAGCTAGCGGTGTCTACCTCTCAGCGAGGTCAATAAATTATTCGGTTAAATTTATAAAGTAGTTTCTTCAGCAATTCATCAACCTGGAATTCGTGATGTCCTTATCCAAGGAATCGGAGGGCTTTCAAACTACGGATCAAAAGGTGTGGGTGCTGAGACTTTTCCTATTTGAATTTTCGCCACGATGAGAAGCTTTTAATTGAACCTGAATGTGGCTTCTGCAGCCACGGGTAAGGGTGAATTTCAGCAAGTGAATTGAATTTCTTGAATGATGGAACGGGCGCGAATGTGGTTGCAACCTGATTCTTCTGGGCAAATTCATATGGGCTGCCAAGATAAACCTGCAAACTACGTCGTTGTGCCAAGTCTTGGAGAGTCTCTAGATAAAAACCAATTCGCCTTGAACTCAACTGCAGTTTATGTAAAGCGCTGACATTGAAAACAAAGACCGCTGGAAGCTCCGGGTGCGCTGTGAGTGCAGGATCGTCATCACCTAACGAGTCAATCGTCAAGAGAACATAATCAGGATTGCCAACTTTTATAACTGAGTTTGGTCCGGAGGTCTTTTCCGGATTGGAATCAAATTCCAGAATCGAATCAACTTCGAGACGGTTTAAATCCACTTCTTCTGGAAAGTCTTGTATTGGGCAAGCATTTTGCAGTGCGCATCCCTGGCACAGTCCTGGTGCGCGCTTTTCAACTTGCCAGCGAGCAAATCCATAAGGCTTGCCGGTCCCAGCTCCAACCGTCCACTGCCAACCAAGTAAGTTTGCAGCTCGCGAGCCATCAATTAACTCCTGGTACATTCGCTCTTGGCCAAGCTGCCAACTGATATTGTTTCGAACCGTCCAATGCGAAGAAAGCCACATCCTAGTCTGGTTAACCAGCCAGCCATCTGTTTCCAATTCGGAAACTACTTCATCGACACAACTCATTTCACGATTCCAACCATTGCCCTGCGAATTGGTATTGGCCTCGAAGCGTAAATTTTCAAACAACCTCGTTCCGATTCGAGCATAAAGATGTCGTGCATATTCTTGCCAATAAAGCTCATCTCGAAATTTTTCACGATCTTTGTATGGCGCCGACTTCACAGCTTGATAGACCTGGTTAAGGGTTAGCATGTTGTGCCTGATGTAAGGAGAAAGTACGGTTGCCCCGCGTTTGGATTTAGGTAAAACTTCCGAACGCCGAGCTGCGTAGCCTGTGATATCTAGTAGTGCAAGTGCCGCATTGGCCGCAGTCTGACCACCCTTGATGGAACTAAGTCCAAGTTCGCCCGAGTAGAGGCCAGCAAAATTCTTCTCGATGATTTCCAAAATAGGTGCATTTAGTGACAGTGCTTGATTCATAAGAATTTAAGGCTACCTTCGCTTGCTCAAATTGGCTCAGGATGAATTCCTAAGTTGCTGAGCAGTTATTACTCTTACTTAGGAGAGCACTTGCAAAATTAGAACCTAAATAAATCGGCTAAAGAATTTTCGGTTTTTCGCAACCAGTCGATATAAACCCGCTGCGATCCAGGATATTGGTGGGATAAATGGCAGCCAACCGATCAATGACCAGAAACCCTTGCGCATCCGCAGCACTTTCCCGACCGCTTTCGCGCCACTGTATTTAGTGGTCTGGTCTCCAACAAACTCGATAAGCCAGACAGATTTAGCTAACTGCGCTGGCGTAAGTCCGAAAGTTTCTGTCAGCTCATTACTTGGAACGTTAGTCCAGCCACTGGAGACTATATTTTTTAACTTTCCAGCAGTGCGCTGACAAAACTCACAATCACCATCAGTAATTAGTACGGCAGTCATTAGCGCATCCCTGCTTGCTATCCCATAAATGGGTAACGATAATTCTGGGCTGGCACCATGGTTTCCTTGATACTGCGATCGCTTGTCCAGCGCATCAAGTTAATGGCGGCGCCAGCTTTGTCATTAGTTCCGGATGCTCGGCCACCACCAAATGGTTGCTGACCAACAACTGCGCCAGTCGGTTTGTCGTTGATATAGAAATTGCCGGCTGCAAAGCGAAGCGTCTGCGACATTTCAGTTATCGCGTCGCGATCCTGGGCAATTATTGCCCCCGTTAGCGCGTACTTTGCCACACTTTCCATTTGAGCCAAAGTTTCTCGCCAAGTGTTGTCCTCGTATACGTAGATTGCAAGAACTGGACCAAAGTATTCGTCGGTAAAGAATTCCGCAGTCGGGTCAGTTCCAATGAGCACAGTTGGACGAATGAACCAGCCTTGGCTGCCGTCATACTTTCCACCAGCAGCAACTTCGATTGTCTTATCTAAATGTGCGCGATCGATTGCACCTGAAACTCGCTTGAATGCTTTTTCGTCGATAACTGCCGTCATGAAATTACTAAAGTCAGATGCATGTCCTTGCTTGATGCCTTCAACTTCAGCCAAGAACTCGTCCTTGATTGCATTCCAAATGCTGCGCGGCACATAAGCCCGAGAGGCAGCAGAACATTTTTGACCTTGGAATTCAAAAGAGCCACGAATCATCGCAGTAATAAGTGTTCGATGTTCGGCTGATGGATGAGCAAAAATAAAGTCCTTGCCACCGGTTTCGCCAACTAGGCGCGGGTACGTCTTGTAGTTTTCAATATTGTTGCCAACTGTTTTCCAGAGATGTTGAAACACTGGAGTAGATCCAGTGAAGTGAATACCGGCAAGATCAGGATCAGCAAGGGCAACATCTGAAACTGCGATGCCATCGCCAGTGACCATGTTTATTACACCAGGTGGCAAGCCAGCAGCCATTAACAAATCCATAGTCAGAGAAGCAGCAACTTGTTGGGTTGGCGATGGCTTCCACACCACAGTGTTACCCATGAGCGCCGGGGCAGTCGGTAAGTTTCCTGCAATCGCTGTGAAGTTAAACGGCGTGATGGCGTAAACAAAACCCTCTAGCGAGCGGTGGTCAGTTCG
>JBEEND010000009.1:0-54492 GCA_041192345.1 Actinomycetota bacterium
TCCCGCGATTGAATTGAATAGCGATGACCCTAAACCAGGATCTCCAGGCCGAGGCCCAATCCCGTTATCTACGACCATAAGTGAGATTTCGGTAGCTTTTGAGTTTAGGAAAATTGTGGCCCCGGTAGCTAAACCATGGCGCAACGCATTAGAGAAGGATTCCTCAACTATGTGAACAATGTTCCTGGTATCAGTTACTGACAAATTTTCTTCCGCACCCGTAAATTCAATTTCGGTATTTAGGACCCCTTCCCACATCATCATTAGCCGAGAAAGTTCGAGAGAAACTGCACCTAGATCTTGTGTCGTGAATTGGTCGAAAGGAGTTGCAACACTTTGCCTGCACAAATGGTTGCAATTGGGTGTATTTACGGCCGTAAAAATGGTCATTCTAGAGTTCATTAGGGCAAGAACGTGGGCAGAGTTTTTCTAAACTTGGCAAAGGCTCAAGTTATAATTCGCAGAAAATCTGTTGCGAATCAGAGATAAAGGTGTATTGTTCCCGATATAAGGAAGACTCGACTTAAGGAAAAAAGGAGAAAATGCAATAATGTTGACGAAAATTAGCGGGCTTGCCCGAACACTATATATTTTACTCGCCATAATTGCTGCCTTTGTCAGCTTGGGCACACTGAATGTAACGTTGGTACTGTTCGTACTTGGTTTAGTCGCCGGGCTTCCATTGGTCGCGAAAGAGGATCTCATTTGGCGCGCAGTGAGCGTGCTCGTATTGCCCATTATCGCTACGGTTTTAGCAACAATTCAGGCAATTGGCGAGCAGCTGAGCGCCCTGGCTGGCAATCTCCAGATCGGCCTTGCCGGCGCGGTTGCAACCGCGATCGCTCGTCAGCTTTACATGCTGGCGGTCGACGGCGTCACGGGATTGGTTGCGAGCAACAAGAAATAAGGAAGACCATAAGCATCTTCTAATTGAACGAGGCGGGACAAAATCCCGCCTCGTTTCATTATCTCTTTTGGAATCAATTCTAACAAAACTGATTTGAAATTTGCCGCCATGTCCTCTCAGAATTTACTTGACAAGATTGATTCCACAATCTTGGGGGATAAGTTCTCTTGCCCCGTAACTGATAGCCCAGAGATTACTTCAGCTGTTATTACAATTCCTGCAGGCATGGAAACTGAATGGATGAAGGTTATTTTAACTTGACGTAAAGTTCGTGGGTCCAGCCTTGGTCACCGAAGTTAGCTGAAATGGCTTCACCGGTAGCACCTTTGTACATTCCGGACCCTCCGATAATTGGTCGGGTTGTTTGAACTCCCGGAACCAAAGTAGCGCCAGCTGGTGAATACAAAGCAACCCCACCAATGACGATTTGATTCTTCTCATCGCCAAAGACAAAGACTAGGTTCGATGACCTAATTTCTTGGTCGACATTTATTCCTTCGGCCACAGTTGTAATTGTCCCAGTTAGATATTGACCATCAGCGTCTACGCCATCAACAGTTGTTGGGATGTAAAAAGTTCTTACAGTTCCCAGCCCAGAACCAATGGATGCAGATGGAGTAATGACGCCATGCGAAACTACAATCTTGGTCGTTGAGTCGGCGATGACTATGTAACCGAGGGCAGCAACCGCAACGGCAAGCAATGAAACAGCAAGATTAATTTTAGATTTCATGATTGAAAGTTTATCAGCCGAAGCAATTCGAAGCGGGTATGTCCCAGGACAGTTTCAAACTACGCTGAAACTGTCGAATTAGTGGGGCGGGTCGGGCTCGAACCGACGACCCACGGATTATGAGTCCGATGCTCTGACCAACTGAGCTACCGCCCCTGGTAGCCAGCAGTTCCGCAAAGCCTTGCGGTTACTGGCTGTTCCGCTGTTGGGTCAAGTCACTTGCGTGACGAGCAACGGACAAACAGGTTGTTTGTATGAGTTGTGTATGAGTTCTAATTGAGCCTCACCCTTTGTTGCAATGCAACAAGGCCAAAGGCACTCTTCGGACTCTAGAGGAACCTTGAAGAAGTACAACTTCTCTAGGAGCAACTCATGTTAGAAACAAATACCACCTCAAGTCGCAGCCGTAAAGCCAACGGTCAAGGTCACACTTACCCCTTTGGTAAAGGATACCGCACCGTCATTGAGGACAAAGGACGCACCGTTACTGCAACTGGTAAAACTGAAGCCCAATCCAAATCCCGCGCTAGGGCAAAACTCAAGACCCTGCCACTAACCACTGGCGGACTTATGCCAGGAGCCGCTCAAATCCAACTAGGTACATTCCTTACTCGCTGGCTCACATTTGAACACAAACACCGAATCGCACCAACTACATATAAGAGGTATGTCGGGCTCGCGAATAAGTTCATTATTCCTGCCATTGGCCAAGTAACCCTTGGCAAACTCAGCAAGCACCACATCAACCAACTCATGAGCCAAATGGCAGGAGCTGGGCAAAGTCCTAGGTCACAGCAACAAGCTCGCGCATTGCTTTCGGTGGCTCTAAATGCAGCAGTTGAAGACGACTTGATTGCCTTTAATCCAGTAGCCACATCTCGTCGGATAAAGGTAGGCAAATTCCAGATTGAGCCGCTGAGTGAAACTGAAGTAAATCTGTTGCTAACTAATTCAGCAGGCACCCTGCAGCATGTCCGTCTCCGCGTAGCTCTGCTTTATGGACTGCGCCAGGGAGAAGCTCTAGGACTTCGGTGGTCAGACATTGACTTCAAAAAGAAGACCTTAACCGTTCGATACCAATTACAAAAAGTTGATGGAATTAAGCAGCTTGTTAAATTGAAAACTGTAAGTTCGCGTCGCACGCTACCACTTGATGAAAATACTCTGATTGCGCTACAGGAGCATAAGAGATTAGTTATTGCCCTTCGATTAAGCGTAGGGGAGTACTGGACAGAAACAGACTTGGTATTCCCAAACACCACTGGAGGATATGCAAATTCACGCTGGGACCACACACTCTGGGCTCGCTCGCTTGAGGAAGCAGGTATTCCAAAGCGGCGTTTGCATGATGCACGACATACAGCAGCAACCATCTTGTTTGATAGAGGCATAGACATCGAAGTGATACGTAGGTTCTTGGGCCATTCCTCGGTCGAACTAACAGCAAAGACCTATGTTCATCACTCTGACCGTGCTCTTCGCGGCACTAGTGACATCCTGTCGTCACTTGGCCAACTGCTCAAGTCTCGGAAAGTCTGCTGGCCAGCCTGTTGAATTCATTGAGGAAGCACTTGGAGTTTTCTGGGAAAAACTACAGATAGTCCGTGACCTATTGCATGGCCTATCTATTGAGGGATTCAAAGACCATCCACAACAGGCCCTTAAAGACATTGCCAACTTTGTGCTTGGTCTTGAAGATGGCTCAAAGCGATTCGCGGATGCTTCCTCTGCATTATCGAGTGCCTATTCATTGGTGAACAGCCAAGAAACCGTCAAACCAATGCGCGAAGAAGTGGCTTTGTATCAAGCGGTTCGCGGGATGCTGACAAAGAAGGCTCAAGGTGGCAAGAAGATTTCCGATGCTGAACGTGAGCTTCGGATTAAGCAAGCACTTGCAAAGGGAATTGTTCCTGAAGGTGTGATTGATGTTTTCACAGCTGCTGGATTAGACCGCCCCGACATTGGCTTGTTATCCGATGAATTCTTAAATGAAATTCGTGCCATGAAAGAACGTAACCTTGCGGCAGAGGCTCTTAGTCGCCTTTTGAAGGACCAAATTAAAGCTAAGTTCTCTCGAAACATTGTGCGCAATGCCCAGTATTCAGAGCTACTAGAAGAGGCACTTGCTCGTTACCGAAACCGAAGCATTGAAACTGCTCAGCTTATTGAAGAACTGATAGCACTAGCTAAGAAGATGAACGCACAAATCTCAGCAGGTAACCCTGATGGTTTAACAGACCATGAAGTTGCCTTCTATGACGCCCTGGAATCAAACGAAGAAGCCGTGCGCACCATGCAGCATGAAGTTCTAGTTCAATTGGCTCAAGAACTAACTAAAAAGGTTCGGGCAAACATAAAAGTTGACTGGTCAATTCGTGAGTCAACACAAGCAGAGCTACGAGTTCTTGTCCGGGACATTCTGGATAGGTATGGATACCCACCAGACTTCTCACTAATGGCCATTGACACCGTTCTTAAACAAGCGGAGTCACTGACCGAAGAATGGCTTGTGGCTCAATAAATGCGAAAAATGAGAATCTGACATGACATTTTATGAAGTATTCATTAATGGCGAAGAAATTTCCGCAGTAAGTTATGGGATGGAAAACCTTTTTGCTGTAACCGATTATCTAGATAGTCAGGCAAAAGCGGGATGCTTGGGCGAGGAAATCTCAAGCGTTTACATTTACGACACAGTTACCATTTCTGGCACTCAGTTATCGGCCATATTAAAGTTTTTGTCTGGCAAATTTTCGTTTCAACTAAATGGCGAGGGCCATCAAGTAAGCGAGCCATTACAACTAATCCCCAGTGTTAAACCAGATGGCAAGTATGAGGTTTATCTAAGTGATGTATGAGTTATGAGCTGTAATCGGTGCGGAAATGCATCGCTAATCAATAGACTGAAATAACCTAGGGAAGGCATTTAAATGACTATCTGGCTTGTTCGATGTGGTGGAGACGGCGCTCATGAGCAGAATGCACTGGCCGAAAACATCGTAGGTATTGGCTGGGGAGCACTAGGTGACCTTTCAAACCTTCATGAGCGTGATGAAATTCGCGCTCGGTACATCGAAGCCGTCCCGAATGAGTCTGTTAAACAAGTTCAAACAAATCTCGCCCAGGTTTACGCCTTCCGAAGCAGAATCCAAATCGGTGATATCGTGGCGCTTCCACTTAAGGGTGAGCCAATGGTGGCTTTCGGAAGAGTTGTGGGGGATTACCGATTCGTGCCCAACGCTCACCAGTATGTAATGCATCAAAGAAATGTTGAATGGATTGGTTCGCCAATTCCAAGAAGCAGTATTGACCAAGATTTGCTTTACACTCTTGGAGCATTCCTAACGGTATGCCAGGTAAAGAATAACGATGCTGAGAATCGCTTAAACAAGATTCTTAGCCTGAACTTGCAATCAAATGCTGTGACCACTTCAAGGTCGGAAGAACCGCAAAGTTCAGATGTGGACGAATCAATTATTGTTGACCTTGAAGAGGTGTCTGCGGACCTAATTAGCAAAAGAATTGCTGAACGGTTTTTCGGCCATCAGCTTTCAGAGCTAGTAGGTGCAATTTTAGAAGCTGAGGGTCTTACGGTTCTTGTCTCCACCGCTGGACCTGATGGTGGGGTTGATGTGCTTGCTGGAAGTGGGCCTTTTGGATTTGATGAGCCTAAAATCGCCGTTCAAGTTAAGTCTGGAAAGCAAGTTGTTGATGCGCCAACAATTAGAGAACTTCAAGGAACTATGAAGGCATTTAAGGCCACTCAGGGTTTAGTCGTGAGTTGGTCAGGTTATACGCCACCAGCTCGCAAAGAAGCTCGTCAGGATTTCTTTGGGATTCGCCTCTGGGCAGCTGATGACTTGGTTAAACACTTTATTGACTCATACGAGAAGCTTCCAGAACACATACGTTCAGAGGTGCCGCTAAAGCAAATTCATACTTTAATTCTTGAATAGAAATTGCAAAACAGGGCTACTACAAGCTAAAACTGTTTCTTACCTGTGAATAACACCCGCTTCTGCGCGAAACTGATTGCCTATTTAAATTTATCCAATGAGAGATAGGGCTGAATGAAAAACTCTTGAGAAAGTGACTTAGCGCTGCTGTGGTTTCCGGAAACAATAAAACATGCAAGAGCGCGAGCTGCTGCACTTTCAGATGCCATTGGGTCACTATGGCGCAAAGCGTAAGCGAGTACTTCATGGGCAATTCCATGCACATCAAGCCACAACGCAGGGTCGAGTTCCGTGAGTAACTCGGTTGCACGATTTAGGGCAGCATCTGTCTGGCCATCTGCAAGTAGTGCCTTTGCGTACAGAGCCTTGTGCTCGCCTATGCTCTTGCTCTTGATTGAACCCTTACGCTCTACCCATCCATTGGCTGATAATTCTTGAAGCGCATTGCGCGGACTGCCTTTTAGGAGGTACACCTTGGCTAGCTCGCGCTGGGCATCAGCAATGTGCTGCATGTCATTCGTTCGCGACCGTATTTCAATTTCCTCGCTCAAAAATGAAATTGCCTCGTCGTGCTTGCCTTCAGCCTTAGAAATCTGCGCTTGAACACCCTTTACGTTCGCCAAGCAATGCTGATCGCCCGTCGTGTTATAAATTGCTTCTGCGCGCTGGGCGAAATCCCTTGCAGATGTTGTGTCACTCTTAATTGCTTGCTCTGCAAAGAAGGTTAGTGAATGTGCCTGGGGGATGACCAAGCTCTTCTCGTGAGCCATGTCAAAGGCTTGTTGGTAATTATTGCGGGCAGATTCAGGTTCACCGGCCAAGTCATAGATGTATCCAAGATCAATAAGTGCATCTGGAACACATGAACTACATGAACAGGCTTTGGCTACCGAAAGAACAATTTTGGCTTCGACTATGGCCTCATCGAATCGATCGAGCTGAGCAAGTGCATAGACGAATTCACTCCTAAGTTCATTTACTTTAGTGATCGGGATTCGTCCCTTTGCAAACTCTAGAGTGCTCGTTAATTTTTCGAGTACTTCGTCATCACGACCACCAATGTTGGCTAGGCAAGCAGCATAATTGCGACCTGTTGCAACGACTGACTCAGGCGAATTGTGACATCGCATATAGAAATCTTCAGCGAGCCTGTAGTGGTCGAGGGCTTGTTCAAATTTGTAAATACCCCGCAGCCCATCGGCAATACTTTCATTAGCCATTGCAGTGTCTAGGTCAGTGCCATGTAGATCAAATAGGGGGAGTAATTCCTTGAATTTTTCAATTGACTCAATGGTGCGACCTTCATGCTGATGTACATGGGCAATCTGACGAAGGGCGTACGCCCGCTCGCGTGGGAAACCAGCCTGTTCAAAAGACTCAACAGCTTCTTGTGCACAAGTCAGGGCAGGTTCAAAGGAATCGTCGTGCAACAGATGTTGTGACAGGTTCAGCAGAATGTCTCCGCGTCTAAACCCAGTCGCACCATCAAGGGCTTCCCAAAGTTCCTCTTTTGACATGTCATCTGGTGCTTTTTCCATATTCACCAATTTAGAGGTGACCTCCGACATTTCTGCACTTTTATTCTGGGGCAATGAGACCCGTGATTAGATGGCAGGTGGGCCCAATTGGTTGCGGGGAGTCACGAAAACGATTGGTGTCCTTTATATGGACCAATCTCATGCATTGCGTTTATTGCATAATAGAAAAATTGATCGATAAAGGTTTTGTTATCTGAGCACATTCGAAACAGATTCCGGATCGCCACATCCTGGCTTCCCGATAGCTCATTGACCAAGCGAAATCTAATCTCGGGCCCATGTAAATCAGTGCTTGTGATTTCTCTGATACCGAAATCTAGATTGGGAAAAAGTTGTTCAAGCTCATCAAGCCAAATCCCGGGATGTACGGATAGGGATTCTTTGAGTTTGTCATTGCCATAAATCAAAATCCACTCAACAAGTTCATTTGTAAAGAAAGCTGAGGTTTGAAATGCTTCTGATATGCTGCCTTCAAAAGAACGACGATCCTTCCAGGCGGTGGAGCCAGCAATGCTTTCAGTAGTTAACTGGAACACCTTTGCAAAAGTCTTATTTTTTAAGTCCTCATCCCTGAGCAGAAAACTTGCTACGTAAGTGGCAGGCAAGCGTGTTGCATGCCAAAATTTGGAAATCTGTGACCAGCTATGCAGTGAATTGATTTTTTCTAAAAGCGGCTCGTTGAACAACCAAGAGGCCTGATCAAAATCTGCAAATTGAATTTGGTCCCACTGATCTATGTACGCATCGCCGATCGACGGAGGTTCCCATAGGTTCCTCGATTCATTACCTGCTATCGCCCATTGGACGCCACTTGCAGAATCATGTCGCAAATCTTCCATTACTTGAGGCGGTGTATTGCCATTTCTTGCCACCGCGGCTCGTTCGCCAATTAATTTTGATTGCGCGTATGAGGTGAGTATTTCTTCGTGCGCAATGTTTTCCAAAATGTAACAGCGTTTTGATGAGGTAAGTTGCGGTATCGCCAACCTGACCTTATCCACCGGAAAGTCGAGTAAGGCGCAGGACAAAACTAAGACGTCTTGCCAGCATGCCCGCTCGCGAGCAATTCTGGTTCGATTATTTATCATGTTGGCTTAGAACCTTATGAAAATCGGCAGGAACTAAATTCATGAGATAAGCAATGGAGAACAGTGATTGGCTATGAAGTTGCCAGCGTGCGAATGGCTTGACGGATCGTTTCCACGAGCGAGTCTTGCTCAGCGCTAGTGTCGGTTTCTAGAAGTTCCTTGACGGCGTAGTTCAAGCCCCTTATTGCAAATTCATCTGTTACTCCGAGACGCTTAGCGATAGAGATGATTTCCGTTGTGGACAAAGGCTCCCCAGTAGCTGCCGAATTTAGAATAGTTTCGTAAATATGCCCGATCCAATCCATGATTTTTCCTAAATCCTGCGTTGCTTATTTAATATAATAGGGACATCTACATGAATCGGATTATGTTTGTGTAATTTCTCGCGGCCGGTGCAAACGGCCTGGCGCTGAAAGCTAGAGGCTTGAATACTTCTTTTGGTTACAGTGGAATAGCTACACGCAAGGACTTGCTCTGGGCGAAAAGTTGCCAGGCTACTGCAAGCTAAAACTATTTCTTACCTATGACTAACACCAGGAAAACTGGCTGTTTCCGTCACTGTTATAATATAACTCGGAGCAATTCCCTTTATTCATGGGCTTTTTGTAAATCGTAAGGGGCTCTGCAGCGCCCCTCTTATCATGTACAAACGGGTCAGTTTCCGCTTTTCGGGCCTTTATTTCCGCTTTTAGTTAGTTACTAACAGTGATTCTTACAACTATCGCAACTTCGACACCTTTGATGCGCTGTTTGGCCAATGGAACTTACTCAGTCAAGTAGTAGGTGATGGGCTGTCCCCAACAACAGCTGCCTGCCCTGCTGAATAAAGGTGCCAAAGGTGCCAAAGGTGTCATAGATGTCTTACTTGAGCTTTAGTACGTAATTCCGAGCACCAGATTTGTGGATTCTCACCTCCAGTTTTTCTCCCTGGACTTCAATTGTGAAAATACGGTCCACAAGCAACCCAAGGTACTTACCCAGCATTGATGCTTGACCTCGGTCATTCTTGTGGGACCAGTCATCCACAATTTCGGTATCCATGACCCACTGCAAGATTGCACTTGGGGCAGCTTCTTTACCATTAGAACCTGCCCACCACGCGGCTACCAACTCTCGCTGACGCGCGGTTTCATCGTCTATGGAGGCCATTTGCATCTCGGTATTAGAAAGGAATCCTTCTACTCCCGCATACTCCAATGCGCCACCGATGGTTCGTGACCAGTCCTCAAAACTACCTAAGGCTTTTCCACTGAAATCTGGCATTCCTGCATTTACCCAGGCGATGACAATGTTGTAGACAGCCATTGCAAGGTAACGTCGCTCTTTTGCTACATACTCAACCAGGTTTGGATGCTTGAAACCCTCGCGTAATGCAGGCGTATCGGTTTCAGGTTGGAGTCGGATGCGCGCCATGCGCCGACTCATTTGGCCAGAGAACCCTGGGTTGTTACCTGAGGCAAGCCACGTAGTTTCATTTTTTAGATTTACTACTTTGTTCCCACCTAATAATCGGTCAGAAAATGTGGTTGATGTTGTAACACTTGCCACCGAATCTGATTCAACAAAACCTGAGATGTTGTCCCACATGTAGAACTCTTGTCCAGTCATCAAATGTGAAGTGATTTGCTTTCGACGTTCATCTTCACGATTGGTCCAAATTTTCATTGGCAGACTGTCATTGAGGTAGGGCCACGCACAAACCGTTGCAAGCATTGTTGCTCCTGAACCAGCAATCGGTTTATCTATCAAAAAGATAGGAGTCGGACCATTAATGAGTGACCGCATGATTGGCTGAATCATGAGAGCTAAAGCATTCGCCAGGCTACTTTGGTCAGCAAATGGAAAATCAACGAGTATGTCTTCAGTGATTCGCTTTACTGCTTTTTTCGCATCATCTTGATTTGCTTCAACATTGAGTGGGAAACGGTCCTTTTCGCGTCGAAGTACGTAGATACCAGTCTCTTCGTCATATCCCTGCTTAGAAACAATGCGCCCGTCTTTGGTTATCAAAGGCGTTGCACGCACACCGTTGAGCACTGGCAGCGGTGGCCTTGGGTGCGCCAAGAGGTCTTGGACTACTGCTTCTTCTGGGTTTGTTGGTTGCAGTCCATTTTGCGTGACTCTTTGCCAGGTGACCATTCTCGCAAGTTGATGCTTAGCTGCTTGCAAATCCAGTTTCTCAATGCAGGCATTCTTGGTATCCACGCGAGCTAGTCCCATAGGTGTTGTGAAGATGGTCTCTGGGTCATTGAATACGTGGATTCCAACAAGTAGTTCAGCGGTCTTTTCTGGCAGGTATTTTCCTGTTGTTATTACCGAACATCTGCCTGACTTGCCCAGAGTGGTGGGGGATTTGAGTCCTCCTCTAAATGGACAAGTTTCACAGATACCGTTTAAACGACTTGTGGCATTTAGCGCATCACATGTACGTGCTGCTTTATCTGGGTCCACTTGGTCGAACTTGGCATTGCATTCATCAGGGTCATAATCAGGATGACTCTTTGAATATTCGTGGAACAACTCTCTGCCATCTGTGCATAGGGCCATGATTGAAGCCATAGCAAACCATTCATCATGAGGCGCAGTTCTTGAACTTGCCATTGCTTGCTTAACCCAGGCACAACCCTGCTGAATCTTTGTAAAGTTCAGCGAAGCATGGCTTTCCTGTGAATCATCTGAAGCAGTAGCAGCCCAAGCTCGCGAGTGTTTTTCTGAGCTAACCGATTTGATTTCATCCAGGCTGTATTTGCGGGATTCATCATAAGTAAGCACAACAACCTTGATGGGATTGTTTACATCCTTGAGATTTGTTGCTCCTGGTGCCCGAAGCATCCTTGCGATGTCTTTGGTTTGGTCAAATGTGAATGGTTTGGCATATTCTGCAAAGCCAAGATAGAAATCGGCTACTACTTTGGCTGCTTCTTTGCGTTGCTCACTGTCGGTGAGAACTAGTTCTTGCTCCAAAGGGAAGTAAGCATGTAAGCCAGTTCCTGATTGCACAACCATTGCTGGTGGAGTTCCAAATCCTTCAAGTAAGGAAATGGCATCCTGGATTGTTTTCGGTAGGTTCTTTTCTGGCTTAGCTGCATCGAATACGTCAATGTCCATTCCGATAACTGACAGGTAAGTCATGTCATCGAACTTGCCTCGGCCAGTAGCAGGAGGGCTTTCCATTCGACACACATTTAGGAAAGCCTGCCCATTGGATGGCGTCCCCTCTAGTTCTTGAACTACAGCGTTTATGTCGGTTGCAGGAAAATGCTTAGAACCCAGAGCTTTTAAGTTTTCATCACGGCATGAAGATACTGTGATGAATCCAGCTCCTGAACCAGCAATAAGCGATACGTACTCAGATAGGTATTGATTAGACATTGTTCTTACCCATTTCCGTAGTCAGGTAACTTGGCAATGCGCCCAACGGGTTCATTAGTTCCGAGATAACAGTGGATGGAATGCGTACGGCTCGTCCAAATCGTTGGCAGGGGAGTTCCCCTGAGGACACCATTCGGTAGGTCTTTGAAACGCTGAGGTTCAGCGCCTCGGCCGCTTCCGCGACGGTTAGAAAAGGCAACACTTATTGCTCCTAATTGGTTTGTTAGGCACGATTTGTGCCTGTGATATCCAGTGTGAGCCCAAGTGGGATATGTGCCCTTGGCCTTGTTGCAATGCAACAAACTGGTCAGAATTAGAGCATGGATTCAATAACTATTGACGATTTAGTGCGGGGAAATCTGCAGTCGCTAATCTCGCAAAAAATTGTTCAGGACTCTGTTTGGTCCGACCGTGTGCAAACAGCCAAGAACATGATTCGTAGTTGGGACCCCAAGTACACAGAGTGGACGGAATGGGACATGGTGGGCCCAGAGGCACCCGATAATAGCGGGCGAAAGTTTTGGAGCAAAGCGACAATGTCCAAACGCTTTGGTCGAACTTCAGAGCAGCTCAGAGGAATCATAGACACACCCAAGAAGAGTTCAAATCGCACGACAGGTCGAACTGGGCTACCAATATCAGAAGTTATTCACATGGCATATGTGCTCGGCGTAACGCCCGCACGCCTGCTCCAGCCAACTGCAAATCAGATAAAAGATAATGCGCTAATAACAATAAGCAACCTAGGTCCAAATGGGGCGCTTGTAGTTTCCGCAGTTGACTGGCAAAAGTGGATTAATGGACTTGGCGAGTTACCAGGTAATGGACTTGATGCGATTGCGATGGGAACCTATGGTGCGCTGAGTGCAAGTACAAACGTCGTTACAGCAAGAAATTCTTGGAGTGATACCAAGAGGATTAGCGAAGATATATCTGATTCGCTTTCCACCGTTGTTCAACAAATGGAACGTCCAGCGCCAGGTATTACTGACCACAAGAAAGTGGATGGAATCAGCGTTGTGCCACCTTCTACTGCACTTGAACTAACGGAGAGACAGGCAAGGGCAATTCCATTGCTTCTAAATGACTTACGAATAGCGCTCGCTTATCTTGAGAGGTGTGAAGCTCCCGAGGATGTTAAAAATCAAATCAACTGGTCTCAGAGGCGAATTGGTCAGCATCTTATTGAATTTGGAATGAAGGTCCAAGAAAATAAGGCCGAGTAGAGAGGCTACTGCCCACAGTGCCCCTAACCCAACTGTCTAAATGCCCTGGTGCACTTTTCCAGTTGGCATGACTTAAGGGCTAGGGGGGGTCAAGTCGCAGAGATTGAATTTTACTCAATTAGACGGACGTCTACTTAAGGCTCTGGCGCAGTAAAAAGATGTATGAATTCTTGTATGAGTTGGCATCCTAAACTGGCTAATTCCAGCCTAAAACTTGTCAGATAAAACCATTAGAATATAACAAAAGGTGACTCTACAAAACGTCTTACTGACGATTATGAGTCCGATGCTCTGACCAACTGAGCTACCGCCCCTGCGAAACCCCAGTCTATTGGGTCGGTGTTGCAATTGGAATTTGGATTTCATTTCTGCGCACCGGTCGTAGTTCAAATGCACGTCACGAACCAGCCTTGCATGACCGCCGTTTTACAAAAGTCTTAGAACTGCCACTCCCTAATACTTTGATTTCCACCCATGGCTAGATCCGCTGTGATCTTTCCAATTGCTGGGACGTACTTAAAACCATGTCCTGAACAGGGTGAGCAAACAGTCAGCGGTCCCTTGCGGTCCAATATGAAGTGCTCGTTCGGCTCGTTGGTGTAAATACAGGTTGTGGAGTTTACTTTGTAAGCATCCAACCCTGGATACCACTTAGCAACATATTCCTGGAGCGCAGATTCAAACTTGCGGTTGATTTCAAAACTTCGGTTATCTAAATCAAGTTCATCATGAACCAGGTGCGAACCAACTTTCACGCCTTCACCCGGAGTCCAGAGCCCGTACCAACTGTTCTCAACTTCAGGCTGGGCGCTAAGGCCGCGATGGATAAACGTTGGCCACATATCTATATCGTCAAAACCAGGTCGGGGAGCAAAGTGGGAAGGCTGGGCACGAACCGCGTGCAATGGGCGCAGTGACACATGATGGCCAACTAATCGAGGTAGCCAGGCTCCGGCAGCTACGACTACAGACTTTGTTCGCAGGGTTTTCTCGGCTGTCTCAACAATTGCGTAATCGCCATCGATCTGGACCGAGGCAACTTTGGTGTTGTTCCAGATTTGCCCGCCTAGATCGACAATTCGACGCCACAATGTGTCTACGGTTCGTTGCGCATGAGCTCGACCGCCATCTGGGCTATAAACCACATTTGCATCAAAAGTAATTCCTGGCCAACGCTCATTTGCTTGCGCAGGAGACATGCGCTCACACGCCAGACCTTGATTCTTTAAATTTGATTCAATCTCAGCAACGATTTCTGCTGGGCCATGATCGACATGACCAATTAGCTCAACTAAAGTTTTGTTAGATTCTGCTTCAAGTTCGCGCCAAAGCTCTAATGCCGCAATGCCAAGGGTTGTGTAAGTCTGTTGCTCATGTCCGAGGCGAAATATTCTTGTGCCGCCGTGAGAACTTCCCGAAACATGATCCTGGGTGAATTGCTCGATCACAAGCACTGATCGACCACGCTTAGCCAGTTGCCAGGCAGTTGCTGCTCCCATCGCGCCACCACCAACGATGATGTGGTCGTAGATTGATTCATTTAAGTTAGACATTCAATAAAGATTATTTGAAACTTTCTGAAATTACTGAGTAATTTGTAGATTTGGGTCATTTCCAACGCCGTCGGGGTCACGGGTTAAAGACCAGCTACTGCCCGCAATTGAATTAAACGAAGATGAGCCTAAATCAAAATTGCCAACGCGAGGTCCAATTCTGTTATCAAATATTGTTTTTGATTGAGCCAATTACTCTAAAGTCATCTGTTACTAAGCCATGAACGCCCAGTTCAAGCAGCTTTGAAGCTTCGCTCACTTGATTGATAACCCAAACGTGAATTTCGATCCCGGCGCGATTACAGGTTCGGACAAATCGCGGAGTTACGACCTCGATGCCGTATTGGCGAGGTGGGACCATGGCATTTAACTTGTGGGTTTTTGAATCCCGTGGGGTTATGCCAGTCATGGCTTGAACCACCTCGAATGGAGTGAGCGCAGATCTGAAGTGGGGAAGTTCTTTTCGGATAGTTAAGGTGCGAGATCTTGAGAATGATCCGTTGACGATATCCATGTTTGGAAAATTTCTCAGTACTTCTATTCCGGGGAATAAAACATCATCAGACTTAAAGTCAATCGATACTCTGGCGCTTGGGTAATTGGTTAGAAATTGATCCAATGTCACCCATGGGTGCAAGCCGTCTATTGGATGTTCTTGCAGTTCACTTAGCGTCAAATCTGCAATCTCAAGATCAACTCCAGAGATTCTTTTTATGTCTGAGTCGTGGGTAAGTACTACTTGGTGATCTTTGGTTTTACGAATGTCAATTTCGAAGTTTGTGATCCCAGACATCCAAGCAATATCAAATGCGCGTTCGCAATGCTCTGGTTCTGGTCGACCACGATGCGTCCAAATTATGAAATTGGAGTTTTCGATCACGCCGCTGGCAACAATTCGTGCCACGCATTCTTTCGGGCGATCCGAGCCAATTCTGAGTTCGGATTAACCACATAAGGCGTGCCAACGGATGCCAATAGTGGCAAATCATTTAATGAATCCGTGTAGGCAAATGATTGCCTTAAGTCGTAAGAACGAATCGAAGCCAACTCTTTGGCAGCTTGGGCTTTATGAGATCCCTTTAGCAATTCGCCTTCGAGTCGACCCGAGTATGTTCCTTCCAGGATCTCGCTCTTAGTGCCAAGGGCGCCAGTCATTCCGATTCTTTGGGCGAGAGTTGTCGCAATTTCGATTGGGGCATCAGTTAGCAGCCAAGTGTCATGACCATTGCGCTGGTGGTCTTGGATTATGCTTAGTACATGGGGATTGATTTTAAAATTCAGTAGTTTATTGGCCAACGCTTCGCACTCTTCGAGGAATTGCGATTGACGGCTTCCTTGCAGGAATTTAAACGCCTTGTGAACCTGCTGCTCTATGACAAGCTCTGACTTGGACTTCTTGCCTCTGAGCCTTGAACCCTTGAGCTTAAAACTCGAAATATTGCGCCAGGACAGCTGCCCACATTCAGTGAGGCTTTGAATAAAGTGAACTAGGGAAGTGCCCTGGATTACGGTGTTATCAAGGTTAAAAAACGCTACTGGCTTAGGTTCGTTGATCACAGTCTTAGCGTCCCGTATGAAGCCAGATTTGTCTGGCAAAATCAGGTGAATGTCGCATTAACAAAAATGGAATTTGATTCCATTAAGTCACAATCAATTAAGGTGACATTAACCCGAGCAAACCCTTAACAGTTACTGAACACCCATATAACTAAAGTGTGAGAATTCTTATTGCCACCGAATCGTTTTTGCCGCGTTCCAACGGTGTCACTAACTCAGTCCTAAAGGTTGGCACCAACCTAAGAAACTTAGGCCATGATGTGCAAATCTTGGCCCCCGGTAAAGGACCATTTGAAATTCAAGGATTGAACGTAGATCGAGTCCCTTCAATTGCCGTTGAATCTCTGGCTCAAGTGGACTTTCCAACAATTCGTGTCAAGGAAATTGCAAATCGAATTAACAAATTCAAGCCGGATGTATTGCACCTAGCCTCACCGTTTTTGCTGGGGGATCAAGCTCGGCGAGTTGCCAAGCACTACCAAATACCTTCAGTTGCGGTTTTTCAAACTGACGTTGCAGGGTTCGTGAATCACTACGGCCTCTCAAGAATAAGTACTCTCGTAGAGCGACGAATTAAGAAAATTCATTCAACTGTAGATTTAAACTTGGCGCCTTCGACACATTCCATGACTTACTTAGAAAACCTTGGCATTGAAAACATTAAAATTTGGGGACGCGGCGTAGACACTGGCCAATTCAATATTTCTTATCGAAGCGAAGCTTTGCGTCAGAGCTGGGGCGCTGATGAAAACACGATCGTAGTTGGATTTGCGGGACGCTTGGCGCCAGAAAAATGCGTAGAGAACTTGCGCGTACTTCATAACTTGCAATCAAGAGCTGGCAAGAAAGTTCAACTGGTAATCATCGGTGATGGCCCAAGCCGGGAACGATTAGCAAATCATCTTCCGTATGCAAGATTCACTGGACACCTAAGTGGCGAGCAATTAGGCCAAGCAATGGCATCCCTTGATGTCATGGTGACTACTGGTGAAAAAGAAACCTTCTGTCAGGTGATTCAAGAAGCAATGGCTTGCCAGGTGCCAGTAGTAGCACCTGCTACCGGGGGCCCGCTAGATCTAGTGGAGCCGGGCTGCAACGGATATTTGTATCAACCTGGTTCCCTCAATGACCTGCGCAATGCGGTGCAAACGCTGATTGATAACCCGCAGCAGATTGTTGAGTTTGGCCAAAATGGCGAAAGAATGGTGCGAAACCGAACTTGGTTATCTCTGACGCAATCAATTGTTGGTCACTATGAAACCGCAATTGCAAGTTTCCAGGAAAACTCGCGCATTTCCTTGGCTGCATAACCATGCGGATAGCTCACATCGCAAATATGTATGGGCCCAAAAGTGGCGGCCTTCGAACTACCGTTGATGCCTTAGCTTCACAGTACGAAATCCTGGGTCATCAAGTTTTAACCGTAGTTCCCGGTAAGAGATACCAGGCAGTTCGCCACGGGAACTGGACGCAAATTACCGTGCCGGGAGTAGTGGTTCCATTCAGTGGTGGTTATCGAATTATCTTGCGCCGCAGCGTAGTGAGAAGTGAATTAGCTAGGTTCAATCCTGACGTGCTGGAGTTATCGGATCGCACGACATTGTTAAAGATTGCTCGCTGGGCTCGGGACCGCGGGATTCACACTAGTTTTTTTGCCCACGAACGCCTTGATGGTGTGATTAACGCATTTGCGCCTAACCTGCCTTGGCAAAGCAAGTTGATTAAGTACTGGAATTCAAAAACTTTGAATTCTGTTGATTGCGTGGTGGCTACGACAGATTTCGCAGCTCACGAGTTTCGCGAGCTGTTAGAAAACGATTCCAATTCTGAAAGCCGGTTAGTTAAAGTGCCACTTGGTGTGGACTTACTACGCTTTCAATCCCTTGTGACAACCGGCGCTGATGAGGATAACTACGGGGCATCGCAGTACGTTCTTGCGTGCACCAGATTTTCAAAAGAAAAAGACCCTGAGTTCTTGCTAGACATCGCTCGAGAGTTGAAGTCTGCAAACATAAATTGTCGCTTAGTTCTGGCTGGTGATGGCCCATTGCGCGTTGGGTTAGCGGCGCAAGCGGCCGCTGAACAACTTCCCATTGAATTCCTGGGCTTTGTTTCTGACAAAGCTAAGCTTGCTGACTTGATGGCTCACGCCGGTTGCTTCTTAGCAGTAGGACCGATTGAAACTTTTGGGCTAGCCGCCCTGGAGTCACTAGCTTGCGGTACTTATGTCTTGTGTCGTGATTCTTCTGCGATCTCGGAGGTGATCTCGCCAACCTGCGGAAGCGCCCTTGCCAGAGATGCCAAGTTGTGGAGTCAAGAGATTAAATCCGTATTAGAAATGGATCCAGCGCAAGTTTCGAGTCGAGCAAGATTGCGGGCCGAAGAATTCAGCTGGGATAAATGCGCATCAAATATGTTGAAAATACACGCGAGGGCAGCATGAAAATTAAAGCAAAGGTAACGCAGGCAAAATTGCCAGCAGTCACGATTGAAGTGAAGCCAAAGTTGCTCAATGAAAAACTGATTGCAATGCGACACATGAGCAACTTAAGAATTGCGGCGCTGGGGG
The DNA here is from genome assembly GCA_041192345.1 of Actinomycetota bacterium. Lineage (GTDB taxonomy): Bacteria > Actinomycetota > Actinomycetes > S36-B12 > UBA5976 > UBA5976. Next base: position 18,500 of record JBEEND010000009.1, read on the forward strand.
ATAGTTCAGTTTTTGGCGTTGGCGACACTTCAACAGATGGAAATCCGGATGGCCCTGGCTGGGTTGGTCGATTGACTCACGATTTAGCAGCTGGTCAATATATAAATTTAAGTAAAAATGGCGCTCGTGCTCACACAGTTGTTAGTACGCAATTGGTTTCGGCCACATTTTTTAATCCTGATCTAGTTTGCGTTTGTGTTGGAATGAATGATGTGATGCGTGGCAACTATTCACCAGTTCAAATCCGAGATTCCATTCGCACCTTGATTCAAGAATTAAACAACATCGGCGCTGTAGTGGTGCTACTCGGTTTACCGGATCCATCAAAGGTGGCATTTGCGCCTAAGCGAGTCAAAAAAGTGCTCAGCCGAAGAGTAGGTAACTTAAATGAAATCCTGGCAGAGGTTTCAGCGCAGGAAAACGCGCTATTTATTGCAGGCTGGGAACAAGAAGAAGTTTATGAAAGAAGTTTTTGGCATGTAGACCGAATGCATCCATCTTCACTAGGGCATCAGTTGATCGCCGACCTGATCAGAACTGAATTGAATATGCCGCTACGGGTTTCAAACACACTTCCAACACAATCAATTCGTACCAAGAAAGATGACCTCATCTGGCTTCTTACTAGTGGTACAAAATGGCTACTTAAGCGAAGCATTGATTTGATCCCGACCCTGATCTATTTGATCATGATTGAGGGAAAGGAAATTCGCGCAATTGAAGCAAGTAAGAACGCGAATTCCTAGACCCAAAAGTTATTTAGTTGTTCCTGTAATTACTTCGTAATTTGCAAATTTAATTTAGCGCCAATTCCTTCAGGACCGCGACTCAGTGACCAACTTGATCCAGCGCACGAGTTAAATAGGGATGAGCCAAGTCCAGGCAATCCTGAAGTAGGTCCGATTCCGTTATCAATCAATGAAATAACATGCATAGTTTTTGTCGTCGTAACAGTTATGGCCACTTCACTTGCATGTCCGTGGTGAAGAGCGTTAGCCAGGCCCTCTTCGATGCATAAAAGTGCAGCCCTAGATTCATTTTCCGAGAACTGATCGTCGCTACTTGAGAAAACCAAACTTGTGAGTAGTAGAGCTCCCCAATTATCAGTTAAATTTTTAATCTCGGCTGTGAATGAATTTTGCATCAATTCGAAATAATGATCGAAAGGTCTGGCTAATGCCTGGCAAGCCACTTCCAGCTGAGCACTTAACTCAATATCATTTGAAATTGTGCCTGCTGTTTCGATTGCAAATGCAGTTGCCAAGAGTCGAGATTGCAGATTCCCATGCAAATATTGAGCTAAATCTTTACTAAAGCGAAATGTGAGTTGTTCTGTAGATAGCGCCTGAATCATGGAAGCTTCAATTTTGGATTCCAATTCCGCCAGGACTTCGTCACTCTGGATGAATTCCAAAAACAATATTCGTGTCATATCAAATGGAGTCAGATTTGGAAATGGTGTTATTGGTTGCTGGCTCCATAACTTGTGACTTATTGAGCGAACTGAACCTACTGCCGATTCCCGAAGTTCGTTGGCAATGTCTTGCCAGTTGCTAGTAGTGCCGTGGTTGGCAGCGATAGCCGCACTAATGTCTTTCGTTAGATCGGCTAAATCTTTAGTGACACTTTTGCGTAGTTGCAATTTAAGTGCAAGGATCATGCCTTGGCTTAGCATTTGTTGCGTTTCAATTCGGATGTGTTCTGCTATTAATTCATTATGCATTTGACGCAGGCGATCTACCCGAGACATTGCTTTCTTGAACATTAGTGTGATTGACCGGCAAGTCGAAAGTAAATTCTGGCAAGGTGAACTCGTTGATTTTGATTAGTTGCTGTTGGTATGCCGAATGCTTTGGCAATTTTAGAAACAGTTTGTTCAATTGCTTTTTCAGATACAAAACGTTGAAGAGCAATCTCAGCATTACTTAGCCCTTGGGCAACCATTCGAAGTGTTTCAATTTGGACCTGGGTTAAATTATGAATCCACTCGGGATGTTCTATGCCAGAAGTTACTAACGCCGTTGACTGCGCATTATTGAATGCATTGTGCACAGCCGTCTTCACCGTTTCAATTGATGAGATTTGATTCTTCACCAGGTATTCACATCCCGCTGGAGTCTCAGATACATAATTTCTAAATAATCTGGGATCTGAGTAACTAGTTAACATAACGATGCCAAGTTTTGGATTCCGTAATCTAAAGCTGCGCGCTAAATCTAACCCAGTTGGACCAATTCCTAAATCAAGATCCGCAACTATTACGTTTGGATCATGCATTGTGAAGGCATAGACAGCGCTTTTGGCATCACCCGCTGAGGCTACGACCTTCAAGTCCGCGTTTGCGAGAGCGCCTGATACTGAAGTGCGCGTAAATGCGTCATCTTCTATGACGAGAATTGCAAGGTCATCGCCTTTGGGCCAACCGTCCATATCTAACGTTAGGACTGGATTTAGGGGATACCAGTTAAATCCAAAAGAAAATAGGATTCACATCTGCCTAATGTCATTAAGTAGTGACAATGCCAGGAAACTGTTGGGTGAATTTGAGTCTGCACCTGGGAGAAGTGCCTAGAAATGCCGATGGTTGGGCGATGTGAGAACCTAGATACATGCAAAAGAACGTATTTGGCGAAGCATTAGAACTCTGTGGCCTGGATCCAGTAACTGGCTATTTCCGTGACGGTTACACAACCACAGATGACTCTGACTACGGCAGCCACACTGTTTGCGCTGTTGTGTCTTCTGAATTTTTAGAGCATCAAAAATCAGTTGGTAATGACTTGTCTACGCCGGCGCCGCAATTTGGATTTGCTGGATTGAAGCCAGGGGATCGCTGGGCAGTGTGCGCACCCCGTTGGCAACAGGCGCTTGAAGATGGGGCAGCATGTGGTGTTGTTTTGGCCGCAACTAATGAAGCTGCACTTGAGTACATAAACTCCGAAGATTTAATGGCCCACAGCGTAGATGTGCCAATGGATTTGAGCGAGTTAACCTAAAGCAAAACTTTCGGCTTTTTCCAATGGTGCGAGAGTGGATTGTTGGGTAGCCTTTTTGAAATGCCCCTAGCGCTGGAGATTTAGTTGGCAAATTTAAAGATTGTTATCGTTGGCGCTGGCATCGCGGGTACTGGTTTAGTCGATGAGTTAACTCAGCTTGGCCAGCGCGATGTTACCGTGGTCGACCAAGGGCCAATTTGGAAAACTGGTGGCGCTACCTCTCATGCCCCTGGGCTAGTAACGCGCACCAGCGCTTCAAAGATGATGCACCGGTTTGCTGATTACACAATTACAAAACTTCTGTCCATGGATGTTGCAGGCGCACCTTGCTTTTATCCTGTTGGATCGATTGAAGTTGCGTTAACTCAAGAGCGCCTAGATTACTTAGTTCGCCGCACCGAGTTCGCTGCATCTTGGGGATTTAGCGCCGAGATGCTCTCACCGGAAGAATGTGCAAGCTTAAACCCGCTCTTGGATCCAAACTCCTTCATTGGCGGTCTTCACACAACAGGTGAAGGCGTCGGTAAGGCATTACGCGGCGCGCAAGCCCAAGGCGAGCGGGCGCAATCAAACGGCGCAGTATTTATTGGCAATACAACCGTTACTGGCATAGCCACTACTGGATCAAAAGTTACGGGCGTGGAAACTACCACAGGCGTAATTCCTGCCGACTTAGTTGTTATCGCAGCAGGTGGTTGGGGCAACTCAATTGCGGCTACCGCTGGTGTTGTTCTGCCATTAGTTTCGATGGAGCATCAGTACGCCGTTACTGAGCCAGTTCCGGTATTAGCAAAAGGCCGTGACGGCGATGCCAGCGTGCCGATTGTGCGAATTTATGAGGCCGGCACTTATGTGCGCGACGAAGGCGATAAAGCGGGTGTCGGTTCGTTTAACCATCGAGCAATTCCGGTAACGGACTCTGCAATGGTCAGCAATGCTGCAACCCTGGAAGATCCTTCGAAGTTGCCTTTCACTCAATTGGATTGGGATCAAGCTTGGGCGCAAACGCTAGAGATAATGCCGGTTCTATCGGGATTGAAATACGAGCAGGCTTACAACGGAGTTTTCCCATATTCTTCCGATGGTTTACCGCTGATGGGACCAGCGCCCAGTGTTGATGGACTATGGGTTCTGGAATGCCTTTGGGCAACTCACTCAATTGGCGCAGCCAGATCGTTAGCGCAAGCAATTTGTGGCATCGCGCCTGACATAGATTTTGCCCCAGCTGATCTAACTCGATTTGATGATGCGGAATTGATCCAGGCAGATTATGAACAGCGTTGCGACAACGCATATATAGATACTTACGCAATCCACCATCCAGCTGAGCCATCTACTAGCCCGCGCGGGGTTCGGATGTCCCCGTTTTATGATGAGCAAGAAAAGCTAGGCGCAGCATTTTTTGATACCTCAGGTTGGGAGCGACCTCGTTGGTTTGAATCAAATGCTGGATTACTTGCAGGACTTAGTGTCCCTGCGCGAGATGCTTGGTCGAGCAAGTTCTGGTCACCAATAGCTGGCGCCGAACATCTAAAGACGCGCGAAATCGCTGGTGTTTTCGACATGACTTCCTTGCGCCGAATCAATGTAACGGGTCCCGATGCGGCGAAGTTCTTGAATTACGCAGCAGCAAGAAATGTCGCGCGAGGACCTGGCACTGTCACCTACACAATGTTGCTCGAGCACAATGGCGGCATTGTTTCGGATGTGACAATTAGCCAGTTGTCCCATGACCGGTTCTTTATCGGTGGAAATAGTCCACGAGACGTTGTTTGGCTTAAGTCAATTTCCGCTGGTTACGACGTTCATATCGAAGATGTCACAAACGCAACAACGTGTATTGCAGTATGGGGACCGCAGGCGCGCGAAATTTTGGCGCCAATTACAGATACTGATTTAACCAATGACAACTTCAAGTACTTCACGGCTAAAGAAACCACAGTTGCCGGCGTTGCAGTCACCGCAGTTCGCGTTTCATATGTTGGCGAACTTGGTTGGGAACTAGCTTGCAATGCCTCGGGTGGAACCAAACTTTGGAAAGAGATTATGCAGCAAGCAAATCGTGTTGGCGCAGTCCCTGCTGGGCGTAGTGCGCTAACTAGTTTGCGACTTGAAAAGGGATACCGCGCTTGGGGTAGTGACATGAGCCGCGAAGATACTCCAACTTCAGCAGGCTTAGAGTTTGCAGTGCGAAGTGATGGCGAACATATAGGACTGAGCGCAGCAAATCGCGAAACTGGCAGAAGGTTACGTACTTTGCAATTACGCGAAGTGGATATTGTGCCAACGGCCGGGCAACCGCTATTTATTGCTGGAAAGACTGCTGGTTACATCACCAGCGCAGAATTCGGATGGTCAATTGGATATCCAGTTGCACTTGGTTGGTTGCCTGCAGAAACTGCGCAAGGTGATGTTGTGCAAGTTTCCTGCGGCGGGCGAGTAGTTGACGCCGAAGTTATGGCAGATGCCGTATTCGATCCAACAGGATCAAAGATTCGTACTTAAAGCTCGATTAAGAACTACCGCTACGACGGCGAGACATTCTGCGGGCAGCCGGACCTGATGACTTAGCTTTTGAAGCTTCTGAGGTGGTTCCAGTATTTGCTGCTTTTGCTCCGCCGGATTTCTTTTTTTCCAAGGCGGCTAGAAACGCTGCTTTAGTCGGGTCGGTTTCTTTATCTGGAGTAGCCATGACTCAATTCAACCACTTACTGAGTGCTACGCTAAGCAAGCGATTGAAATTTGAACTAAATTCCCACATCGCTGCAAGCACACAGCAGTTTTACTAAGGATAAATATGTCCAGCCAGGCCCAAAATTCACCTAGTCAAACACCCACAGCCCAAGCCACACATAAAGAAATTATGGTCATCTTAAGCGGCCTGATGGTGGGCATGCTCCTTGCCGCACTGGATCAGACCATAGTTTCCACGGCCTTGAAGAGCATTGTGGAAGACTTCAACGGCTTGTCGCATTACACCTGGGTTGTTACGGCTTACTTGCTAACTTCTACGGCTTCAACTCCGCTTTATGGCAAAATTTCTGACCTTTATGGTCGCCGCCCGGTGTTTCAGTTTGCGATTGTCACATTTCTGATTGGATCTTTCTTGGCTGGCGCAGCTCAAAACATGGGTCAGTTAATTGCTTTCCGCGCGATTCAAGGTCTTGGCGCAGGTGGCTTGATGGCACTTACTTTTGTGATCATTGGCGATTTAGTTTCGCCGCGTGAGCGCGGGCGCTACCAAGGTTACTTTGGCGCAGTATGGGGACTTGCTGCAGTTGCAGGTCCGCTACTCGGTGGATTCTTCTCAGATAGTGCAACTGTTTTTGGAATTGCAGGTTGGCGCTGGATTTTCTACATAAATTTGCCATTTGGTATTTTGGCATTGATTCTAACTTCATCTTCACTTCGAACATCCAATATTCGGCGCAAACACAGCATTGATTATGCTGGTGCGATTCTTATGGTTTCCTCGGTGACTGCGCTGCTAATTGGTATTTCGGTTTTTGGACCTGAAAATGGCTGGGCAGATAGTAAGACACTTGCAACTTTAGCTCTGGCTTTTGTATTAGCAGTTTTGTTTTTACTTCAAGAGAAGCGAGCTCTTGAGCCGATCTTGCCACTGGATTTATTTAAGAATCACACATTTTCATTAACTTCAGCACTTGGCTTCATTATTGGCGCTGGAATGTTTGGTGCGATCATTATGTTGCCGCTGTTCTTGCAAGTTGTGCAGGGTGATTCGGCAACGGCTGCTGGATTAAAGCTGATTCCATTTATGTTGGGAATCGTTTCAATGTCCATTCTGAGTGGCAAGTTGATAAGTAAGCACGGACACTACAAGCGGTATCCAGTTATGGGACTTGCCATCATGACTGTTGGAATTTTGGCACTTTCTACTCTGAATGAAACAACTCCGTTTTGGAAATTAGCAATTTACGCTTTGCTAATTGGTGCTGGCCTTGGTTTATCTATGCAAACGGTAGTTATCGCGCTACAGAACTCGGTTGAAATGAAAGATCTTGGCATTGCAACCAGTGCAAACACCTTCTTTCGTTCCGTCGGAGGAACAGTTGGAGTGGCACTATTTGGCTCGTTGTATGCCAGTCAGCTAGCAGTCAAGATACCTGAGGGTGTCGTAAAGTTGGCAGCCACCAATCCGCTTGCACTGATTGGCGCAACTCCTGAAAAGTTTGAACAGCTCAAAAACAGCACCTCGGTAATTAGTGAGTTCAGTCCTGAGCTGCAAGCTGTTATCTACCGCGGATTTGTTGAGTCATTCCAAGTTGTCTTCCTATCAGCTGTGCCGATAACTGCACTCGGATTTGTTTTGGCTTTGTTTATGCGGGAAGTTCCACTTCGCACAAGCGCAGAACATCATGCGGCAACCCAAGAAGCAGCAGGCGAAGCTGTCGGCTAATTTTCAGCCAGTAACTGTTCAATAATTTGCGTTAACTCCGGCGCAGTGACTTTACCGACAAATTTAGCGGCTACTCGATGCTGCTTATCCAGCACAATTGTGCCTGGTAAGAAATTGCCAGAAATAGTTCCGCTTTCCAGGGCTAACAATTGGTCAGGGTCGCGCAAGTGAGTCCATGTGCCCCCAGCGTCCGCGACAAATTCTTTTGCGGCGCTTAAATCATCAGCTTGGTCTAGCCCAAGTAAATATACTTGTGGATAGTTGGACTCAACTTCGACAAAAATAGGCCATTCCTCTCGACAAGGCGCGCACCAAGATGCCCAGGCATTGACTACGACAATGCCATCAAGTTCTGCAGTGGAAAATTCCTTACCAGAAAGCGTGGTACCTGAGATTTCCACGGGGGACTGCCGCTGGGCGACATCAAAAGTCGTAACACTTGTTGCTGGCGTGGTGCTTTCTGGCGGTCGATATCCAGTTGGAATCGTGGCGCCACATCCGGCAAGCAGAACACCAGCAAGTGCTCCTGCAAGAATGTTTCTGCCCATAACTAGAGGTTAGTCCCAAAGGTTATTAGGTAGAATTTCGCGTATGGATGATTTACAAAAGGGTCGGCTCTTAGTTTTCGCGCAATTTGGGTTGATCATTATCTTGGCGTTGTTCCCAGATAGTAAAAGCGTGAATTCGCAAGCAGAGATAGCAGGAACCGTTCTGCTTTTCCTTGGCGTAATTCTTTTATTCGCAGGTTTTCGTGGACTGGGTAAATCATTAACGGCAAATCCAGTTCCAGTGGAAGATGGCGTATTAGTAACGACCGGAATTTATTCCCGCCTGCGCCACCCGATTTACACCGGATTGCTGGTGCTAACTATGGGACTTGTGGTTTCCAGCGGAGTTTGGACGCAACTGATTGCGTGGTTTGGGTTACTGGGAATTTTGATTTACAAGATGCGCTGGGAAGAAACCTTATTGACTGCTCGTTACAAGGGATATGCAGCTTACAAATCCCGCGTACCTGCGCTTTTCCCAAAACTTGGTTCAAAGAAGTAATTATTTAACCCACGTCGTGGAAACCGTATAACGCTTCACTACTTCGCTAATTGGGTCTACACCGATTCCTGGACCAGTTGGCACATCAATGTGTCCATCTACTAGTACAAATGGCGCAGTGGTATCTGTTTCAAAGTAGCGAGCCGAAGCGGAGGTGTCTCCTGGCAAAGTGAAGTTAGGTAAAGCTGCAAGTGCTAAGTTTGCAGCGCGACCGATTCCAGTTTCTAACATGCCACCACACCAAACTGGAATGCCAGCAGCTTGAGCAACATCGTGAATCTTTACGGCCTCAAGATAGCCGCCAACTCGAGCGGGCTTTATGTTTATGATTTCGGTAGCGCCAAGTTCAATGGCGTCGCGGGCCACTCCTGCAGAGACTATGGATTCATCCAGGCAGACAGGGGTTTCGATGTAGTCAGCAAGTTTTTTATGGCCCAAAATATCTTCTTCTTCGATGGGTTGCTCGATCAGCAATAAATTGAATTCATCGAGTCGCTTAAGTAAGTCAAAGTCATTGCGAGTGTAGGCGGTATTTGCATCAACTTGCAGTAACAAATCGGGCCCAAAAGTTTCGCGCACAAGTTTTACGGGTTCATAGTCCCAGCCTGGTTCGATCTTTAGTTTGATACGCAAATAGCCATCAGCTAAGTAACCTTCAACAAATCCCATTAACTCAGGTAGCGAATCCATAATGCCAACGGAAACTCCAGCGGGCACTTTGGCTTTTACTGCGCCCAAGTGAGTTGCAAAAGACGTATTCGCAGCGCGTAATTGGGCATCAAGGATTGCGGTTTCAAGTGCCGCTTTAGCCATTCGATGACCTTTTGCCCAGTGCAGAGCAGGCGCAACTTTTTCAGCCGTTAGTTTGTTTCCGAGTTTCATAAGTTCGGGGATAAAAAATTCCTGCAGAACAGCGCCCGCGCCAGTGTGGTATTCGCTGGAGTAATCTGGCAAAGCGTTTGCCGCGCATTCTGCCCAACCCTCGCCAACATCAGTAATGGCGTGAACCCAAACAACTTCGTGAACTGTGACTGAGCCTTCTGAAGTACGAAACGCTGACTTCAATGGAACATCAAGGCGAATAAGTTCTACTGCTTCGAGTTTCATAACAATCCTTTGCTGATCATTGGCTCTAGTTTGGCGGGTCTATTAGTAGGTGAGTGCGATTCTTCATACCCGAAATGGTCCAACCCTTAGCCAGGAGTGGCTCAATTAAAGCTCGCGTTTGCTTGCGCCAGTTTTGCGCACTAGGCAAATCTGCTTTTCGAAGCTGCGCAATGTCCTCAGGTAGTTCAACACTTACCGAGTCACTGGAGTGAATGGCGCTCGGCCGTTTTGCTGCCAGATCCCAATAGACAAATAGACGATCTGAGTCATCACCAGCATTGATTTCATCCGTCATGGTGCCATAAAAATTAGGGAGGTATTCAACGGCTGTAGCACCTAGTTTTTCAAAGTTAAATACACAGTTTTTACGAACTAGGGGGTCAAAGGACCAAGTTATCCCGTCGAGACCTTGCTCTTTAGCCCAGTTGAACTGATGTTGTTTAAGCGCAAAACCGGCGCCTGGTTTAAATGACCCAGTTACATGTGAATGCAAAATTTGCTTACCTTGATAAACCCCGCGAAATCCAAAGGTGGCAGCAACCATTTCTTCATTGTCATAAGCAGCGCTGGCGTAAGCCCCGACATGTAACACTGCTAATCCCAAATCAAAGGGAACAACTTCGGGGCCACCAGCCCACACTTTGCATAAAAAGGCACTGACTGCTTCCATCTCGGCAATGCTCGAAACTTCCGAGATGCGCAGCGCAGACATGCATCTATTGTGCCTCAAAGTACCTATTAGGCTAGGGCCAACTCTGAAAAGAAAGTTGTTAAATCGAAATGCGATCTTGGCCGGGAGTGCGAAAAATCTCCGTCGCAATTTGGGCTACCTTAGCCGGCGGCTATGTAATTTGGCAGGGTATTCCATTTGATAGAGCTACTCAATTGCTGATTATTTTGACCGCATCACTTGCTTTTTCAATTGGCACTACAACACGCTCAATCAGGGTGTTTGCCGACTGGGTGCCATTTGCGATTTTGTTGTACGGATATGACTATTCCCGTGGCGCAGCCGATACGTTTGGTTTCAAAGTTCGAGTCGAGGAAATCTACAACATTGAATTGGCTTGGTTTGGTTGGTTATTTGAAGACAAGATTCCAACCGTTTGGTTGCAACAACATCTTTACGATCCAAATCAAATAGCTTGGTGGGAAGCTTTAGTTGCGCTGGTTTACGTCTCGCACTTCGTGGCACCTTGGGCGATTGTTGGAATCCTGTATGTAAAGAACCGAGAGCTGTGGGCGAAGTTTGCCCGTCGAGTAATCACAATTTCATTCGCTGCATTGATCACTTACATTTTGATTCCTGCTGCACCGCCTTGGTATGCCGCACGTGAAGGCTTATGCGAACCAGTAGTTCGAATTGCAACCAGAGGTTGGGAGATCATTGGCCTGCCGATTGCCGGTCAGATTATTTCCTTGGGCCAAGGCGTGGTTAACCAAGTCGCTGCGATTCCTTCATTGCACGCAGGTATGGCGGTCACGATCACATTGTTCTTCTGGGCCCGAGTTGGCCTGAAGATGAGGGCCTTCCTAACTTTCTATGTAGCCTTAATGTTCTTTGCTTTGGTTTTCGGTGGCGAGCACTACATATTTGATGCCATTCTTGGCGCAATCTATGCGGTAGCTGTTGAATATGGCTGCCGAGCTTGGGAGCGCCGAAGCCGGGCTAAAACCCATTAATTAAGGCAATTTGCGCTAGTTTGCGTCAATTTACTGGGTCTGGTGGTAATTCTGTGACCAGTGGGGTTATTCTCTTTCTAAGTACTCCTAGGAGAGCTACAGCGTGTCGGGGAAGACAGTTTGTAGCTGGCTAGGAGGTAAGAGATGGCGAATGCGTCAACGACTCGTGGAGTTGTGTTCATTCACAGCACACCGCGAGCTTTATCTGCCCACATTGAGTGGGCTTTGGGTGGCCTATTAGGTACGCCGGTAAATCTTGATTGGGTTGAGCAACCCGTTGCGCCTAGCACTGTGCGAAGTGAGATGTCCTGGATCGGTGCTGCCGACTTGTCCGCAAAGATTGCCTCGGCACTACGCGGATTTCCAAACCTGCGATTTGAAGTAACTGAAGAACCAAGTGCAGGCTTTGATGGCCAGCGATTTGTATCGACACCATCACTTGGTATTTGGCGAAGCCCTATGGGTGTTTTTGGCGAGAGCTTTATCTCGGATGAAAAACTACGCACCGCAATCGCGAATGCAACTGCGCAAGGCGCATCACTAGTTGACGCTGTTGATGAAGTTATTGGTGGTCCGTGGGATCGTGAACTTGAACCATTCAGGTATGCCGGTGAAGGCGTGCCAGTTCGCTGGTTACATCAAGTTGGTTAATGCTTGTTGCGCGAAGTAGCTCTTTGAACTACAGCGGAATGTTTCCGTGATTACCGCGCGCAAATGAACCATCAGGATTAGCTGCAGCTTTTAGCGCAGCAGCAATTGCAGTTCGAGTTTTTGTTGGTTCAACAATTTCATCAACTGCGCCAAGTTCAATGCACCTAGGCAACCCACCAGCTGTGATTTTATGTTCCTCTGCCAGCTCTGCTTCTACTGCATCTTTTTGCTCAGGCGGCACTTCAGCTAACCTGCGACGGTGCAAAATGCGAATCGCAGCAAGCGGTCCCATAACAGCAACTTCGGCGCCATCCCAAGCCATAACGCGAGTTGCGCCAAGTGACTTAGAGTTCATTGCGATGTATGCACCGCCATATGATTTGCGAGTTACACAAGTGATGCGCGGCACCACACATTCGGCAAAAGCGTGAAGCAATTTAGCCCCGCGGCGAACTACGCCATCCCATTCTTGGCCAACACCAGGTAAGTAGCCTGGAACGTCCACCATAACGATCATTGGGATGCCAAGTGCGTCGCACATTCGCACAAATCTTGCGCTCTTCTCAGCCGATGTCGCATCCAAGCAGCCGCCCAAGCGAAGTGGATTATTTGCAATCACACCAACAGTGCGACCACCGAATCGACCCAGGGTAGTGATGATGTTTGGAGCCCACCGCGGATGAAGTTCGATTCCAGTGCCAGCATCAATCACGGAATCAACAATTGGATGGGCGTCATAAGCTCGGTTGTTTTGCTCAGGCAATAAAGCGCCCATATCCACGTCTTTGATTTTTGAAGTGTCCAACATTCCTTGATTGCCAAGCAAGTCAGTGATGTTTCGAGTGTCAGCCATGGCTTGTTCTTCGGTCAAGCTGACAACGTGCACTACGCCGCTTCGTCGGCCATGTGGTTCTGGTCCACCTAAGCGCAGCATGTCAACGTCTTCACCAGTTACGGAACGAACTACGTCGGGACCTGTGACGAAAATTCTTCCTTCTGGTCCCAAAATCACGATGTCAGTAAGCGCCGGTCCATACGCGCCGCCGCCTGCAGCGGGTCCAAGAACTACAGATACTTGTGGAATTTTGCCAGAGGCATGTGTCATGACGCGAAAGATGTCACCAAATGGTTTTAGGGCGCCGATACCTTCTTGCAGGCGCGCTCCGCCTGAGTGCCAAATTCCAACAATCGGGCACTGCTCCTTCATCGCTACCGCATAAGCATCAACGATCAATGCGCCTTCAGCTGCGCCCAGGGCGCCACCTTGATACGAAGGATCATTTGCAAATGCCACAACAAGACGACCATTTATTTTGCCGGTTGCAGATTCCGCTCCGATGCCATCAACTTGGCTCGCAATGTATTCCAAAGTGCCTTCATCGAAAAGGGAAGTTAGGCGCATTGGCGCCAACAACTTTTTATCGATTACAGCGCTCATGAGTAGTTCCGAAATGCCAAAACTATGTCATGGCCGCCGAAACCAAATGAATTACTCAGCGTGGCAATATCTCCAGCCGGTAGTTCGCGAGGCTTATCCATTACGACGTCTACATCCACGCCATCGGCCAAGTTTTCTAAGTTGCAAACTGGTGGAACGATCCGGTTTTTAATTGCCAAAATTGATGCAATTGCAGCCAGTGATCCCGCGCCACCAAGTAAGTGACCCGCAGCACCTTTGACTGCAGTAACTGGAGCATGGTCAGCATCTGAGCCAAGCACTTTTCGAATTGCTTTTGCTTCAGCAACATCGCCCGCAGGAGTACTGGTGGCATGTGCATTAACGTGGAAAATATCTTTGGTTGAAAGTTGCGCATCAGTTAGCGCGCGATTCATCGCAAGTATCACGCCACGACCTTCAGGTTCTGGTTGGGCGATGTGATGCGCATCAGCTGCGATACCTTGGCCAGCATAAGTTGCATAAATCTTTGCCCCTCGTGCCTTAGCAAATTCCTCGGACTCCAACACAATAATTGCGGCGCCTTCAGCCATCACAAATCCATCGCGATCGCGATCAAACGGACGAGAGGCACCAGCAGCATTGTCATGCAAAGTTGATAGCGCGCGCATTGCGGCGAAAGCAGCAATTGTCAGTGGGTGAATACATCCTTCAGTGCCACCACAAACAACAACATCAGCTCGGCCAGAGCGAATCATTTCAGCGCCGTAACCAATTGCTTCAGCGCCCGAGGCACAAGCGGAAACTGGAGTGTGTACGCCAGCCATTGCGCCAAGTTCTAGACCAATAACGGCAGCTGGACCATTTGGCATCAGCATTGGAACTGTCATAGGCGAAACTCTGGAAGCTCCGCGTTCGCGCAAAATGTCGTACTGCTCCATGAGGGAGATTGCGCCACCAACACCAGAACCAACAACAACGCCAAGGCGACCTTGGTCTAGTTGCGGCGCGCCAGCATCTGCCCAAGCTTCTCGGGCAGCAATAAGAGCTAACTGTTGTGAGCGATCCATGCGACGTACTTCATGCGGCTCAAGAATGCTTTCGGGATCAACTTTTGCAGTTGCTGCAATGCGAACTGGCAACTCAGCAAATCTTGGATCTTCTAGTAAGTGAATTCCGGAACGCGCAGCAAGCAGCGAGTCCCAAGTTGAGGCAACGTCTCCACCCAGTGGGGTAGTGGCGCCAAGCCCTGTAACGACAACCGTACGGGTCATTGTTGTCGACCTTTCATGTGTAACAAGATGGATAAGAATTAATGGGTATTGCTTTAGTTTTTATGTGGCGGGCAATTTCCTAACTACCCGCCACAATAAAACTGGTTATGCCTTGTTGGCGGCGATGTAGTTAACTGCATCGGCAACAGTGTTTAGGTTCTTTACTTCAGTGTCTGGAATGGTTACGCCAAACTTGTCTTCACACGCCATAACAACTTCAACCATTGACAATGAGTCAACGTCTAAGTCATCAACGAACGACTTTTCCATCTTTACTGATTCTGCTGGAATACCGGCAACTTCATTTACGATCTCGGCTAGGCCCGCGAGGATGTCCTGCGACATAGTTATCTCCTTTAGTAATGGACTTCCCGCGGTGTGCGGGTCGTTATTCGAAAATCTTTCGACTCTCGAAACTTATGGGACGAGTGCTACTTGCGCAGCATGGACAAGGCCAGCACCAAAGCCAACCATCAAAACTAAATCGCCACTTTTAACTTCGCCATTTTCGCGCAGGCGATCTAGGGCTAATGGCACAGAGGCAGCAGAAGTGTTACCTGAAAACGCAATGTCGCGCGCAACTGCAACGTGATCTGGCAGGTCCAGTTGCTTAATCAAGGCATCAGTAATGCGATTGTTTGCTTGGTGCGGCACGAACGCTGCTAAATCATTTACCGTAACTCCGGCTGCAGTCATCGCTTGGACACACACATCGCCCATTTGTCCCACGGCCCAGCGGAATACTTGCTGACCTTGCATCGTTAAAACTGATGGCTTGCCTGTTCGCTCTGCTGTGAAAACATCCGGCTCCATGATGATCGCATCAAGTTGGGTGCCATCGGCGCCCCAAATGGTTGGACCGATTCCTTGTGCTTGGGTTGGGCCAACAATTACTGCGCCGGCGCCATCAGCAAACAAGAAAGCTGTTCCGCGGTCTTCGAAGTCAACAATCTCAGAAAGTTTTTCAGCGCCAATTAGCAAAATGTATTTAGCAACCCCGGAGCGAATCATGCCATCAGCAATTCCAAGGCCATAGCAAAATCCAGCACAGGCAGCCGAAGTATCAGTGGCCGCTGCATTTACTGCGCCCAGGGCTGCTGCTACTTCAACTGAAGCAGACGGTGTTTGGTAGCGATGCGTAACAGTTGCCACCATTACTAGATCTAGTTGATCAGCAGTGATACCAGCATCAGCAAGTGCTTTTCGCGCGGCTGCAGTTGCCATGGAAACAACGTGCTCGTCAGCGCCAGCACGTCGACGTTCAATAATTCCGGAACGCTCTTGAATCCATTCATCGTTGGAATCAATTTTCTGGCAGATCTCATCGTTAGTTACCACGCGCTCTGGGCGAAACACACCTAGACCAAGAATTCCAGCGTGCGCAACTGGGGCTGGAGTATTCAACGTGATCATGAGCCAGCCTTTGGGTGCAGACGAAGAAGCGGCTGGCCAGGATTAACCGGGTCACCATCAGTAACTAGCCATTCCATAATCGTGCCGCCGTGCGGGGCTTCAACTGGGTACTCATCGCGCAGTGTGCGAATCGTGGCAACTTTAGTTTTGCCATCAAGTACTGTGCCAGGATCTTCACTGACATTAAATTCGATAGTTCCTTTAAACGGCGCAACTACTAAACGCCAAGTAGGAGAGTCAGTTACTGCAGTCTCGGTGCCATGACGAGCAATCAAATCAAGAGCAGCTGGCATGTCATCCGGAGTTTTAAGGGAAACACATTCAACACCTGGCATTGCGCGCTTTGCTAACCCAACTAAAGTTCCAGCTGGCGGCAATTCAATTAGCCCAGTTACACCAAGGTCAAGCATGGTTTGCATGCAAAGATCCCAGTGAACTGGATTGCTAACTTGGGTAACTAATCGCTTCAATACTTCGCGACCGTCTTGCACAACAGCGCCATCAGCATTGGAAAGAATCCGACTGCGCGCATCGTGAGTAGAAATCGCTTTGGCATGTTGGGCCAAAATTCCAACAGCAGGTGCCATGTGTTTTGTGTGGAACGCGCCGGCAACCGAAAGCGGACGAACTCGCGACCCGGCAGGTGGATCAGCTTCGAGTGCGGCAAGTTGCTCCAAAGTTCCGGCTGCAACAATTTGTCCTGCGCCATTTTCATTTGCGGCAGTTAGACCGTGCTGGGCTAACTTGGCAATTACCTCCTCGCGCTCGCCGCCGAGTACTGCGGACATTCCAGTTGGCGTGACATTGGAAGCAGCAGCCATGGCATTGCCACGCTCGCGTACTAAAACCATCGCTTGTTCAGCGGAAATAACATTTGCTGCGGCAGCTGCTGTAATTTCGCCAACACTGTGGCCAGCGCCGATACCGACTTTGGCGTAAGCCTCGCCAGGATGCGGGAACAGGCTAAGTAAGGAAACCATGCCAGCGCTTACGATCAAGGGCTGGGCAACTGCAGTGTTACGAATTGTGTCTTCATCACTTGTGGTGCCATGAGCAATCAGATCTATGCCGGCAACTGTGCTGAGCCACTTCATGCGATCCTGGAAGTTAGGCAGTTCTAACCAAGGGGTTAAAAAGCCAGGGACCTGGGAACCTTGTCCAGGGGCAACTACTGCAAGCACTCGTATAGTCTCTCGTATAGGCAACCGCTAAAACTGACCGCGATCCACTAAATTCTAAGGCATTTTCTTGTAGGTAACCTACAAATCAGGGCTATTTCGCTCAATCATCAGCGCAATTCGCAAAGTTAACGCGTCTGCGGGCTCAAATGGGTCCAAACCAGTTGCATCCAGCACCCGCTTGAGGCGGTAGCGAACCGTGTTTACGTGCACGAACAACATCCGAGCACAGCCCTCAATAGTTGGCGCTGACTCTAGGTAGCAAGCAAGTGTCTGGCGCACATCCTCGCGCAAACTAGCACGCAGTTGCGCCACTAGCGGTTCAATTGCGGAAGTATCACCAGAGATTACTCGAGCGGCAATCAAATGCGCCGACGGTAATACTCGAGGGCTATCTGTTAAGTAGCTTAAAGCTCGATAACCAGATAGCGCCTCTTGCGCGGATGCGTGCGCCTCTTGCAATGTGGAAACTATCGGACCAGTAACAACAGTGCCAGCGCCGAAGTGTGCGACAAATGGCCGCGCAATTACTTCTGGGTCATCTGTGGATTCAACGCCACCAATAATTGTGATCATTCGATCGTTGTGCACGCCAACCATGACCTCTAATTTTGCGGACTTCGCGGTGCGACGAATTTGTTCCATATGAATTTCAACAGCAACTTGCGTGGAAGGAACTGGTCCAACAATTGCGACTACGTGTTTGTTAACATCCCAACCTGCAGCAGCAGCGCGGGCGAGCAAAGCATCATCGGAACTTCCTGCCAAGATGGCGTCCAGAACTAAGTCCTGCAAGCGCGCATCCCAAGCGCCGCGGTTCTCTGCTGCCCGGGCATAAAACTCGGCAGCAGCAAAAGCAATCTCACTGGAGTAACGAAGTAGTGATTCGCGCAGATAGGACTGGCGATATTCATTTGTTCCCGCAATGTGCTCAACTAATTCTTCAACCACGGCCATTGAAGTGCGAACAAGTTCCACAGTTTGTTGCAGGGTCAGCGCGCGGGCTAGCTCTCTGGGCGCAGTTGAAAAGATGTCACCAACATGGTCTTTAGTAGCCATGCCAGCCGAAAACCAAGCCACGAAATTTGAAATGCCACTTTGCGCAACCAAACTTACCGAGGCTCGCTCATTAGCGGGAAGCGCTGAAAACCAGGGGAGAGTTTCTTCCATGCGAGATGTTGCAGCGGTAGTTAACTCGCCGGTCATTCGTTGCACTCGACGGGCCAGCACGGCGTGCTCAGCGGCAATCCGCTCTGGCGTAGATTCCGTGGCGCGAATAGACCTAGTCATATCGTTAAGTGTGCCAGTAGCTTAAAGTGCGTTAACTCGCGCGATCTGTTCTGGCGATAACTCAACAATTGGCAGAAGCTGCGCCAATTGTTCTGGCGTTCGAGCGCTGGCAATCGGCGCTGCAATGCCGGGTTGGGCGCGCAACCAAGCCAGGGCAGTTGCTGGAATTGGCGCATTGTGTTGGGCTGCGATGTCAGTTAATGCCTGCAAGATCGCCCAGCCACGTTCATTCATGTATTCGGGCATGTCCTCCGCCCGGACACTTTCAACGTCCACACCTGGTTGGTACTTACCCGTTAAAAACCCAGCAGCAAGGGCAAAGTAAGGCAAAACCGCAATATCTTCTTTAACTGCAAGTGCCAAGAGCGCACCTTCATACTCATCTCGAACAATTGCGTTGTAATGCGGCTGGAGTAGCAGGTATTCACTTATTCCAAGGTCTCTTGAGATCTTCAATGCTTGGGCCAAGCGCTGCGCCGTGTAGTTTGACGCTGCGATGCAGCGAACTTTTCCAGATGTAACCAGTTCGTGAAACGCAGTAAGAGATTCTTCCAACGGCACAGACTCATCATCGTGATGCGCGTAGTAAATATCTATGTAATCAGTTCCCAAACGTCGGAGTGAATCTTCGGCTGCGCCAGCAATGTTTGCAGCCGCCAATCCCGCGCGCGTTGTTAACTTTGCGACTTTGGTTGCGACAATAATCTCGGATCGATTACCGCGATTTTTCATCCAATTGCCAATTATGGTTTCACTTTCACCGCCGACATTTCCTTCAAGCCATTCCGAGTACCTGTCAGCGCTATCTATAAAGTTTCCACCCGCATCGGCATAGGCATCCAGCACAAGTTCTGACTCTTTTGCAGTTGCGCTCCAACCAAATACGTTTCCACCTAAACAAAGGTGGTGAACTTGTAAATCAGTTTTACCGAGTGCAATTCGCATCAGCCGCCGCCCTCAGTGTTTCCGGCAGAAGCAGCTTTTGGATTAGTTAAGTCATACCGATCGATTGCTTCTTGGACACGTTCAGCTGGTATCTCACCACGCTTAACCAGCATCGCCAAAGTCTGCACCGTAATACTTTGCGCATCAACTAGGAAATGCCGACGAAGTGCGCCACGTGTATCGGACATGCCCCAACCATCGGTACCAAGTGAAACGAAATCATTAGGTACCCAATCTCGAATTTGATCCTGCACAGCTCGCATGAAATCTGAAACTGCGACTACTGGACCATCGGTACCAGTTAGTTTTTCGCTCACCCAACTCGTCTTTGGCGTCGCAGATGGATTCAAGAAGTTGTGGCGATCAACTTTTAAGCCATCGCGACGAAGTTCATTCCAAGAAGTAACTGACCAAACATCAGCGCTGACGCCCCACTCTTCGCGCAATAGTCGCTGTGCTTCAAGGGCCCAAGGAACTGAGACACCAGAGGCGAGCAGTTGCGCGCGTGGACCCTTGGTTTGCGTTTCTGCCGAGAGTAAATACATTCCGCGCAAAATTCCAGCAACTTCAACACCCGCAGGCTCTGGAGGCTGAACGTAAGGTTCGTTGTAGACCGTTAAGTAGTAGTAAATGTCTTCTGGATTTTCGCCATACATACGCTGGAGACCATCGCGAACTATGTGTCCGATTTCAAAACCAAATGCTGGATCGTAACTGACAACAGCTGGGTTAGTTGCAGCTAAAAGGTGAGAGTGTCCATCTTCATGCTGGAGACCCTCGCCGTTAAGTGTTGTGCGTCCGGCGGTAGCGCCAATTACAAATCCACGCGACATTTGATCACCGGCAAGCCAGAATGAATCACCAGTGCGCTGGAAGCCGAACATCGAATAGAACACATAGATAGGAATCATTGGTTCATCGTGGGTGGCATACGAAGTTGCAACGGCAGTCCAAGAAGCCACGGATCCTGCTTCGTTGATGCCTTCGTGCAAGATTTGACCAGATTCTGATTCTTTATAAGAAAGCATCAACTCACGATCAACAGACAAATACTGCTGACCGTGAGGGGAATAAATCTTTAGTGTGGGGAAGAAACTGTCCATTCCAAATGTGCGCGCCTCATCTGGAATTATCGGAACAATTCGGCTACCAATGTTTTCGTCTCGAACTAATTCCCGCAGGAGTCGAACGAATGCCATTGTGGTGGCAATTGGCTGATTACCAGAACCTGCGCTCATGACTTTATAAGTCTCTACACCTGGAAGTGTTAAGACCTTAGATTTTGTGCGACGTGAAGGAACGTAGCCACCTAGCGCGCGACGACGTTCATGCAGGTATTCAATATGTTCGTGGTTAGCACCTGGATGAAAGTACGGTGGCAACTTGTCATCAAGTTGGGCGTCAGTAAATGGAATCTGCAAGCGATCGCGGAATTCGGCCAGGTCCTCATGATTAAGTTTCTTCATTTGGTGTGTGGCATTTCGACCCTCGAAGTGCGAACCAAGCGTCCAGCCCTTAATGGTCTTAGCCAAAATTACAGTTGGCTGTCCGGTGTGAGCTTCGGCTGCTGCGTAAGCGGCGTACATCTTTTTGTAATCGTGGCCACCGCGCTTTAAATTCCAGACTTTGTCATCCGACCAGTCTTCAACCATGGCTTTTGTGCGCGGATCGCGGCCAAAGAAGTTATCGCGAACGAAGCCGCCGTTTTCCGTCTTATAAGTTTGGTAATCGCCATCGGGAGTGCGGTTCATCAAATTAACCAGGGCGCCATCGTTGTCTTTGGCAAGTAGTTCATCCCACTCGCGGCCCCAAATTACTTTGATTACATTCCAGCCAGCGCCACGGAAATGAGATTCAAGTTCCTGAATGATTTTTCCGTTGCCACGAACTGGGCCATCAAGGCGCTGTAAATTGCAGTTAATTACAAAAGTTAAATTATCAAGTTCTTCGCGCGCCGCAATACCGATGGCGCCAAGTGATTCCGGCTCATCCATTTCGCCATCGCCGAGATACGCCCAAACCCGTTGCTGCGAAGTGTCTTTGATCCCACGATGATGTAGGTAGCGGTTGAAGCGCGCTTGGTAAATTGCGTTCATTGGACCAAGGCCCATAGATACTGTCGGGAACTGCCAGAAATCTGGCATCAACCGTGGATGCGGATAACTTGGTAAACCATTTGGCGCAGCTGAAAGTTCTTGTCGGAAACCATCGAGTCGATCTTCGCTTAAGCGGCCTTCGAGAAATGCCCGAGCATACATTCCGGGGGAGGCGTGACCTTGGAAAAATACTTGATCGCCGCCGCCTGGATGTTCTGGGCCGCGGAAGAAGTGGTTGAAGCCAACTTCATATAAAGATGCACTCGATGCATAAGTTGAAATGTGGCCACCAACGCCAATGCCTGGACGTTGTGCACGGTGAACTAGCATCGCGGCGTTCCAGCGAATGTAGGCACGAATCCGGCGCTCAATTAATTCATCACCAGGGAAATCAGGTTCGCGGTCTGGGGAAATTGTGTTGATGTAATCAGTGCTACGAAGGCTCGGCAAGCCAACATTTTTTTCAGATGAATGGCGAAGTAGCGACAACATAATGTGCCGGGCGCGTTGCTCGCCATGTGTTGCGATTAAGGCATCTAGTGATTCAATCCACTCTCGGGTTTCCTCGGGATTAACATCCACATATTGAGTGGGAAAACCGCCAGCCAGTAGCGAATCGCGATCTGGATTGCTGGTCACGTTTTGGTACCTGCCTTGGGTTAGAGCGTATTAGAACTATGGATTGATCAGTTATTTCACCTCCCATTGTGTCTGACAGGACGCGCCTTGGGGTAATCGCATCCAAATTCTGGTGAATTCAAAAAATGGTCAATATGCGGTTTGCAGTTGCCTTTTTCGCGTTACTCGGGTGGACTATGACTGTGAGTTCACAAGAAGGCTCCCTTCAGGGGTTGGCTGGCAAGTTTGCGTTAGGCGAAGGACTGGTAGTCCAGCAGCTCGGGTTCGATAGCGATTGCGACAAATCTGTTTCGGATGCGATTGCATCTGTCGCGGAATTAGTTGATGAATCATATGGCGATGTGGTCGACGCCGTGCTTTTATGGTGGCGCGAGGATGACGGCGATTTAGTAGATGCGCTCGTTGACGCGCTTGGACCGCTAGCCGACAGCGGAGTTATCTGGTTAATGACACCAAAACCTGGTCGCCCAGGGCACGTAGAACCGGAAGACATTGCAGATGCCGCGCCAACGTCAGGTCTGCAATCAACAAGCAACATCAGCGCTGCAAAAGACTGGCAAGGCACTCGCCTCGTCGCACCTAAATCCCGACGCTAAATCAAAGTCGCTCAAAGTTCGCAAACAAATCACCCAACAGGAAATGAGTAATATGTCGCTAGAAATTGGATCTGAAGCACCGGACTTTACTTTGCCAAATCAATTTGGCCAAGAAGTAAAGCTGTCAGATTTCCGTGGCAAGAAAAATGTAGTTCTAGTTTTCTATCCAAAGGCATTCACTGGAATGTGCACCGGTGAGTTATGTGCGATTCGCGATCAAGGTAGTGACTTTGTTTCCGATGATGTGCAGGTTCTTGGGATTTCGTGCGATACAGATGCTTCATTAAAGGTCTATGCAGAACAAGAAGGATTTGACTATCCGTTACTTTCAGATTTCTGGCCACACGGCGAAGTTTCCAAACTTTACGATTCTTGGTTTGAGCCACGCGGCTTTTCAAAGCGCGGAACTTTCATCATTGATAAAGCCGGAATTTTGAAATGGTCTGTAGTCAATGGACCAGGCGATGCCCGCGATACTGATGACTACAAGAAGGCCCTAGCAGCCCTTTAATTTCACAATGAATCTGGCCAATTCCTAAAAGATGCGGACTTGTTAATAGCAGTGTGAGATAGAGGTGCCAAGGCTGGTGTAGACCCGAGACTCACCAGCCTTGGCATCTTTTCGCTTGCTGGGTCATTGCTAGTCACCTAGCAATACAGCCCCGAGGAACCAGCCTTGGTATCTTTTCGCTTGCTGGGTCATTGCTAGTCACCTAGCAATACAGCCCCGAGGAACCAGCCTTGTTATCTTTTCGCTCGCTGGGTCATTGCTAGTCACCTAGCAATACAGCCCCGAGGAACCAGCCTTGGTATCTTTTCGCTTGCTGAACCCAAACCACCCACCCGCACGATTTCAAACTTTCCTTGCTTTTAGGTAAGGTAGGGCAATCACGTCGGGCGCTTAGCTCAGTTGGCTAGAGCATCTCGTTTACACCGAGAGGGTCAGGGGTTCGAGTCCCTTAGCGCCCACTGCGATAGAAATACCCCCTAGAGGGGGTATTTTTTTGCCTTCTTGAAGTTTACACATGCATAGTGTATGCTATGTGTATGAGCAGAACCAACATTGATTTGGATGACGAGCTAGTGGAAATAGTCATGAATCGCTTTAACCTATCGACAAAGAAGAGCGCAGTGGAGATGGCGCTTAAGCGATTGGTCGAAGAGACCGATCAAATGAAACTTATTGATAGTGTCTTTGGAATTGGCTGGGATGGACCACCAGATGGCCGGTTCGAAAGTGCCATTACAAAATGGTGAAGCCAACTCGATACCTGATTGATACGAGTGTTTGGGTAAACCTTTTTCGTGGTGACCAATCGCTTCGTCGCCGAATAGATGAAGCAACCGCAAAAGGCATCCAAATAATTACCTGTGAAGTAATCGTCATGGAATTATTGGCAGGAGCGCGACCTAATGAAGATGCAAGAATTTTTGATCTAGTAAACAGACTGCCATCGCTACCCTTTGATCCAAATACCGACTTCAGGGCAGCTGGGTTTATGTTTCGGGAGCTGACACAAAACGGAGTGACTATTCGTAACTCAGTGGACTGCATAATTGCTGTAGCCGCCATGTCTAGTGAAGACATTGTGCTGATTCATAATGATTTGGATTTTGTAAACATGTCTCGAATAAATGGGATAAGGCACGAGCGCTGGAACCTTGCTGCTTGAAGTTTGACTTTCCAAAACTTAGGCCTATTATTTAGTTGAAAGTTAAACTGCTTTAGAGGTTATCGTGAATCAGTCTCAAGACTTGAAAATGCCAGCGCTGTATATAGGTCATGGCGCGCCACCACTTCTTGATGATCCGGTATGGAGCGGACAGCTTGCAAACTTAGCAACCGAGTTTGCTGCCCCGAAAGCAATCTTGATTGTTTCAGCGCATTGGGAAAGTGCTCCGCTAACTCTTGGTGCAACTGATTTTGGAACTCCACTGGTTTATGACTTTGGTGGCTTTGATCCAAAGTATTACCAGCTTCAATATCAAACTCCAGATGCAAAAGCGTTAGCAGATTTGGTGAAGAGCGTTTTGCCCAATACGCAGTCCGTTGCAGACCAACCAAATCGTGGACTTGATCATGGAGCGTTCGTTCCACTCATGGTCATGTACCCAAAAGCCGACATTCCTGTTTTACAGATGTCTATTCCAACTCATGATCCAGCGAAACTTTTTGAACTTGGTCGGCGACTTGCGCCTTTGCGTGAGCACGGTGTTTTGATTGTGGGAAGCGGATTTCTAACTCACGGCCTGCCTTACCTTCGTGACTTTAGAATCGAAGCCACCGCGCCTTCCTGGAGTGTGGAATTCGATCGTTGGGCACAGGAGGCAATTGCTCGAAATGACATCGACACATTAATGAATTTCAAAGAACTGGCTCCAGGTATGCCTTATGCGCATCCCACCGTGGAGCACTTATCGCCAATATTTGTAACCCTTGGGGCAGCCACCGACATTAATGTCTCGCCTGAAGTTGTTATCGACGGATATTGGATGGGACTGGCCAAGACCTCAATTACTGTCAGTTAGTTCCGGGGACGTTCGCGGTAGTCTGTTCCTGCGAAGCGAATGCGCTTTGTTTAATTGGGAGTCCAAATGGCTGTAACAGCAAGCGCCGAGCAACAAGGTTTGTTGCTTGATTTGCAGGCCTTGGATACTAAATTGCTTCAGCTCGCACATAAGCGAGCTGGCGCTCCTGAGATATCCCAAGTTCAAGATCTTGAAGTTGAACTGGGTTCGATCAAAATGCGCCTAGTAGCAGCGCAAACTGAAGCTTCTGATTTGAAGCTTAATCAGTTAAAGGCCGAAGCAGATGTAGATCAAGTTGTAACTCGAACCAAGCGAGATCAAGATCGCTTGGATTCTGGAGCGGTCTCGGCGCCTAAAGAATTAGAAAGTTTGCAACACGAAATTGCGACTTTAGGTAAGCGGCAAGCAGAGCTAGAAGATGTTGAACTTGAAATAATGCAGAATCTTGAGAATGCCCAGAACGCAGCTGCGCAATTGCAAAGCGACGACACTGAAACAACACAAAAATTAGCGGACGCAATCCAGGCACGCGATGATGTTTTTGCAGACATAGATTTTGAAATTAAGTCGCTAACCACTCAGCGCACTGAAATCTCTGCTTCACTGCCGGTTGATTTGATTGCGATGTATGACAAGATTCGCAGCGATCACGGTGGTATCGGAGCTGCGATGATTCAGCGCCGAACTTGTCAGGGTTGCAACTTAACAATTGACGCCCAAGAACTAGACAAAATTCGTGGCTTACCGCCAGAAGTGATTGTGCGCTGCGATGAGTGTCGTCGAATTTTAGTTCGCACCGCGGAGTCTGGTCTGTGACCCATTTTGTTATGGAGGCTGATGGCGCCTCTCGGGGAAATCCTGGTCACGCTTCCTATGGAACAGTGATTCGAAATGCAAACACTGGTGAGGTTGTTGCCGAGCGCGCCGCAGTTTTAGGTCATGCCACCAATAACGTTGCGGAATACAGCGGGCTGGTTGCCGGACTTCGCGCGATTGCGCAACTTGATCCAGAAGCCTTGGTCGAAGTTCGCATGGATAGCAAGTTAGTAGTGGAGCAAATGTCTGGGCGCTGGAAAATCAAAAGTCCAGATATGCGAAAACTTGCGCTAGTTGCGCGCGAAATTCTTCCGTACGGCAATGTGACTTACACCTGGATTCCGCGGGAAGACAATAAGCATGCTGACGCGCTAGCCAATGAGGCTCTGGACACACATTTAGCCGGTGGTTCGGGAATCATCGAACGTCCCTAAAAGGCAACTGCTAAATGACAATGATCTTGTTACCGCCTTCTGAAGGCAAAACTGACGGAATTTCCAAAAAACCACTCAATGTGAAAAAACTTTCTTACCCACAATTAACTTCAAAGCGCGAGGAACTTTTAGCAGCAGTTGTGGCAATGGCCAAAGGCCCAACTGCAAAAACAAGATCGATTTTGAGTATCAGCGCAAAGCAAGATTTTGAAATTCTGCGAGACCAGCTTCTAGTGACTGCTGCAACTGGTCCAGCTTGGTCGATTTATACTGGCGTACTTTATGACGCGATCGCAATTGCTTCGCTAAGTCCAAGTGCTAAAGCAAAGTTTGAAAAAGAAAACTTTGTGGTCTCGGCACTGTTTGGATTAATCAGCGCCGCAGATTTGATCCCGGCTTACCGATTATCAGGTGACACTGTGGTGCCAAAAATTGGATCTCTGGGAAAGTTTTGGGGGAGCGCCATAACAAGTTCGCTTGACGATTGCGATGATTTCGTAATCGATCTGCGCTCTGGCAATTATGTGAAACTGGGCGCTACACCTGCCTCGATCGCTGATCAAGTCGTGGTTCCGCGAATTATGCAGCACATGCCTAAGGGCGCACCAAAGGTAGTTAGCCATTCCAATAAGGCCAGCAAGGGGCGAATAGTGCGCGCGCTAGCGGAAAGCCAGAAATCGATTTCCAGTGTCGATGAATTAGCCAAAATTGTTGCCAAGGTTTCCCGAGACGTTCAGGTCATAAAACCCAAAAAAGCAGGATTACCATGGGGTTTAGACGTGATTGTGGATGCCTTGTAACCTGCGGAGTTATAGATTTTCCCAGGTCCAGGTCTTAACAACTAGATAAATCTTTTGCAAACCACTTGCTAGCGGGTTAGGGCAGGCGTACACATGAGTTAGTTAGGAGTTGAGGCCCCGGATCGATCATTGCGCGCGTCTTCGATGCAGCGCAACAGCGTCACCGCAGGGCAAGGTCACCTTCTAGCGAAATAAAGACCCCGCAGTAACTCATACTTATTGCGGGGTCTTCCTCTTATTCAGCGCCAATAATTTGCGCCCAATAGGCTTGGGGAGGAATACAAAAAGAACGGCCAATCTTAAGGAATTTCTTTCGTGGATAACTTGCTTGAAAAAGACATCACAGCGACTTCATTCGATGCCGGGGCGCAGAGTCGAGAGTTACCAGCTAGAGTCCAAACCGTTGTAGTTGGCGCTGGCGTTGTTGGTTCCAGCATTGCTTATCATCTGGCAGAACTGGGCCATAAAGATGTCCTGTTACTAGAACGTTCATCAGTTGCTGCTGGAACCAGTTGGCACGCAGCGGGATTGGTAGTTCGCTCCCGTGCCACGCATGCGATGACGAAGCTTTCGTATTACGGAATTGATGCTTATCGCGCAATTGAAAAAGAAACCGGTATCAATGTTTCGTTAGCGCAAAACGGTTCGTTATCCCTGGCGCGTACTGCAGGGCGATTAGATGAACTTAAATACAGCGATATGGTTGCGCGTCACAATGGCATTGCAACTGAATTAGTTTCTCCACAGCGCGTTGCCGAGCTTCATCCGCTGGCAACAGCCGATGGCTTACTTGGCGGAATGCATCACGCTGAAGATGGTCACGTAAACCCAGGAATGGCTGCGCTGGCATTTGCAAAAGGTGCTCACACTCGTGGCGTAACAATTCGTGAGGGTGTCACGGTTACCGGTGTTCAGAAAACTGATGGTCGCATCACTGCAGTTGAAACAACCTTGGGTGTGGTTGAGTGCGAGAACATTGTTCTTGCTGCCGGACTATGGACTCGCGAACTGGCTGAAATTTGTGGGGCTATGGTTCCGCTTTACCCAGCAGCGCATGTGCACGTAACTACTGATCCAATTGAAGGCGCAGATGTACCACTTCCAGTACTGCGCGACTTGGATGGCTATCTATATGTGCGCGGCCATAATGGCTCATTAGTTGTTGGTGCCTTTGAACCTGATGGCATTCCTGTTGATCCACGAACACTGGCAAAGGATTTCGCATTTGGCGAGTTCGAAGCTGATTGGGATCACTTTGCCGACATTAAAGGCTTTGCCGAAGATCGAATACCAGCCTTAAAGAATGCGAACTATTCCAGGTTTTTAAACGCACCTGAGTCATTCACCCCAGACGCAAGTTTTTGCTTAGGAGAAACTGCCGAAGTTGATGGTCTCTGGATCGCAGCGGGCTTTAACAGCCAAGGCATTATTTATGCCCCAGGCGCCGGAAGAGCTTTAGCTGAATGGATCGTTGCCGGCTCGCCAACTTATGACGTATCTGGTGTTGATGTTCAGCGCTTCTCGAAGTACCAATCCAATCGCCCTTATCTGCACGATCGCACGCACGAAGGACTCGGCCGACTTTATGCCATGCACTGGCCACAACTTCAGCCTTACACCGCGCGCAACATTCGCCGTTCGCCCCTTCATGACCGATTAGATTCGGCCGGTGCGGTATTCGGCGAGCTTGTTGGCTATGAACGAGCGAATTGGTTTGCGCCAACTGGAGTCAAGCGGGAATACGAATACAGTTACGGCCGGCAAAATTGGTTTGAACATTCAGCTGCTGAACATAAGGCAGCGCGGGAGGCAGTTGCAGTGTTTGATTTATCAACTTTCACAAAAGTTGAAGTTGCCGGCCCGGATGCCTTAAAAGTCGTGCAGTCAGTAACTACAGCAAACCTGGATGTAAAAGTAGGTCGGGTTGTTTATTCGCTCATGCTGAACAAGGCTGGTGGCATTGAACTTGATGGCACGATTACCAGGCTCGCCGACGATCGTTTCTTAGTCGTAACGCCAACTGCGTCCCAAACCAAAACACTTGCCATGTTCAGGCGCGCTGCTCGCGGTCACGGGGCAGCGGTGTTTGATGCCAGCGCCGGAATGGCAACTATTGGAATCATGGGACCGAATTCTAGAGAGTTGTTATCGCGCATTAGTCCGGCAGATTTCTCAACTGAAAACCAGCCATGGGGAACTGCTCGCGAAATTGAAGTGGGCAACGGCTCTGCGCTTTGTCTACGTGTGAGTTTTGTTGGCGAGTTAGGTTACGAACTTTATCCAACAAATGACCTCGCAATTTCAGTTTACGATTCTGTTATTGCAGCTGGCGAAGGCCTTGGCCTGCGCCGAGCTGGGTATCACGCACTCGATAGTTTGCGAGTGGAAAAGGGTTATCGCCATCTCGGTCACGACATTGGTCCAGTTGATGATCCTTACCAAGCATCACTTGGTTTTGCCGTCAGCTCAAAGAAAGGTGACTTCGTTGGTCGCAGCGCTATCGAAGGAAAGCAAAATCCTGATCGCCGGCAAGTTTATATAAAACTTGATAAGCCAGAACCGCTATTCGTTCACGATGAATCGATCTTGCTTGATGGCAAAATTATTGGCCACGTAACATCCGGAGCATACGGTCACACCATCGGGGGAGCTTGCGGCCTTGGCTACATTCCTGCGCAAGTTCCTGCTGGTTCGAATTTTATGGTTGATTGCGCGGGAACTTTAGTGCCAGCAACAATCAGCGATTCACCGTTTTACGACCCATCTAACGCCCTGCTAAAGGCTTAATGCTTGCTCAAACTTGAGCATTGTTAATACCGCGCTATTCTGCCTATCCTTATTTATAGACGAGTCGGTCGGATGATCGCGGTGTAGCAATACATCGAGGAAAGTCCGGACTCCATAGGGCAAGAGTGGTGGATAACATCCACCTGGGGCGACCCACGGGAAAGTGCAACAGAAAGTAAACCGCCTAACCTCATTTATTTGAGGGAAGGTAAGGGTGAAACGGTGAGGTAAGAGCTCACCAGTACTTATGGCGACATAGGTAGCTAGGTAAACCCCACTCGGAGCAAGACCAAGTCGCAGGTGACTGCCCGTCACATGCCTGCAGGTAGGTTGCAAGAGGTTGTTGGTAACAACAACCGCAGATGGATGATCATCGCGCGCAAGCGTACAGAATCCGGCTTACAGACCGACTCGTCTACTTTCTCTTCCAAAAAGGTTGATTGAACCTTTTAACTTGAGGTTTCAACGTAACTAAGAGTTGCACAAACTTGTCGCAATTAGTCCAAATTTATGGGCAATTTTGTGGGCAAAAATAACCGATGTGGGCAAAAATTTGGGCAAAAAAAGAAGTGTTTCAAACGGCACGGCATTTCCCAACGAAGAATGTCCGGAAGCATAATTCATTTATGAATATTCACGAATGTGATTGACAATCCCCGTTAAATATAGCTTAAAATTAGGTGTTGTTATTTAGGCACGAACAGACGATGTCCACTCTTCGCAGAGGCTGGGCTTAGCTCGGCTCCTCAAATACTTGAGGTGCTCTCTGTAAAAGAGGTATTGAAGATGCGTAAAGACTTATTCGCAGTTCTTGCAGTTTTCGCAGTAGTGATAGGAATCCTAACTCCCACCCAATCCTTTAGTGCCCCGATTGCCTCACCTGGTAAGACCGCAGGCAATGGTCCTTGTGTAACCAGCGGATCAACAAACTCTCAAACTCAGAGTATAAAAAATACGAACAAAACGTGTTCTTATTCGATAGGCGATAGAGGCCCTGGCGGTGGAATTGTTTTCTATATCTCGGCCAATACCTTCACTTCAATTGGCTCTACTTGCAACACCGCATGTAAATATTTGGAGGTAGCTCCTGCTACTTGGCAAAGCGCAGGATCTGCAGTTGCAAATGACACAGGTTACGTATGGTCGTCAGATACCACAGCTCTTACTGGGCAAGTCTTAACCACCGCCTCGCCAGTAGAAAGCGGCTTCATCGGCGAAAACGAGAACTGGAAGATCGGTCAAGGTTTTAACAACACAAGTGTATTGTTGCAAATAAGTGTATTGTTGCAAATAAGTGTATTAACCAGTTAACGTGGATTTTAAATGTTACAAAGATCCCGAAACTACACTATTATTTTGATTTAGTGAGCTGGGTCGGATTTTTACAACTTATGGGGAATTAAGAAAATGTTAAAGCGGTTGCGAAAGAGTATCGCCATCTCATTTTGTTCTATTCTTGTGACGACTTTTATGGGCGCCAGTCCGGCGTTTGCGACTCACGGAGCTCCAATATTTTCAATTCCCGTTCCCACCGCAAATGGTTTCACCGTCAATATCACTAACTACTTGGCCACCCACACGTACTCTTTTAGACCAGGCTATGCAGGAACTCCAACTTTTGGAACGCCAAGTGGCTCAATTTATCCAATTACGGTAACTGGTTTAACTCCGGGACAATCCTCAACGCTGACTGTTAGATCATCATTAAGTGGCAATACTGAGAGTTCTGTAACGGGAACGGGTGGTGGAACGATTACTCCAACATTTAGCACGCCAGTTGCGACGTCCGCTGGATTTACAGTTAACGTTACAAACTGGAATTCCACCTACACCTTTACTCCCGCAACTTCTGCAGGATCTGTATCTGCAGGTACAGCAAGTGGTTCAACACTTCCACTTACCGTGACTAGTTTGACTCCTGGAGAATCCGCAACGGTAACCGTTACTACTTCATTTGGTGGATTTACCGGAAGTGCAACGGTCATTGGGACATCAATTTCAGCAGCACTGACACCCACATTTGACACACCGGTACAAACAGCAACTGGCTTCACCGTCAACATCACTAACTATGACGCTGCTTATACATTCGCACGTGCTACAACTGCAGGAACTGTTAGCGCGGGAACTGCTAGCGGGTCAATACTTCCACTTACTGTGGCTCTTTTAAGTCCTGCACAAGAGGCAACTGTCACCATCACTGTAACTAGAACTGGTTACGCCACCGGAAGTGCAACGGTAAGTGGTACATCACTTTCCGCAGCGTTGACCCCAACATTTGATACTCCAGTACAAACAGTTGATGGTTTTACCGTCAATGTCACTAACTACAACGCTTCTTACACGTTCACTCCGAGCACCACTGAGGGAATCGTAGCTGCTGGAACACCCGCTGGTTCCACACTGCCACTTACCGTAACTGGTTTGACTCCTGCCCAATCGGCAACTGTAACTATGACGGTAACCAGAACTGGTTATGTCACAGGAAGTGCAACTAGAACTGCAGCAGCACTTTCTGCAGCGCTGACTCCAACATTTGATACCCCGGTACGAACAGCAACTGGCTTTACCGTCAATGTCACCAACTACGACGCCGCATACACATTCACTCCAACATCATCACCAGGGACAGTGACAAAGGGAACGGCAAGTGGCGCAACTCTTCCTCTCACAGTCACTGGTTTGAGTCCTGCCCAATCGGCAACGGTCACCATGACAGTTACCCGAACAAGTTACGTGACGGGAAGTGCAACGGTGAGTGACACATCGCTTTCTGCAGCGTTGACCCCAACATTCGATACACCGGTACAAACCGCAACTGGCTTTACCGTCAACATCACTAACTA
The DNA here is from genome assembly GCA_041192345.1 of Actinomycetota bacterium. GTDB lineage: Bacteria > Actinomycetota > Actinomycetes > S36-B12 > UBA5976 > UBA5976. The sequence continues at coordinate 51,446 of JBEEND010000009.1, forward strand.
TGACGATGCATACACATTCACACGTACTATGTCTGCGGGAACAGTCACAGCAGGAACAGCAGATGGCGCAACCCTGCCACTGACTGTCACTGGCTTAACACCGGGACAATCGGCCATCATTACTGTTGCCACCATTAGAACTGGTTACGTATCAGGATCTGCAACAGTAACTGGCGTAGCGCAAACTGGCGCTGCGTTAACTCCAATATTTGATACCCCGGTACAAACTACAACTGGCTTTACCGTCAACATCACTAACTATGACGCGGCATACACATTCACACGTACTATGTCGGCGGGAACAGTCAGCGCAGGAACTGCCAGTGGCGAAATACTGCCACTGACTGTCACAGGACTCGCTGGTGAACAATCAGCAACATTGACTGTAACCACCACTCGAACCGGTTATTTCACAGGAAGTGCAAATGTCAGCGCAGCTGCCTTAACTGGCGCTGCCTTAACCCCAACATTTTCAACTCCGGTACAAACTACAACTGGCTTCACCGTCAACATCACTAACTATGACGCCTCCTTCACATTCACATCTGCTACAACAGAGGGAACAGTTACACCAGGAACACCCACTGGCGCAACATTGCCACTTACCGTAACTGGCTTAACACCGGGACAAGCAGCAACAATCACAGTGACTACCACTCGAACTGGTTATTTCACAGGAAGTGAAACGGTCAATAGTTCTGCACTTATTGCAGCCTTGACCCCAACATTCTCAACCCCGGTACAAACCGCAACTGGCTTCACCGTAAATGTCACCAACTACGACGCTGCATACGCATTCACATCTACTACTACTGCACCAGGAACTGTGAGCGCAGGAACACCCATTGATGCAACAACCCTTCCACTGACTGTCACTGGTTTAACCTCGGGACAATCCGCGACAATCACAGTTGCTACAACTCGCACCGGTTACAACAATGGAAGTGCAACGGTAGGTGGCTCTGCACTTATAGCTGCTCTTACACCAACCTTTGGTACCGCTGTTGCAACAGCTAATGGCTTTACCTTACAAATTACTAACTACAATTCTGCATTTAGCTGGTCTGGTGAAAGCTCAGCGTCCGGCGCATCAGTTGCTATTAATTCCACTGGTTTGATCACCGTCAGTGATGTAACACTAGGAACTCCATCAACAGTTACAGTAAGCACTACTCGTGCAGGTTACGTCACAGGAAGTGCAACCTCATCTGCATTTACTTTGTATGCTGAAAACGCTCCCACTCCAACCTTTGGCACCGCTACACCAACAGCAAATGGCTTTACTCTGGAGATCACAAATTTCGATGCTGCCTTTACTTGGTCTGGTGAAAGTTCAGCGTCCGGCGCATTAGTTGGTATTAATTCCACTGGTTTGGTCACCGTAACTGGCGTGAATCCAGGAACTGCATCAACAGTTACTATCACCACCTCTGGCGAAGGTTATAACCCAGCATTTGCAACCTCATCACCAGTTACTTCTTTAACGGGCCCAGCGCTGACCCCAACATTTGATACCCCAGTATCAACAGCAACAGGTTTCACCGTCAATGTCATTAACTATGACGCTGCATACACATTCACACCTGCTACAACACCAGGAACAGTTACACCAGGAACACCCACTGGAACAACACTTCCACTCACTGTTACAGGTTTAAGCGCAGCACAATCAGCAACAGTCACTGTTAGTACTACCCGCTCTGGATATGACAATGGAAGTGGAACTGTGACAGGTTCTTCACTGGAAGCAGCTTTGACTCCAACATTTTCAACCCCGGTACAAACCACTACTGGTTTCACGGTAAATGTCACAAACTACGACGCTAATTTCACATTCAGCTACTTGACCTCGGCAGGTGTACTCACTCCTGGAGCTGCTAGTGGAACCATACTGCCACTGACCATTACTGGTTTAACTGCTGCACAATCAGCAACAATCACAGTGACCACCACTCGAACTGGTTATGTCAGTGGAAGTGGAACTGTGACAGGTACTTCATTGGAAGCAGCGTTGACTCCAACATTTTCAACCCCGGTACAAACAGTTGACGGTTTCACTGTCAATGTCACTAACTACAGCGCGTCTTACACGTTTACTTCGAGTACCTCGCCGGGGACAGTAACGCCAGGAACACCCAGTGGATCGATACTTCCACTTACCGTCACAGCCCTTGATCCAGCACAACCAGCAACAGTCACTGTTAGTACTACCCGCTCTGGATATGTAAGTGGAATTGCAACTGTGACAGGTTCAGCTCTGTCAGCAGCGTTGACTCCAACATTTGATACCCCAGTGTCAACTGCAACTGGTTTCACCGTCAATGTCACTAACTATGACGCGGCATACATATTCACACCTGCTACAACACCAGGAACAGTTACACCAGGAACTGCTAGTGGAACCACATTGCCACTTACCGTTACAGGTTTAAGCGCTGCGCAATCTGCAACGGTCACTGTTAGTACTACCCGCTCTGGATATGTCAGTGGAAGCGCAACGGTGACCTCAGCTGCGCTTCTAGCTGCGCTTGTACCAACATTTGATACCCCGGTACAAACAGTTGATGGCTACACCGTCAATGTCACTAACTACGACGCTAATTTCACATTTACTCCTTCTACATCTGCAGGTGTACTCACTCCAGGAGCTGCTAGTGGAACCACACTGCCACTGACCATTACTGGTTTAACTACTGCGCAAGCAGCAACCATCACTGTTGCCACCACGCGAACTGGTTATGCCAATGGAAGTGCAACTGTGACCTCAACAGCACTTCTAGCTGCGTTGACGCCAACATTTTCAACTCCTGTTCCCACCGCAACAGGTTTCACCGTCAATGTCACTAACTACAACGCCGCTTACACGTTCACCCCGAGCACCTCGCCGGGAACAGTAACACCAGGAACACCAAGTGGATCGATACTTCCACTTACCGTCACAGCCCTTGATCCAGCGCAATCTGCAACAGTCACGGTCGCAACCGCCCGCACTGGATATAACAATGGAAGTGCAACGGTAACCTCAGCTGCGCTTCTAGCTGCGCTTG
>JBEEND010000010.1:0-49583 GCA_041192345.1 Actinomycetota bacterium
CACATTCGTTCTTGCGCCAGCGAGTGGATTGTGTAATCGGATAGCGCTTAATAAGTCTAGAAAACTATCGGTTCCACCAAATCTCTTCATGCGACGCAGAACTGTGTTGCTTGCATGTTGAAATGACAAATCAAAATACGGAACGATGCCTGGTGTATTTGCAATCACCGAAATCAAGTCTGGTCGCATCTCAGCTGGCTGTAGGTACGAAACTCTGACCCACTCAATTCCATTAGGTTGAGTAAGTAGTGGCAATAATTTTTCAAGTAATCTTAAGTCACCTAAATCTTTGCCATAGGAAGTTGAGTTTTCACTTACGAGCAATAACTCGCGAACACCATTTTCACCAAGCCAGGCTGCCTCTTCAAAAATTTCACCTGGGTCTCGGGAAACAAATGAGCCACGAAAAGCGGGAATCGCGCAGAATGTGCACTTGCGATCACAGCCGGAAGCAATTTTGAGCGGTGCCCAAGGCGTTGCCCCCAGGCGCTGACGATAAATGTGTGGACCCATTCCAGGAGTGCCGACATTCTGCGCAACTTCTTGACGGGCAATCGGAGAAATTGGCAATAATTTTCGGCGATCACCTGGGGTATGGGCTGCAATAGTTTCGCCAGCTAAAACTCTGCGTAGCGTTGATCCGATCTCAACGTAGTCATCAAAGCTCAAAATCGCATCGGCCTCTGGTAACTCAGCAGCTAAATCTTTTCCATAACGCTGCGCTAAACAACCAACTGCAACCACTTTCCCGCTGCCAGCGAGTAATTCGCTAGCTTGCAAAATGGTGTCGATCGAGTCCTTCTTAGCTTGCTCAATAAACCCACAGGTATTAACAAGTACTACGTCTGTTTGCTCGCCATCAGAAACTAAATTCCACCCATCAGCAGTTAGTCGGCCAGCAAGTTCTTCGGAGTCCACATCGTTTCGTGAGCACCCGAGTGAAACTATCGATACTCGGGGATTTTGGGTCACAACTTGAAGTCTACTCGCCGCGAATCATGGCTATTGTCCCTGGCAAATCTTCTGCAGTGACCAGAACCTCGCGCGCTTTTGAACCCTCTGAAGGTCCAACAATGTTTCGCGATTCCATCAAATCCATTAACCGTCCAGCTTTAGCAAAACCGATACGCAATTTACGCTGCAGCATTGATGTTGAACCAAACTGCGTGGACACAACTAATTCAACGGCCGCTAACAAATCGTCTAAGTCATTTCCAATGTCACCGTCAACCTCGCGCAAAACTGCAACTGGCGCAGTAACGTCTTCGCGATATTGCGGCACCATTTGAGTTTTGGCGTGCGCTACAACTGCGCGAATTTCTGCTTCAGTGACCCATGAACATTGAATTCGAATTGGCTTAGAAGTTCCCATTGGAAGAAATAGTCCATCTCCTTGGCCAACAAGTTTTTCAGCACCTGGCTGATCAAGAATGACTCGACTATCAGCCAAACTCGAAGTTGAGAATGCTAGACGGCTTGGCACGTTGGCCTTAATCAAACCTGTTACTACATCCACCGATGGACGCTGAGTTGCTAGTACTAAATGGATTCCGGCAGCGCGGGCCAGCTGGGTAATTCGAACTATGGAGTCTTCGACATCGCGCGGGGCAACCATCATTAAGTCTGCAAGCTCATCAACGACTACGAGTAAGTAAGGATAAGGTCGCAAAGTGCGTTGTGAGCCAGGTGGTGGCGCAACTTTGCCAGCCTTAACTGCCTTATTAAAGTCATCAACATGTCGGAAGCCGTAAGCGGCCAAATCGTCGTAACGCGCTTCCATCTCTTTAACAACCCAAGCTAGTGCATCAGCAGCTTTCTTCGGATTGGTGATAATCGGGGTAATCAAATGCGGAATGCCTTCATAGGCCGTTAATTCAACACGCTTTGGGTCGATCAAAACCATTCGCACTTCATCTGGAGTAGAGCGCATCAAAATTGAAGTGATGAGTGCGTTCATGCAACCAGATTTACCCGCGCCCGTTGCTCCGGCCACTAAAAGGTGGGGCATTTTTGACAAATTAGCGACCGTGAAGCCGCCTTCAACATCTTTACCAAGTCCAACTAACATCGGATGCTCGTCGCCTGCTGCTTCAGCGCTTCGCATTACATCACCAAGTGAGACAATTTCGCGATCTGAATTTGGGATTTCAATTCCAATTGCGCTCTTACCTGGAATCGGCGAAAGAATGCGAACATCCGCACTAGCAACTGCGTAGGCGATGTTTTTGCTAAGCGCAGTTACACGCTCAACTTTGACTGCTGGTCCTAGTTCAACTTCATAACGCGTCACAGTCGGTCCACGCTGAAATCCGGTTACTTTGGCATCAATCTCAAATTGCTCAAGCACCTGAGTTAATGCCTCAATTACCGCATCGTTTGCAGCAGTTCTCGCTTTTGGCGTTGCCCCCGGCTTTAACAGGGCTTCACTTGGAAGTGTGTAATTTAATGCTGATGCAAGTGGCAGTTGAACTGGCTTAGAAGTTGACTCAAGCATCGAAGCTGGTTGCGACGGAACCGACATTTTTGCTGCCGTTGCCGAATCAGGAACTTTCACCGATGCGGTCACCCACGTATCAAATAGAGCCATCACATCAACGGCCAACGTATCTAAGTTGGTAATGTCTTCTACTTCGGAGATCGCCTCGACTTGCGGCTCAACAACTATTGCACTGACAACTGGAGTCACAAATGGCATGTCTCCGACTAATTCACCAATGGCCAAAGCTGGGTCAACGGAAGTCTCTAGTTTCTTCTTTCCAAGCAGGCGACTTAACAGAGTGCGTGAAGGCTTAACTGAAACATCAAATGCCAACTGTGCTTGCGCACTTGATATGGCATCGAGATTAGGATGCGAGGCCACTGTCTCCAGCTCGACTTTAACTCGCGTGAATTTGGTCTGAAGTACTTTGAATTTTGCTGGAATCGAATTGACTGGCGTAGCCGTGATAATTAAGAGCGAGAAAAATAATACGACAAGGAGAAGCAGTACGGTAACAATGCTTCCCACAGCGCTAACTAGCGGCGCGGTAATAGCCCAACCAACCCAACCTGCTGCGCCTCGCATAGCTTGTGCTCCCTGGGCCGGCTGCGGATTGCCAACATAAATTTGGGTGATTCCCATGACGCTAAGAGACAGCAGTGTCCAGCCAATTGTTAAACGGCCTTTCTTTTGCGAAGGCGCATCTGGGTGGCGCAAAGTTTCGATTGCAATTCCTAAAAGTGCTAGCGGGGCAAGAGCATCAAAAACTCCAACTCCTCCAGTCACAACGCTGGTGATAACTCCAGAAACGAATCCAGCAACATCAAACCAAACAACCGAGGCAACGATTATTGCAACGCAAAGATAAAGCAGGCCAAGTCCGTCCCTGCGATGAGCTGGGTCTAAATCGCGAGCACTTCGCCCAAGTCCGCGAACTATCGCGCCAACTACGTGGGCAATTCCAAGCCAAATCGCGGAACTAAAAGTGCGCAGGCCATTCATTGTTTTAGTTAGTACTAAAGGCGCTGAAGAATTTGCTGATTTGCGACGCTTGACCGGTGCTCGTCCCTTGGCAGAGTTGCGCCCTTGTGGTCTTGCTGCTGGGCGCGGTCGAGTCTTTGCCGTTGACGGGGAAGCCATATAACAAATATATCTGAATCACACTGGTAACTCTGGCACCAAGCGTGTCGGCGTGTCGCACAAAACTGGCATATATCCCAATCGAATCAACGAAAATTTCTTGGTGGCATTTTCCGCGCTACCGGCGGTGACGCTACTTATTCGGAGATGATTAATGGCACGATCATTGGTCTGCGACGATGCTTCTCGCCTACCCACTTACCGGTAACTCGTCGCACCATCTGCCCAAGTTGGTGCGTGTCAGTAATACCTTCATTGAGCGCAGTTTCCAGTGTCTTGCGGATGGCAGGAAGAATCTCGGCAAACACACTTTCTTCCTTGCTGAAGCCACGCGCGTGAATTTGGGGCCCCGCAATAACTTTGCGGTCGGCAAAATTAACAGCTGCGACGATGGAAAGGAATCCATCCTCGCCAAGAACTCTTCGATCCTTTAGTAGCGACTCGGAAACTTCACCCACAGTGGAGCCCTCCACGTAGATATAGCCACATGAGATTGATCCAACTATCGATGCTCTTCCGCCAACTAAATCCACAACTATGCCATCACCAGCAAGTATCACGCGAGCCTCTGGTATTCCAGTTTTAATTGCCAGATCTGCATTTGCTCGCAAGTGTCGCCACTCACCATGGATTGGCATCACATTCTTTGGCTTCACAATGTTGTAGCAGTACAACAACTCACCTGCTGCTGCGTGACCCGAAACGTGCACTAGAGCGTTGCCTTTGTGAACAACATGGGCGCCAAGACGAGTCAAGTCATTGATAATTCGATAAACCGCGTTTTCGTTTCCTGGAATCAACGATGATGCCAGAATCACGGTGTCGCCAGTCCCAACGGAAATCGCGTGATCTTGATTCGCAATTCTGGCTAAGGCTGCCATTGGTTCACCTTGTGAGCCAGTGCAAATTAAAACAGCTTGATTATCTGGCATGTCTGCCATTTCATCACTTGAAATCAAGGTGCCGGCAGGAATGGTTAAGTAGCCAAGGTCACTAGCTAATCCCATGTTGCGAACCATAGATCGACCTACGAATGCAACTTTGCGATTATTGCGAGTAGCTACGTCAATGATTTGTTGAACTCGGTGAACATGTGAGGCGAAGGAAGCCACAATTACTCGTCCAGTAGCGCCGCCAATGACCTGTTGGAGCGTAGGAATGATGTCTTTTTCACTTGTCACAAAACCTGGAACTTCGGCGTTGGTTGAATCCACTAAAAATAGATCTACGCCAGCATCTCCAAGTCGACCAAATGCATTTAAGTCTGTGACACGTCCATCAAGTGGTAATTGATCCATCTTGAAATCACCAGTAATCAAAATAGTTCCTGCTGGTGTCGTCACTGCGACTGCTAAAGCATCCGGAATCGAGTGGTTTACTGCAATGAACTCAACTGAGAAATCACCATACTTTTGCGTCATGCCTTCTTTGACGATCAAAGTTTGTGCCGAAATGCGATGCTCTTTAAGTTTGCTTTCTACGAAAGCCAAAGTTAGTTTCGAACCAACAATTGGGATGTCCACCCGGCCACGCAATAGATACGGAACAGCGCCAATGTGGTCTTCGTGTCCATGAGTCAACAAGACTGCTTCCACGTCACCCAATCGGTCTTGGATGTGAGCGAAATCTGGCAAAATCAAATCCACACCGGGTTGGGTCTCTTCTGGAAATAAAACGCCGCAATCAACTATTAGTAATTTGCCACGGTATTCCAGGACCGTCATATTCCGGCCAATGTCTCCTAGGCCGCCTAGTGCGACTACGCGAAAGGCATTATCAGCAAGTGCAGGTGGTTCCGGGAGCTCTAGTTGTGAAACGCTCACAGATTGAAACCACCCTTGACTAAATCTGTCTTCAAAACTTTTCGTTGTTCCGGTGTGGCAGGCACCAAAGGTAAGCGAAGTGATCCGCCACCAACTCGACCTAGAAGATCTAGCGAAGCCTTAACCATAATCGCACCACCTGCGCGAGTCATAATTCCTTCCGTGATTGGAACTAACGATTCATTGATCTTGCGCGCAGTAAGTACGTCATTATTTTGGATCGCTTCAACCATCTGCTTATGACGATCAGCAACTACATGCCCTGTGACACTGACTACCCCAATTGCTCCGACTGAAAGCAGAGCGAGATTTAACGGGTCATCGCCTGAATAATATGCCAGATCGGACTGCGACATAATCTGCGAAGCCGCCCAAATGTCACCTTTTGCATCCTTGTTAGCAAGAATTTTTGGATGCTCACTAAGTTGCAACATTGTGTCATTACTAATAGCAACACCAGAACGTCCTGGAATGTCATAAACCATGACTGGGAGATCTGTTGAATCTGCAACTGCAATCATGTGTGCATAAATTCCAGCCTGCGGTGGCTTGTTGTAATAAGGAGTAACTACCAGCAAGCCATGAGCACCCGCTTGCGCTGCATCTTTTGCCAGCAAAACTGAATGAGCCGTGTCATTAGAGCCAGCACCAGCAATTACGCGGGCACGATTTCCAACTGCATCGAGAACGACTTTCAGTAATTCAAGTTTTTCATGCTCATCGGTTGTTGGTGATTCACCAGTCGTGCCATTAACAACCAGACCATTGTTACCAAGGTCAACTAAGTCGTTGGCCAACTGAGCTGCGGCAGCAAAGTCAATCTTGGTGCCACCTGAATTAAACGGGGTAACCATGGCAGTTAATACGGTGCCAAAGGCTTCAACGGCTTTCACGATTGCAACGCTATCACTAAGGTGCCACTCGCCCATTGGCCACAAAAGAAGCGTGGGTTAGTGGCATAAGTCGTTTGAATTCTTCTTCGTATTTTTCGGCAACCATTTCGATTTCACGTTGTGGGAAGGACGGAAAATGTGAACCTTCAGCTTTGCGACGTAGGCTAATGAAATTCATCATGGCTCGCGCATTCATCGTCACGTATGCCGACGAGTAAATAGTTACTGGCAAAACTATCCGGGCTACTTCGCGCGCAACCCCAGCCTCTAACATCGCTTCATAAGATTCATAAGCAACTGCGCAAGCCTTCTTAGTTTCATTTGTTACTAAATCAAATTGTTCTGGCGTACCATCAACAAATTCGTAGGCACCAGGTTTTCCAACTTGAATAAGTTTGCGCTCTGGACCTGGCACGTAAAACTCGGGCTCAAGTACTTTGTATCGACCGGACTCTTCGTTATAGCTAGCCATGCGATGACGAAAATGTTCCCGCCACATAAAAATTGGAGCTTTCACAAAGAATGTAAAGACTGAATGCTCAAATGGACTACCGTGACGATCTCGCATCAAATAATTTATTAATCCAGCGGATGCTGCTGAGTCCGCGTCGACATCTACTGCAGACTGATCACCCTTTGTGGACACCCGAGCGGCCCATAAAACATCAGCATCCCCCGCTGAGTGCTTCACTAACTCAACGACTACATCACTTCTAAACTTGATCTCTTGGCTCACCAGTAAAGACTATCGGCGAGCTATTTAGGTGTCAGAGAAGGTTCGCTTATTTTGTTGCGTTTAAATGGCCGGGCGTCTACTGGTCGCAAGAAAAGGAAAAGCACAGTCGTAACAAACCCCAGATACACAACCGCTTGCAGGAGAGTTGTCTTTGCGCTGATGTTGAAAATGCCCGCCAGTAAGGTTGTGATCAGTGAGTTCTCGGGAAGTAGTGTGCTGAGGTTCAAGACAACATTGCCATCTCCGGGCAGTAGCGATACCTCTTGGAACTCATGAATTCCGTATGACAGAACGCCAGCCGCAACGAAAATTAAGAGGACTCCAGTTGTCCGAAAGAACTTTGGCAAATTGATGCTTGCTGAAGATCGATAAATTCCCCAACCCAAAAGGACAGCGGTAGCTAAACCTAGAGTTAGACCAAATAATGACGTTACTGCACTTCCGGAAGCCTGCGATGCGGCCCAATAAAAGATTGCTGTTTCAACACCTTCGCGAAGCACTGCTACGAAAGCCATGACTCCCACCGCAAATTCCCCTCCTGATACCTGTGCGGCATCAAGTTTTACTTTGAGGTCACTCGATATGGTCCGGGCGGCGCTTTTCATCCAGAAGATCATCCAAGTTACGAAGATAACAGCGACGAAGGATACGATTCCAGCGAAGATCGGCTCAATGCTCTCGGCCAGTTCACTTGAAATTGATTCCAGCACCATTGCAACAGCAATGCTCATAACCACGGCAAGAAGGACGCCGTTTCGCACGTAGCGGATTAAGTTAAGTCGGTTTGTGCGCTGCAAATAAACGACAAGAATGCTTACAACTAGAGCTGCTTCGAGCCCTTCACGTAAGCCAATCAGGTAGTTTCCTAGCATCTCGAACCCCTTCTATTTATGCAACCAAACTGTTGCATAAATAGAAGAATAACCAATACCGCTTAAATGCGCAATTTGGGGGCGCCCTAGGTTAGTTCCCAGAAACCTTCTGAGAACTCCGAACCCTCTGGGTTACCGCAATGCAAATCACCACAACGCTTGCCGCGAATAACGTCGCCTTAGTCACATATTCATTCAACAGCCAAGCGGACCAGAGCAATGTCAAAAGCGACTGAATTAGCTGTACTTGTGAACCTTTTGCCACACCCAGCTCTGCAAGCCCCCGGTACCAAGCAAAGAAGCCAAAATACATGGACCCAAAGGCAGTAAACAAAAAAGCTAGCAGCGCCACGGGAGTGACAGTGTGGCTATCGCTGCCTAACCAAAGTGAGATTACAAAATATGGAAGTGAGATCGGCAGAGTTAGTACCACGCACCAGGAAACCACATGCCAGCCGGGCATCACTTTACTTAGCGCTGCTCCTTCGACATAACCAATTGCTGCTGCAACGACTGCGCCGAGTAAATAGAGATCAGCCTTGAGTGATGATCCCTCTTGGCCGCCATGAATCCAGGCATAGACAACCAAAGTAAATGTGCCTACCAGGGCTGCAAACCAAAAAGCCTTAGGTACTCGCTCATGTAATCGAGTAACTGCGAGTATCGCTGTCATAAGCGGCAAACCGGCAGTTATGACAGCAGCATGCGCACTTGTTGTTTCTTGCAGCGCAAGTGTTGTCAATATGGGCCAGCCGACAACAATTCCACTGGCAGTTACAAACAAGGGGCGCAATAATTTTCGTTCTGGAAATTGCACCTTGGAGTACTTAAGAAATGCAATAGCGAGAAGCCCAGCTAGCGCAGCTCGACCAAAAGTTAGCGTCCATGGCGAAAAACCAGGCAGTGCTAGTTTCACCATCGGCAGCGTGAATGAAAATATCAGGACTCCAATAAACGCAAATGTGAATCCACGATAATTCATTTTCATTCTTTTACCTTAGTGCGCTAGATTTGTCTGACTATGCAGTCCACTGGCACGAATTGGTTAACAGTTCGCAAAGAGATTATTGGCAATGCAATAAGCATTGGTGTGGCCGTAGCAATGTACGGAGTGTCATTCGGAGCTCTGGGAACCACAACTGGACTCACAATTCCACAAACTATGGCGTTGTCCCTTTTAATGTTTACTGGCGCAAGTCAATTCACTTTAGTTAGCACGTTGGCCTCGGGCGGTACCGCATTAACGGCCGTTATTGCCTCATGGTTAATGGGAACCCGCAATGCTGCTTACTCGATGCGCATGACACCTATTTTGAAAACTCGCGGTTTTGGTCGACTCGTAGCTGTGCAACTAACTATTGATGAATCAACTGCGATGGGACTTGCTCAAGACGAAACGGCTTACGAAGGTCGAGCCTCGCGTTTGGCTTTTTGGGCAACTGGACTATCGGTTTATGTTCTTTGGAATTTAGCTACTTTTATCGGCGCTGTTAGTGTCTCTGCAATCGGTGACCCAAAGACTTTTGGACTTGATGCCGCAATCGCTGCCGGATTATTTGCCTTAGTTTGGCCTCAAATTAAGTCTCGAATCGAGATTGCAGTCGCCCTAGGTGGCGCATTAATCGCATTAACGCTGACGCCCTTTGTCTCCCCTGGAATTCCAGTTTTGGCAGCAGCATTAGTTGCCGTAATTATTGGCTGGACAACAGGGCGAAGGTTTCTCTGATGTGGTTTGCAGTTTTAGCAGGCGCAGCAGGCTGTTACGCGCTTAAATATGTCGGCAGCGCGATCCCAGGACATGTGCTGGAAAAACCTACGGTTAAACAAGTCGTGCTGTTATTGCCGATCGCTCTGTTATGTGCGCTAGTTGCCGTCCAAACATTTGCAACGAATCAAACACTGGTGATTGATGCCAGAGTTCCAGCTCTTGCTGTTGCCACTGTCGCGCTTCGCTTTAAGTCGCCATTTATAGTTGTGGTGTTAATCGCTGCAGCAACGGCAGGCGGGCTAAGGTACTTCGGACTTGCAAGTTAATTCTGCAAATCTAGTCTTGCAGACCAAGTAATCCTTCTAGACCAAAAGTAAGTCCAGGCATCTGGCTCACTTTACGAACCGCCAAAAGCACCCCTGGCATAAATGATTCGCGATCATAAGAATCATGTCTGATGGATAGCGACTCACCAGGACCACCAAACAAAACTTCTTGGTGCGCGACTAGTCCCTGCAGCCGAATGCTGTGGACGGGAATTCCAGAAATGTTTGCGCCCCGTGCCCCTGCCACAACATCAGTTGTTGCATCTGGCATGTCTGGCAAACCAGTTCTTGCTTGCGCAATCAATTCAGCTGTTCGCTTTGCTGTCCCACTTGGCGCGTCAGCCTTGCGCGGATGATGCAATTCAATTATTTCTGCACTTTCAAAATAAGGCGCAGCCAATTGTGCGAATTGCATCATTAGGACGGCAGCCAATCCAAAGTTTGGCGCAATAATAATGTTTGCTTTACTTGGCTTGAATAACTGCGTAACTTTACCAAGTCGCTCGGCATCAAATCCAGTTGTGCCAACTACGGCATGAATGTCATTCTTTGCTAAAAATTCCAAATTTGCCATGACACTATCTGGTGTTGTGAAATCAACGACAACTTGAGCTTTCTTGGTGACAAGTTCTGCTAAATCATCACCTAAATCCAGTGCAGCAACTAACTCACAATCAGCGGACTTTGCGATCGCCTGGCATACGGTTTCGCCCATGCGCCCGTTAGCACCAAGAACCCCGACCCTAATGCTTGTCATGATTTACTCCGGTCCAACTACTGCGGTAAGGCGTTCCTGCGACCACAAGTGATGCGCAAGAGCATGTACCTCTTCTAGCGTAACTGAGGAGATCCGCTCTAACACCTGCGAAACCGAAGGAACGTAGCCATGATTCATTTCCGAGCGAGCAATCCGGCTCATTCGAGAAGAAGTGTCCTCTAGCCCCAAGACCATTCCCCCACTTACTTGGCCTTTAGCTTTAGCAAGTTCCTCTTTAGTTATGCCATTAAGGGCTACTTCGTCTAGCACATCAGTAATTACTTGGGTCACTTGTTCCAAATTCTTTGGGCTACAGCCGGCGTATACCCCAGCCATACCAGCATCTTGGAATTGTTGGCCAAAGGAATACACGGTGTAGACCAAACCGCGCTTCTCGCGAACTTCTTGAAATAGTCGACTAGACATTCCCCCGCCAAGTGCTGCGTTGAAAACTGACTGAATGTAGCGTCGCTCATCGCCTCGATCTAGGCCTGGCACACCAATTACCAAGTTCGCTTGCTCAGTCGTCTTATCGAATTTAACGAATCCACCAGTGTGTGAAACTTTAGTTTTTACTTTAGGTGGCACGTAAGGTGTTTCTTCGCCACCTAAATCAACGCCACCAAGATCAAACGCTCTCCGAAATTGCTTGACAATCGAGGCATGATCAATATTTCCAGCAACAGCTATCACTAGTCGATCTGGTGAGTAGTACTTGCGATAAAAGCCGTGAATGGACCTACGAGAAAGTGAAGAGATATTTTCGACAGTGCCCAGAATTGATCTGCCAAGTGGTGCATCGCCAAAAAGAGCCCGAGAGAATTGTTCGTGCACAATGTCTGCTGGATCATCGTCGCGCATCGCAATTTCTTCGAGGACAACTTGACGCTCTTGATCAACATCAATACTGGTGATTGTCGCTGAGGTGATCATGTCCACTAAAACTTCAATTGCTTCTGGCACGCTGGTATCTAGCACCCGAGTGTAAAAGCAGGTCACTTCTTTTGAGGTGAACGCATTCATTTCGCCACCGACAGCATCGATAGTAGATGAAATGTCTAGAGCTGAGCGATTCTTAGTTCCTTTAAACAGCAAGTGTTCTAAATAATGGGCAGAACCAGTTTGGGAAGCAACTTCATCACGCGATCCAACGTTGACCCAGATTCCGATAGCAGCTGAACGAACTGAGGGCATCTGCTCGGTAATAATTCGAAGGCCGCCAGGAAGTACCGTTCGCTTTACGAGTCCGCCTTGTTCAGCAGTTAATAATGTGCGAGTGGTCCCTGGGCGTTGTTCATGCCCAAGGACCACTGCGGAGTTTCGTGCGCTCACGTTTTAGTCTTCGTCTCCATCATCAGCAGAACTGTCATCAGAACCTTCAACTACAGGTACAAGTGACAACTTTCCACGTGGATCGATTTCCGCGATTTCAACATGAACTTTATCGCCAGTTTTCAATACGTCTTCGACATTCTCAACCCGCTTGCCACCCGAAAGTTTGCGCAGCTGGCTGATGTGAAGCAGACCGTCCTTACCTGGAGATAGGGAGACGAACGCACCGAAGTTAGTTGTCTTAACAACTGTTCCCATGTAGCGCTCGCCGATCTCAGGCATTGTTGGATTTGCAATAGCGTTCACCTGGGTGCGAGCAGCTTCTGCTGCTTCCCCATTAGTTGCGCCAATGTAAACCGTGCCGTCATCCCCAATGGAGATGTCAGCGCCAGTTTCTTCTTGAATCTGGTTGATGATCTTGCCCTTTGGTCCAATAACTTCGCCAATCTTGTCGATTGGAATCATTACGGTGATGATGCGAGGAGCAAACGGTGACATTTCATCTGGCACGTCGATTGCTTCAAGCATTACGTCCAAGATTGCTAGCCGAGCTTCGCGAGCTTGAGTAAGTGCATCTGCAAGAACAGAAGCTGGAATGCCATCAAGTTTGGTATCAAGTTGTAGAGCAGTGATGAAGTCCTTAGTGCCTGCAACCTTGAAGTCCATGTCGCCAAATGCATCTTCGGCTCCGAGAATGTCGGTAAGTGCGACATATTCAGTTTTGCCATCGATTTCATCTGAGATCAGACCCATCGCGATACCAGCAACTGGCGCTTGTAACGGCACTCCAGCGTTTAGTAACGAAAGCGTTGAAGCGCAAACTGAACCCATTGAAGTGGAGCCATTTGAGCCTAGAGCTTCGGATACCTGACGAATTGCGTAAGGGAAATCCTGCTTAGTTGGTAGCACTGGAACAAGTGCGCGTTCCGCTAAAGCGCCGTGACCAATTTCGCGACGCTTAGGGCTTCCTACACGACCGGTTTCGCCAACTGAGTAAGGCGGAAAGTTGTAATTGTGCATGTAATGCTTGCGCGTTACTGGCGACAATGTATCCAACTGCTGTTCCATCTTCATCATGTTCAAAGTAGTTATGCCAAGAATCTGGGTTTCACCACGCTCAAATAGTGCTGAACCATGAACCCGAGGAATCACATCTACTTCAGCAGACAACGAGCGAATGTCGCGCAGGCCACGGCCATCGATACGAACTTTGTCCTTGATGACGCGCTTGCGAACTAGTTTCTTAGTTAGTGATCGAAGCGCGGCACTAACTTCCTTTTCACGACCCTGGAAATCTCCACCAACACGCTCGATGGTTAGATCCTTGACGCGATCTAATTCAGTCTCGCGATCTTGTTTTCCAGCAATAGTTAGTGCCTTAGCAAGTTCATCAGTTACTGCTTTTTCTACAGCCGTAAATACATCTGCTTCGTATTCTAAGAAAACTGGGAAGTCCCCAGTTGGCTTAGCAGCAACTGCTGCAAGTGCTGATTGGGCGCGACACAATTCTGCAATGAATGGTTTCGCAGCTTCTAGACCTTCGGAAACTATGTCCTCTGAAGGCGCTTTTGCACCACTCTTTATCAGGGCAATAGTGTTCACTGTTGCTTCGGCTTCCACCATCATGATTGCAACATCGTTATCAACTACGCGACCAGCAACGACCATGTCGAATACTGCATCTTCGAGCTGAGTGTGTGTTGGAAATGCGACCCATTGTCCGTTAATCAATGCAACGCGAACGCCACCGATTGGACCAGAGAAAGGAAGACCAGCAAGTTGTGTTGACATCGATGATGCGTTGATTGCGATTACGTCATAAAGCTCATCTGGGTTAAGCGCCATTACGGTAACAACAACCTGAACTTCGTTACGAAGACCCTTAACAAATGAGGGCCGCAATGGACGGTCAATTAGGCGGCAAGTAAGAATTGCATCCTCTGTTGGGCGACCTTCGCGACGGAAAAATGATCCTGGAATTCGACCAGCTGCGTACATGCGTTCTTCAACATCTACGGTTAGTGGGAAGAAATCAAATTGATCCTTTGGTGATTTTCCTGCAGTTGTTGCAGAAAGCAACATGGTTTCATCGTCTAAATAGACTGATGCAGTTCCATTTGCCTGGCGTGCCAGACGTCCGGTTTCGAACTTTATTGTGCGCTTTCCGAATGACCCATTGTCAATCACAGCAACGCTTGACTGTACTTCGGTTCCCTCCATGGGTAACCTCCCTCTTCATAAAGGGATAACACTGCACTTCGCACGAGTGAATTGCATTCAAATCACATGTCGATCTTCGATCGAGAAGCGCGGCTCATTGAGCCGAACTTCACTACCGAGGACCGACCAAACAGTTTGAAGGTGAGTGCTATCCGCGGTTTTCGCTAATTAGCGAGTCTTACTTTGTGCTTGCCGAATCTATTTAGTTGATTCAAATCAATTAAATGGCGATACGGCTCACTTTTCATTTTTGAAAAGCGCACGAAAACTATCTGCGGATACCGAGCTTTTCGATAATCGCACGGTATCGATTGATGTCAGTCTTGGTTAAGTAATCAAGTAGACGACGACGTTGTCCAACAAGCAGAAGCAAACCGCGACGGCTGTGGTGATCATGTTTGTGGGTTCTTAAGTGTCCAGTTAAATCGTTGATGCGCTGTGTCATCAAAGCGATTTGAACTTCAGGGCTTCCGGTATCGCCTGGCTTAGTGCCGTGTTCTGCGATGATGGCCTGCTTTACTGCAGATTCCAATGGCATATATTTTTTTCCTCTCGGGCGCGTGATGATCCTAAGATCGTTAAATGTGACACGAGATGTGGGGCGCCCGCCCCGCATTCGTCTTATTCCTAGGCTAACAGCGATTTCTATCCTTGCGAAATCCAACAAATAGCATTGAACTCTCAGGATTTCGTCAGAAAAGTCTTTAAATCGGCCTGCGCTACTTCTACGTCATTAGCCATTGCCTCAATTAGTTGCGGAATTCCAGCAAAACTGACCATATCTCGGATGTGACTTACGAAATCTAAGTCCACATTTTGCCCATAAAGCTCCAGGTTATTTCTACCAATTACATATGCCTCAACGCGACGAGTCGTAACGTCGTTAAATGTTGGGTTAGTTCCCACGCTGATAGCACTTTCGTGAGGAACTCCAGCTACCCAAAGTAGGCCTGAATAAACACCGTCTGCAGGAACTAATAAGCCACCTTGAATGTCAATGTTGGCAGTTGGGTACCCAATTTCGCGGCCGCGATGGTCGCCATGGACCACTACTCCCGAAACGCGATGGGGACGGCCAAGTAACGCACGAGCATTCTCAACGTCGCCGCTGGATATCGCGCCTCGGATTCGAGTTGATGACCAAGCACTTGAGTCACCAACTAAATCAACAATGCGAACTTCGAAACCAAACTTCTTAGCTAACTCTTGCAGCGTTTCAACTGTGCCACTTGCTTTATACCCAAACCTAAAATTTCTTCCGACAATTACTACTTGGGCATTTATTCCAGTCACCAAAATTTCTTCGACAAATTCTTCACTGGACATGTGCGCCATTTCATCATTGAATTTCAAGGTCTCAACATGATCAACGCCATTTTGCATAAGCAATGCTGACTTACGCCCAGTCAACATGAGGAGCCCTTTAAATGATTGCGGGTGCAGAAAAGCTTTTGGTGGTGGATCAAAAGTTACCGCCGTTAACGTGCCATTAATGCTTGTTGCAATACTTTTCGCAATGCCAAGTACTTGTCTATGGCCAGCATGGACGCCATCGAACACTCCAATAGTGACGACAACGGGGACGTTAGAATTTTTCATTTGAAGCAAATACTACCAAGGGTTTTAATTCGGAGTCTGAGTTGTCAAAGATGCCAATTGCAAATCCTTGGGAATCAAACACCCCAACATTTCCAGATTCCACATCGATTGGAGTTGGCAGCCGAACTCCATTTCGGGCTTTACTTGAATCTTCCAAACTCAGAGTCAGCACCGGAAACGCCGTTCGAACTGCGTCTGACAGATCTAGGTACTGTGGACTTTCTTGGAGTTTTTCCATTGGCGTCATAGTTTCAAAGACTCCGGAACGAGTGCGGCGTAACGCGATTAAGTGTCCGCCCACTCCAAGCTTGCTGCCAATGTCTCGGGCTAAAGCCCGAATGTAAGTTCCTGCGCTGCAAACAACACGCAGCTCAACTTCAAAGGTATCTGCCGCCTCATTTCGCGTCATGTTCAAAATTTCCAAATCATGAATAATTACGCTGCGCGGTGGAATTTCCACTTCTTCCCCAGCTCGCACCCGGGCATATGCTCGTTTACCATCGATCTTAATTGCACTAACTGCGCTAGGTTGCTGCATGATGGGACCGCGAAACTCCCGCACAACTTCCAGAATCATTGACTCAGTAATTTGTGCGGTCGAAGTTGTGGTTAGAACTTCACCTTGCGCGTCATCCGTTGTAGTCGTGACACCTAAGCACACTGTGCCTAGATACTCCTTTTCATGAGCTGTGAAGAAACCTAGTAACCGAGTTGCTCTACCTACGCCGATCACTAACATTCCCGTTGCCATCGGATCTAACGTGCCAGCATGGCCAACTTTGCGGGTGTTGAAAAGTTTGCGCATTTTTGCCACCACGTCGTGTGATGTGGGACCACTTGGTTTATCAACTAAAACTATGCCTTCAATCGTCATAAAGTTATCGCTTTACTAAGCGGTGATCGCAAGTTTTTCAATGAGTAAATTAATAGTCGCTTCGAGATCAAGAGTTGAACTAAAGCCAGCTGCGTACTTGTGCCCGCCGCCACCCATAGCCATTGCAACAGCGCCAACATCTACAGATGATTTACTTCGTAGCGAACCATTCCAATGACCGTCATCTGCTTGTTTAAATACGGCAGCTACTTCTGCTTCCGAAGTTCGACGAATTGCTTCGATAACTCTTTCGGCAGCAAGCTCAGGCAGTCCGTTACGTTGTTCCCGAGTTACTGATGCGTAAACGAGGCCAGCACCATTTGCCGCTTCCGGCAACAGCTTGGCTCTACTTACTGCTTCGCCCATCATGATTAAAGCCGCCAACGGCTCATCATCAAATAGCAGCCTCGAGAGTTTTGAATTGTCGATTCCAGCATCTACTAACCGAGCCGCAGTACGCAGAGTATGAGATGTGGTGGATTGAAATTTAAAAGACCCAGTATCGGTGGTTAACCCGGCGTAAATTGCACCGGCTATTTCGGGGGTAAGCGCGACCTCTAGCCGATCGATAAATTCCAGAACTAGTTCCGCAGTTGCCGCGGCGCCAGGGTCCACCAAGTGAATTGTCCCAAATCCGGTGAAGGAAGAGTGATGGTCAATGGCAATCGATACCTTGGCGGCCTGCAGAAGTTCAAGTGTAGTTCCCAATCTTGCATCTGATGACACATCGCAGGAGATCACTAAGTCAGCGGAAGTTAACTCCTCTGGCGAACGAATAAGTTCAACACCTGGCAGAAAACTTAGCGAACTTGGGACTTCGAAATTTTGTTCACCAACAGTTACTTGGACATGCTTGCCAAGAGATTGCAGAGCTAAACCTAAACCCAGTGCGGAACCAAGAGCGTCAGCATCTGGTGTCACATGAGCCAGTAGTAGCACGCTTGAGCTATCGGATACTGCGGCAAGCGCTTTATCCCACTGGGGTTCTGCCAGAAACTTAGCCACGAAAGTTACTTAGCGGCTTCGTCTGTTCGGTACGGCTGCGCTTCACCGGAGTATCTCGCTTTTGCTGCCTGTTCCTGAACTGCTTTATCAGCAAGTGCTGCTTCTTGAAGTAAGTCGTCAATTACTCGAACATTTTCAGGTAGCGCATCGCGAATGAACTCAACCGTCGGTGTGAACTTGATTCCACTACGTTTTCCAATTTCGCTACGAACTAATCCCCTGCTGGAATATAACGCTGCGGCAGAATCCGCTACCTCAGTTTCATTACCAAAAACTGTGTAAAAAACGGTTGCCTCTCGAAGGTCAGGAGAAACCCGAACACTGGTAACTGTCACAAAACCAAGTCGCGGATCTTTGACTTTAAGTTCGATCGTTTCTGCCACAATCTCTTGAAAGCGTTCGCCGAGTTTACGTGCCCGTGCTGCATCAGCCATGGTTAACTCCTTTACTCCTAGAACGAAAAATAGCTACATAAAAAGTGCAAGCTGCTAAGCGCGAACTATCTCGCGCATCTCAAATGTTTCGATAATGTCGCCAACCTT
Source organism: Actinomycetota bacterium (assembly GCA_041192345.1). GTDB lineage: Bacteria > Actinomycetota > Actinomycetes > S36-B12 > UBA5976 > UBA5976. The sequence goes on from JBEEND010000010.1 coordinate 18,307, forward strand.
GATGTCGTTGAATGACCCAAGCCCGATGCCGCACTCAAATCCTTCGCGAACTTCTGTGGCATCATCCTTGAATCGACGCAAAGTATCAATCGATAGATCCGCTTGAACTACTGCGCCATCGCGAACTAATCGAGCTTTTGCCTTGCGCTTGATTTCGCCATTTAGGACTATGCAACCTGCGATGTTTCCGAACTTGCTAGAGCGGAATACGTCGCGTACTTCAGCTGAACCAAGTTCGGCCTCTTCGTACTCAGCCTTACGCATACCCTTGAGAGCAGATTCGATATCGTCAATCACGCCGTAAATGACGTTGTAGTAACGAATTTCAACATTTTCACGATCAGCTAAGTCGCGTGACTTACCTTCAGGTCGAACGTTGAATCCGATGATCATGGCATCCGAAGCTGCTGCTAGGGATACGTCATTTTCAGTAATTGCGCCGACTCCACGATGGATAACGCGCAAAATAACATTCTCATCATTGACATCGATGTTAAGTAAGGCGTCTTCCAGAGCTTCAACGGAACCAGATACGTCACCCTTGATGATGATTTTGAGTTCAACCACTTCACCCTTTTCCAATGCCTTAAGGACATCTTCGAGGGTGTGACGGCCACGACGAGCTGCAAGTTCAGCATTTCGCTCGCGAGCACCGCGTGATTGCGCGATCTGTCGAGCAATCCGGTCCTCAGCAACAACCAAGAAACTATCGCCAGCACTTGGAACTGAAGTCAGACCCAAAACCTGCACTGCGCGAGCTGGACCGGCTTCGGTAACTACGTCGCCATTTTCATCCATCATCGCGCGGACTCGACCAAATGCGTCGCCCACAACAATGGAATCTCCAGGGCGAAGCGTTCCACGCTGGACCAATACGGTGGCAACTGGCCCACGGCCTCGATCGAGGTTGGCTTCAATTGCAACACCTTGCGCGTCTTGGACTGGGTTTGCCCGAAGATCAAGTCCAGCGTCAGCGGTTAACAAGATTGAATCGATTAATTCAGTGATGTTTAGGTTTGTCTTGGCTGAGACATCAACAAATATTGTGTCACCGCCATACTCTTCAGGAACCAGGCCGTATTCAGTTAACTGGCCGCGCACCTTAGTTGGATCTGCACCTTCTTTATCGATCTTGTTTACAGCTACCACAATTGGAACGCCTGCAGCTTGCGCATGATTAAGTGCTTCGATAGTTTGCGGCTTAACACCATCATCGGCTGCGACCACAAGCACTGCAATGTCAGTTACTTGCGCGCCACGAGCACGCATGGCGGTGAACGCCTCATGTCCTGGAGTATCAATAAAGGTAATTGCTCGCTCAATGCCATCATGGGTGTGATGAATTTGGTAGGCGCCGATGTGTTGGGTAATGCCTCCCGCTTCGCGCTCAATCACATTAGTTTGGCGAATCGCATCAAGAAGTCGAGTCTTACCGTGATCAACGTGACCCATCACGGTAACAACTGGCGGCCTAATGACTAAGTCATCGTCGTCACCTTCGTCACCAAACTCAAGGTCATATGATTCCAAAAGTTCGCGGTCTTCATCTTCCGGAGAAATGATTTGGATTTCGTAATTGAGTTCCGCGCCAAGAAGCATCAACGTTTCTTCATTTACAGATTGAGTTGCGGTCACCATTTCGCCCATTTTGAAAAGAATCTGAACTAATGAGGCTGGCTCGGCATTTATCTTGTCTGCAAAATCACTGAGTGAACAACCACGAGCTAAGCGAAGTACATCGCCGCGTCCCATTGCAACTGCAGAGCCACCAGTTACTGGTGCCATCATGTTGTCGTACTCTTGACGCTTTGCGCGCTTTGACTTACGACCCTTTGACGGACGACCGCCAGACTTACCAAAAGCTCCGGCTGCGTTGCCGCGTCCACCTGGTGCATTTGGACGACCGCCTGGACGTCCACCTGGTGCGCCGGCTGTTCCTGGAGCTCCTGCTCCCGCGCCAGCAAATCCGCCTGGACCACCTGCGCCGCCTGGGCGAGGTCCACCAAATCCACCTGGACGATCTCCCGCTGGACGAGGTCCACCAAATCCACTTGGTCTTGCACCTGCGCCACCTGGTCCGCCTGGACGAGGTCCGCCAAATCCGCCTGGACGTTCGCCGCGATCTCCAGCTGGTCGACTTGGTCCGCCTGGACGTGCACCAGCTGGACGAGGTGCGCCAGTTACGCTGCTGCCACCTGGACGAGCGCCTGGTCCACCGGATGAAAATGGATTATTTCCCGCGCGCGGTGGCCGCGGCGCGGAAGTGAATGGGTTGTTGCCTGGGCGCGGACCACCTGGACGTGGGCCGGGTGTAGCGCCAGGGACTGCGCCTGGAGTTGTGGCGCCTGAAGTTGCAGCGCTTGGAATTGCCGCACTTGGAGTTTCTGGTGGCTCTACTTGTTCCGCTTGCTTTGGCGAGGCTGGGCTCGCAATTGTTTGCGCTGGCGCAGGTGCCACGAATTCGTCAGGAACATCTACCGCAACGGGCGCAACTGACTTCTTAACTGCTGCTTTTTTTGCTGGCGCTGGCGCCTTAGCTGCTGCTTCTTTTAATTCTGGAAATTTGTCATGTAGCCGACGAATCACGGGAGCTTCGACAGTTGACGAGGCAGACTTAACGTACTCACCGACTTCTTCAAGCTTTGAAATGATATCTTTGCTGTCGACGCCTAGCGCCTTCGCAAGTTCATAAACTCGGACCTTGGACACGATTCTCCAGTCTGGCCCGAGGACTATTTAGTCGGTTCGAACCTTCTCTTGTTTTCTCGCACTCATTTCTGAGCACTCATCTTCTTGAAGCTCAAACCTTGAGCTTCTTTTTTAGTTACGCTGCAAACTTCCGCGCAATTGTTTTTGGCTTGCATAATTAAGACGCAGACCTTGATTGCGTTAAAATAGCGAACTTGTGGTTTGCCATGAATACTCCCGGTTTCAGCGGTAGTTGCGGATATTTCAAGTAAGTGACTTAAGGGTAACTATTGGCAAGTAACGGTTTGCCCCTTTTTAACGCGAGACCGCCCTTATTTGCCTCGCCTAGTCTAGCCCAAATTGCAGAACCTTGGAAACAATGGGTTTCTTACTTACTCTGCAATGGCTGCATCTGATTTGATGTCGATTTTCGCCCCAGTTAAGCGAGCCGCCAGGCGGGCGTTTTGCCCTTCTCGCCCGATTGCCAAACTTAATTGAAAATCTGGAACAACCACACGAACTATTCGATTTTGCTCATCAATTAATGTGGAAGAAATTACCTTTGCTGGTGACAATGCGTGTTTAACATATTCCGCCAAGTCATCGCTGTAATCAACAATGTCAATTTTTTCCCCGCCCAATTCGCTCATGACTGCGCGCACACGCCCGCCCAGTGGACCAATGCAGGCACCCTTTGGATTCACGCTTGGAGATTTTGTGGAAACTGCAAGCTTAGATCGATGACCTGCTTCTCGCGCCAGTCCTTCAATGACGACGGTGCCATCTGCAATTTCTGGAACTTCAAACTTAAATAATTCTTCAACTAATTTTGGATGGCTTCGCGAAAGTGTGATGACCGGACCCTTTGGACCCATTTTTACCGCTACAACGTAACAACGAATTCTGGTGCCGTGGGAATAATCCTCGCCAGGAACACTTTCTTCTGGCGGCAGTACTCCTTCCACTTTTCCGAGATTAACAAATACAAGTTGTCGATCACTACCTTGTTGAATCACACCAGAGACGATGTCACCTTCTCTTGCTTGAAATTCGATCACTGTGGCGTCATCATCAGCAGCTTTTAGGCGCTGCGCGATGACACCACGGGCAAGTGACGCGGCAACGCGACCAAAGCCCGCAGGGGTAGCGTCAAATTCGCCAATTTTATTTCCGTCATCGTCGAGTTCATCCGCTGTCACAACAACGTGTCCATTAGTTCGATCCAGTGCCACTCGGGCACTTTCGTGCGCACCAGTTGAATGCAAGTAAGCAACAAGTAGCGCTTGCTCAATTGATTCAACTACGTAGTCAAGTGCTAATCCGCGTTCCCGCGTTAAGTTTTTAAGGGCCGCTATGTCAATGTCCATGTAATCGCGTCCTAGTCAGTTTCTGGCAAACTGTCGTTGCCTGATTCTTTGGGCATTTTCTTAAATTCAACTTCAATGTGAGCCCGTGAGAGATCCGCAATGTTAACGATTCGATCTTTATCGTTTATCGAAAGTGTGACGTTAGGGTTTTCAAATGCAGTGATTCGTCCAGTCGCATTAATCGCATCGCCAGCGACATTAACTAATCGACCAATGTTTCGAGCCCAGTGCGCTGGTTTTGTCAAAGGCGAACTTACTCCCCGAGTTCCGACTTCAAGTAAATAAGGTGCCTCGCCCATAATGTCGCTGGCATCTAGGAACTCAGAAATAGCGCGAGATACCGCAGCAACTTCATCTAGGTTTACGCCAGCATCACCATCAACTGTGACATCAACTACCCGCTGGTTTCCTGATTTTGAAATTGATACGTCATCAAGATCCAATGAAAAGGCATTAACAACGGGCGTTAGCTGTTCGATGAGTTCGCTGGCAGTCACCATTTTCAAGCCTTTTCAATTTGGTCGAGCAGTTGTTCCCCAATGTTAGCGCCAGAACATCTCAAAAGACATCCCTGAATTTCTATCCAAGAGATCCCAATATCTTGACGGCAAACATGAACAATACTTATGTGACTAATTTGCAGAAAAGCCTCCCCAGACGCTCATTTCTCGCACTTCTAAGTTGCACTGGATTCCTTGTTGCATCCTGCGGAAAAGTTACTCCGGAACCTGAAATTTCTGCTCAAGAAGTCGGCCTGCAAGCCATAATTTCGGAAAAAACTCGATTCATACTTGCGGCTAACGCCTTTGCGGCTGCCAATCCGATGTACGCGCCAGCTTTGCAGATAGTTACCGAACATAACGCACTGCATATCTCAGCCCTGACTAAGTTCACATCTGGCGCAGTACCCGAAGCTAGCGCCAGTGCGATACCAGAAGTTGGATTAACTCTGGGCAAACTTTCAGCTCAGTGCGCTGCGTTTTCAAATAGTCATCTTGAGTTTGCCTGCTCTGGAATTTCAGCCGAGCTTTCTCGCACATTAGCTTTGATTGCAGGATCTGAAATCATGCATCATGCGTTCTTGAATTCGATTCTCATATGAAAACTCAATCTGTTTTCGATACCGAGTCCGCAATTGCGGATTTGGTTTCTAGTTGCCATGGCGCAATTTATGCCTACGGCGTTATCGCTTCGCAACTAACCCAATTAGATGAGGCGCTAGATGCGATCTCGCGGTATCGAATTAAACGCAATCAACTAACGAAGCTTTGCGACGAACTAGGTTTCACGCCACCTCCCGCTCGCGCGGCTTACGAACTATCGTCATCCATTACAGATGATGCCTCGGCAAAAGCGGCGGCAGCTTTGCTTGAGGAAAGCGCGTGCGCTCATTGGGCTGCGGCTCTTAACTACCTTCCAAATAAAGTTGCGCTTTCGGAAGCAAAGTTCTTGCAGAGTTGCGCCATTAGTTCGTTTAAGTGGTCTGGCATTGTCAAGGCTTTTAGTTCCGCGTAAATTTCTAAATTGTTGCCAACAAACGAGCAATTAAGACACCTAGCATCACTAAGAAAATAATACGTACGAATGCACTTCCGCGATTTAGCGCCGTTCGAGCCCCGATGAAACCCCCAAGTAAGTTCGCTGGCGCCATTAAAGCGGCAACGAGCCACATCACGTGACCACCTGGGATGAAAATCATAAGCGCAGCTAAATTAGTTGCAATGTTGACAAACTTTGCAAGCGCAGATGCACTTAGAAAACTATTTTGGAGCAAACTTACTAAGCCAAATACCAAAAACATCCCGGTACCTGGTCCAATTAAGCCATCGTAAAAACCGATGCCTAAACCAAGTAGTGGCGCAAGAATTGGTGAAGGTTTGCGAACTTCTAACTGGGTCTTTCCAAATTCTGGCCGAAAGATCGTAACGAGTCCTACTCCGATAAGCACGCTCAAAATTATGGGCTCAAACCACTCGCGCTCAACTCTCGTGGCAAGTATCGCGCCCAGAACAGATCCAGCGAAAGCTGTAATCAACATTGGAATCAGGATTTTGGTGTTGATGGCAATCTTTTTCCGATAAGTTGCGGCAGCAGCGCTAGTGCCAACAACTGAAACGGCCTTATTCGTACCTAGGACGCTGGCAAGTGGCGCTACTGGAAATGACCAAAGCAAAACCGGTAATTGTATTAAGCCGCCGCCGCCGGCAACAGCATCAACAAAGCCAGCAACAAATGCCGCAACAACGCAAATAATTAGCGTCCACATAGTGATCTCGGCTAATAGTGAAGTCATGAGTCTTCGTTATTCCAATTGGTTACTACATCAAGAACTTCACCGAGTTTTTGCACAGTTGCTGCCGGCGTGATTCCTAAGTCAGAGGATTGCGATGCTGGGATATTGGAATGCGGAATCCAAATCCCGCGCATTCCAATGGACTGCGCGCCATGGATATCATCAAATAACCGATCTCCCACAAACGCAGCTTCCTGCGCGCTGACATCCAAGTTGTATAACACGTCGGCAAATACACTTTGATGCGGTTTTCCAGTGGTTAATTCACTGGTGAACAGCGAGTAATCAAACAGATGTAGAACTCCATCGCGCTCAAGAACGGATTCATGATGGCTGCGTGGCCACATTGTATTTGAAAGTACTGCAGTCTTAATTCCATTGCCACGAAGCGCCTCAAGTAATGCAACGGCGTCTGGGTCGGTGTACGTGTGTGGCTCCCAGCCAAGGAAGTAATTTTCTAACGCCTTGTGATGTGTGGTTGAAGAAGTGTCAACGCCTGCCTCGTGAAAGAGTTCATCAAGAATTCCTGTGCCAATTTCACCATTGGTATCAAATTGTCGGAGCCAGCGCGAAGCTTCGCCTTCATTTAGTTTTTCAGCGAGGGAGTCGGCGTTTGTTGGATCATAAATGCTTGCGTATCCCAGCCACAACTGTTTTAAGTCAACGTTATGCCAGGGAGTTAAAGTTCCACCCCAGTCAAAAATTACTGCCTTAATAACCACAATGTTAGTTCGCTACCAGAGCTACAACGCTTGCGACAAAATCATTTACTGGAACTAACGTTTGTTCTCCAGTTTTGCGATCTCGCAGTTCGATAACACCGTCTGCAAGACCCCTACCAACAACTGCAATCGTGGGAATTCCCAAAAGTTCAGAGTCGTTGAACTTAACCCCTGGCGAAACGCCCCGGCGATCATCAAACAGAACTCGAACACCGGATTTCTCAAGTTCTTCGGAGACTTTATTGGCAACCTCGAATGGTTCATCCTCTTTGCCAGTTGCAATGATGTGGATGTCCGCAGGCGAAACTTCGCGCGGCCAAATGAGTCCTTTTTCGTCATGCGATTGTTCTGCAATAGTAGCTACCGCACGCGAAACGCCGATTCCATAAGAACCCATAGTGACAGTTATAAGTTCGCCATTTTCGTCAAGAACTTTAAGGTCAAGCGCTTGCGCATATTTACGACCTAATTGAAATATGTGTCCAATCTCAATGCCACGAGCAATGTTCAATTCACTTTCACAATTCGAGCAGCCATCTCCCTGTCGGACCTCGGCCGCTTCAATCACGCCGTCCCAAGTGAAATCTCGGCCAGCGACTAAATCATAAACGTGATTACCACGAGTATTCGCGCCAGTAATCCAACGGGTACCTGCCACAACTCTTGGGTCGACTAAGTACTTGATTCCAGATGTTGAGGATAAACCAAGTACTTGTGGCCCGATGTATCCCTTAACAAGAACTGGATACTTTTTGAAATCTTCTTCTTCAAAAACTTCAATTGAAATTGGGTGGAGCGCTGCTTCAACTCGCTTGAGATCGACTTCTCGATCACCTGGTAACCCAACAATCAGCGGCTCCCGCTTGCCATCAAGTGAAACTTGCATGACAACAACATTCTTTAGTGTGTCGGCAGCTTTCCAATCACGATCTGCTCGTCGCAGTTCTGCTCTGCTATTTGAAATATCTACCAACGAGGCAATAGTTGGGGTGTCAGGGGTATCTTCCACATGAGCGGAAGGAATTCCAGAAGCGTCGATTTCATTTGGTACTCGGGTAACAATCGCCTCAACATTTGCAGCAAGGCCACATTTTGGACACTTTACGTAAGTGTCTTCGCCGCTTTCGCAGGTTGCCAAAAATTCTTCGCTCTTAGAGCCACCCATAGCGCCGGACATCGCCGAAACTATTTCGTAATTTAGACCAAGGCGATCAAAAGTTTTAATGTATGCCGCACGATGATTTTGGTATGAGACTTCAAGCCCTGCGTCATCGATATCGAAGGAATAAGAATCCTTCATGACAAACTCACGAGCGCGCAAAATACCGGCACGTGGACGGGCTTCATCGCGATACTTAATTTGAATGTGGTAAATACATAACGGTAAATCTTTGTAAGAAGAATATTCACCCTTGACCATCAAAGTAAACATTTCTTCATGCGTTGGCCCCAGTAGGTAATCTGCTTTTTTACGATCCTGGAGTCTAAACAAATTGTCGCCATACTCGTCCCAGCGACCAGTTTTTTCAAATGGTTCGCGGGGCAACAATGCTGGGAAGTGAACTTCTTGGAAGCCAGCGTTATCCATTTCTTCTCGAACTATGCGCTCCACATTGCGATAAACCAAATACCCAAGAGGTAACCAAGACCAGATACCAGGCCCTATTCGCCTGACATATCCACCGCGAACCAAAAGTCGATGACTGGGCACCTCAGCATCCGCTGGATCCTCGCGTAATGTCCGCAAGAACAGGGTTGACATGCGCAGCAATTTAACTCCTAAAGGGCGATTATTGAATGTTCCAATGGTACTTGAGGAACCAGCGAGCCTTGCGATCACTCGATACCGTTTACCTTGTGCCCCGAATAGTCGGCACAATGTCTCAGAACAGCACAGTTGCGAAAGTGTCCACTTGCTCGAATCCAACGTTTCGGTATGTTGCCAGTGCGGGCGCATTGTAATTATTGACATAAAGCGACACCACTGGCGCGATGTCAGCCAAAACATGCTTAACTACTGCAGCCATCGCTGGAACTGAGATCCCTTTCCCCCGGTGTTCGGGTTTAACCCATACTCCTTGAACTTGAGCTACCTCGGATCCAACGGTTCCAATTTCAGCTTTAAATACGAGTTCATCCCCGAGGTAGCGAACAAAGGATCTGCGCGCTGAAACTAATTCAGAAACGCGGTTTCGATACGCACTTGCGCCGCCGCCCAAGTTAGGACTGACACCAACTTCTTCAGTGAACATTGCCACACAGGCCGGGACTAATTCATCCAGGTCTGCCAATGTGGAATACCGAACTTCGTCATCACTGCGTATTCCTGATTGCTCACGCATGGCAAGAACCGGCTGATCCTCGCGCACTTCACGGGCGCTTCCCCAACTCGGTGACAAGCGAGACCAAAGATCTAGCACTTCGGATGCTGGGCCAACAATAGATGAGCTTCGTCTGCCACTTCGGGATAAAACGCCGGCAAACTCTTGGCGGGCAATCAGCGAGGTATTTACTGGAACAACATTGGCACCACAAAGCAAAGCAGATTTAAGTTTGCCATCATCGAAATATCCAAGTAAATCTGAAAAACTAGTTCGATACCCGCCACTTCCGCTTTCAACACGAGCGGCCAACAAGCAGTGTCGAATTGGATCCTGCGATATCAGGGATTGCAATTGCGAAATTGATTGCGCATCAATTGCGCGAACTTCGTGAGCCAAATTAACTCACCGTAACAATAGGTGCGCCTGCAGCTTCCATTTGTTCGGCGAGTTTCATGGCTTCTTCTATCAAAGTTTCTACGATCTGCGCTTCAGGTACGGTCTTGATTACTTCACCCTTTACGAAAATCTGTCCTTTACCGTTTCCACTGGCAACTCCGAGATCAGCTTCGCGGGCTTCACCTGGTCCGTTGACTACACATCCCATTACTGCCACTCGCAATGGAACTTCAAGCCCTTCTAATCCGGCAGTTACTTGCTCAGCAAGGGTGTAAACATCAACTTGCGCGCGACCACACGATGGGCAACTCACAATTTCAAGTCTGCGTTGCTTCAAATTTAAAGATTCTAAAATTTGGGTTGCGACTTTAATTTCTTCAACCGGCGGGGCTGATAGCGAGACTCGAATCGTATCTCCGATGCCATCTGAGAGTAAGGAGCCAAAGGCGACTGCTGATTTAATCGTTCCCTGGAATAACGGACCAGCCTCAGTAACACCTAAGTGAAGTGGGTAATCACATTTAGCTGCAAGTAATCGGTAAGCCTGCACCATAACAACTGGATCGTGATGCTTTACTGAAATTTTGATGTCACCAAAACCATGCTCTTCGAATAGTGAAGCTTCCCAAAGGGCTGACTCAACTAAAGCTTCTGGCGTTGCTTTGCCATATTTTTCCATCAATCGCTTATCTAGCGATCCGGCGTTAACTCCAATGCGGATTGGAATCCCGGCATCACCAGCTGCTTTTGCAATCTCTTTAACTTTGTCATCAAACTGCTTAATGTTGCCTGGATTAACTCGCACGCCAGCAACCCCTGCAGCAATGGCAGCAAAAACATACTTTGGCTGAAAGTGAATGTCAGCGATGACAGGAATGCTCGACTTCTTTGCAATTTGGGCCAGCGCATCTGCGTCATCTTGACTAGGTACCGCCACCCGAACTATCTGACAACCCGATGTTGTTAATTCTGCAATTTGCTGCAAAGTGCTATTGACATCTGCAGTTAGCGTGGTTGCCATTGATTGGATGCTAATTGGCGCATCTCCACCCACCGAAATTGGATGTGTACTGTGGCGCAAGGTAATCTGACGACTTTTGCGGCGCTGCGTAATCACCGGAGGTGGCATTTCCGGAAGTCCAAGATTGATCGTCATGTTCCCATTATCTGTCATGTTTGCAGTTATTGCTTAAAAGGCCAGCGGTTTGATGATGTCAGCCAAAATTACGACAACGGACATGGCTAATAATGCCATTGACATCGCATATGCAACCGGCAGCATTTTCGCAGTGTCAACTGGACCAGGAAGTGGCTTTCTTCGGAGCTTGGCAACTTGCCGTCGCATTCCTTCGTAAAGGGCACCAGCTATGTGGCCGCCATCGAGCGGCAAAATTGGCACCATGTTGAAAACGAACAAAAATAGATTCACCGATGCCAGCAAATTTATTAAGTCAGCTACTTTGTAAATACTGGGAATTCCTTCGCTTCCTGCAATCTGCCCACTGATGCGGCCCATTCCAATAACGCTCACTGGACTTTGCGGATCACGGGGAACTTCAGAAAACAAATCACCAGCTAAACCCAAAACCCGAGCTGGGAAGTCAAGTAGTGCGCTTGCACTAGCGACGGTAAGAGTCGCCATAAAATTTGGCACTTGCGAAACTGGCGCGGGAACTAAATTAAATGCTGGAGAAATGCCGAGAAAACCACGATTTGAATACTCCCCAGTTTCGTTTCCTGCTGGGTCCAAGATTGCAGCTTCGTATGAGGCAGCTTTAACAGATTTGGTTATGACATCTCCTTGCGCTGTCACAAAAGCAACTTGAACTATTTGTCCAGCCTTAGTTGCAAGTGCAGATCCAAGATCATCCCAAGTCGCAATTTCTATACCATCGATTGAAAGCAAAGTGACCTGCGCCTTTAGGCCAATTGCTGCTGCTGGAGTTTGCTCGCTGCCGACGCATTCACCATTCGTTGAAGTAATTCCGTTTGGATTGGCAGGCGTAGGAACGCATGCTACAACTTCACTAATTGTTGTCGTTACTTCTGGTCTTCCAATTACGCTCAGCGAAATTGTGAACAAGATAGTGGCAATTATGAGATTCATGAACGGGCCACCGAACATGATCGCAAGTTTTTTCGGAACACTCAATCGGTAAAAAGTTCGAGGCTCATCAATCGGTGATATCTCCGCTAATACTTCCTCACGCGCTGACTCAATCATTAAACCAATTCGGCCTAAGTGTTCTTTGTCTTGTATCCCAGCTGGATTAGGCGGAAACATTCCAATCATTCGAATATATCCACCAAGTGGAATCGCTTTGATGCCATATTCGGTGTCACCCTTTTTGCGCGACCACAAAGTTGGACCAAAGCCAACCATGTACTGCGGAACTTTAATTCCGAATTTTTTAGCAGGAAGGAGGTGGCCAATTTCATGCAGTGCGATTGATCCCAATAATCCAAGTGAAAAAACTAAAACGCCAAGCAGACTCAACATGGTCAATCCCTACGTACTGAAATCATTATTAGCGTCAAGTAACTCTTGACTATATTGTTGTGCCCATTGCGCAGCCATTAAAACTTCTTCAATCGACAGTTCATCGTTAGAAACAAAATTGGTATTGATGTGGACATCAAGTACTTGCGATACGAAGTCAACGATTCTTACAAAGCTCAAATTTCCCGCCAGGAACGCTGCCACTGCAACTTCATTTGCACCATTAAGGACCGCTGGCGCAGTGCCTGCCAATGTGCCGGCTCGCTTTGCCAGCGCAACTGCCGGGAAGTTAACTTCATCAAGCGGCTGGAAAGTCCAAAAAGTTTGCGCCGTCCAATCGCACGCTGTTGAGGAACTTGCAATTCGATGCGGCCAATTTAAGCCTAAAGATATCGGCAAATGCATATCAGGTGGGCTCGCTTGGGCAATTGTTGAGCCATCGACGAATTCAACCATGGAATGGACAACTGATTGTGGATGCACGACTACTTCAATGTTTTCAAAATTTACGTTAAATAATAAATGGGCTTCAATAATTTCAAGGCCCTTATTCATCATGGTCGCAGAATTAATTGTTACAACGGGACCCATAGACCAAGTTGGATGATTCAGCGCTTGTTCGACCGTCACTTCCTGCAGTTGGGACAATTCCATGCCGCGAAATGGGCCACCACTTGCAGTAAGAATCAACTTTTTAACTTGTTGTCCTTGTTGGCCCAATAAGCATTGCGCGATGGCGGAGTGTTCACTATCAACTGGAACAATCTGTCCAGGCTTAGCAAGTTTCATGACTGCGGCGCCGCCAATTACCAGTGATTCCTTATTTGCTAATGCCAATGTTGAACCAGCTTTTAAGGCTGCGACCGTTGGCAATAACCCAACTGCGCCAGTAATTGCGTTAACCAATACATCAACAGCAACTTGCGCTAACTGCGTTGCGGCATCCTGGCCGATCAGCAGTTTAGGAAGTGTGAAATTTCCTTCGGAATAACCTAATTTTTTTGCATGTGCATAAAGCGCAAGTTGCACATCTTGGGCGGCGCTGGCAGTCGCAATTGCTAAATATTCCACACTAAATTCCAGCGCTTGTTGCGCGAGCAAACTGGGGTTGCTCCCGCCAGCACTAATTCCAACTACTTGAAAGTCCTGCGGATTTGCCCGAATGATGTCGAGGGTTTGGGTTCCAATACTTCCTGTGGAACCCAAGATAATAACGCGACGTGGCTGCTTAGCTGTCATAAGTAGTTACAGAGCTAAGTCGCTGAGAACCAAAATGCGCTCATGAGTTAGATCTTGCATCGCATGGCGAAGACCCTCTTTACCAACGCCAGATGCTTTAACTCCGCCATAAGGCATTTGGTCAGACCTAAATGTAGGAACGTCGCCGATAATTACCCCGCCCACTTCTAATTCAGTGTGAGCTAAGAATGCAGTTTGTAGATTGTGAGTGAAGACTCCGGCTTGCAGCCCAAATGGTGAATCATTAACTATGTCGAAACCCTCTTGCGTAGTTGCAATCGAATTTAGCAACATGACAGGTCCAAAAACTTCGTTACAAGAAACTTTTGCATCGATTGGCACATCGATTAAAACTGTTGGTTCGTAGAATGAGCCATTGCGCTTACCGCCTGTGAGAACTTTTGCGCCAGCAGCGACTGCTTCATCTACCCACTCCTGGACTCTGATCGCAGCGGCTTCATTAATCATTGGGCCCACAACAGTCTTTTCATCACGTGGATCACCATTTGGTAATGCAGCCACTGCCGTAACAATTCGATTTTTCAAATCTTCAAATAACGATTCGTGTATCAATACCCGCTGTACTGAAATACAAGATTGGCCTGCTTGGTAATTTGCAAATGTTGCGATGCGCGTTGCGGCCCAGCTCAAATCTTTCTCGCTATTCCAGTCTTCTAGTACAACTGCAGCTGCGTTACCACCAAGTTCAAGCGTGATGTGCTTACTAGGGACTGCTTTTTGAATTTCAAACCCAACTTTGTCGGAGCCAGTGAAAGACACAACTGGAAGTCGTACGTCTGCAACTAAGGCAGGTGCTGCTTCGTTGCCGACCGGAATTATCGACCATGAGCCAACAGGTAAATCCGCTTCTGCCATGATCTCGCCAAGTAACAATGCGCTAAGCGGTGTACTTGGAGCGGGCTTAACAACTATTGGTGCGCCGACTGCAATTGCAGGGGCAACTTTATGGGCTACAAGATTCATCGGAAAGTTAAATGGAGAAATGCCAAGTACTGGACCATGAGGAAATCTGCGAATGATTGCCATTCGACCTGCAGTTGCTGCCTCAGTATCTAGTCGTTGTAGTTCGCCAGAAAATCTGCGCACTTCTTCGGCAGCCCACCGGAAAACTAAGCCAGCGCGACCGGCTTCCGCGCGCGCCCACATTAACGGCTTACCGTTCTCATCCAGAATGAGTTGCGCGATTTCTTCGGCGCGCTCTGTAAGGCGCTTTGATATGAACATAAGTGCCTCGGCGCGCTGCGCTGCGCTCGTGCGCCGGGCTGCATGCCGAGCTTCCCAAGCACCAGCTACGGCTTGTTCCACGTGCGCTGCACTTGGAACGTAGTACTGGCCAATAACTTTTCCATCACCTGGATGCACCACGTCAGCAACTGTGTCGCTTGTAACGGGTTTTCCAGCAATCCAAAATGGGTAAATAGCGCTCATAACCCCATAGGTTACGCCCTATTCGGGCCAGTATCTAACGCTGGTGCGGTGAGATTCCAGTACTGGGAGTCTCGATTTGCCTGATTTTCAGGCAGGCCTAGCATTGTGACATGACAACAATGAACATCTCGTCCCCTGTAAATGGCATAGCCCAAGAGCGAAACTTGGTCACCTCAGTTCCTGGACCAAAATCCCTTGCAATGCTCGAGCGCCGAACTGCCGCAGTAAGCGCCGGTGTTGGCTCCACACTACCTATCTATATAGAACGTGCCGGTGGCGGCATTGTCGTAGATATTGATGGCAACTCCTTAATCGACATGGGTTCAGGTATCGCCGTAACTGGTGTTGGCAACGCAGCCGAAGAAGTTGTTGCTCGCGTACAGGAGCAAGTCGCTAAATTTACTCACACTTGTTTTACGGTTACTCATTACGAAGGTTATGTGGAAGTTTGCGAAGCATTGAACCGTCTAACCCCAGGTGACCACGAAAAGCGCTCTGCACTGTTTAATTCAGGCGCCGAAGCTGTGGAGAATGCTGTGAAAATCGCGCGCGTCTTCACCAAGCGTCAGGCAGTTGTTGTTTTTGAACACGGTTACCACGGTCGCACAAATCTAACGATGGGAATGACTGCAAAAGTTATTCCTTACAAGCAAGGTTTTGGACCGTTCGCTCCGGAAATTTATCGCATGCCGATGTCCTACCCTGCTCATGATGGACTTACTGGCGCAGAGGCAGCAGCTCATGCTATTAGTCGCATGAACAAGGAAATTGGTGCTGAAAATATTGCAGCAATTATTATTGAACCAATTCAAGGCGAAGGTGGCTTCGTAGTACCTGCAGCTGGATTTATGAGCGACTTACTTAAGTACTCAAAAGAAAGTGGCATAGTTTTTGTTGCTGACGAAGTACAAACTGGTTTTTGTCGCACTGGTAACTGGTTTGCATCAGAGCATGAAGGTGTTGTGCCGGACATGATTATTACGGCAAAGGGTATTGCGGGTGGACTGCCACTGTCAGCTGTAACTGGCCGCGCAGAAATCATGGACTCAGTTAGCGCAGGTGGACTGGGTGGCACCTACGCCGGTAGTCCAATTGCTTGCGCGGCAGCCCTTGGCGCAATCGCAGTAATGGAACGGGAAGATTTGAATGCTAAGGCACGTCGCATTGAAGAAATAATGAAACCACGGCTGGCAAAGATTGCCGCTGACACTGGCGTGATATGTGATGTTCGTGGCCGTGGCGCCATGGTTGCTGTGGAAATCGTTAAAAAGGGAACTAACGAGCCTGATGCAGAAATGACTAACAAAATTGCAAAGGCCTGCCATACCAACGGCGTACTCGTACTAACCGCTGGTACTTACGGCAATGTTTTGCGCTTCCTGCCACCAATGGTCATGTCAGAGCATCTACTAGATGACGCGCTAACAATCATTGAACAGCAGTTCAAAGAAGCAACTGCCTAAACACTGATTCAACATGACGCAAGAAACGGAACACTCATCTGTAAGACGCGTGCGCCTAGAACTTGAACGTTATGGCGTCACTACTGAAATCAGACACCTATCCGATACTGCCCGTAGCGCACTCGAGGCTGCGCAAGTTCTGGATGTGGAAGTTGGACAGATCGCTTCATCCATCGTCTTTAAAATCTCCGATGACAAAGGTGAGCGTCCATTGCTAGTTGTCACCTCCGGCCGCCATCGGGTTGACACTGATTTGGTAGCAAAAGAACTTGGGTTAGACAAGCTAGGAAGAGCCGACGCAGATTTTGTTCGATTGTGGAGCGGCTTTGCAATAGGTGGCGTCTCCCCTGTTGGTTGGCTGCATGAGGGCGAAGTTTTCCAGCCTCAAACCATTGTGGACAAAGCGCTTAACGACTATCCAATTGTGTGGGGGGCTTGTGGTCACACGCATGTAGTCTGCAGCCTGAATTTTGATTCATTGCTAGACATCACTGCAGGAACAGCGCTTGTCGTTGCGCACGACTAAAGTCGAACTTGTGTACGCTCGAATCGACATAACTAAAGTAAGCAGCAGGCAGGTTCCCGCAGCGTTTTTGCTGATGGCACGCCAACGACGGTTATTGCGCAAACTTCCTGGGCTTGATTTCTTTAAGTTGATGGGCACTGGCTCTGGAAAAACCTTCACAGTCAGAGACGCTGATGTGCACCACTGGTGTACTTTAACGGTTTGGAAAAGTGAAAGTGATTCCCAAAACTTCCCGAATAGTAAGCCAGCGCAGCAGTGGGCAAAAATTGCTACTAAGCAGGCGCACCTAGAATTAACTCCACTCGCTTCAAGAGGTACTTGGTCTGGCGAATCACCATTTGGAAATCCCGTACCAGAAAAATGGACTGGATTAACAGCTGCGTTGACACGCGCAGCCATCAAACCGAAATGGTGGCTGGAATTTTGGCGCAGTGTGCCACCAGTTTCAGCCGATTTGAATACCACACCAGGACTTATCGTCAGCTTAGGTATTGGCGAGGCGCCCGTTGGACTGCAAGGAACTTTCAGTTTGTGGCGAAACAACGACAGCATTACCCAATTTGCCTCGCGCCAAAAACCACATGCTGTGGTCGTAGCTCGCACTCATGAAACGGGCTGGTACTCCGAAGAACTTTTTGCTCGCTTTAAGGTCACAAGATTATCTGGAACTTATGCAGATGTAGATCTTGATTCAATCGCAGCGGGACTTACTGGAAGCAACGAGTCAGCATGACCGGAGTCGTAACAAGTAAGCGTAATCCAAAGCTTGCACTAGCCGCAGTTGCCGCAGTTGTTACCGTACTGGCAAATATTTTGTGGGCGATTTTCTCAGGATCAACGCGCGATGTGCTCACTATCGTAGGAGTTCTGGCATTTTCACTTGCATCTGGACTTCACGCTTATATCGCATTAGGAAGTGCGCGCTTCGTTAAGTTTGCTTCCATTGCACTGATTACAACAATCATCGTAGAGATCATCGGCGTAAAAACTGGAATACCGTTTGGCACATACGAATATGATCCAGCGCGCCTCGGGCCGACGGTATTTCAAGTGCCACTCTTAATTCCATTGGCTTGGTTCATGATGCTCTATCCATCATGGTTAGTGGTTAATCATCTGGTTAAGGCAAAGATCCCTGCAGTGCTATTGAGTTCACTTCTTATGGCGAGTTGGGATTTATATCTTGATCCACAGATGGTCAATGAAGGATATTGGACCTGGTTTATTTCAGGAGCGTCCAGCCAAGAAATCCCTATTTCCAATTTTGTGGGTTGGTTCATTACTGCAGCCATTATTTTCACTCTGGTTTCTAAGTTTGTTGGTGAGCCAACATCTGACGTGAGCAATTTAGTTCCATATTCGCTTATGCTGTGGATTTGGTTAGGAAGCTTCTTGGTTAATGTCGTAACAATCCCGCCATTTTTTGGTGATCAAAAGACGGCGTGGTCTGGATTTATTGGCATGGGCATTGTGCTACTCCCCTGGGCTTGGCGGACATGGCGACGACGTTGATTTACATTGCAGTAACAATCTCCTTGTTGTTAACTGCCCACACGTTCTTTAATCAATTTAAACTCATTATCCCTAAACCAAATTTGGTTTCAATGCGTGTTGCCATCCTGATCCCAGCAAGGAATGAAGAACTCACAATTGAAGCCTGCGTTCGCAGCGCTTTGGCACAGCAATCACTTGAATCATTTGTTGTTGCGGTATTGGACGATGATTCCAGCGATACCACGCTTGCAAAGCTTCAAGGAATCAGTGATCAGAAGCTTCAGATTATTTCTGGCAACTCACACTTACCGATTAACTGGCTTGGCAAAAATTTTGCTTGCCATCGCTTGTCGCATAGTGTTACCGCCGACTATTTGGTTTTCCTTGACAGTGACGTAGTTTTGGAACCATTGGCAGTTGCAAGTGCTATTTCGGCTATGAACGAACACAATTTGGATTTAGTAAGCCCATACCCAAGGCAACTTACAAGTTCTGGGTTGGCCAAATTAGTACAGCCACTATTGCAATGGTCTTGGTTAACAACAGTGCCACTTGGTTTAACTCGGCGAACAACTCGTGGGAGTCTTGCTGTTGCAAATGGTCAATTTCTAGTTTGCAAATCGCAGGCATACGTTGCTAGCGGTGGTCATGAAGGCATCAAGAGTCAGGTTCTTGATGACATTGAATTGTTGCGTGCCTTTTATAAAAAAGGGTTTAAAGGTTGTGTCATTGATGGCTCGACTTTGGCAACTTGTCAGATGTATCGAACTGATAAACAACTTATTGCTGGGTACTCAAAAAGTTTATGGAAAGCCTTTGGTGGAATTTTTGGTTCGCTAGCCATAAATTCATTGTTTGTTTTTGTCTACGTTTTTCCACTTTACGGATTCTTTTCAAATCATCCCTGGCTTGCGGCCACTGGGCTGATATCGGGCACATTGGGTCGGGTAATAAGTGCCCGCGTAAGTGGAAGTCGAATTTTTCCGGAAGCACTTTTGCATCCACTATCAATTACGGTTTTTTTATGGCTAAATTTCATTTCTTGGTCACGACATCTGCGTGGACTCAACACCTGGAAATCAAGGGACTTAAGGTAAGACCGTGGCTAACGTAGTAGTAATTGGCGCGGGTATGGGTGGGATGGCCTGCGCCGCCAGATTAGCCAGCAAAGGCCACCAAGTTACCGTCTTGGAGCACAGCCCAACATGGGGCGGCAAATTAGGAATTGTTGAACACGAGGGACATCTCTTCGACACTGGTCCGAGTTTGCTGACACTTCCAGCGGTATACCGCGACTTATTTTTGAAAACTGGCGCAGCTCTGGAAGACAGCATTGAAATTGTTGATCTTGACACCGCTTTCAGATACCAATTTGCCGACGGCACAGTATTGAAAATGCCTGGTGTGGGAATCGGAAAATGCGCCGAAGCAATTGGCGACACACTCGGTGGGAGCAGCGCTGAACAATGGCGCGCATTCATGAAACGCGCTGCCAAAATGTGGGCAGTTACCCGTAAACCTTTTTTAGAATCCGAACTTCACGGTCTATCGAGTTTGGTTTCGATGTCATGGCGACTGGGCGATTTGCGAACCATTGCGCCTACGAAAACTTTGCGTGAGCTGGCGCAACAATATATTTCGGATCCTCGCCTGCTGACGCTGGTAGACAGGTACGCAACTTACACTGGCTCAGATCCGCGCCAAGCACCCGCAGCTCTGGCAACTGTTCCTTATGTTGAACAGATGTTCGGCGCATATCATGTAGCCGGTGGACTGCGCGAACTTGGGAGAGCACTTTTTGAACGTGCCTGCGCTATTGGGGTGAAGTTTGAGTTTTCTTGCACTGTCGAGAACATTTGCGCAAACCCAGTTATTTCCGGTGTGACACTCGAAGGTGGCAGGTTTATTGCCGCAGACATCGTCGTGGCTAACGCCGACGCCAGCAATGTTTATGGCTCGTTACTAACTGGTGCGGCTCTAACTAAAACTAAGTCGGCCACAAAATCACTTCGTAAAGCGACTCCTTCCCTTTCGGGTTTTGTAATCCTGTTGGCTATGTCTGATGCAACTCCAGATTTTGAACATCACAACGTATTTTTCCCGAGCAACTACGATGATGAATTTGATAGCGTTTTTAGTATTGGTAAACCTGCATGCCCAGTAGCCGATCCAACTATTTACATTTGCAACCCCAAGGATTCAAAGATGTCTCCCGCAGGCTCGGAATCTTGGTACGTTCTGGTCAATGCGCCGCGTCATGATAAAGAAGCCGGTATGGATTGGGCGGCTGAATCACTCACCCAAAGTTATGCAAGTTCAGTTCTGAAGACGCTTAGCTCACGTGGTGTTGAAGTGAACGCTCGAGTGAAATGGCAAGAAGTTATATCGCCAGCAGACTTAGAACGAAATACGTTATCGCCTGGCGGTTCAATTTACGGAAGTTCCAGTAACGGCATGCGGTCGGCATTTTTGCGCCCAGAAAACACCACTAAGATTCCAAATCTTTATTTAGTTGGTGGCTCTGCTCACCCTGGTGGCGGTCTCCCGCTTGTGGGTATGTCAGCTGAAATAGTCGCTAGCCGAATAGGGCGCGCGTAGTTCGTTATTTGATTAGTGTTCTAAATGTTCGCATTAAATGTGCATAGCCAATGATGCCGAGAATAATCCAAGCGCAGATTGCAATAGTTGCAAGTTGCCCAGAATCTTGTGGCCGCACTGCGCAAGCAACTAAAAACATAACTCCAAGCGCGATTCGCGTGGGCTTTTCAGCGACTGTGACTACACCGACTTCGTGGTGGCCAACCCCACCAGCGCGAGCCCGCATATATTCATGAATCAATGCAATGGATACTGCCGCCATTACAAGTTCTAGCGGCGCGCCCAAGGAGAAAAACAAGACTCCAATTCCAACATCAATAAATCGATCAACAATTGAATCTAGGTATGCGCC
Organism: Actinomycetota bacterium; assembly: GCA_041192345.1. GTDB lineage: Bacteria > Actinomycetota > Actinomycetes > S36-B12 > UBA5976 > UBA5976. The sequence continues at coordinate 39,718 of JBEEND010000010.1, forward strand.
CCAGGTTGTTACACGCGAACTGCGTAATGCCACAATGCCGTCAAAGCTGTCAATCAATCCGACTAAAAGAACTAACAAAGCAGCCAAAAGATACTGCCAAGCGGCTGGATTTGGATTGGCCACCCATCCGATTGCGCCGGCTATCACTAGCACTGAGCTAACCGTAATTAGGTTTGGATTTAGCCTAACTAGCGGAGTTGTCATGGCAAAAGCTACGCGCAACCAAATCTTGATCAGCCCAGTTGGCACCACTCCACCATGCAAGTGCGACCATTGCACCAAGTACTCCTGGAAATTCATATGGCTATTGTCCTGCCAGACCGAAAGTGCGCAAACGCCACCTTGCCAATAACCTGAACTAGTGGAGCAAAACCCCTTAGACAGCAACAACCTTCGGGGACGAGTGCAAACTGCGCTGGATGAACATGTAGCTCAAAATCGCGTTTTGATGAGTTCAGTTTCGAAAGACACCCTCTCCCTAGTTGATTCGCTCGCGGGCCTACTTGCAGGTGGCAAACGGCTCCGCCCAGCTTTCGCATATTGGGGTTATCGCGCCGCTGGTGGCGCAGATTCTGATGCTGTGATTCGAGCTTGTGCGAGTTTGGAGTTTTTGCAAGCCTGCGCGCTGATTCATGATGACGTTATGGATGCCAGTGACACTAGGCGCGGAAATCCTTCAGTTCACAAACAATTTGAATCACTGCACGTACTTAATAATTGGTCAGGTTCCAGTTCGTTATTTGGCGAGGGTGCCGCAATTCTTGTTGGAGATTTGGCGCTTTCATGGGCAGATGAAATGTTGTTGACTAGCGGAATTGATTCCGAGCAAACACTGCGAGCAAAAGCGGTCTATGACGTCATGCGAACTGAATTAATGAGTGGACAGTATCTTGATCTTCTAGAGCAAGTACGGGGACAAATCACGCAAGAGCGTGCGGAGACCGTGATTCGTTACAAAAGCGCAAAGTACACAATCGAACGTCCACTACATATGGGCGCAGCTATTGCTGATGCAAATGTAGATTTGCTAACTTCGCTAAGCAGTTACGGCTTGTCATTGGGTGAAGCTTTTCAGTTGCGAGATGACTTACTCGGAGTATTTGGTGAGTCAAGTATTACCGGCAAGCCTGCTGGCGATGACTTGCGTGAAGGAAAGCAAACTATGCTCATCGCCTTTGCTTACTCGCATGCAACAGCGACTGATTGTGCTGTGCTAACTAAGCACTTAGGTTCCGCCGCAATCAGTCCTGCTGAAATCAAAATACTTCAAGAGATATTGATTAACTGTGGCGCTCAAGATTTTATTGAACAGCGGATCGCCGATTGCCTTGCTGCTGCCCTCAATTCATTAGAAAATCCTGCGTACGACATTGAAGTAAAGAATGCATTAACCGCACTTGCGATTTTGGCAACTAAGAGAACGGCATAACGAATGAGTAATTTATCCAGATGGCTTCCGGGCGCGCCAAGAACTGTGAGTGGTAAGACTGACAATGTCGTAATTGTTGGAGCTGGACTAGCTGGACTTTCCGCAGCGATGCGCTTAGCTGGCGCAGGACGAAATGTAACGGTTATTGAGCGCGAGGCTATTCCAGGCGGGCGAGCTGGACGAATCAGCGATCGCGGTTTTGAATTCGACACTGGCCCAACCGTTTTAACTATGCCTGATCTCATCGCTGATGCTTTTGATTGCTTAGGTGAAAACATGAGTGACTGGTTGACCTTAGAGCCAGTAGCTCCGTTATATCGGGCGTTTTATCAAGATGGCAGCGTTTTGAATGTGCACTCAGACACTGCGGCTATGGCAACTGAGATTGAAAAAGTAATCGGTGCATCAGAGGCAGCCGGTTATTTGAAATATGTTGATTTTGTAACCGATCTATATAAGTACGAAATGAAGAATTTTATTGATCGCAACATTGACTCACCACTTGACTTACTTTCCATGGACTTAGTCCGCCTAATTAAACTTGGCGGCTTCCGCAAACTTGCCCCTAAAGTCAGCCAATACTTAAAAGATGACCGCACGCAAAGAGTGTATTCATTTCAGTCGATGTATGCCGGGCTTTCGCCATACGATGCGTTAGCCATTTACGCAGTTATTGCTTACATGGATTCAGTTGCTGGGGTATTCGCACCAAAAGGTGGCATGCACGCACTGCCTGTTGCAATGGCTAGTGCAGCAGCAAAGCATGGTGTGAAGTTTCAATACAGCACTGAAGTTACAAAAGTGAAAATGGTCGGAAACCGCGCTACTGGTGTGGAGACTAGCACTGGGGAATTTATTCCTGCTGATGTTGTCGTGCTTAACCCTGATCTACCAGTTGCTTATCGCGATCTATTAGGCAAGGAACCCTGGAGCGTTAAACGTCTGAACTACTCGCCTTCTTGCTACTTAATGCTGGCGGGATCGAATGTTAAATATGACCATGTAGCCCATCACAATATTCATTTTGGACACAGTTGGGCAGGAGTCTTTGATGAATTAATTGATCAGAAGGTTTTGATGACTGATCCAAGTGTCTTAGTAACCAATCCCACTCGTAGTGATCCAAGTTTGGCCCCTGATGGTAAAGAGATTTACTACATCTTGTTCCCTACTCCGAATTTGGATGCGGATATCGACTGGAAGAAAATTGGCCCAGCGTATCGCGATCACGTTGTGGAGACGTTAGAAGCTCGCGGCTACACCGGATTTGGTGCTGGTATTGAATTAGAGCATCTAACTACACCCCAAGATTGGGCGGATCGTGGCATGGAACGTGGCGCGCCATTTGCGGCTGCGCATTCCTTCCTGCAAACTGGGCCATTTCGTCCTGGCAACATGTTTGGTGAAAACGTGGTCTTCACTGGCTCTGGCACCCAGCCCGGAGTTGGCGTGCCGATGGTGTTGGTCTCTGGCAGATTAGCTGCTGAGCGGGTCACCGGTCTTGATAAAACATATTCATCACGCGCGCGACGCTAACCTCTTGGCTTAGCCAAGTTAGTGATTTTGCACAATGGCTCTAGTCTGAAGTCGTGTCAATAGCCCAAATCCGTAGCCGAAGATTCCACGCTGACGCAGGATGGTTTGGCCAATACGCGCTACCAGGCTTACTTGGCTCACTCTTCATGTCAGTTGGCGCAATTGGCGTAGGTTGGTTTCCGCTATCCGCGTACATATTGCAGTGGGAATTAATCGAGTTTATGCAAACTCAGACTCTGGGACTCGCGCTGACTCGTTCTTTTGTAGTCGTTGGGGCCGCACTTTTGTTGCAGGCTTGGTTAGTAGTTGGCATTGACGCACTGCATGACAAAATAACTCGGCTCGAAACAATCTATTTTGCATTTATTACTTGGTGCTTGCCACTCATGTTTGCCCCACCGCTGTTTAGTCGCGACGTCTATTCCTATTACATGCAAGGCAAAATGCAACTAAGTGGAAACAATCCGTATGAGTCTGGTGTCTCAGTGGTTCCTGGCTGGTTTCAAAGCGGAGTAGATCCACTCTGGGGAGATGCACCCACACCATACGGTTCAGTGTTTTTATTGATTGAAAAAGCGGTCGCTTTTATTAGCGGCGACTCAGCCTTAGCTGCTTCGTATGTGTTTAGAGCACTAGCTGTCTCTGGTGTGGTGTTAATTTGCGTGACTCTACCTGCGTTAGCGCGCGCACATGGCATAAATCCAATAACTGCAGTCTGGCTTGGCGTTATGAATCCACTTGTTGTGATGCACTTTGTGGCTGGGGCCCACAACGATGCGATCATGGTTGGTGTCATGTTTCTGGCACTTAGATTCGCACTTAAAAAGCAATTCATAATTTCAGTGGTACTGGCTACCATTGCTCTTGCTATCAAGCCAGTTGCGATCGTTATGCTGCCTTTCCTGGCGCTTATGGCTGCCGGTAATAACCCAAATTGGATTCGTCGCGCAAGGTACGCATCATTTACCGGGATTATTTCGTTAATCACTTTGCTCGCAGTTTCGGTGCTCTCCGGAACCGGGCCATTTGGATGGCTGAGCTCATTATCGACACCAGGAGCAGTCAAGAGTTGGCTCTCCCCGACTACCGCGACTGGGATGTTGATCGGGGAAATCATAAAGTTTCTTGGCTTTGGAAACTTAGTTGAAACTACAGTTCAAATTTCGCGACTCGTTGGCTCTGTGTTACTCGCTGGCGTTTTAGTTCTGCTGGTTTTACGTCCTGCCGGACGCAGCGCAGCGCGCGGTATCGCGCTATCTCTTGCCGCCCTCGTCATCCTTGGGCCAGTTGTCCAACCTTGGTACTTGCTGTGGTCGATTCCACTTCTAGCAGCAACTGGATTAACACATAAACAAGTGCGCATCATGGTGCTCGCAGTTGCGGCGTTCACGATTCATGGCATCGCAAATTCAAGTGCAACTGCTGATACTTTTTTGGATTTAAGCGATGGAATTGCCATGGTGTTGGCTGGATTAACTCTTGGCGTGGCAATGCTTGCCTCAAAAGTGGAACGCTCGTTAATTCTTGGTGATAGTTCCGAGAAGGATTTACTGCCAAGTGATCTGGGCTCGCTAGCAGCAGCAAAATCAATGGAGCTTACCTAACCCTGCGTTAGCTCAGAAATTCCCGGGAAGTTTCCACTTGAATCACAAACTATAACCACATTAGTTTTTTCATTTCCCGCTGCTTCTAGTTCGTCAGCAATTCGCTGGGCAGCGCCGGAATCTGACTTAACAAGTTCTTGCCAACCGGTCCAGGCAATGCAGTAATTTGCGGTATCGCCATCAAATCCGACTAATTCATGTGCAATTGCCGCTAAGTCGCACCCGACTAAATCTGGACGCAATATTTGCTGGGCAACAAGATCAATAAAGTCTTGCTCAGCTCGCGCGCCACTTGAATCAAGCCAAATGTAATTCCAACCTGCTAGTCCGGCCTCGGCCGCAACAACTGCTTCGGTGAAGTTTACTTTCCAACGTAAAACACCAGTCAGACGCTGCGCCTTAAGCATTGCGGCCAATAGCCCTGGGCTTGGAGCAACCACTCGAATCCGATCCATAGAAGTGCGCACAGTGTGCAGAAGTAACCATACGCGTTAACTGCGCCGATCCTGAAATCTGGAAAACACGTGGGTTGCTGTATCCGGTGTTACTCAACATTGATTAAGGTTGCCAATGTGTCTAACCGAGATCTCGATGCTGCTCAAATTTTTGATCCTGCGCTGCGGGATTCCTATGAGCTGTGTCGGCAACTCAATGCCAAGCATGGAAAAACTTACTATTTAGCCACTTTGCTCTTACCACCAGAAAAACGGCCCTACGTACATGCGTTGTATGGCTTTGCCCGCTACGCAGATGAGATTGTTGACGACTTAGCGTCTACTTTGTCAGACGAAGAAAAAGCTGCACAGCTAAATACTTGGGGTAAGAACTTTTTGGAAATTTTCGAAACAGGCGAAACTACCGATCCCGTATGTATTGCTGTCTTAGATACAGTACGACGATGGAAAATTCCACGCGAACATTTCGAGGCATTTCTGCATTCAATGACAATGGACTTGACGATCACGGAATATCAAACTTATGAAGATCTTTATGAATACGTATATGGCTCAGCTGCAGTGATCGGCCTTCAAATGGTGCCCATTCTGGAGCCAACAGATCAATTGGCTTACGCGCGCGCCACCGAGCTCGGCATTGCTTTTCAGCTGGCTAATTTCATTAGAGATGTTGGTGAAGATCTAGAACGCGGCCGAGTTTATTTGCCACTTAATGAACTTGCCCAATTTGGGGTAACGCGTGCTGACTTAGAGAAGCGCATTGCAACGCCACAAATTAAGGAAGCGCTGAAATTCCAAATCAAACGAGTTCGTCAGCTTGAGGAATCATCTCGTATCGGGATCTCCATGCTGGGCGCCAAGTCGCAGCCATGCATTGAGACTGCGCGAATTTTATACTGTGGAATAGTCTCCGCTGTTGAAGAAATCGATTACGAAGTTTTTGAACGACGAGCGAGCGTATCGTTGAGACGACGATTACGGGTTGCTATTCCGGCTTACCTGCAAGCAAGAAAACTTTGGTAAGACCAAAACGCTACTCAACACGCAGGATTTTTTGCACGCTCTTTCTAGGTGGTCCAGAGCGAGGACTTCGCTGAATGCCGATTCGGCCTAACCAGACCCAAAGCACAAGAGTAAATAAAACCAGACTAAATCCAAAAAATAGATCTTCAACCGGCGCAAACATTATGCGACCATCACCAAGAATCGAAGGGGCCTCGTCCTGTGGCGAAGATGATCCAATTATCGCTTCCCCGTCATATTTCACAATCCCAAAACCGGTAAGGATTCCATTCGTTACAAGTTGAAAGAAAATCACTATTGAATATGAAACCCAAAAAACTCGTCTAGTCAAGAGTTTTGTTTTGAAAACAAAAAGATCTGCTGTTGCCGCTATTAATACACCTAGCAAAGCAAGCTGAGTGTACGTCATTTGCTGATCTCGTCTCCCGCATTCCAATTGCGCACACTGCGCACTGCTTCAAAGGACAAAATCGCACAAATTGGTATCACAATAAAAAACAAAATTTCATCAAGTGGAACGTCTGCAAAAACTGTAATTCCAGTAACGTAGCGACTATCAAAATTCCAATGGCCCTGCGCTATGGCATATGCATCCCAAATTGAAAAAACAATGAGCACGGGAATGATTGTTAATACCAATCGAATAGCCCGCTGGTAAACCCTGGTGCGCAAAAAGAATTCCAACCATGCGGTCCCTAAGAGGCAACCAGCAAGCACGCTTAAGTACGCAAATTGTGACATTAACTCACTCTCGATTCTGTTAGAAAATATACCTTGCCGTGGCGACCAATCTGATATTTACCCCTTTCACCTACACTGATTTAGTGACCCAGCCACCACTTTCTGATCCATTAATTGGAAAAGTATTAGAAGATCGCTACCAAATTGATGAACTAATCGCCCAAGGTGGAATGGCTACGGTCTACCTAGGCACGGACTTAAGACTCGGTCGAACAGTTGCGCTAAAAGTTCTTGGCCGCGCTTTAGCCATGGACCCTAACTTCGTTGAACGTTTCACACAGGAGGCACGAGCTGCGGCTGCTTTGACGCATCCAAATGTAGTTGCGGTTCATGACCAGGGAATTAATGGTGGGTTTCCATTCTTAGTTATGGAATATGTTCAAGGGCGAACTATCCGACAACTAATGGCGCAGTCGGGACCATTTACAAGTGCGCACGCGCTGGAGATACTCGGCGCAGTACTTGCTGGCTTAAGTGCAGCCCACGATGCCGGGTTTGTGCACCGCGACATAAAGCCAGAGAATGTTTTAATAACACAAGACGGACACATTAAAGTTACCGATTTCGGGTTAGCTCGAGTTATCAGTTCTACTCCCGTTAGCGACTCCACTGGCGCAGTGTTGCTCGGCACTATGGCTTACCTTTCCCCAGAACAGGTCCAGCAGTTCGCAGTAGATCAACGATCAGATGTTTACTCGTGTGGCATTTTGCTTTATGAAATGGTTACTGGCGTAGTGCCTTTCACCGGGGTTTCCCCACTTGAAGTTGCATACCAACATGTCAACAGTTCAGTATCAGCCCCAAGTGCGATTCAACCGGATGTTCCACCTGCTGTTGATCACTTGGTTTTAGCTGCAACGCGCAAATTGCCAGACGAGCGAATTCAAAGCGCGCGGGAATTTCGTGATGGGGTAATTAGAGCGATTTCTGCAGTTCCCAAGGCGGAGGCACTAACAACTGCTATCCCACTAAATAACACCCAGATTCTTACTCCTGCGCTTCGCGGATCGCATCGGGCCACTGGCGCTATCCCCGTTGCAAAACCAGCTCCAGGAAATGGAGCTGGCAGAATTGCGGGTACGGCCACGCCAAAATCTCGTAACCGACTAATTGCACCGTTGCTAATTTTCCTTGCTTTGGTTCTCGGCGGCGCAGCTTGGTATCAATTCAGTGGTAGCTACGCAGTTGTCCCACCACTTGCTGGACTCAATGTTGATGAAGCAAATCTTATTTTGGCGCCCTTGGAGTTATCAGGGGAAGTAGTCGAAGAATTCTCTGAAGATACTCCGGCTGGCTTAGTCGTAGCCACCTCACCGCTTGCTGGGGAGGATGCCAGAAAAGGTAACGCGATAGTGCTTCGGGTTTCAAAGGGTCAAGAACGGTATTTGATCCCAACTGATTTAACTGGTCGTGATCCAGCTGAAGTTACGACGATTTTAGAAGCATTAACTTTAACCATTGCCGGAACTAATGACGTCTTTGATGAAGTTATTCCAATTGGAAAAGTAGTCGGCACCGAACCGGCCGCCGGTAAATCAGTCAAGCGCGCTACCCCAGTAACTGTTTTAGTCTCCAAGGGTCCGGCGCCCGTTGAAGTGCCACCAATTTTAGGAACTTTAGTTACTGATGCCACGAGTACTTTGGCTAACCTTGGATTGACTCTTGAAATTACGCTAGAAAACTTTGCTGACAGCGTGGCTGGAACAATTCTTACCAGCGATCCACTGCCCGGTACAACAGTTCCAAAAGCAAGTGTTGTAAAAGTTACCGTAAGTAAAGGTCCAGTTCTAGTTGATGTCCCAAATGTGGTTGGCATGGACGCTGCAACTGCAACTTCAACACTGCAAACTGCAGGATTTCAAGTGAAGGCAGTTAACAAACTAGCTGTTGCGATCCTAAATAAGGTCTACTCGCAGAATCCGGCTGGCGGCAGTAAAGCACCCAGAGGATCTTTGATAACTATTGAGATAGTTTAGGTCCGCAACTTTAGTACTTAACTGCGTTGCCCCAACATGTCAGCTACTTGAAATGCTAAATCCAGACTCTGTACGCGGTTTAAGCGTGGATCGCAAGCAGTTTCATACCTGAATGGTAAATCAGATTCACTTACTCCACCGATACCACCAAGGCACTCTGTCACATCATCGCCTGTGAGTTCAATATGAATTCCACCTGGATGTGTGCCCATTGACTTATGTACCTCAAAGAATCCACGAACTTCATCGATCACATCATCTAGCAATCTAGTTTTGTGGCCAGAAGCAGCTTCCAAAGTATTTCCATGCATAGGATCACAAACCCAAAGCACAGGATGGTCAGTCTCTTTCACAGCAGCGATCAAGCTGGGAAGAATTTCCCGAATATTTTTGGCACCCATTCGCGTAATGAACATCAAGCGACCAGGCACCTTATTTGGATCTAGTTTTTTGAGTAATTCTAAAATGTCGTTAGCAGAAGTCTTCGGACCAATTTTCACACCAATTGGATTTGAAATCTTTGACACAAAATCAATATGGGCACCTGCAATGTCTCTGGTGCGCTCGCCTACCCAAACAAAATGTCCAGATACGTCATAAAGGTTGCCAGTGCGAGAGTCCACTCGAGTCAGTGGCTTTTCGTAATCCAGCAACAGCGCTTCATGGCTTGCGTAAAAGTCTGCCCGCTTGAATTCTTCTGGATCAGCGCCACAAGCTGTCATAAATGAAAGTGCTCGATCAATTTCAGCAGCCATTTGCTCATATCGAATCCCCGGCGCAGATTCGCTAACAAAGTCTTGGTTCCAGGAATGCACTTGACGCAAATCTGCGTAGCCACCTTGAGTAAACGCGCGTACAAGATTTAAGGTAGCCACACTTGCGTTGTAAGTATCAACAAGTCGCATTGGATTTGGCGTGCGAGATTCCAATGTGAAATCAAGTCCATTGACCGCATCCCCGCGGTAGGAAGGCAAGCTAACGCCATCGATGGTTTCATCTGGCGAACTTCGTGGCTTACCGTACTGACCTGCGATTCGTCCTATCTTTACGACTGGCGTTGAAGCACCGTACGTTAAGACAATTGCCATCTGTAGCACGGTTT
>JBEEND010000011.1:0-48298 GCA_041192345.1 Actinomycetota bacterium
CCAAAATCCCCGAGTATCGATAGTTTCACTCGGGTGCTCACGAAACGATGTGGACTCCGAAGAACTTGCTGGCCGACTAACTGCTGATGGCTGGAATTTAGTTTCTGATGGTGAGCAAACAGATGTAGTGCTTGTTAATACTTGTGGGTTTATTGAGCAAGCTAAGAAAGACTCGATCGACACCATTTTGCAAGCTAGCGAGTTACTCGCGGGCAGCGGGAAAGTAGTAGCAGTTGGTTGCCTTGCGCAGCGGTATGGAAAAGATTTAGCCGCTGATTTGCCAGAAGCTGATGCCATCTTAAGTTTTGATGATTATGTAGAGATCGGATCAACGCTACGCAGAGTTTTAGCTGGCGAAACTATTGCAGCTCATACCCCAGGTGATCGTCGAAAATTGTTACCAATTTCTCCGATTGCCCGTCCGGAAGTTGCGCAGAGTGTCGGCACTCCTGGAATGGGTCCACATATTTATCGCCAGCGCCTGGAGGCAACGCCTTGGGCACCACTCAAAATTGCTTCCGGCTGTGATCGCAAGTGCACATTCTGTGCGATCCCGGCGTTTCGTGGTTCTTTTGTTTCCCGAGACCCAGGTGAAATTTTTGAAGAGGCAGCCTGGCTTGGTGAAAATGGAGTTCGCGAGTTACTGCTCGTAAGTGAAAACTCAACTTCCTATGGCAAAGATTTAGGCGATTTAAGATTGCTTGAAAAATTGTTGCCACTACTAACTCAACCTGATGGGATTGAGTGGGTCAGAGTTTCATATTTACAGCCAGCTGAGATGCGACCAGACTTGATTTCAGTTATTGCAAATACACCTGGCATCGTTCCGTATTTTGATTTGTCGTTTCAACATGCAAGCAACTCAGTTCTGCGTCGCATGAAGAGATTTGGTGGAACCGATAGTTTCCTAGACTTATTAAGCGCTATCCGACTGCATAATCCACTTGCCGGCGCAAGAACAAACGTGATTGTTGGTTTCCCAGGCGAGACTGAAGATGATCTTGCGGAATTGATTGCGTTTATTGAAGGTGCGCGTCTGGATGCAGTTGGCGTTTTCGCTTATTCGGATGAAGATGGAACTGCGGCCGTAAAACTTGACGACCATTTACCTGATCATGAGGTTGCAGCTCGACGCGAAGCGGTAATCAAAGTCGCCCTGCGAGTAAGTGAAGATGTCGCTCGAAGCCGTATCGGCCAGGCTGTTGAAGTTTTAATTGAGGAACCAGGCAATGTCGGGCGAAGTGCGCATCAAGGTCCTGAAGTAGATGGCAGTACAACTGTTATTTCTGCCAGCGAAATTCAAGTTGGACAATTTGTACAAGCGATAGTTGTTGATTGTGACGGAGTGGACTTGATCGCGAAGGAAGTCAGCTCGTGACGCAATCACCTATTCCGGATCACATGGGTGATACCAACAATGATGTTCCGGTGCTGAATGTTCCAAACGCACTTACAGTAGCAAGATTGTTGCTAGTTCCAATTTTTGGATATTTAGTCCTTGGTGTAAGGCAAACCGAGAGTGCGCAGTGGGCGGGCGCCGCGCTTTTTTTGGTCGCAGCCATCACAGATTTAGTTGATGGCGTTTGGGCAAGAAAATACGGACTAGTTACAAACTTTGGAAAGATTGCCGACCCAATAGCGGACAAAGCATTGATTGGTACTGCGCTTATCGCACTGTCAATCACCGGTGAAATAGCTTGGTGGGTAACGGGCGTGATTCTGTTTCGTGAAGTAGCCATCACGATCATGCGTTTTTGGGTGATTAATCACGGTGTCATCCCAGCTAGTCGCGGTGGAAAAGCTAAGACAGTCAGCCAGATTGTTGCAATAGTTGCATTCTTAATTCCAGTTTCAGGTTGGGTAGATCTAGTGGCCCAAATGTCACTTGGGTTAGCGCTCGCCTTGACCATTGTTACTGGGATAGATTACGCACTCAAAGCAAATTTTTCATCTGGCAGCGCCAGCTAACCAACAGTTGCGAATGCTTGAGATAATAAGCCAAGGCAAGTTCATCTAAAACGAATGTGTGAAGGTTCATGGCAACTGATATTGATTCGCTCGCAGTAACCGTTATTTTTGCCATGCAGGGACGTTCTATTGCAACAGCTGAATCTCTAACTGGTGGGCAACTTGGTTCAACGATTACTTCAATTCCTGGTGCCTCAAAGATTTATCGTGGTGGCGTAATTGCTTATGCTTCAGATCTAAAGACTGATTTGTTGGGAGTTTCCGGCGCACTGCTTTCCGATGGTGGCGCAGTACAAGCCCAAGTTGCCTTGGACATGGCAACTGGCGTAGCGCAGCGCTTAGATGCTGAATTTGGCTTGGCCGTTACAGGCGTTGCTGGTCCAGACTCACAGGATGGACACCTTCCTGGCACGGTTTTTGTTGCGTGTATTCAGCGTGACGAGCAGGGCAGTGTTATTGATTCCGTGGTGGAACAGCTACATCTATTTCCCGAATCCACGGATCCGCGAGAGGCGCGAGCTCAAATTCGAGAAGAAACTGTGGCAGCTGCGCTTGAACTCTTATTGACATTCCTTTAAGCAATAGGTTTAACGGGTCCCGCAGCGGGCATAATCTCACGGAAGTCACAAACAGTGAATTGATGATAAAATCACAGGTATGGAGAGCACAATGGATCAAAAACTTGTTTCGCAAAACTTAACACCTCAAACTGGACTTACCCCAACGCTGACGCACACATTCAAAATCTCCGATCCCGCAGCGCAGTCTGCAAATTCTGGCAAGAAAATGATTTTAATGCGCCAAGTAATTGGTGAAGAATTGCGCCGCCGCCGCACTGAGCAGTCCCGCACTTTGCGCGATGTGTCCCGAGATGCCCAAGTATCACTTGGCTATCTTTCCGAGCTTGAGCGCGGACAAAAAGAAGCATCATCTGAATTACTGGCAGCAGTATGCGGCGCCCTTGACACGCCACTTTCAACATTGCTTTTGGGTGTAAGCCAAGAAGTAGCAAGACGCGAAGTAATGATTGCGCGACGTAACGAGTTCGCAAAAATTTAGTCACTATCGAAGTTTTTTTGCGTGTTCTAGTTCCTCGTTCGTTAGTTATGTCAGGTAAGTTCTAAGTGTGACCAACCAGCCACCAAAAGTCAGTCAAATTCGCCGGCACATTTCTGGCTACTTAGATCACTTATTGATTGAGCGCGGTTTGGCCAAGAACTCGATGTCGGCATATCGCAGGGATTTAGCCCGGTATGCGGATTTTTTAGAGGAAAAGGGCAAACTTTCATTTGTTGAAGTTACCCCAGAACACATTTCAGACTTCTTAGTTGCCCTTCGCCTTGGCGATCCTGCTCATCCCGCGTTAGCTCCGACCTCGGCAGCGCGAACCGTCATAGCAGTTAGGGGATTGCACTCATTCTTGGTTAAAGAGGGCATCACAACGACTGATCCGGCCAGATCAGTTAAACCTCCTGGGATAACTAAACGTCTACCTAAGGCTTTGAGTTTTGCCGATATTGAGAAACTGCTGGTCGCGGTGGGAGTTAACAGTAAAGGTGACTTGCCGGTTTTGCTCATGCGCGATCAAGCACTTTTGGAATTGCTTTATGGCACCGGAGCCCGAGTGACCGAGCTAATTGATCTTGATCTTGCTGCTGGCATGAATTTGAGCCCGGAATTGCCGATTTTGCGCTTGCGCGGCAAGGGGGATAAGGAACGCCTAGTTCCCGTGGGATCGCATGCATTGAGCGCTCTGGAAAGATACTTAGTTCGCGCTAGGCCAGTGCTAGCAGCAAAAGGCAAAGGTGACCAAGCCCTATTTCTAAACGCCCGTGGCGGAAGGCTTTCTCGGCAAAGCGCCTGGACGATTTTGCAGGAAATTGCGAGCCGAGCGGGTTTGGCCGGGAAAGTTTCCCCGCATACTATGCGTCACTCATTCGCCACGCATTTACTTGAAAATGGGGCGGATGTTCGTGTGGTCCAGGAACTTTTGGGCCATGCTTCGGTGACCACAACGCAGATTTACACCATGGTTACCGTAGATCAACTTCGCGAGGTTTATGCCACTTCGCATCCGCGTGCCAAAGGCTGATTGAGTGCGCCACACCTGGCGAAATTACTAAGTAGATCCCAGTGTTTGCAAGCAAAAGGGCTTAACCTAAAGTTGTCGTAACTTCCTCAGCGATGAAAATATCTCGGATCTGAAGAAATCTAGTTTGTATGCCAGAACCTGCGCTGGGAAGGGTAATCATGACAGTTCCAATTCCACAGGAGCAAAACATCTCGGATGAAGTTTTGCCTCGACATAATTCGGTTGCTCCCGACACTGCAACTACTGTTGTGCCCGCTGCTCCGGATGCATCAGTAACGCCCATAGTTTCTGTCACTCCCGCTGGAGTAGCAATTGGTTTAACAGGACGCCCGCTACCAACTTTTCGTGCGCCAGCGCCGCTAGCCACGCATGGTCCGGCGTACGTTATTGCGATGACAAATCAAAAAGGTGGCGTAGGTAAAACTACAACCACGATTAATTTAGGTGCCGCGCTTACTGAGGCTGGTCGCAGAGTTCTTATGGTCGACATGGATCCCCAAGGCTCGTTGTCTATTGGTCTTGGTGTGAATCCAGATGATTTAGGTGGCGCCAAGACGGTTTACGACATGTTGATGGATTCCAATACTTCGCCAGCAACTGCTGTCGTTATGAAAACTTCCATCGCAGGACTTGACTTACTTCCGGCAAACATTCAATTGAGCGCGGCCGAGTTACGACTTGCCGGCGAAGTAGCGCGCGAATATGCACTTGACCGAGCATTTGAATCGGTTCGACCAAACTATGATTACATTTTGATCGATTGCCAGCCATCTCTTGGACTTCTGACTGTCAACGCTTTAACGGCAGCTGATGGTGTGGTAATCCCTATGGAATGTGAGTTCTTTGCATTGCGCGGTGTTGAAATGTTGCGCGAAACAATTACAAAAGTAAAAGAACGACTCAACAGTCGATTGACAATTGACGGTGTCCTGCCAACTATGGTGGATGCGCGGACACTTCATACCCGCGAAACAATCCAAGCAGTCCTCGATGCTTTCGGGGAAGCGGTTTTTCACACCACAATCAGTCGTACTGTGAAGTTCCCAGAAACTACAAAAGCGGGCGTATCAATAATTGAGCAAGCACCGAATTCCTCTGGCGCGATTAATTACCGCAATTTGGCATGGGAATTAGTGGAACGCCTTGAGTCTCAAGGCTCGGTTACGAAGTAATGATTGCGGCGCCTGCCGAGCCGAAACTTAAGAGCACTGCACTGGAAAATTCCGCAGATTCATTTGTGGTTTCGCTCGAGGAATTCTCGGGTCCATTTGATGTCTTACTTTCCCTCATAGCTAAACATCGTCTTGATGTTACGGCTCTATCCCTGCATCAAGTCACTGATGATTTTCTTGGCTATATAAAAGCCCGTGGCGAGGATTGGACGCTCGATGAGGCAACTGAGTTTTTAGTCATCGCGGCAACTTTGCTCGATTTAAAAGCGGCCCGCTTGATTCCAGGCGGCGAAGTTGAAGACGAAGAAGACATTGCTATTTTGGAAGCGCGAGATTTATTGCTGGCGCGGTTACTCCAATATCGAGCATTCAAGGCGATGTCAGCAGACTTTAAGCATTTACTCGCAACTGCAGGGCGCCAGCACCCGCGCGCAGTTGGGTTAGATGAAAGATTCACCAAGCTCTTGCCGGAAGTCGAACTTGGTATGAGCGCAGATGATTTCGCAAATCTTGCTGCCCGAGCGCTGGAACCAAAGCTCCCAGATGTTATTTCGGTTGCTCACATTCACGCAGCTCGCGTTTCGGTGCGAGAACAAGCTGCCATAATCGTGGAGCGCTTACGCCGTGTTGGCCAAGCTTCGTTTAAACAATTGACGCGAGATTGCGATACTACGCTATTAGTAGTTGCGCGCTTCTTAGCGTTGCTTGAAATTTATCGAGATGGGCTGGTAACTTTCGACCAGCCAACGCCGCTAGGTGAGCTTTATGTTCGCTGGATTGGCGATGATGAAATAGACATCGATGCACTTGGGGAAATTGATGAATTCGAGACCACGCAGATTGAGCAATTCCGAAATCAGTTAGGCGAGAGCCAAGAACGCACTAATGACGAACAGGAAGGTAATGACACCAATGACTGAAGTAAGCCTTGACTTAATTGATGGTGAATCAGCAACTGATGTTGAAACAGATGATGGAGTATCACTTGGCGCACCTTCGTTGCGCGCAGCTCTAGAGGCGCTACTGATGGTGGCCGAAGAGCCCATGACATCTGCAACATTGGCAACGCTGACGCGTACGCCACAAGAAACTGTCGTCACCACACTGCACGACTTGGCCCAAGAATTTGCAGTGCAAGAGCGAGGATTTGATCTTCGCGAACTTGCTGGTGGCTGGAGATTTTGGACGCGAGATAACTGCGCCCAAGTAGTGGAGCGATTTGTTCTTGATGGCCAGCACGGCAGACTTTCCCAGGCAGGCCTAGAGACTCTTGCAGTAGTTGCATATCGTCAACCAGTAACCCGTTCGAGAATCTCAGCAATTCGAGGTGTAAATGTTGATGGCGTCGTGCGCACTCTGGTCACCCGAGGTTTGATCGAAGAAACCGGACACGACCATGAGACTGGTGCGCACTTGTACCGCACAACTAATTATTTCCTGGAACGACTGGGATTAAAATCACTCGAGGAACTACCACCAATTGCTGCGCACTTGCCTATGCCTGACAATGTTGAAGAAGTTCTTGACTTAGTCAATAACTAGAAAAACTTTGATGTCTGAATCTGGAATTAGGTTACAAAAAGTCTTGGCGAGCGCCGGACTTGGCTCGCGCCGAAAATGCGAAGAATTTATTACTACTCATCGCGTGACCGTTAACGGTGTAATCGCGGATGAACTAGGCACGCGAGTGGATCCAGATGTCGACATTATTCATGTGGATGGCGTAAGAATTGCGCAAACAAGTGGCCATATTGTGGTGGCTTTGAATAAACCACGTGGCGTGATTACAACAATGCTTGATGAGCATAATCGAGAATGTGTTGGCGACTTAGTTGCGCAGTTTGAACAGCGATTATTCCACGTAGGCAGGCTAGATGCAGATACTGAAGGACTGTTGCTGTTAACAAATGATGGTGAATTAAGTCAACGTCTTGGACATCCTTCGCATGGCATAGTGAAAACTTATTTAGCTCGATTAACAGGTCACGTAACTAAGGATGACATCGCGAAAATATTGGCTGGCGTCCTAATTGAGGGAACCCCGGTGGCTGTTACGGATTGTAAAATTTTTGAAACTGGTAAAAATCAAACGGTGATTCAAATTTCCATACACGAGGGTAGAAATCGAATTTTACGTCGACTGTTCGACGAAATGGGGTACCCAGTAGTTGATTTAGTTAGAACCAAGGTGGGTCCGATTGCACTGGGGAATCTAAAGTCTGGAAACCTGCGAGTGCTGGAGAACAAAGAATTAGGGAAACTTTATAACGCAGTTGGGCTCTAGGATTGAGACTGTGAACTTTAGAGCAATTCGTGGGGCTACTTGCTTACAGCAAGACGATGCCCAAGAAATGGCGGGAGCAGTTACCGAATTGCTCTCCGAGATTTTGGCGCGAAACGAAGTTGGCTTAGAAGATCTAGTTAGCATCTTTTTTACCGCCACACCTGACTTACATAGTGCATTCCCAGCTGCGGCGGCGCGCGGTATTGGGTTGGCAGATGTACCTCTGATGTGCGCGCAAGAACTCGAAGTAGTTGGGGCAATGGAGAAAGTCATTAGAGTCATGCTCCATGTCCAAACCAGCAGTCCGCGCAGCGAAATAAAGCACGTTTACTTGCGCGGCGCAGAGGCACTTCGCAAAGACATAGCGCAGTAGTAATGGCCGTACTTATAGTTGGCACAGGATTAATTGGCACGTCCATCGCGCTGGGACTTACTGCGCAAGGAAAAAGCGTTTTTCTCGCAGACATTGATGCCAGCGCACTAGATTCCGCAATTAAAGTAAGCGGTGCCGCTGCCTACCAAGACCAAGAAATCACGCTCGTGATTGTTGCCACACCTCCGGCAAGTGTTGCAAAAGTTATTTTCGAATACGCCGCAAAGCATGCAACAGCCGTGTTAACTGACGTGGCAAGTGTGAAAGTTTCTATTTTTGCAGAGCTTGAAAAATTGAGTTTTACACAGTGGGGTCGCCTAGTAGGCGGTCACCCAATGGCAGGGCGAGAGGTTTCGGGAGCCCAAGGTGCGCAAGGGAACTTATTCTTGGATCGCCCGTGGGTGGTAACTGCAAGTGCGGCAACTAACGAACAAGCAATTAATACGGTTAGAGAACTTGTTGAGTCGTTGGGCGCATTCGTAATTCTTCGCACGAATGAAGAGCATGATCAAGCAGTTGCGCTGATTTCACATACGCCGCAAGTTGTCGCATCTGTTTTGGCAGGCGAGTTAATGGATGCTGACTTCTCTCAAATTGAATTAGCTGGTCAGGGAATCAGAGACACTATCCGAATCGCTGGATCAGATGCACTTTTATGGACAGACATACTGAGTGAGAATTCTAAATACATCGCAACACGCGTTACTAACGTGGCAAATAGTCTTTTAGATTTTGCTGCTGCGTTAACTGCAGGTGAAGATGCGCAAATCACCGAGAAACTTGTTCGAGGCGCACAGGGTAGAGACCGGTTGCCAGGAAAGCACGGTGTAGCAAATCAAAATACGACCACCATCGCAGTGCGACTTGACGATAAGCCAGGCGAGTTAGCTCGAGTGTTTACTGAAGCGGCCAAGGCACAAGTTAACCTCGAGGACGTTCGCATTGATCACTCACTGGGCAAGCCAACTGGATTAGTTGAACTAACAGTTTCACTGGCCGCAAAACCAACTTTGCTATCGATTCTGGAAAGTGCCAATTTTGTCGTTATTGGCTAGGTGCTGGCTCAGTTAGACTGTATTTATGTCCAAACCCCTAGTAATTGCCGTAGATGGCCCTAGTGGTTCAGGAAAATCCAGTGTTTGCAGAGCCGTTGCCACCGAACTTGGACTGGAATACCTAGATACAGGCAGCATGTATCGCGCTGCAACTTGGTATGCGCAAAGTAAAGGTGCTGACCTACTTGATACTTCGCGAATCAATAATGCGCAAATTGCCGAATTGGTCAATTCCGCCCAAATCGTGCCAAGTACAGATCCAGCCGAGCCGGGAATCAAGGTTGGGGAAGTTGATGTATCCGACCCGATTCGCAGTGAAGTTGTGACGCAAGCAGTCAGTGCCGTTAGCGCAATCCCGCAAGTTAGGCACACTATGGTCAACTTGCAACGCGAGATAGTTGCAAAGTCGCATTCGGGAATAGTTGTTGAGGGACGTGACATCTGCGCAGTTGTTTTGCCGGATGCAGATGTGAAACTGTTTATTACTGCCGATCCACAAGCGCGGGCAGCCCGCCGCGCTATTGAAGTCGGCGCAAACATGAGCGACACAAATGCGAGCATGGAAAAGCGAGATCACGCGGATTCCACGCGGGCCATGTCACCCCTTGAGGTAGCTCAAGACGCAACTGTTATTGACACTACTTATATGCAACTTAGCGAAGTAATAAACCAAGTCATTGATTTAGCGCGGTCCTACCGTGGATAACACTTTGGATCCAAATGCCGAAACAATAATCTATGACGTTGCCGGTGATGCCGTTGAACTAGATGACACGATTGAGATTCCTGAACGCTGGGAAGATTTGAGCGAGTCCGAATACGCGGCATTATTAGATCAAATCGGGATCCCAACCGATGAGATTGATGAAATTTTTGAAGATAAAGGCGCGCTTCCAGTTGTTGCTGTAGTTGGTCGTCCAAACGTTGGTAAGTCCACTTTGGTTAATCGAATCATTGGCAGGCGAGAAGCCGTTGTGGAAGATACTCCTGGTGTTACTCGGGATCGGGTTCGATATGAAACCGAATGGAGCGGCGTACCGTTCATTGTTGTTGATACGGGTGGCTGGGAATACGACGCAATTGGAATGAGCGCCCAGGTTTCTGCGCAAGCTGAAGCGGCAATTAACTCAAGTGATGTCGTGGTTTTTGTAGTGGATGCAACAGTTGGTGCGACTGATGCGGACGAACAAATTGTCAGAGTGCTAAGGCAGGCAAAAGTGCCCGTAATTTTGGTAGCTAACAAAGTTGATGATGAGCGAGCCGAACTTGAGGCAACTCGACTTTGGTCACTTGGCTTAGGGGAGCCGTACACGGTTTCCGCATTACACGGACGAGGTAGTGGCGACTTACTCGATGTAGTGCTGGCAGCATTTCCAGAAGATGGTTCAGGTTTAGCGCGCCCACGGGGACCACATCGAGTGGCACTTCTTGGCAAACCAAATGTTGGAAAATCAAGTTTGTTAAATGCGTTAACTGGCGAAAAACGCGCAGTAGTAGATAGCGTTGCGGGAACTACCGTGGACCCAGTTGATGAACTAGTCATGTTGGATGGCGAAGAATGGATCCTGGTTGATACCGCAGGAATAAGACGAAAATCTAAGAATGCTTCTGGCCATGAATACTTCGCCACATTGCGAACTAAATCTGCTCTTGATAAAGCTGATGTCGCTGTCGTCTTGCTTGATGCAAGTGCGCCAATGACAGAACAAGATTTGCGAATTATTTCCATGGTTGTGGAATCTGGTCGGGCCCTTGTCATCGCTTTCAATAAATGGGATCTTGTTGATGAGGAACGTCGGTTTTACCTGGAGCGCGAAATTGAACGTGATTTAGTTCAAGTTGCTTGGGCCCCGCGCATAAATTTCAGTGCCCAAACTGGGTGGCATAAGGATCGCTTAGTTCCCGCCTTGAAGTCTGCGATTGCCGGCTGGGAGACTCGGGTGCCAACCGGGCGCATGAATGCGTTCTTGGCGCAGATTGTGGCAAGTCACCCGCACCCAGTTCGAAGCGGCAAGCAACCAAAAATCATGTTCGGCACCCAAGCCAGCGTTTCGCCACCGGTATTTGTCCTCTTTACTTCAGGCTTTTTGGAGGCTGGATACCGCCGATTCGTGGAACGGCGGTTCCGAGAAGAATTTGGCTTTACTGGCTCGCCGATAGTGATTAACCTACGAATTCGGGAAAAACGGCGGAGATAGCCTGCTGCATTCTTCGCAGGGGGGGACTAAGTCCCAAACAACTCAGGTAACGAACCCGTAACTCCTGGCGACATTGGAGCATTTTCCATGAATGATCCCGAGTTTATGGGTTATTTTAAGAATTGCCCGAAAAGAATTCGTCGGGTCAACGAGAGGAAATACAAATGATCAAGCCGATCAAAATTGGTGCACTGGCTCTTGCCGGCGCACTAGCACTTGCTGCCTGCAGCGGTGGGGAAGAAGCTAGCGATTCTGCTGCTGGTGGCGAAGTACTTATCGTAGGTACCGACCTTCCAATCCAGGGCGCTTCAGCTGATGCCAGCAAGTCAACAAATGAAGTTGTAGCACTTGTTCTTGAACAAGCCGGTGGCAAAGCTGGAGACTACACAGTAGAAATCAAAGAATATGATGACTCAACAGCAGCTAAGGGTGCTTGGGACGATGCAGCTTGTGCAAAGAACGCACAGGATCACGTAGCAAACACAAACGAAGTTGCAATCATGGGTACGTACAACTCCGGTTGTGCAAAGATCATTATTCCAGTTGCTAACGAAGCTGGTCTATTAATGGTTTCTCACGCAAACACCTACCCAGGTCTAACCATTGAATGGGATGCTGGCGAACCAGCACTTTACTACCCAAGTGGTGCTCGCACTTACGCTCGCGTAATTGCACACGATGGTTTCCAGGGAACAGCTGCAGCTCAGTACATGTACAACGAGCTAGGCAAGCGCACACTTGCACTTCTTGATGACACCCAGGCATACGGTATCGGTCTAGCCGACGCTGTAGAAGCTGAGTTCACCAAGCTAGGTGGAACAGTACTTCGCAGTGGTTGGGACATCAAGGCTGGCTCAATCAACACCTCTACTTTTGAAAAAGTAAAGGGACAGGGCGCTGACATCGTTTACTACGCAGGCATCTTTGATAACAACGGTGTTCAGCTAGTGAAGGATAAGACTGCAGTTCTTGGCGACAACACTGTATTCCCATCAATGGCTCCAGACGGTTTCTCCGGCTACCCAGCACTGCGCGAAATGCCAGAAGCTGAAGGTCTATGGATGACATTCGCTGGTAAGTCACTTGACGGCATCAAAAAAGATGGCGGCCAGGCTGGCGCTTTCATCGAAGCATATGTCGCAAAGTACGGCTATGAGCCAAACAGCTCATACGCGGTATACGGTGGCGTAGCGATGCAGGTAATCATGAAGGCAATTGCAGCATCAGACGGTACTCGTAAGGGTGTCCTTGATGCAGTATTCAGTGGCGAGCAGATCTGTCTAACCGCTGAAGAATCAGTATCTGGTATGGGCTTCTGCATCAACCAGGAAACTGGTGACGTAGATACAGTTACTATGACACTGCAGCAAATGCTTGGTGGAGTAGAAACTGACATCAAGGCAATTGAAATCAGCTAATACCCATAAAGGTTGCGTCGTTTCGACGTAGCAAAGGTTTGGGTGGGATTGGAAAACCAATCCCACCCATTTCCTTAATATCCTCAAGTTTTTAAAAGTTATAGTGTTTAATAAGGTATCTATTAGCCGCGAATTTAGTACCAATCAAAGGGAGATCTCACGGATGACTTCGGTTGCCACGGGCGTTGCTCGTAAAAAGAAAACTAGTTCGTCAGAATTGTTACTAAGAATTTCCATGTTCTTAGTAATCGGAGTAATTGCTTACTGGCTCGGCTCTAACTTGATCAGTGATCCGCGTGCCTTCATACAGGTTTCCATAAATGGAATTAACAATGGTTTGCTCTACGCGTTGATCGCACTTGGTTACACCCTGGTCTACGGAATTATCGAGCTCATAAATTTTGCGCATGGCGATTTGTTCATGCTTTGTTCAGTATTTAGTTTTGCGGTTTTAACAGAGTTGTTCGGCGCGAAAGCACCTGGTGCGAAAAACTTTGCGCTGCTACTAGTAGTCCTTCTATTAACAATGATTTTTGGCGCCATTATAAACGTGACAATTGAACGAGTCGCGTATCGGCGATTACGTAATGCCCCAAAATTGGCACCGCTTATTACTGCAGTTGGTATGTCATTCGTACTGCAATGGATCGGTCTAAAGTGGGTCGGTTCGGTTCCAGTCAATGTCAATACTGTGTTACCTGCCACCAAGTATGAGTTTGCTGGCTTAGAAGTCGCGTCCAAGACGCTGGTTATTTTCGCAATCACAATTCCGGTTTTGATACTTCTCGTTTTCATTGTTGAAAAGACGCGACGTGGGCGAGCTATGCGCGCGACTGCGCAGGATAAAGATGCTTCACGATTAATGGGAATTAACGTTAACCAAACCATTTCTTTCACGTTTGCAATCGCAGGGGCAGCAGCAGGCGCTGCTGGAATTATGTGGGCGCAAACTATCGGTACCGTGTCCTACAACTTAGGATTCCAACTTGGCTTGATCGCATTCACTTCTGCAGTTCTCGGCGGCGTAGGTAATCTTTACGGCGCAGTCCTTGGCGGACTTATTGTTGGACTTATCCAGGCTTACAACGATGGTTTGGCAGTTGGTCCCGGACAACGTTGGTCGCAAACAATGGTTTTCACAATCTTGATTCTCTTAATGGTTTACCGCCCAGGTGGCCTCTTAGGTCAGTCTTCACAGGAAAAGGTTTAACATGACAAAAATAGAAGCGGCTCATCACGCAGCAGGAGTCAACAATAAGAAGTGGGCGATCGGTTTCAGCACAGTTGTTGGAGTTATTTTCCTGCTGAATGTATTTGTTTTACCTAATGCCAATACTCAAGTACAAAGATTCTTTAACGCTTGGTTTTCCTTGAACTCACTTGCTGAGATTATGATTTGGATCTTGATGGCGCTTGGGCTCAACATCATTGTTGGGTATGCCGGTCTACTGGATCTGGGTTACGTGGCTTTCTGGGCACTTGGCGGTTACGTTGCAGGTTGGTTAATGTCACCGTTTTTGAATCAGTATCAAGTCAACTTCTTTGGTAATGCCCGCGAAGGCTTTGACCAAGGTATTCACTTCCACTTATTCCTAGTTCTGATTCTTGGCGGTGTGTTCACTGCGATTTGGGGAATCATAATTGGCGGACCAACACTGCGCCTCAAGAGTGATTACTTAGCTCTAGTAACACTTGGTTTTGGAGAAATCATCCCGCAGTTCATGCTCAATGGCTCAGACATCGGCGGCATCAACGTTACTAATGGCGCGCAAGGTATTGGCGGATTGGATCAGCCAAATCTCTTTGGGTACACGATGGGAACTTTTGATCTGCCAGCAAAATTCCTAATGGTGTCTTTGATGGCCGGCGCAATGATCTTTTTCTCAATTCGACTTCGCGATGGTCGCCTAGGTCGCGCTTGGTTAGCAATTCGTGAAGATGAACTTGCGGCAAGCATGATGGGTGTGCCGTTATGGCGCACTAAGTTCTCGTCTTATGCAATCGGCGCTGTCGGCGGCGGTATTGGCGGTGTTGGATTCGCCATTTTAGTTGGCGGTGTTTACGCCGATCGATTCAACTTCGTAATCTCGATCATTATCTTGGCCATGGTTGTTCTCGGTGGTATGGGTAACGTTTGGGGTGTTGTTGTGGGCGCTACCGTACTGGCTTGGGTCAACTCAGTAGGACTTGTCCAAGTTGGCGAATTGATCAATAGCACCTTTGATACAAAATTCAATTTCCCTTCCTACCAGTTCTTGCTATTTGGCTTACTGCTGGTATTAATGATGCTGTTCCGTCGTGAGGGTTTCTTGCCAGAAGCTCGCATGAGAATGGTTATGAATGAGGAAAAACTGGAAGATGTTGAAAAAGTCACCGACGACACAAAGATTGGGAGCCATTAAGCATGAGCTTAAGTAGCACAGCAGCATTAGATGCGCAGGACATTCGTGTCGAATTTGGCGGACTGGTGGCAGTTGACGATGTGTCATTCACAATTCCAAAAGGATCAATCGTTTCGCTGATTGGCCCTAACGGTGCCGGCAAAACCACATTCTTCAACGTACTTACTGGCCTGTATAAGCCAACAAGTGGCGCGGTTATCTTTGGTGACAAAGACATAACTGGTGATCAAGTTCACGATATTGCGCAGAGTGGTTTAGCGCGCACTTTCCAGAACATCCGGTTATTTGGATTGATGACTGCTCAGGAAAACGTAATGGTTGCCATGCACTCTCATATGAGCGCAGGAGTATTTGCCACTATTTTCCGTACCAAGAAGCAGCGCGCTGAAGAAGAAGAAGCCCGCAGATTTGCGCAAGAGCTTCTGGATTACGTTGGAATTGGTTACACCACGCATGAATATGCGCGCAACCTTTCCTACGGAGATCAAAGACGTCTTGAGGTAGCTCGCGCGCTTGCACTTCGTCCGAGTGTTTTGCTTTTGGATGAACCAACTGCAGGAATGAATCCAAATGAGTCAGCTACTTTTGTTCAGTTTGTTCGAAAGCTGAAGGAAGATAAAGGAATCAGCATTTTGCTAATCGAGCATGACATGAGCGTTGTTATGCAGGTTTCCGAACGGATTACCGTTCTTGATCAGGGACAAAAAATCGCTGAGGGAACTCCTGCTGAAATTAGATCAAATCCACGAGTTATTGAAGCCTACCTAGGCAAGAGCGGTTCGGAGGCTAGCAAATAATGGCACGTTTAAACACACCGGTAATGCTGAAGGTAAGTGACATAACTGTTGGTTATGGCGCGATCACAGCTGTAAAGGGACTTTCCTTTGAAGTACGCGAGGGTGAAATCGTTTCACTTATCGGCTCCAATGGTGCAGGCAAGTCAACGACATTGCGTACCATCAGCGGTCTGATGCATCCAAAAACCGGCAGCATTGAATACCGTGGTGAAAAGATTGATGGAATGCCCGGCCACGAGATCGTCGCTAAGGGTATTTGTCATTCGCCAGAAGGACGTCGTATTTTCCCTCGAATGACAGTCGATGAGAATTTGGATCTCGGAGCTTATCTTCGTAAAGATGCAGCGGCCGTTAAAGAGAGTCGCGAGCGGGTTCTAGAACTCTTCCCACGTCTGCGGGAACGCATTTCCCAAAAAGCTGGAACTATGTCTGGTGGCGAGCAGCAGATGCTTGCTGTTGGTCGCGCGCTAATGGGCGAACCAAAGCTCCTAATCATGGATGAACCATCCATGGGACTTGCGCCAGTTCTGGTTGACTTGATCTTTGAAACCATCGAGACGATTCGTGCTTCCGGGGTAACAATTCTCCTTGTTGAGCAAAATGCTTTAGCTGCGCTTCGCATTGCTGATTACGCTTACGTGCTGGAATCAGGACACCTAAAGCTTGAGGGTGATGGCTCCAAACTAGCTGTTGATCCTGCAATCGCACAGGCATACCTAGGCGGTTAAGCAACTATTTAAATAACCCCAACTCTTGTGAGTTGGGGTTATTTTTTTGCGCAAGAGTTAGGAAAATAGTGCAGCTAAGAGCGGCGCGATAATTAATGCGGGCAACATGTTTCCCACTGGTATTTGCTTAAGGTTAAGCAATCGCAAGGAAATCGCCAGCAGTAAGAGCCCACCAGTTGCAGTGAGCATTAGTACTTGAACTTCTGACATGAAGTTTCCAAGGGTGTATCCAAGCAATGTCAGACTTCCTTGAAAGAGCAAGATTGTTACCGCAGAGGCAGCGACTCCCCAGCCAAATACGGACGCGAAGGCAATCGAGGCAAAGAAATCAAGTGTTGATTTCAAAACTAGAATTTCGTTACCGCCGCCCAGTCCGTCAGTTATCGGACCTAGGACTGACATAGCCCCAACACAAAAGAGCAACGAAGCTGCGACAAACCCTTCAGTAAAGCGTGAACCGTCTTTCCCAGAAAATCTCGCTTTTAGACGGTCACCAAATGCTTCCAGACGCTCTTCAATTCGCATTGCAGTGCCCAGCATTCCACCAACAACAACGCTGGCAAGCACAATAAGTACAGGCCGACCGGAACCAAGAGTTTGGGTAAGCAGGGGATTAGTTATAGCAGCGGTTGTAAGTACCGCAATCATTCCAGTTGCTAACCCAAGGCCATCAGTTACAACATCGCGGATTCTTTCATTTAATCGGTGCGCAATAAAGACTCCAATAGTGGAACCAATTAATACGGCGATGACATTTATCAATGTGCCGGACCCAATGAACATACAAGTAGCCTTTCAGGAAATTTTTCGGAGTTTGGGATTTAACGAGTTAAGGCAAATCCCGCAATAAACAAGTTAATCGCGCAGTGCAAAGTCGCTTATCCCGCTCATCCGTGACCACAATTTCATATACGGCAATAGTGCGACCCAAACTTAAGGGGGTAGCCGTCCCAGTCACAATTCCCGAAGTCGCGCTTCGATGGTGTGTGCCATTTATGTCAATGCCAACCACGCTTCGGGTTGGTCCTGCGTGCAGGTGGGCGCCCACTGAGCCAAGGGTTTCGGCAAGGGCCATCGAGGCGCCGCCATTTAATAATCCAAAAGGTTGAGTGTTGCCTTCAACTGGCATGTGTCCAACCACTTTGGCGGCTGTGGCGAAACTAATGGTTATTCCCATCCGCTCGGCCATCGCGCCGACTTCAACGTGCTTCGCCTGGTTCTCTTGGCTCTGACTCACTGATACCCCTCTAGGATCAAGATGTGATTGCTACCCCTGAGTTTCTCATCTTGGATGGTCACTCGCTTGCCTATCGGGCATTTCATGGCCTGCCAGTTGAAAACTTCGCCACAAGTTCTGGTCAGCACACCAATGCAGTTTATGGTTTTGTCTCGATGTTGGTCAATGTCTTAAAGGACCGCAAGCCAAGTCACTTGGTTGTAGCTTTCGATGTTTCCAGGAAAACATTTCGAAGTGAACGGTATCCCGAATACAAAGCGACCCGAGCAAAGACCCCGCCAGAATTTAAGGGGCAAGTTGAACTTATAAAGCAAGTTCTAGAGGCTTTGAACATCGCGGTCGTAGAGGCTGATGGCTTCGAGGCAGATGACATATTGGCAACACTTGCAAAATCTTGCGACTTTCCAGTGAGCATAATCAGTGGCGATCGAGATTCTTTTCAGTTAGTCGATGATCGAGTAACAATTCTTTATCCCCGAAAAGGGATGTCTGATTTGGTGTTGATGACACCAGAATCAGTTTTCGAAAAATATGGTGTTACACCCAAGCAATACCGAACTCTTGCAGCATTGGTCGGGGAGACAAGTGATAACTTGCCGGGTGTTCCTGGCGTTGGCCCAAAGACTGCAGCGAAGTGGATCGCCGAATATGGCGAGCTAGAAAAAATCATTGCGATTTCAGATTCCATCGCAGGCAAAGTCGGCGAAGCACTGCGGGCAAATTTGGAACAAGTGCAGCTCAATTTCGAATTGAATCGCCTTGTTGAGAATGCTCCAGTGGATACAAACATCACCGCTTACGCCAAACGAGACTATGACTCGGGCGTGGTGCATGCTGCGTTGGATGCGTTGGAATTTTCAGCGCTTCGCCCGCGACTGTTTGCTGCTTGGCCAAGTGCTGCAGGTTCGCCAAGCAATACTGGAAAATCTGAAAAACCCAGCAAGAACGTCAAGGCGCAAGATGAACCAACCGAGGTAATTGCTGAGTCACAGGCATCCGATGGGTTTGAGGTTGTAACGCAACAAGTTAAGGCAGAGGCACTTGCCAGCTGGTTAAAATCTCACGAAGCTACGAACATTGCATTTAGTGTCGCTGGAAACTGGGGAAGCGGTACTGGAAATATCGAGGCGATCGCACTTGTAGCCAACAACGGCGAAAGTGTTTGGTGCACCATCGCTGATGGTGGCAATGCGTTAAGAACTTGGTTAGGCAGTGCGCGCCCAAAAATCACACATGATGCAAAGGGGCCGATGCTCGCATTCGCCGCTGCGGGTATTGCATTCAATGGATTGGTTTTCGATACTGCCATCGCCTCGTATTTGGTTTCACCTGGTGGCCGAAACTTTGCGCTCTCAGATTTAGTGCTTCGCTATTTGAACAAGACATTGGACGACGTCGCAGCAACGTCAAGTGCTCAACTCTCGCTGGATGGATCTAGTGAAGTTTCTGGTCAAGAATTAGCGCTCGCAGCGCGGGCAACTCTGGATCTAAGTGAATACTTGGGCGCTGAATTAATCAAGCGCGGCGGGCTTGAATTATTTAACGAAGTTGAGTTGCCATTGATTGCCATTCTTTCCCAGATGGAGGGCTATGGCATTGCAGTAGATGTTAAGGCCCTTAAGAAGTTGGAAGAAAATTTTGAAGGCGATAGCGCAGCCGCTGTAAAGCAGGCACATTCCAGCGTGGGTCATGAATTTAACTTGGGCTCGCCAAAGCAACTCCAAGAAGTTCTTTTCGAAGAACGTGGTTTGCCAAAAACTAAAAAGATTAAAACTGGTTACACAACTGATGCGGAATCACTCCAAGGCTTACTTGCCAAGTTTCCTGATGACGAGTTACTTGTGGCGCTCTTGCGATATCGCGAAGTCAGCAAGTTAAAACAGACTGTCACGGGATTGCTCGCATCCGTTGCATCCGATGGTCGAATTCATACCAGTTTCAACCAGATGGTTGCTGCTACTGGCCGGCTATCAAGTACTGAGCCAAATCTGCAGAACATTCCAATTAGAACAGCAGAGGGTTTTGCCATTCGTGGCACCTTTGTAGTTGGAAAAGAATTTGAAACACTTCTTACTGCTGACTACAGCCAGATTGAATTGCGCGTCATGGCGCACTTATCAAATGACCCAGGCTTGATTGCGGCGCTAAAAACTGGTGAAGATCTACACACCACAGTTGGTTCTCAAGTATTTGCAGTGCCTCCTGAAAAGGTTGATGCTGACATGCGACGCCAAATCAAAGCAATGTCGTACGGACTTGCTTACGGACTTTCGGCATACGGGCTTGCGCAGCAACTAGGCATTGGTAACGACCAAGCTAAAGCATTAATGGATACCTACTTTGAACGTTTTGGTGGTGTTCGTGATTACTTGTCTAACGTTGTTGTAGAGGCTCGCAAGTTGGGTTACACCGAATCGATTATGGGACGCCGCAGGTATCTGCCCGATTTGAATAGTGAAAATCGCCAGCTGCGCGACATGGCGCAACGCATGGCCCTAAATGCGCCGATTCAAGGTTCGGCCGCCGATTTAGTAAAGGTGGCCATGATTCGAGTCGCAGCAGGCCTGGCCCAAGCTGGAGTTAAATCTCGATTGCTACTCCAGGTGCACGATGAATTAGTTGTGGAGATTGCCCCTGGTGAACTCGAGGCGGTTACCGAGATTGTGGTGACAAACATGCAAAGTGTAGGTAACTTGCAGGTTCCGATGGACGTTTCCATCGGAATTGGAGCCTCCTGGGCAGCTGCTGGCCATTAATTTGGTGCCAGGGGTGCAATCGGGGGATTTTAGAGGCTTTCTGCTGGCTAGCGCTTTTGACCCAGAACTAGAGCGTGCCTATCCTTAGAAGGTTGCCATTTGCCCAAGGACAGACCTAGTTCCGCAGGATCCGCAAGGAAAGAATGCAACTTCCGTACTATTTCTATCCGCATCGAGGCAATAATTTAATGACTGTCACTTCTGACAAGACCAGCTCCATAACCGTTGACGATTTCGCATCTGCCGAAGAATTCATGGCTGCCGTTGACGCCACCATAAAGCCTTTTAACGACGGAGACATCGTCGAAGGCATCGTAGTAAAAGTAAGTCGAGACGAAGTTCTCGTAGACATCGGCTACAAGACCGAAGGCATCATTCCATCACGCGAATTGAGCATCAAGCACGATATCGATCCCAATGAAGTTGTAACTGTTGGTGAAGTTATCGAAGCTCTAGTTCTGCAGAAGGAAGATAAAGAAGGTCAATTAATTCTTTCTAAGAAGCGCGCTCAGTATGAACGCGCCTGGGGATCTATCGAAAAGATCAAAGAAGAAGATGGCATTGTTACCGGAACTGTTATCGAGGTCGTCAAGGGCGGCTTGATCGTAGACATTGGTTTACGCGGCTTCTTGCCAGCATCATTGGTTGAAATGCGTCGCGTTCGCGATCTTGCGCCTTACATCGGCAAGCCAATCGAAGCAAAAATTATTGAACTAGATAAGAATCGCAACAACGTAGTACTTTCTCGTCGCGCGTACTTAGAGCAATCACAAAGCGCAGTTCGTCATGGCTTCTTGAACGAACTTGAAAAGGGACAAATCCGCAAGGGTGTTGTTTCTAGCATCGTTAACTTCGGAGCTTTCGTTGATCTTGGCGGCGTAGATGGCCTAGTACACGTTTCCGAACTTTCTTGGGAGCATGTAGATCATCCTTCCAAGGTGGTTGAAGTTGGACAAGAAGTAACTGTAGAAGTTTTGGAAGTCGATTTTGAGCGCGAAAGAGTTTCGCTTTCGCTTAAGTCAACTCAAGAAGATCCATGGCAGCACTTCGCTCGTACTCACACCATCGGACAAGTTGTCCCTGGTGAGGTTACAAAGCTAGTGCCATTCGGCGCCTTCGTTCGAGTTAGTGATGGCATTGAGGGCTTAGTTCACATTTCCGAACTTGCGGGTCGACACGTAGAGATTCCCGAGCAGGTTGTTCAGGTAGGTGACACCACATTTGTCAAGGTTATTGACATCGACTTGGAACGCCGACGGATTTCACTTTCACTTCGTCAAGCAAATGAAGACGTTGATGTCGATGAGTCAGTCTCATTTGACGCTGGTCTGTACGGCATGAATCAGTATGACGAAAAGGGCAATTACATTTACCCAGAAGGTTTCGATCCCGAAACCAACGAATGGTTACCAGGAAATGAAGAGAAGAAAGCGGAATGGGAACGCCAGTACGCCGAAGCTCACGCCAAGTGGGAAGCTCATAAGCTCTCAGCTGGTGAATCAAAGAAGGCCGACGCTGCAGCGATTGCTGATTCTGAAGCCCCAACTTCATATTCAGGCGAGACCACATCTGAAGGCACATTGTCCGACGATGCATCACTTCAAGCACTACGAAGTGAGTTGGCTGAAAAGTCAGAATAAAGTTTGCAAAGCAACAGGCCTCTACGAAAGTAGGGGCCTATTGCTTTTTGGTGAAGATGTTAGGAGTGCACCTCGCACCTTTTCCAAGGGTTAGAAGTTAGGGTGTAATTGTGTACCTAGGACTAACCGGTGGAATTGGTAGTGGGAAATCCACTGCGGCTCGGATGTTTGCCGATCTCGGCGCGACGATTATTGATGCAGACGCCATAGCGAGAGAAGTTCTTGAGCCTGGGCAACTGGGGTATGAATCAATCGTGAACAAATTTGGTGATGACATTTTGGATTCATCCGGAAACATCGATCGCAGCATTCTTGCCGCCAAGGTTTTTGAAAATAGTGCTGAACTCAAAGAACTTGAAAACATAGTGCACCCGGCGGTAGCGAGCAAAGTACTGGAAATTCGGGAGTCATTGCCAGCAGGCATCACCGTTATTTATGACACACCGCTTCTGGTCGAAAAGAAGCTGCAAGACCAGTTTGATCAAGTTGTTGTTGTGCTTGCGCCAGAACCGCTACGCACTCAGCGTTTGCTAGATCGTGGATTGGCAGAGCGCGACATTGCCGCGCGCATGAGCAAGCAAGCAACAGACGACGAGAGGCAGGCAGTGGCAAACTTTGTCATTGATAACTCAGGTTCTTTGGCGCAGTTGCGGACTCAAGTACAAAACGTCTGGAATCAGATTTCCCCGTAGTCTTAAGACATGACAAGACCAATTACTGATTTGGAGCGCACTGTTGCGCCATTTGAAGTAATTAGCGATTATGTGCCAGCCGGGGATCAACCAGCCGCGATTGCCGAAATTGAACGCCGCATCATCGCAGGTGAAAAAAATGTGGTCTTACTTGGAGCCACTGGTACGGGTAAAAGCGCAACGACAGCTTGGTTAATCGAAAGATTGCAACGCCCCACACTTGTTTTGGCGCCTAATAAGACTTTGGCCGCGCAACTTGCGAATGAATTCAGAGAGTTGTTGCCAAATAATGCCGTTGAGTATTTTGTGTCTTATTACGACTACTACCAGCCAGAAGCCTACATTCCACAAAGTGACACTTTCATTGAAAAAGACTCCTCAGTAAATGAAGAAGTAGAGAGGTTGCGACATAGCGCAACAAATAGTTTGTTAACCCGCAGAGATGTCATAGTTGTGGCAAGTGTTTCCTGCATTTACGGCCTGGGAACGCCACAAGAGTATGTAGATCGGATGATTCGACTCAAAGTAGGAGAATCTCTCGATCGTGATGGTTTGTTGCGACAACTAGTCGGTATTCAATACAACCGAAACGATATTGCTTTTACACGTGGCACATTTCGCGTACGCGGGGACACCATCGAGGTTTACCCAGTTTATGAAGAACATCCAGTACGCATCGAAATGTTCGGCGATGAAGTGGAGAGATTAATGTCGCTGCATCCAGTCACCGGAGAGATACTCACAGACGATAAGGAAATCTACATATTCCCGGCCTCGCACTACGCAGCGGGACCTGAGCGAATGAATCGTGCAATTAATGCGATCGAGGAAGAAGTGGCAATCCGGGTCCCTGAATTGGAATCCCAAGGAAAGCTGCTCGAAGCGCAACGCCTCAAGATGCGTACTTCTTATGACATTGAAATGATGCAAAACTTAGGCTTCTGTTCGGGCATTGAAAACTATTCCCGACATATTGATGGTCGTGATGCTGGCTCAGCGCCTAACTGTTTACTTGATTATTTTCCTGATGACTTTTTATTGGTAATCGATGAAAGCCACGTCACTGTGCCGCAGATCGGTGCAATGTATGAAGGTGATGCATCGCGTAAGCGCACTCTAGTTGAGCATGGCTTCCGGTTACCTAGTGCGATGGACAACCGACCGCTTAAATGGCCAGAGTTTCTGGATCGAGTGGGGCAAACGGTATATCTGTCAGCAACTCCAGGTAAGTATGAACTTGGCGTTGTAAATGAGGATGTTGTCGAGCAAGTTATTCGTCCAACGGGCTTAGTTGATCCCGAAATTATCGTGAAGCCAACTAAGGGGCAAATTGATGATTTGATTCACGAAATTCGAATTCGTGCAGCAAATGGGACCCGAGTGCTAGTCACCACGTTGACGAAAAAGATGTCCGAAGATTTAACAGACTATCTGTTGGAGCAGGGGATCCGAGTTCGATATTTACATTCGGAAATCGATACGCTCCGGCGGGTGGAGTTGCTACGCGAATTACGATTGGGCGAGTATGACGTCCTAATTGGTATCAACTTGCTGCGCGAAGGCCTGGATTTGCCTGAAGTATCACTTGTTTCGATTTTGGATGCCGATAAAGAGGGTTTCTTGCGAAGTCATCGCAGCTTAATTCAAACTATTGGTCGAGCTGCCCGAAATGTATCGGGGGAAGTGCATATGT
The DNA here is from genome assembly GCA_041192345.1 of Actinomycetota bacterium. GTDB lineage: Bacteria > Actinomycetota > Actinomycetes > S36-B12 > UBA5976 > UBA5976. The sequence continues at coordinate 24,506 of JBEEND010000011.1, forward strand.
ACGCCGACAAGATTACGGACTCAATGCGAGTTGCTATCGATGAAACAAATCGCCGCCGCGAAAAGCAGGTTGCGTACAACTTGGAACATGGTCTAGACCCACAACCACTTCGTAAAAAAATCGCTGACATCACCGACTTGATTACCAGGGAAGATGATGACACTGCGGATTTCATGGCGAATCAAAAGTCGGGCATGCGGGTACCAACATCCGTGAGACAAAATTTACGGAGTGTTCCAGCGCGTGATCTAGGTGACTTAATTGATCAGTTAAGTGAGCAGATGCACACTGCGGCGAGTGAATTACAGTTCGAGCTTGCTGCACGGTTGCGAGATGAGATTTCAGAGCTTAAGAAAGAGTTAAGGCAAATGACATTGGCTGGCCACGCCTAGATAGGGTTTAGTCATGGAAGTTTCTCCGCTCATCTGGGCAATCACTCTTGGAGTTTTGGCTGCTGCCTTCATCCTAGATTTCGTAGTAGTTGACGCCAGACCACATGTGTTTGGTCCTAAGCAGGCAGCACGTTGGGTAGTCGCATACATTGTTGGCGCGCTCATTTTCGCAGTTTTTGTCTGGAACTACTTTGGCGCAGAATATGGGCAACAATTTCTTGCGGGCTGGATTACGGAATACAGCTTGTCCGTTGACAATCTTTTCGTATTTATAGTTTTGATGTCATCCTTTGCGGTACCAGAGGGACTTAAGCACCGGGTTTTACTAATTGGTGTTGCCCTAGCCATAGTTCTGCGTGGCGTATTAATTGTGGTTGGCGCCGCAGCAATTTCGAGATTCGCTGCGACGTTTTTCGTCTTCTCAGCTTTTTTGCTTTATACCGCAATCACGGTTTGGCGCTCTAATGGCGAGGAACCAGATCTTGAGGGTAACGGCCTGGTCCGATGGGTAGAGAAATATGTGCCAACTTCCAGAGATTATGCAGGTACTAAAACAGTTGTAAAAATTTCGGGTAAGCGCCACATCACTCCGTTATTTTTGGTGATCCTGGCAGTTGGCACCACCGACTTACTATTCGCACTCGATTCCATCCCAGCGATTTTTGGCCTAACTAAAGAGCCATATTTGGTTTTTGCAGCGAACGCCTTTGCCTTAATGGGCTTGCGCCAACTCTATTTCTTATTAGATGGCCTACTTGCAAAGATCATTTATCTTGCCAGGGGACTCGCAATCATCTTGGGTTTCATCGCAATAAAGCTATTCTTCGAGGCTCTTGATGGCACCACAGACCTGGAAGTTCCCCACATAACCATTGCCCAATCTTTGATGTTTATCCTGCTGACTTTAGGGGTAACAGTTATCACAAGCCTTGCTGCAGTGAAACGGGATCCAACGTTAGCTCTTGCAAGTCAGGCCGCCCATACAACAACGGAAGCCATCGAACATCGCGGTGAGGCTCTTGAGCACATACCTGATGAGGATTCTGCGACTTAAGGAATTGTCTCAATGAACGTCAGTTTAGAGTTGTGGCTCGCGCTTATCGGAATTATTGCTGGACTTATCGTCCTGGATTTTGTAACAGTTAGTCGCAAGCCGCACGACGTAATGTTCAAGGAAGCGGCAGCATTTTCGATTTTCTACATCGGAGTTGCGATCGCTTTTGGTGTTTGGGTTTGGCAAATGTATGGATCTATTTTGGGAACTGAATACTTCGCCGCATATTTGGTGGAGAAATCTCTATCAGTAGATAATCTCTTCGTATTTGTAATCATCTTGGCGCAGTTTGCAGTCCCATCTATTTTTCATCAACGAGTTCTGCTGGTAGGCGTGTTACTAGCGCTGGTCTTTAGAGGTATTTTCATTGCAGTCGGCGCTGCCGCCATCGAGGCGTTTGCTTTTACTTTCGTGATTTTTGGAGCAATTCTGATTTGGACGGGCTACAGCTTGTTCAAGCACTGGGATGAAGATCCCGAGCCTGGCGAGAATTCCGTTATTCGCAGAGTGCGCAAAGTTATCCCAATCACCGAGGAATACCACGGAACAAAGTTGACGGTTCGGGTAGCAGGCAAGCGTTTTGGAACGCCAATGCTATTAGTTATGATCGCAATTGCTAGTACGGATTTACTTTTTGCTTTAGATTCAATTCCTGCGACATTCGGTGTGACAAAAGAGCCCTTTTTAGTCTTTTCCGCCAATGCCTTCGCCTTACTCGGCTTAAGAGCGTTGTTCTTTTTAGTAAAAGGTTTGCTCGACAAGCTGGTGTATCTCTCACTTGGCCTATCTGCAATCTTGATGTTCATCGGAATAAAGTTGATTCTTCTGTTCGGCCACGAACAAGTGGATGCAATACCTAAAATTTCCACGCCAGTCTCACTTGCAGTAATAGCTGGAATATTGATTCTTGCAACGGTGGCAAGTTTCATCAAGGTTCGCAAGGACCCCTCTGCACATGCCCACGCTGGACGGCTCACCGATGCGCCTAAGGATCAAGCCAACTAACATAGAGGCGTGGTTGATCAGTTAATTGTCCGTGGCGCAAGAGAGCACAACCTCAAAGACATAAACATTGACTTGCCTCGAGATGCGCTGATTGTTTTCACTGGTTTATCTGGTTCTGGTAAGTCATCCCTGGCATTTGACACCATTTTCGCTGAGGGTCAACGTCGCTATGTCGAGTCACTTTCTGCGTATGCCAGGCAGTTTCTTGGCCAGATGGATAAGCCTGATGTTGATTTTATTGAGGGCCTGTCACCAGCAGTTTCAATCGACCAGAAATCGACTAACCGTAATCCAAGATCAACTGTTGGCACAATTACGGAAGTTTACGACTATCTACGATTGCTTTTCGCCCGGGCTGGTAGGCCGCACTGTCCCGATTGCGGTCGGGCAATTGCTCGCCAATCCCCGCAACAGATTGTTGATCGAATTTTGGAAATAAAGACTGGTACGAGATTTCAATTACTTGCTCCGATAGTGCGAGAGCGTAAAGGCGAGTACGGCGAGTTATTCCGTAGTCTGCAGTCACAGGGATTTGCGCGGGCGCGCATCGATGGGGTGGTTTACCCGCTAGAAGAGCCACCTGTATTGAAGAAGCAAGAAAAACACACCATCGAAGTAGTCGTTGATCGCCTTGCAGTTAAGCCTGATGCAGTCCGACGATTAACAGACAGCGTTGAAACAGCGCTTCGACTTTCCAGTGGGTTAGTGACTCTTGAATTCGTGGACTTACCTGAAGATGATCCGGAACGCGAACGGATGTTTAGCGAGCATCTTGTTTGCTTATTCGATGGGAATCAATTCGAAGAGTTGGAACCTAGATCTTTCTCGTTTAATTCACCTTTCGGAGCTTGTCCAGAATGTGCGGGCCTTGGTAACAAGATGGAAGTGGACATCGACTTAGTAATCCCTAACCCAGACTTGACTCTGGAAGAGGGCGCTATCGATCCCTGGGCTTCCGGACACATTTTCGATTACTTTTTTAGATTGACTAAAGCGCTTTCCAAAGAGTTGGAGTTCGCACTTGATGTGCCATGGAAGAAACTTCCCGTCAAGGCACGCAATGCATTGCTGCAAGGTAATGATCACGAAGTTCAAGTTAAATATAAGAATCGATATGGTCGCCAACGCACATATTCCACTGGCTTTGAAGGTGTAATTCAGTACATCGAACGAAAGCACCAAGAATCAGAAAGTGATTCAAGTCGGGAAAAACTCGAAGGCTACATGAGGGAAGTTCCATGCCCAGCCTGTAATGGTGCGCGGTTAAAGCCACTGTCGTTAGCGGTCACATTAAATGGCAAAAGCATTGCGCAAATTGCTGAACTGCCAATTGGCGAGTGTGCGGAATTCTTAAAGGAACTGGAACTTTCGCCTCGGGAGCGAGCAATCGCTGATCGTGTTTTGAAGGAAGTTAATGAGCGGTTAGCTTTTCTTATTGATGTTGGTTTGCACTACCTCTCGCTAGAACGTTCAGCAGGATCTCTAGCGGGCGGGGAAGCGCAACGGATTCGATTAGCGACCCAGATTGGCAGCGGCTTAACGGGCGTACTTTATGTCCTGGATGAACCAAGTATCGGTTTGCATCAACGCGACAATCATCGATTAATTGAAACTTTGATTCGATTGCGAGATTTGGGCAACACGCTAATTGTTGTGGAACATGACGAGGACACGATTCGAACCGCGGATTGGATCGTGGACATTGGTCCTGGTGCGGGGGAGCACGGTGGCTATGTAGTTTCAAGTGGATCGTACGAGAAGTTAATTAAGACTAAGGAATCAATTACTGGCCAGTACTTATCCGGGAAACGAAAGATTGAAGTTCCGTCAACGCGTAGGCCCGTGGATCCAAGTCGCAAGCTAAAGATTTTTAACGCCAATGAACACAACCTTGCTGATGTCACAGTAGAAATTCCACTTGGTGTGTTTGCGGCTGTCACCGGGGTATCTGGTTCTGGAAAATCGACTCTGATTAATGATGTGCTGTACAACGTCTTGGCCCGCGACCTAAACGGAGCACGTACCGTACCTGGTCGCCATAAGAAGGTAGAGGGCGTCGACCTTCTGGATAAAGTCGTACACGTTGACCAGAGTCCTATCGGTCGCACGCCGCGCTCAAATCCGGCGACTTACACCGGAGTGTTTGATCACGTTCGAAAACTGTTTGCGGAAACTCCAGAAGCTAAAATGCGCGGTTATCAACAGGGTCGATTCTCATTTAACGTTAAAGGCGGTAGATGCGAATCTTGCTCTGGTGATGGCACTTTAAAAATTGAGATGAATTTTTTGCCTGATGTCTATGTGCCTTGTGAAGTGTGTCATGGTGCGAGGTATAACCGCGAAACTCTTGAAGTTCATTACAAGAATAAAACCATTGCCGATGTACTGAACATGCCAGTGGAAGAAGCGCTAACTTTTTTCGCGAGCATACCGCCCATTGCGCGACACTTGCAGACATTGATGGATGTTGGTCTTGGTTATGTTCGGCTGGGTCAGCCTGCGACCACTTTAAGTGGCGGCGAGGCCCAACGCGTCAAGCTCTCATCCGAATTACAAAAGCGTTCAACGGGTAGAACGGTCTACGTTCTAGATGAACCAACTACTGGACTACATTTTGAAGACGTTAGAAAATTGCTGATAGTGCTTCACTCCCTTGTTGATAAAGGCAATACTGTAATAGTGATCGAACATAACTTGGACGTTATTAAAACAGCGGATTGGGTTATCGACATGGGTCCTGAGGGTGGATCAGGTGGTGGCAAGGTTGTTGTTGCGGGTACTCCCGAACTTGTTGCAAAGCATGAAACTAGTCATACCGCGAAGTATTTACAGCCACTACTTGCGACCGGAAAGCCCACAAGTAAGTAACTGCTGTGCAGCTTTCAGATAAACCAAAGGACATCCCGACAGGTCCCGGTGTGTACCGTTGGCGCGACGCTCAAGATCGAGTTATTTACGTTGGAAAAGCAAAAAATCTACGTAGTCGTTTAAATTCATATTTTGGCAATGATCTGCATCCGCGTACGCAAACTATGGTGAGTACAGCTGCAAGCGTGGATTGGGTAATGGTGCGAACCGAAACGGAAGCACTCCAACTTGAGTATGCCTGGATTAAAGAGTTCGATCCAAATTTCAATGTTAGATATCGAGACGATAAAAGTTATCCATATTTAGCTGTATCGGTTTCAGAGGAATTTCCGCGGGCCTATGTGTATCGCGGTGATAAGCGAAAAGGCAATACTTACTTCGGTCCTTACGTTCAGGCTTGGGCAATCAGGAACTCACTAGACCACCTGCTTCGAGTGTTTCCAGTACGAAGTTGCACAGCTGGTGTTTTTCGGAATGCAAAAGCGGCGGGGAGACCTTGCTTACTGGCGCACATAGATAGATGTAGTGCGCCCTGCGTTGGAAAGATTTCAGCACCAGATCATCGCGAGTTGGTTAAAGAATTTATGTCATTTATGTCTGGTAACTCAAAGGACATAATGTCTGACATCGCCAATCGAATGAAGTTGGCGTCGGAGTCTCAGGATTATGAACAAGCATCTGTGCTGCGTGATGATCTTGCTGCACTTGAACGAGTTCTCGAAAAGAGTGTTGTAGTACTACCCGATGACACTTATGCAGATGTCGTTGGATTGGTCCATGATGATTTACAGTCTGCTGTGCAAACTTTCTCAGTACGTGGGGGCCGCATAGTTGGGCAGCGCGGTTTCATTATGGAGAATGCGGTCGAAGCTACCAGTGAGTCCTTGATGACAGATGCTTTGATGCACATCTACGCCAGTGCCACAAAGGAAGAAATTCCCGTTGAAGTACTAGTTAGTCACGAACCAGAAAGTGCTTCCAGCTTGGCCGATCTCCTTGGCGCTATCCGCGAAGCACAGATAAGCGTTCGCGTTCCCGCACGTGGAGATAAGAGAATTTTGATGGAAACAGTCATCGCAAATGCTGGGGGTGCGTTAGGTATTCACAAAACAAAACGTTCTGCTGATTTGGTGACTCGTAGTAAAGCTTTGGCGGAGATCCAAATGGCACTAGGACTACCTGATGCGCCACTTCGGATCGAATGTATTGACGTCTCTCACATCTCGGGCACAAATGTTGTTGCTTCGTTAGTTGTGTTTGAGGACGGTATTCCTCGCAAGAAGGATTACCGCCAATTCATAATCACTGATCCACGTGATGACACTGCATCAATTGCGCAAGTAGTTACTCGTAGATTCAAGGAACATGAAGAAATGCGACCATATCGTCCTAATCTGTTGGTAATCGACGGTGGCTTGCCACAAGTTAACGCAGCAGCTAAAGCGCTTGAGCTAAGTGGTGTTTCAAATATGCACGTCATTGGGCTGGCTAAGCGTATGGAAGAAATCTGGCGACCTGGCGCGAGCTATCCGGTGATTTTGCCGCGCAACAGCGAAGCGCTATTTATGCTGCAACGAGTTCGTGATGAGGCCCACAGATTCGCAATTTCACTGCACCGAAACCGGCGTTCTAAGGCAATGGTTGATAGCGAACTCGATGATGTACCGGGCCTTGGTCCCGCAAAGAAAAAGGCGCTTTTAGCGCACTTTGGATCTCTCAAAAAAGTTGCGCAGGCAAATGTTGCGGAGTTAGCAACGGTTGCTGGTATCGGACCAGTGCAGGCAGAAGCGATTTGGCAGTTTTTGAGTGAGTCAAATAGCGAGGAAATGTCTGTCAACACTGCAACAGGCGAGATAATTGACTCGTGAGCGACCTGACTAATAGAGAGACCACAATAGATGTCATTTTAGTTACTGGCATGTCCGGTGCTGGACGCTCTACAGCCACCCGAGCACTTGAAGACATCGGGTGGTTCGTGGTGGATAACTTGCCACCAACTTTGATGATCAATGTGGTTGATTATGTATTGCAGGGCACGGGTTCGCACAAAGTGGCCCTTGTAGCAGATGTGCGAGGCGGGCAACGTTTCGACGAACTACGCGCATCACTTTCAAGTATTAAAGCTGCTGGACACGACTTACGGGTCCTTTTCTTGGAAGCCGGAGACGAAGCGCTAGTCCGCCGTTATGAATCATCGCGTCGACCACATCCGTTGCAGCGTGATGACAGTTTGTTGGGAGCAGTGCAACGAGAGCGCGAGTTGTTGCGTGATTTACGAGCTGATGCCGACATTGTTATTGACACCAGTAATTTAAATGTTCACGAATTGCGTAGATCAATTGAAAACGCTTTTGGAGACGATGAACACTATGCACTAAGAGCCACAATAATGTCATTTGGATTTAAGTACGGAATTCCAGTTGATGCGGACTTAGTTGCCGACATGCGTTTTTTGCCAAACCCATACTGGGACCCAGAACTTAAAGAGTTAACTGGACTAGATGCCGCAGTCAACGATTACGTTGTTGGATTTTCAACTGCGCAGGATTTTCTAACCAAGTACGCCGAACTGCTTGACATAGTTGAAGACGGTTACTTGCGTGAAGGTAAGCGCTTTATAACTATCGCAATGGGTTGCACTGGCGGGAAACATCGAAGCGTAGCTATGGCCGAGAATTTGTCAGCGCGACTTGTGAAAAACGGTGTGGATGTTCGCGTTGTGCATCGAGATTTGGGACGCGAGTAGATGCCCAATGCACCACAACGGCCACTTGCCGTTGTTGCACTAGGTGGCGGGCACGGACTTGCCGCCAGTTTGCGGGCACTGCGACGAGTCACCCCACACTTAACAGCTGTTGTTGGCGTAAGTGATGATGGCGGCAGTAGTGGCCGGCTTCGAGATGAGTTTGGAATCGTTCCGCCAGGGGATTTACGAATGGCTCTAGCTGCACTTTGTGGTGATGACGAATGGGGATCCACTTGGGCGCGCGTACTACAACATAGATTTTCTTCAAGTGGTCAACTAAATGGCCACTCACTCGGGAACCTTTTGATCACCGCGTTGTGGGAAGAAACGCAAGACGTAGTTTCAGGTCTTGATTGGGTCGCTCGGCTACTAGACGCAAAAGGTAAAGTGTTGCCACTTTGCATAGAGCCGCTGGAAATTATTGCGCAAGTTAAAACAAATGTTGGAGTTAGCGAGGAAGTTCGGGGTCAAGTGCAAGTTGCGACCACTCCTCACGAAATCCAAAGTATCGCTTTGGCGCCCGAGAACCCTGCGGTATGTAAAGAGGCAGTTGCTGCAGTTCGTGCCGCGGATGCGCTAGTTCTGGGTCCGGGCTCTTGGTTCACAAGTGTTCTGACGCATTTTCAAGTGCCAGAGATGTCACGGGCCTTGCACGAGAGTAATGCGATGCGCATCCTCATTTTGAATTTACGCCCGCAAGCTGGTGAGACAGATGGGTACAGCGCAACTCGGTACTTGGAAGTTCTGGCACAGAGTTACCCAAATTTCCGAGTTGATGTAGTTGTAGCTGATCCAGATCACGTTGGAGACGCCCCAGAACTAGAGCGGATTGCCAAAGTTGCTGGTGCCAGAATTGAATGGGCGAGAGTGGCAAATACCGCTGGAGCCATGGATCAGCATGCACCCGAATCGTTAGCCTCGGCGTTCACTTCAATATTTGCTCATGGCAGGATTGACTCATGGCAATGACCGCAGCAGTTAAAGACGAACTAAGTCGGCTTCCAATCACTAAAAAATGCTGCCGTAAAGCGGAAGTTTCTGCGCTGCTTCGGTTTGCCGGCGGTTTACATATAGTCAGTGGCAAAATCGTGGTCGAAGCAGAACTTGATACTGGTCAAGCTGCGCGTCGACTCCGCCGAGACTTAGCTGAGATCTTTGGACACGAAAGCGAAGTTTCAGTGCTCTCCGGCGCTGGCATTCGTAAAGGTAGTCGTTATCTAGTACGTGTAGCAAACGAGGGTGAACATCTTGCTAAGCAAGCTGGTTTAGTTGATGGTGGTGGGCGACCAATTCGTGGCTTGCCGCCTCACATAGTTTCTGCGAGTTTGTGTGATGCCGAGGCAGCTTGGCGTGGCGCATTTTTAGCACATGGTTCATTAACCGAACCCGGTCGCTCTTCATCCCTTGAAATAACGTGCCCAGGTCCCGAAGCAGCATTGGCATTAGTTGGTAGCGCACGTCGCCTTGGAATCGCAGCTAAGGCTCGCGAGGTTCGCGGTGTTGATCGAGTTGTTATACGCGACGGGGACGCAATTGGTGCCTTATTGACGCGTATCGGCGCGCACGAATCAGTTTTGGCTTGGGAAGAGCGCAGAATGCGACGTGAAGTTCGCGCTACTGCCAACCGGTTAGCGAATTTTGACGATGCTAACTTACGACGGTCCGCGCGCGCAGCAGTTGCCGCCGGAGCTCGCGCAGCGAGAGCCATTGAAATTCTTGGCCCTGAAATTCCAACACATTTATTAGAAGCCGGTCAGTTGCGGGTAACCCACCAACAAGCAAGCCTGGAGGAACTAGGCGCACTTGCCGATCCGCCTATGACAAAAGATGCCATAGCTGGACGGATTCGAAGACTGCTAGCAATGGCAGATAAGCGGGCTTCAGACTTAGGCATACCTAACACCGAAGCTGGGCTCACCGCTGATATGCTCGAACAATAATTCGAAATCTAGTTGGTAAAAAAGGGAATAGCATCCTGCACTCGAAATTCGCACTTACTTAGGGGAGATTAGTTATGAGCGTAAGAGTTGGTATCAATGGCTTTGGAAGAATAGGCCGAAATTATTTTCGTGCAATTGCTACTTCTGGCGCCGACATCGAAATTGTGGGCATTAACGATTTAACAGATAACAGGACTCTTGCTCATTTACTGAAGTATGACTCTATTTTGGGTCGTCTTGGAAAAGAAGTAACTTTTACTGATAACTCAATCATCGTCGACGGTAAGAAAATTACAGTAACTTCAGAGCGGGATCCAGGCGCGCTGCCTTGGGGCGATTTGGGCGCAGACATTGTGATTGAATCCACTGGACATTTCACGGATGCAACAAAAGCCGCAGCGCACATATCAGCGGGCGCCAAAAAAGTAATCATTTCAGCCCCAGCAAGTAACGAAGACGTGACCATAGTTATGGGCGTTAATCATGATACTTATGACGCTGCGAATCATCATGTGATTTCTAACGCATCATGCACGACTAATTGCCTAGCTCCGATGGCTAAAGCTATCCATGATGCTTTTGGCATTGAACACGGCCTTATGACAACTATTCATGCCTATACAAATGATCAAGTTATTTTGGATTTCCCACATCCAGATCTACGCCGATCACGCGCAGCAGCGACCAACTTAATTCCAACGACCACTGGGGCAGCAAAAGCGATTGGCTTAGTTATGCCAGAACTTAAAGGCAAGCTGGATGGCTATGCAATGCGAGTGCCAGTGCCTACTGGCTCTGCCACGGATCTGACTGCAGTTCTGAAGAAGTCAGTGACAAAAGAAGAAGTTAATGAAGTTGTTAAAGCCGCAGCTAATGGCTCGCTAAAGGGGTACTTAACTTACACCGAGGATCCAATAGTTTCCTCTGATATCGTGACTGATCCTGCATCCTGCATATTCGATTCTTCGTTAACTATTGCCATGGGCAGCACCGTGAAAGTTGTTGGTTGGTATGACAATGAATGGGGCTATTCAAATCGCCTAGTTGACATCACGAAATTCGTTGGATCAAAACTTTAAAGTATGCAGATTCGTGAGATTCAAGACTTAGACGTATCAGGCAAAGTAGTTTTCGTTCGCGTTGATTTCAATGTTCCGATTGAACAGGGGCAAATAACTGACGATGGGCGAATTCGGGCAAGTGTTCCAACTATCAAAAATCTAAGCAGTCGAGGTGCTCGGGTGGTTTTACTGGCGCATCTTGGTCGACCAGATGGAATCCCTGATGCAAAGTTTTCCTTAGCACCGGCAGCAAAGCGCGTAAGCGAGATTATTGGTCAACAAGTGCCGTTGGCAAGTGATGTTTGCGGAGCAAGTGCCAAATCAACTATTGCCAATCTCAAGGATGGCGAAATTGCAATGTTGGAAAACGTGAGATTTGATAGTAGAGAAGTCAGCAAGTCAAAAAGTGAGCGAACTGAGTTAGCCCAGATTTGGGCAAACCTGGGCGACTTATTCGTAAGTGATGGCTTTGGAGTTGTGCACCGAGAACAGGCTTCTGTGACTGAGCTAGCCGAAGCTCTGCCAAATGCTGCGGGACTTTTAGTGCACGCTGAAGTAACAGTTTTTAACAAAGTTTTAACTGATCCAGAGCGTCCTTATGTTGTGATTCTTGGCGGCTCAAAAGTTAGCGACAAGCTCAAAGTGATAGAGAACTTAATCCACAGTGTGGACAGGTTGATTGTTGGTGGTGGAATGTGCTTCACATTTTTAGCAGCGCAAGGCAAGTCGGTTGGATCATCACTGCTTGAAATTGATCAAATCCCAAATGTTAAAGCAATTCTGGAGACTGCCGTAAAACGCGGAGTTGAGATTGTTCTACCGGTTGATGTAGTAATCGCAGATAAATTCGCAGCAGATGCCGATACAGCAGTGGTTTCAGTTGATGACATTCCAGATGGTTGGATGGGTTTGGATGTTGGACCGCTATCGATTGTTAATTTTGAATCAAAGATCTCGGATGCCAAAACAATTGTTTGGAATGGACCCATGGGCGTTTTTGAAATGCCCGCCTTTGCAGCAGGTACAAAGGCGCTCGCTATCGCGATCACCGAGAATTCCGGCATGACAGTTGTAGGCGGCGGCGACTCCGCAGCAGCAATTCGCCTGTTCGGAATACCTGATTCTGATTTCTCTTACGTATCTACTGGCGGCGGCGCCAGTTTAGAATTTCTCGAAGGCAAAAAATTGCCGGGTATTACAGTCCTGGAGGACAACTAAATGGCACGTATCCCGTTAATGGCTGGCAATTGGAAAATGAACCTGAACCACATCGAAGCCATCGCATTGGTTCAGAAGTTGGCATACACACTCACTGCCGACGATTTTGCCGCACTTGAGATTGCAGTCATCCCACCGTTCACTGATATCCGTTCGGTGCAAACCTTGGTTGATGGCGACAAAATTGCGTTGAAATATGGCGCCCAAGATGTGGCCGTTGCAGATAAAGGTGCTTTCACGGGTGAAGTTAGCGCTGTGATGTTGGCCAAGCTTGGTTGCACTTTCGTCATAGTTGGTCACTCGGAGCGCCGCGCCAATCACGGTGAGGATGATCAAAAAGTAAATCTGAAAGTACAGGCTGCTTTGCGTAATGGCCTCATTCCCATCCTGTGTGTTGGTGAGGGTTTGAAAACAAGACAAGCCGGGGAGCAGGTGGCTCATACCTTGGCACAACTAGACGTTGCATTAGTGGGTGTTGCTTCAGCAGATGTAGCAAATCTGGTAATCGCGTATGAACCTATTTGGGCTATTGGAACTGGGGAAGTAGCGACGCCGGCAGACGCGCAAGAGGTTTGTGGCGCGATTAGAGCTCGTATTCGGGAAGTCCACGGCAGCGCTGCAGACCAAGTCCGAGTTCTTTATGGCGGTTCTATGAAGGCAGATAATGTGGCTGCTCTCATGAAAGAAGCAGACATTGATGGTGGATTGGTGGGCGGAGCGTCCCTGGATCCAGATGAATTCGTGTCGGTTTGTCGCTATCGGTTGCACCCGTAGAATGGGTCTATTCCAAGGTCTAGAAGGTGAATCATGATTGCAGCTTTTCAGGTGCTACTAGCGATAACTAGTTTGCTACTCATTGCACTAGTTTTACTCCACAAAGGTAAAGGTGGAGGACTATCAGATCTTTTTGGCGGCGGCATGAGTTCTTCGTTAGGCGGCTCATCTGTTGCGGAACGAAATCTAGATCGAATCACAATCGCGTTAGCGTTAATTTGGACCGCTGCGATTATTGGTTTAGGCCTTTTACTAAAATCAGTTTAAATAACTTAGGAGTACACAATGGCTAGTGGTAGTGCAATTCGCGGAAGCCGCGTTGGCGCAGGTCCAATGGGAGAAGCAGTTCGCGGAGAGGCTGCGCCTCGAATTTACTTGCCGTTCTACTGCGCTGCCGGTCATGAGACCACACCAAGTTTTGCTCACGATGCCGATCTACCAGAAGAGTGGGATTGCCCTAAGTGTGGCTTGCCCGCTGGAACCGATAAAGAAAATCCTCCAGTACTTGCAAAAACTGAACCATACAAAACTCACTTAGCTTACGTAAAAGAGCGTCGTAACGATAAAGACGGCAAGGGCATTCTTGATGAGGCACTTGCTAATTTACGCGGTAAAAAAATCTAGTTCAGAATTTCCTGCGCTGCAGCAACGATCGCATCGCTGGTAATACCAAACTCTTCGTATAACTTTTCCGCTCCAGCTGAAGCGCCGAAATGTTCTAGACTGACGCATCTGCCGCCACTGCCAACATATTTCCACCAGCCTTGCGAAATACCGGCCTCGATGGCAACGCGTGCCTTCACATCATTGGGCAAAATTGATTCCCGATACTGCGCACTTTGATTATCAAACCATTCAAGACAAGGCGCCGAAACAACCCGAGTTGAAACCCCGCTGCTTTCAAGTGTGGCTTGCGCGGTTAGTGCCAAGGAAACTTCGGAACCGGTAGCAATCAGGATTACATCTATGTCGCGAGAACTTTCTGAAATGACGTAAGCACCTTTACCAACTTTGGAAACATCGCTAGTTGCCTCGCTGGCTATCACTGGCAAGTTCTGCCTAGAAAGACACAAGCCTGCAGGATGATTGGCTTCAAGAATTAGGCGCCAGGCAGTTGCTGTTTCGTTCGCATCAGCCGGGCGAACTACATGCAAGTTTGGTATGGCGCGCAATGCCCAGAGGTGCTCAACTGGCTGATGTGTAGGACCATCTTCGCCTAACCCGATTGAGTCATGAGTCCAAACGTAAGTCGCCGGAATGTTCATGAGCGCAGATAGTCGCACAGCACCACGCATGAAATCGCTAAACACCAAGAAGGTTCCTGCAAATGGCCGAGTCATTCCACCCAAAGCCATGCCGTTCATCGCGCAAGCCATTGCAAATTCGCGAATGCCGTAATGAATAATGCGGCCACCGGGATTTGCATTAGGCATGTCGCTATTTGCCGGCAAGAAGGAATTCCCATGTTCAATCGAAGTGAGATTGCTATCGCCTAAGTCAGCCGAGCCACCCCAAAGTTCTGGAAGTACTGCTGCGATGGCATTAATTGTGTCACCTGATGCTTTTCGAGTGGCTACCGATGAACCTGGCTCAAAGCGAGGTATAGCAGCATGCCAGTTAATTGGCAGTTCACGCGCCAATAATCGCTGGTACAGCGCAGCTGATTCGGGATTTGAATTCGACCACGAAGTTAGTTTCTTGTTCCAGTCACCATGAACTGCAACACCACGCGCCGATACTTTGCGGGTATGCGAAAGTACTGTTTCGGACACTTGAAAACTTTGCGTCACATCGACGCCAAGAATTTCCTTTGTGGCAGCAACTTCCGCTTCGCCTAGGGCTGAGCCGTGAATTTTTCCGGTGTTCTGCAATTTCGGTGCTGGCCAGCCAATAATGTTGCGAACGCGAACTAGTGTTGGCTTTTGATTGTGACTGGTTGCTTCACTTAGAGCCTGATCTAACGCAGGAACATCGATACTTCCGTCACTGCGCATGTCGACATGCAAAACATTCCAGCCATACGAGCGGTAACGAGCGAGTACATCTTCGGTAAATGAAACCCCAGTATCGCCCTCAATACTTATGTGATTGTCGTCATAGATTACGACTAAGTTTCCAAGTTGCTGATGACCTGCAAGTGACGAGGCCTCCGAGGTGACACCTTCTTGTAAGCAACCATCGCCAGCAATTACCCAAATTCGATGATCAAACAAGCTAGTGCCAATGGGCGCATTTGGATCGAGCAATGTCCGCACGTACCGAGCGTCCATCGCCATTCCAACTGCCGTGGCGAGTCCAGTGCCCAGCGGTCCAGTTGTTGCTTCAACTCCTGCAGTGTGTCCAAATTCTGGATGCCCAGGAGTAGAACTACCCCATGTGCGAAACGACTTTAAGTCATCAAGTTCTAGACCGTAGCCACTGAGAAACAATTGGATGTACAGCGTGATACTGCTGTGGCCATTAGAAAGTACGAATCGATCTCGACCCTGCCAGTTGGGATCAGTTGGGTCGTGACGAATCCATTTCTGAAAGAGCAAATACGCCATAGGTGCCAGACTCATGGCAGTTCCAGGATGGCCGTTACCAACTTTTTGCACGCTATCCATGGCTAGCACTCGGGCAGTTACTACAGCTTGATCGTCCAGATCGGACCAAATGAAATCATCCACGAGTTAAGGTTATCTACTGGCCGTTCGCGACAAGCAATAGGCGCAGGTAGGCTCATTATGTGTCTTCGCGTCTCTCTGATTTGGATCAACCAGCCAGCGCGCAACCTCAATTCATCAGCTCAACATGGCGGGCGTACTTAGCCCTGACAAAACCTCGAATCATCGAACTTCTCCTAGTAACGACGATTCCAACAATGTTTTTGGCTGCTGGCGGTTTCCCCACCTGGTCGCTAGTTTGCTGGACATTACTTGGCGGAACTCTTGCCGCCGGGGGAGCAAATGTCCTAAATTGCTATTTCGATCGCGATATTGACGCACTGATGCAACGAACTGCGCATCGCCCCTCCGCAACTGGCCAGATTAGTGGGAGAAATACCGTAATTTTCGGAATCACTCTTTCGCTAATTTCCGTAGTGACTTTGGCGCTAACTGTGAATTCTTTAAGCGCGTTACTTGCTTTCGTTGCCATAGCGTTTTACGTAATTGGTTACACCCTGCTTCTCAAGCGGCGGACTTCACAGAACATAGTTTGGGGCGGCGCAGCAGGTTGTATGCCAGTGCTAATTGGATGGAGCGCGGTAACCGGTTCGCTGTCATGGGCACCCGTGATTCTTTTTATGATTGTTTTCTTTTGGACACCACCGCATTACTGGCCACTTTCACTGCGTTACAAGGATGACTATGCAGCAGCTGGGATTCCAATGTTGCCAGTTGAACAAGCGCCAGCAGTTGTTGCCAAGCAAATCATTTTATATTCGTGGGCAATGGTTGGCGTAACTCTACTTTTGATACCTGTGGCACAAATGAATTGGATTTATAGCGTCAGCGCGGCAGTTCTAGGTGCACTATTCCTCTATGAGGCTTATGCATTACAAAGTCGCGTTCGTAAGAATGCCGCGGACTTAAAACCAATGAAATTGTTTCACTGGTCAATAACTTACTTGTCGTTAATTTTCTTGGTCGTCGGAATTGATCCGTTTCTTAACTAGTTCCTCGTAAGTTTCTAGCTAAGTAAAAACGAACCGTAGCAATCCAAAGTAAGCACGCCCCAAGTACGTGAACTGCAACAAGTGCCCATGGCAAACCCGTGAAGTATTGGGTGTAGCCAATAATTCCTTGCACTATGCAGATGGCCAACACGATCCATGCCGAGCGAATGATGGTAGCGCCCGAATTCGTTGCAGCAAGTGCAATTAACAGCCCAGCAGTTAGGCCAACAAATAGAAAGACAATGTCGGCATGAATTGATGAGATTGTGCGCTCATCAAAATTGAGGCGAACAACCTCAGCAGTGTCGCCGGCGTGTGGTCCCGACCCGGTAACCAAAGTGCCAACTGCAATCAGAATTAGAGCCAGCCATATGTGTACGCGCATCCCGATTGCAATTGCTTTAGGAACCAAACTAACAACTGGCGCGTCATCTGATTCTTTCGCTTTTGTTAAGAGAATTTGGGCGAGTGTGATTAAGCCAATTGAAACCATGAAGTGCGCGGCGACAGTTAGTGGGTGCAACCCAGTTAGTACCGTAATTCCACCCAGTATTGCTTGGGCGAAAATGCCGGCAAGTGAACCAACTGCCAGAAACGTAAGTGATCTGCGTTTGGCCAATCCGGAATCAGCGCGAGCTCTGTTGTGCTGCCTAATTGCAACAATGGCCAGAAGCGCAACAATCAAAAGCACAAAAGTTAAGAGTCGATTTCCAAACTCAACGTATTTATGCCAAGACTCAGTCTGCTCCGAGGTTGGCGAAATGGATCCTTCAACACATTCTGGCCAAGTAGGGCACCCCAGACCTGAAGAAGTGAGTCGAACAATGGCTCCGGTTAGCACAATGCCTGTCTGGGCCACCAAATTTGCGACCAGGGTGCGAAGTTGCCAAGTCTTAAGGTTTACGTGATTTAGGGAAGTTTCGGAGCTCATACCATTAGCCTAAGTCCATCGGAAGTTGTTTGCTTGCGGGCATTTTTCGGCGAAAGCGTGGCACAAGATGCAAAACCCTTAGATTTATGCAACTATTAGGTTGTGAAATTCGCCGGAACCGCCGCAGCAACAGTAGCTCGTACTTTGCTCAATAATGGTCCATCAACAACCGTTGAAGTAGCGGCAATTTTAGGCTTATCCGGCGCAGCCGTACGAAAGCAATTGGATCAATTAGCAAGTAGGGGTTTAGTTGAATCAAGTGAAAGGGCGCCATACGGCCCGGCCGCGTTAGATTCCAAGCGTGGACGTGGACGCCCATCCCGAGTTTTTAGCCTCACTCCTAAAGGCCGTTCCCAATTCGGGCAACACCAGGAAAGTCTGAGTTTGAGCGCAGTTAAGTATTTGAATAACACGGCTGGTTCGGGTGGCGTTCGAGATTTCGCCGCCACAATTGCAAAAGACTTTGTTGCGCGTCATCACGAGATTTCAGCATTAGCAACAATTGAGCAGAGAGCTATGGCGCTCATTGAGGTACTTAACCAAGATGGTTACGCAGCTACTGAGACCCCAGGACTGCACGGCTCAACTCAAATCTGCCAACACAATTGTCCAATGATTGAAGTTGCAGCAGAGTTTCCGGCAATTTGTGAAGAGGAAACTAAAGCATTCTCCGAGCTAACTGGAGTACACGTGACTCGGTTAGCAACCATCGCAAAAGGCAATTCAGTATGTACGACACTAGTTCCACACAACCGAAGGGAAAGCGCATGACAACTCAACAAGAACATTTAGATGCACTCGGAAATTACGATTTCGGTTGGCACGACAGTGATCACGCAGGTTCCACTGCGCGGCGTGGCATCAATGAAGAAGTTGTGCGCAACATTTCAGGTCTAAAGAACGAACCGCAGTGGATGCTTGACCTGCGCCTAAAAGGATTTAACCTTTTTGGGAAAAAGCCAATGCCTAACTGGGGAAGCGACTTGTCGGGGATTCACTTCGACAACATCAAATACTTCGTTCGTTCAACAGAGAAGCAAGCAACTAGTTGGGACGATCTACCGGATGATATCAAAAACACTTACGATCGTTTGGGAATCCCAGAAGCTGAGAAGCAGCGTCTAGTTGGTGGCGTTGCAGCGCAGTATGAATCCGAAGTTGTGTACCACAAGATTCGTGAGGACCTAGAAGAGCAGGGCGTAATCTTCGTTGATACTGATACAGCCTTACGTGAGCATGAAGATCTATTCCGGGAATATTTCGCAACCGTAATTCCAGTGGGTGACAATAAGTTCGCTGCACTAAACACTTCGGTATGGTCTGGTGGTTCGTTCATTTACGTGCCAAAGGGTGTCCATGTAGACATTCCATTACAGGCATACTTCCGAATCAACACTGAAAACATGGGTCAATTCGAACGTACTCTGATCATTGTTGACGAAGGTGCTTACGTTCACTACGTAGAAGGCTGCACCGCACCTACTTACTCAAGTGATTCACTGCACTCAGCTGTTGTGGAAATCATTGTTAAGAAGGGTGGACGTTGCCGGTACACCACCATTCAAAACTGGTCTAACAACGTGTACAACTTAGTAACTAAGCGCGCAGTTGCGCACGAAGGTGCAACCATGGAATGGGTCGATGGAAACATTGGATCTAAAGTCACCATGAAGTACCCAGCAATTTGGTTGCAGGGACCACACGCAAAGGGTGAAACACTTTCTGTTGCTTTCGCTGGCGAAGGTCAACATCAAGATGCTGGCGCGAAAATGGTGCACGCAGCGCCACTCACCTCCTCATCAATCATCAGTAAGTCAGTGGCTCGTGGCGGTGGACGTACGTCGTATCGCGGTCTAGTCCAGGTACTAGAAGGCGCTTACGGAAGTAAGAGCACAGTTCGTTGCGACGCGTTACTAGTTGATGACATCTCCCGCTCTGATACATATCCCTATGTTGATGTGCGTGAAGATGATGTATCACTTGGGCACGAAGCATCAGTTTCCAAAGTTTCTGAGGATCAACTGTTCTACTTGATGTCTCGCGGCCTTGATGAAGCAGAAGCTATGGCCATGATCGTACGCGGATTCATTGAACCGATTGCGCGTGAACTGCCTATGGAATATGCCCTAGAACTAAACCGACTAATTGAGCTTCAAATGGAAGGAGCGGTTGGCTAGACATGACCGCTGTTACCGAACACATTGAACGTGAAGTCGCAATAATTCCACCGAAGGATCACACTCCAGTGATCCGTTCGCTGGACCCAAGTGATTTTCAAACTCCGACAAGTCGTGATGAAGAGTTTCGCTTTACCCCGATGTCAAAGCTTCGGGACTTACATAAAGGTGATGTGCCAACCACTGGTGGTGTGGCAATCGCAGTTAACAAAGTTCCTGGCGCGACATTCGAATTATCTGCTGCTAAAACCGGAGAGCGTCAGGGTTTCACTGACAAGATTGCCGCTGGCGCGTGGGCAAGCCTTGACTCAATCTCTACTTTGACAATTTCTGCAGACGCGCAGCTCGAAGAATCTGTTGTCGTTTCCATTGTGGGTTCAGGCGCAGTTTCTTATGGTCAACTCGACATCAATGTTGAGAAGTTTGCAAAAGCTGTCGTCATCGTTGATCACATAGGTGATGCAACTTACGCAGGCAACATCGACATCAATGTTGCTGATGGCGCTAGTGTATGCGTTGTCTCATTGCAAGATTGGGATGCAAAGGCCGTGCACTTAGCCCAGCATCGAATCACTCTTGGTCGGGATTCATCAGCTAAGCATGTTTCGATAACTCTCGGTGGGGAAGTTGTGCGAATTTTGCCTAGTGTGGTTTACACCGCTCCTGGTGGGCAAGCTGAGCTCTTTGGACTTTATTTTGCTGGCGCTGGTCAGCATGCTGAGCATCGACTATTCGTTGACCACAGCGAAGCTAACTGCCGCAGCAACGTGGTTTACAAAGGTGCCTTAGACGGCGCGGATGCGCACACTGTGTGGGTTGGCGACGTGCTAATTCGCGCAAATGCTGTTGGTACTGACACTTACGAAATTAATCGCAACTTGGTGCTAAGTGGCGGTGGTCGCGCAGATTCAGTACCTAACTTGGAAATTGAAACTGGCGAAATCGTTGGTGCTGGCCACGCAAGTACAACTGGTCGTTTTGATGACGAGCAACTGTTTTACTTACAGTCGCGCGGCATCACACCGGATGAAGCGCGCAAGCTTGTGCTACGTGGTTTCTTCGAAGATTTGCTTGGTCAAATCGGAGTTCCAGAAATCAACGATCGCGTCCGTAACAGCATCGAAACTCGTCTTGGTGGTCACATCTAATGTCCACAATGTTTGAAACGGTTCGAGTCTCCAGTTTGCAAGACCGCAAACCCTTCAAGGTTTCGGTGGATGGCGAAGACGTGTTACTCGCGAAAATCGACGATGACGTGTTTGCAGTTAGTGACATTTGCACACACTCTGAAGTGTCACTGTCTGAAGGTGACATTGAAGGTTGCTCGATTGAATGCTGGTTACACGGATCATCTTTTGACCTTCGTACTGGCGCCGCTTCTGGGCCGCCTGCCACTTCCAATCTGCAAACCTACAAAGTTGTAATAGAAGAAAACCAAACAGATCCAATGATTTTTGTATCACTATCCGAAAGCGCGAGGAGCTAGTTATGTCAGTAATAGAAATTAAAGGTTTGACCGTCCAGGTAAGCACTGAAGACGGTCCAAAGGACATTCTTCGTGGCGTTGACTTGACGGTAAAAGCCGGCGAAGTTCACGCGCTAATGGGACCAAACGGCTCGGGTAAATCGACCCTTGCTTATGCAATTGCAGGTCATCCCAAGTATTCAATTACTGGCGGATCAGTAACACTTGATGGCCAAGATGTGCTTGCTATGTCAGTAGATGAGCGCGCTCGTGCCGGTTTGTTTCTAGCTATGCAGTACCCAGTTGAGGTACCTGGCGTTTCCATTTCAAATTTCCTACGTACTTCAATAACAGCAATCAGAGGCGAAGCGCCAAACTTACGTCACTGGATCAAAGAGCTAAAAGAATCAATGGCTGGCCTACAGATTGATCCACAGTTCGCCGAACGAAACGTCAATGAAGGCTTTTCTGGAGGTGAGCGTAAGCGCACTGAAATTTTGCAGATGGAATTGATCAACCCTAAGATCGCCGTTTTGGATGAAACAGATTCTGGCCTAGACGTTGACGCACTTCGCGTAGTTTCAGAGGGAATTAATCGAGTGTGCGCTAAGGGTGAAACCGGCGTGCTGTTGATTACACACTTCACTCGGATCCTTAAGTACGTAAAGCCTGACTTTGTTCACGTATTTTATGATGGTCGCATTGTTCGCGAAGGTGGCTCAGAATTAGCTGATGACATCGAAGCTAACGGTTACGCACAGTTTGTAACTGCTTAACAATATGAGCACATTAGACGTCGCTGCAATTCGCGCAGACTTTCCGATACTTAAACGGACTGTGCGAAACGATCGACGTCTGGTGTACCTCGATAGTGGCGCGACTTCGCAAAAGCCGTATCAAGTTCTGGATGCTGAGCGTGATTTTTACGAGAATCACAATGCTGCAGTTCATCGTGGCGCCCATCTGCTTGCTGAGGAAGCAACGGATGCATTTGAGCATGCAAGAGCAAACATTGCTGGTTTCATCGGTGCAAATGTAGATGATTTAGTGTTCACAAAAAATGCGACGGAAGCAATAAATTTGGTTTCGTACGCTTTTCTGAATGCAACTTTGAAATCTGCCCACAACAAAGCACTACCACCAGGCTCAGAGCGCTTCATCCTTAAAGTCGGCGATGAAATCTTGGTTACTGAAATGGAACACCACGCGAATCTGGTGCCATGGCAGGAATTGTGTGACAAAACCGGCGCTGTACTTCGTTGGATTGGACTTACCGATGAAGGTCGTTTGGATTTATCTGATGAGTCGCTGTTCAATGAGCGCACCAGGATTGTTGCCCTAACTCACCAGTCAAATTTGCTCGGCACAGTTAATGACATTCCAGCAATCGTCAAAAGTGCCCGCGCCGTAGATGCCTTGATTCTTTTAGACGCCTGCCAAAGTGTGCCGCACATGAGTATTGACGTTTCCACTCTCGGAGTAGATTTCCTCACTTGGAGTGGTCACAAAATGCTTGGGCCATTAGGTATCGGGTGTCTCTGGGGTCGCGCGGATTTGCTAGCTGCTATGCCACCATTCATCACTGGCGGCTCAATGATCGAAGTGGTGTCAATGACAGGAACCACATTTGCAGCTCCGCCTAAGCGCTTTGAAGCAGGTGTACCCATGGCTGCGCAAGCTGTTGGCCTTTCTGCGGCCGTAGATTATTTGCGACTACTGGGTATGGACAATGTCGCAGCTCATGAACACGAAATGACAGCGGCCACTCTCTCAGGATTGCAATGCATTCCAGGGATTCGCATTATCGGACCCGAGAATCTAATTGATCGAGGATCGGCTGTCTCGTTCGTGGTAGAAGGAATACACCCACACGACGTCGGACAGGTTCTGGATGAAAGTGGTATCGCGGTCAGAGTGGGGCAACACTGCGCTAAGCCAATCTGTACTCGCTATGGAATTGCGGCAGCAACTAGAGCCACTTATTACATTTACAACGACTTAGATGATGTAGAGGCGCTAATTGAGGGCGTTCATGCTGCCAAGAAATTCTTTGGAGTCTGATTATGAATCTTGAAAACATGTACCAGGAAATAATTTTGGATCACTACAAGCGCCCACATGGCAAGGGACTTAATGAAGAATTTCAAGCCGAAGTTCATCACGTAAACCCAACATGTGGTGATGAGATTACGTTGCGGGTTTCAGGAAATGAAGATGGCACGATTTCAGTTTCTTACGACAATCAAGGTTGCTCAATTAGTCAAGCATCAGCCTCAATCATGTTTGATCAAATCAATGATCTGAATTTCGAACATGGTGAAAATGCAGTTGAACACCTAGTAGCAATGTTGCAACGAACTGAAGATCCAAATGAAGATGTGCTGGGTGATGGCATAGCCTTAGTTGGTGTTGCGCAGTATCCAGCGCGCGTAAAGTGCGCGTTACTGCCATGGATGGCATGGAAAGATGCGGCCATTCAGGCCGGAATGAAGAAGGAGAAGTAA
>JBEEND010000012.1:0-47221 GCA_041192345.1 Actinomycetota bacterium
GCGATGGCTTCCACACCACAGTGTTACCCATGAGCGCCGGGGCAGTCGGTAAGTTTCCTGCAATCGCTGTGAAGTTAAACGGCGTGATGGCGTAAACAAAACCCTCTAGCGAGCGGTGGTCAGTTCGGTTCCAAACACCGGGCGAGGAAACGGGTTGCTCCTGCAAGATCTGGCGCGCAAAATGCACGTTGAATCGCCAAAAATCAATTAGCTCACAAGTTGAATCAATTTCGGCTTGGTAGGCAGTCTTGGACTGACCCCAAACAGTTGCGGCCAAAATTTTGTTTCGCCACGGTCCAGATAATAAATCTGCCGCGCGCAATATGACAGCAGCGCGCTCATCAAATGGCAAGTCTCGCCACATCGGAGCAGCAGCTTTTGCAGCTGCGATTGCGCTAGTTGCATCGGCGTGAGTCGAGTTACCAGTCACGCCAAGTACCCGAGAGTGTTCGTGCGGGCTGCGAACTTCAATTTTTTCACCCGTTGCCATAACTCGCATGCCACCGATAATGTTTGGCAGTTCGTGCTGAGTAGCAACTAAGTCTTTGAGGCCTTGTTCAAGTCCCGCGCGCTCCGGTGTGCCAGGGGCGAAAGTGCCAATCGGCTCGTTGTACGGAACGGGAACTTGTGTGATTGCATCCATGACTACATCCTGACACCTACCTATTAATAGGCAACAATGGACCTATGCGAGTTTGGGTTCCCGTTTCCATCCAAGAGTTTCTAGCGTTTGATCAAACGGGCAGCCTGGAAGCTGTCACTGGGTATTCAGTAACGGAGGGTTTTGCTCAGGGGCAACCTGATCAAGATGAAGAAGTGCTGGAAGCCCAAATCTTGGAAATCGCCGGTTTGGGTAGCCCCATAGTTTTAGTGGTGGAAGCTATGGCTACTGAAGAAGCCGGGGATGGCGGAAAAGTAACTTTGACCCAAGTCATTGATCAAGGCCTAATTCGCGCCTTTTTCGCCAGTAGCCCCCAGGAACCTGATGAAATGCTCTGGTTTGGGCCAACTGAGCGAAGCGAAATTAAAGGTTTTCTAGGCCTTTTAACAGGCGGATAACTGGGCCCAAATTGACCTAAAGTCAATAACTGCTTAGATTTGGAGTTAGCACTCTAAAGCCTCGGGTGCTAATTCAAATCGAGAAATAATCAGGAGACACGACGTGTCGGTCAACATTAAGCCACTTGAGGATCGCATCCTCGTTCAGTCACTAGAAGCCGAGCAGACTACCGCTTCCGGTTTGGTAATCCCAGATACTGCGAAAGAAAAGCCACAAGAAGGCAAAGTTGTTGCAGTAGGGCCAGGTCGTTTCGACGAGCACGGCGAAAAGCGGATTCCGCTTGACGTCAAAGTCGGCGACGTAGTCATCTATTCCAAGTATGGCGGCACTGAAGTTAAGTACAACGGTGTTGAGTACTTGTTACTTGGCGCCCGCGACATTCTTGCAATCGTCGAGAAGTAATAAATTTGCGATAGCGCCCCGGCCAGATAGTCGGGGCGCTAATCACAATCTGTAAGTTTTGGTTGCCGCTGGGCAGCTCATAGAACTACCGGTCACTAATTAGTGATCACATAAAAATTGGAGAAATACAAAATGGCAAAGACCGTTCAATTTGACGAAGAAGCTCGTCGCGCATTAGAACGTGGCGTTAACGCCCTCGCTGATGCAGTGAAAGTAACACTTGGACCAAAAGGTCGCAACGTTGTCATTAGCAAGGCTTGGGGTGCGCCAACTATCACCAACGATGGTGTGACAATCGCGCGCGAAATCGAACTTGAAGACTCTTACGAAAACCTTGGTGCACAACTTGCCAAAGAAGTTGCCACCAAAACAAATGACGTTGCCGGTGACGGAACAACAACTGCGACCGTATTAGCGCAGGCTCTTGTGCGCGAAGGACTAAAAGTAGTTGCAGCTGGCGGGGCTCCCGTTGAACTAAAACGCGGAATCGATGCCGCAGTAAAAGCAGTCAATGAAGAATTATTGAAGCAAGCGCGTCCAGTTGATGGCAAAGAGGGTATTTCGCAAGTTGCCTCAATTAGTTCTCGCGACGAAGTAATTGGCGACATGATTGCTGAAGCATTCGACAAAGTTGGCAAAGATGGCGTCATCTCAGTTGAAGAATCCAGTACAACTGCGATGGAACTTGAATTCACTGAAGGCATGCAGTTCGATAAGGGCTACATTTCGCCTTACTTCGTAACAGATGCTGATCGCATGGAAGCTGTTCTAGACAATCCAGCCATTCTTTTATTGCAGGGAAAAATTTCTAGCGTTTCTGATCTACTTCCAATTTTGGAAAAAGTTTCGGCAGCTAGTAAGCCACTTGTGATAATTGCGGAAGATGTTGATGGCGAGGCACTTTCCACTCTTGTGGTGAACCGGATCCGTGGCACTTTCTCAAGCGTGGCAATCAAGGCGCCAGCTTTTGGCGATCGCCGCAAATCGATCTTGGAAGACATTGCCATTCTTACTGGCGCTCAGGTTGTTTCTGCTGATGTCGGCCTAAAGATTGATCAAGTTGGTCTTGAAGTTTTGGGTACCGCGCGACGCGTAGTTTCCACCAAAGACAACACCACGATCGTAGATGGCGGTGGCGACACTGCTGCAGTAAACGATCGGGTTAGCCAGATTAAGCGCGAGATTGAAAATTCCGATTCCGATTGGGATAAGGAAAAGCTTTCAGAGCGGTTAGCAAAACTCTCTGGTGGCGTTTGCGTAATCAAGGTTGGCGCACACACTGAAGTTGAACTAAAGGAAAAGAAGCACCGTATCGAAGATGCAGTTTCGGCAACTCGGGCTGCAATCGAAGAGGGTATCGTTTCTGGCGGTGGATCTGCATTGATTCACGCTTCCGCAGTTCTAATTGGCGATCTTGGACTTACTGGTGATCAAGCTATTGGAGTTCAGATTGTTCGTCGCGGTGTCGTTGAGCCACTTCGCTGGATTGCAGAAAATGCTGGCCTAGAGGGTTACGTAGTCGTTGATCGGGTTCGTGAACTTGGTCAAGGCCAGGGATTGAACGCAGCAACAGGTGAATATGGAGATCTAGTTGCCCAGGGTGTTATCGATCCCGTAAAGGTAACTCGTTCCGCACTTGAAAATGCTGCCTCAATCGCAGGAATGCTTTTGACGACAGAAGCACTTGTTGTAGAAAAGAAAGAAAAAGCTCCAGCAGATGCAGCTGGCCACGGTCACGCTGGACACACGCATTAAGAGCTTAAATCATTAATAATTAGCAAAAAATAACGGCCTCAGATTTTCTCTGAGGCCGTTATTTTTTACTAAAACTGCTAGGAAGACAGACGACTCTGGCTGGCTTGTTGCGCGTAGATAACTTCGCGATCTTCTTCGCCAAGTCCACCCCAGACGCCATAAGGTTCTTTTGTTTTTAACGCATGCGCGCGACATTGCGCGATTACTGGGCACGCAGCGCAAATCGCCTTGGCAGTGGCAACTCGTCGTTCCCGGGCAGAACCGCGTTCGCCATCTGGGTGGTAAAAAATATCTGAATCTAAGCCGCGACAGGCAGAATCTAATTGCCAATCCCAGAAATCTGCATTTGGTCCAGGCAATCTTGAAAGATCAGCCATGACTTCCCCCTAATAAAAAACGAACTCCCGATACCCTTGACTCTAGAACCGAGTCATAAGTTGGTCAAGCAAATTCAGTGAACTAGTTTTGGCGCCTTTCCTGGCTATTCTGAGAAAACCCAATGAATTAGCGAAAATTCAATGTCTCAAGGTGCGCAAACCGCAAAACCACACAAGAATGAGGTACATGTCACAGCTTGCTTCGCCCTCAGAACCAGGACTTACGGTTGCTGCTGTGGCCAGGCGAATAGGGATTGCCCCAGCCACACTTCGAACTTGGGACCGCCGATATGGTCTTGGGCCCACGGTTCACCAGGCTGGATCCCATCGTAGGTATTCCGCAATCGATGTTGCCAGGATTGATTTAATGCGAAAGCTAATGCTCAACGGAGTCTTGCCTAGTGAGGCCGCTCGAAGCGCGTTGAGTCAAGAAGTTTCTCCAGCTAACTTGTTGGCATCTTCGCAAGCCCCAGAATCAATTGTCGAAGTTGTCCAAAAAGCACCCGATAATGTCATTGCGTTAGATGGTCCGAAGTCAATTATTCGTTCCTTGAATAGGGCAGCCGCCAACTTAGACGCAAGTGGCTGCGATCATGTTATTTCAAATTCCATTCAAACCCATGGTGTGGTCTGGACTTGGGAACAAGTCTTACAACCGGTCTTGATTTCACTCGGTCAAAAATGGGCAGAAACTGGTGAGGGTGTTGAACAAGAGCACCTACTTGCCGAGTCAATCATTGGCCAATTTAGAAACTTGGCTGCGCAAGTGCGGGAGCCTGAAAATGCCCGCCCAGTTTTACTTTCCTGCGCGCCGCATGAACTTCACACAATTCCAATTTTTGCCATCGCAGCTGCGCTAGCTGAGCAAAATATCGCAAGTCGAATTTTGGGCGCCCGAATGCCAGCTCACGCCCTTGCCAACGCGGTCAAGAAATTAGGTCCAAGCGCGATAGTCGTTTGGTCGCAAACTCCTGGCACAGCAGACACTTCAATCTGGGATTTGATAGAGCCAATGCGCCCTAGCCATTTGCGACTGTGCGTGGGCCCCGGCTGGCAAACAGCGCTGCCAGATGATGTCACAAAACCCAAAGATTTCACGAGCACTTTACTAGCCCTAGCAGCCGCATCCGGACATTAGTTTGAAATTATGATCCTTTTTGGACATAGCCAAATTCGCGGTAACCTTTAGCAATTGCAGTTGTAAGAAGCTCTTCTCGGCGCTAAGCATCGGCTTGGAAAACCTTCTTATAAGAAAGGTGTTCCAATGACGATGACGCAGGGCTTGCCTGAAAAATTTGCGATGTTGGGACTTACCTACGATGACGTTTTATTGCTGCCAGATGCCAGCGATGTAATTCCAAGTGAAGTCGATACAACTACAAAACTAACCAACAAAATTACGCTTCGGATTCCGCTGCTTTCCTCAGCGATGGATACCGTGACGGAAGCCAGGATGGCCATATCTATGGCGCGTCAAGGTGGAATTGGAATTTTGCACCGCAATTTATCAATTGAAGATCAAGTCGCACAAGCAGATCTCGTTAAGCGCAGTGAAGCGGGAATGATCACGAATCCAGTAACTTGCAACGCAACCAACACTTTGGCTGAAGTAGATTTACTCTGCGCAAATTATCGAATCAGTGGATTGCCAGTCATTGACGCTGATGGAAAACTCATCGGAATTGTGACAAATCGCGACATGTGTTTTGAAGATGACAAAAATCGCAAAGTCGGCGATGTCATGACTAAAATGCCGCTAATAACTGGCACACCTGGCATGGCAGGTGAATCTGCATTAGAACTTTTACGGATCAATAAAATTGAAAAACTTCCACTTGTTGATAGCTCTGGAAAATTAACGGGATTGATCACTGTCAAGGATTATGTGAAGACTGATCGTTACCCGCTAGCAACAAAAGATGAAGCTGGAAGGCTGATGGTTGGCGCTGCCGTTGGCGTCGGTGATGATTCGTTTACGCGCGCCATGGCCCTTGTTGAAGTGGGCATAGATGTGGTTATTGTCGACACCGCCCATGGTCACCAAAAAGCCGTACTTGAAATGGTTTCTCGATTAAAGAAAGCAACCTCCGTTCAAGTAATTGGTGGAAACATCGCAACGCGAAGTGGCGCCCAAGCACTTATCGATGCTGGCGCTGATGCGGTAAAAGTTGGCGTTGGACCAGGTTCGATTTGTACGACTCGAGTTGTTGCAGGTGTTGGTGTGCCACAAATCACGGCAATTTATGAAGCCTCACTTGCTGCCGGGCCAGCTGGAATTCCAGTTATTGGTGATGGCGGATTGCAGTACTCAGGAGATATTGCGAAGGCAATTGTTGCTGGCGCTGACACCGTAATGCTGGGTTCCTTACTTGCAGGCTGTGAAGAAGCACCAGGACAACTTATTTTTGTTAATGGCAAGCAGTTTAAGCAGTACCGGGGCATGGGATCCCTTGGCGCGATGCAATCTCGCGGAACCGGTAAGTCCTATTCCAAAGACCGTTATTTTCAAGATGATGTTTTATCTGAGGACAAATTAGTGCCTGAGGGAATTGAAGGCCAAGTTCCATATCGCGGCAACTTAGCAGCAGTCGCCCACCAATTAATAGGTGGACTTCGGGCATCAATGGGTTACGCGGGCGCAGCAACTATTTCTGATTTGAAAGAAAAAGGTCGCCTAATTCGAATCACAACGGCAGGCTTGAAAGAAAGCCATCCGCACGATGTGCAGCTAACTGTTGAAGCACCGAATTACCAAGTTCGATAGGGGACGAAAATGTCAGATGTAGAAATTGGTCGTAGCAAGCGTGCTCGCGTTGCATATTCCTTTGATGATGTTTCCTTGGTCCCAAGTCGTCGAACACGTGATGACGAACTTGTTTCACTTAACTGGAAAATAGACGCCTATTCTTTTGATCATCCAATAATTGCGGCGCCAATGGACTCAGTAGTTTCGCCAACTTCTGCTGCAACTTTTGCAGCAAACGGTGGATTGGCAATTCTAAATCTTGAGGGTGTTTGGACCCGCTATGAAGATCCAACTGGAATCCTCAATGACATTGCTGCTCTTGATCCAAAAGGCGCAACAGCAAAATTGCAAAAAATATATGGACAGCCAATCAAACCCGAATTAATTGCAGCCCGAATTCAAGAAATGCGTAAATCTGGAATCACAGTTGCTGGTGCACTGAGTCCACAGCGCACTGTGCAATTTGCCAAGCAAGTAGTTGACGCAGGTGTTGACATCTTTGTTATTCGAGGTACAACCGTCAGTGCTGAACATGTAAGTAATGCTGGCGGGGATCTGAATCTAAAAGAATTCATTTACAAACTTGATGTTCCGGTCATTGTTGGCGGTTGCGCAACTTACACAGCCGCACTTCATTTAATGCGAACTGGTGCTGCTGGAGTTCTAGTTGGTTTTGGTGGTGGCGCAGCGCATACAACGCGTGATGTGTTGGGCATTCGGGTTCCAATGGCGAGCGCACTTGCAGATGTTGCAGCGGCTCGAAGGGACTACTTGGATGAATCTGGTGGTCGTTACGTCAGCGTCATTGCAGATGGTTCTATGGGACGAAGCGGCGATGTTTCAAAAGCGATTGCACTTGGCGCAGATGCGGTAGTAGTTGGTTCAACATTTGCTAGAGCAACTGATGCGCCAGGTCGCGGCAAGCACTGGGGGATTGAAGCTACCCATCCAGTCCTACCTCGCGGAGAACTAGTTGATTTGGGAACCACAGGATCATTGACAGAAATAATTTCTGGTCCCTCCTTCACCTCTGATGGCAGCATGAATTTGGTCGGGGCACTTCGCCGCGCAATGGCTACTTGTGGATATTCAGATCTAAAGGAATTCCAACGCTGCGAAGTAGTTGTCACACCTAACTAATCGCATTTCGGTACGCTCTAATTGTGAGCACAACTGCTATCTCTAGCCAAACTCCAGCATTTTTATATGCCACGAGTGGAGAATTTTTTCAGGCAGAGAGTCCATTTCCTGGAGTAGAGATTGTGCCGACTCCAATTTCCACTGTGGCTGACGTTGAAACCGCAGTTGCAGTAGCTCACAAGGCGCAAATCACTTGGTTCCAAACATCGCTCAACCACCGAGCTGCCATTCTTGATCGCTACCACGATTTGATTCTGGAACACCAGGACGAACTTGCCAGCATAATTCAGCGCGAAACAGGTAAAGCACGAGCTCACGCGGTGGAGGAAATCCTTCAAGTTGCCATGATCAGCGCGTACTACGCAAAGCATGCAAAGAAATTTTTAGCTCCAGAACGCAGGTCTGGAGTGTTGCCAGTTTTAACTCAAGTAAAAGTTGTCCCAGCCCCTAAGGGTCTTGTGGGAATTATTTCCCCGTGGAACTACCCATTCACACTTTCGATGTGTGATATTTTGCCAGCGATATTGGCCGGCAATACTGTTGTGCTTCGACCCGATGAACAAACAATGTGGTCAGCGATACGTGGCTTGGAGTTGCTATTCGAGGCAGGTATGGCTGCTGATGTCGTAACCATGGTGAGTGGCTCTGGTTCAGTAATCGGCACCGCTTTAACTGATCAAGTCGATTACGTGTGCTTTACTGGCTCAACTGCCACTGGAAGAATTGTCGGCGCTCAAGCTGGAGCTCGGTTGATTGGGGCTTCCCTTGAGCTTGGCGGAAAAAATCCGATGATTGTGTGTGCTGATTCGAATTTGAATAAATTCCTAGACATTGCAACTCGCGCCTGCTTCACATCGGCTGGACAACTTTGCGTCTCAACAGAACGAATGTACATACACGAATCTATCTATGAAAAATTCCTGGCTGCTTTTGTCATAAGAGTTAGAGAATTAGTACTCGGCGCAGGCGTCGGCTGGGGCTATGACGTTGGATCTCTTGTAGGACCGGCGCAATTAAAACGTGTCACCGAAGCTGTGGCTAACGCCGTTAGCCAAGGAGCCAAGATTGAAGCAGGCGGAAACATTCGGCCCGAAATTGGCCCATATGTTTATGAGCCAACGGTGCTATCTGGCGTTACCGGCGAAATGAAAATTAGTACTGAAGAAGTTTTTGGCCCTTGTGTTTATGTGCAATCTTTCAAGTCAATAGACGAAGCAATTGCACTTGCCAACGATTCAAGTTATGGACTTTCCTCGTCAGTGATAACTGCAGACTTAAAGTTGGGCAAAGAAATTGCTATGCAATTACGTACTGGAAGTGTAAATATCAACGAGGGTTTTGCTTCAGCATATGGTTCAGTCGAGGCGCCAATGGGTGGAATGAGTACTTCTGGAATAGGGCGACGACACGGCATTGAAGGTCTAATCAGATTCACACAACCGCAAACAATCGCTACCGCTCACTTTGCAACTATGTCTCCAAAACTTGGTCGCAGTGATGAGCAATGGTCAGGAATTCTGGTGAAACTTCTCCAGATCATGAAAATTCTTCGGTTACGGTAATGGATTTCGTGAACTCAAGTTAACTTAATACACCACACTTTCACCAAACCTTGATGCCAATAGGCTAGAGGAGTGACGCAAACCCGCCCAGTACTTGTAGTAGATTTCGGAGCGCAGTACGCCCAATTAATAGCCCGCCGCGTGCGTGAAGCAAATATTTATTCCCAAGTTGTACCAAGCACCATGCCGACATCGCAGATGTTGGCCATGAATCCTCTTGCGGTGATTTTGTCCGGTGGACCAGCCAGCGTTTATGCGCAAAATGCCCCCCAAGTTGATGCTGCTCTTTTTGATTCGGGGCTTCCAGTTTTTGGAATCTGTTACGGCTTTCAAGCGATGGCAACCGCGCTCGGTGGCACAGTTGCTAAAACTGGACTCTCGGAATTTGGCGCAACGGAACTTAAAGTTATAGGCGAGAGCTGTTTGTTCTCTGGACTACCAGTCTCACAAAATGTCTGGATGAGTCATGGTGACAGCGTGCAGGAAGCGCCAGCTGGATTTGCAGTAACTGCTTCTTCGGCAGGCGCCCAAGTTGCTGCGTTTGAAGACTTATCCCGCAGTCTTGCTGGTGTGCAATTTCACCCTGAGGTTATGCATACTGAATACGGGCAAAAAGTTCTGGAACATTTTTTATATGACATTGCAAAATTGCAGCCCACTTGGACATCGGCAAGTATTGTGGTGGATCAAGTTGCTCGCATTAAAAATCAAATCGGCGATGCCCAAGTTATTTGTGGGCTCTCTGGCGGTGTTGACTCTGCCGTTGCAGCTGCGCTTGTTCATAAAGCAGTTGGCGATAATTTAACTTGCGTTTTTGTGGATCATGGCCTACTTCGCACTGGTGAGCGGGAACAAGTGGAACGCGATTACGTAGCAGCAACTGGAATAAAACTTGTTGTTATTGATGCAGCTGATCGATTCCTCGCGGAGCTCGCCGACGTGACTGATCCAGAAACCAAACGCAAGATAATTGGTCGACTTTTCATTCGAGTTTTTGAGGATGCCCAAAAAGATTTAATAGCCCAGTTAGGTAATTCTGGTAAGCCAATTAAGTTTTTAGTGCAAGGAACGCTTTATCCAGATGTTGTAGAAAGTGGTGGCGGCACTGGCGCCGCAACCATTAAGAGCCATCACAATGTGGGTGGCTTGCCGGAAGATTTAGATTTTGAACTCTGCGAGCCACTGCGAGAGCTGTTCAAAGATGAAGTGCGCGCAGTTGGCCGCGAACTTGGTTTACCAGCTGCCATGGTTATGCGTCATCCATTCCCAGGCCCAGGACTTGGAATTCGAATTGTCGGGGCAGTGAGCAAAGAACGTTTGGATATCCTGCGAGCAGCCGATGCAATCGTGCGTGAAGAAACAACGAATGCAGGTCTAGATTCCTCGATCTGGCAGTTCCCAGTTGTATTACTCGCAGACGTTCGCAGCGTTGGAGTTCAAGGTGATGGTCGAACTTATGGCCATCCAATTGTGTTGCGGCCCGTTTCTAGCGAAGATGCCATGACTGCCGACTGGTCGCGTTTGCCGTATGAAGTGATTGCAAAAATCTCAAATCGGATAACTAATGAAGTTCGGGAAGTGAACCGCGTAGTGTTGGATGTAACTTCAAAGCCTCCGGGCACTATTGAATGGGAATAGACGCAATTATTGCAGTCGTGATCTAGCTCAATCTGGAAGTTTAATTTGCCGAAACGTTTCCGCTAACTTACCTTCGGCGAAACCTGCTGCTTGAGCCTGCATAGTTCCCCAACCGCGCAACATTTCTTCTAGTTCTTCCATGTGAGAAGTTTGACTGGCATGTGAATGCAAAGCCTGAAGTTTCGTGGGAAAAGTGTCTGTCATATCTATCCAGTGATTTGGTTCTGAGTGACCCTGTAACCAAAGCCAATTGACAGTCCAAGCTTCTAATCCCTCTTCTAGGCGCAACTCTGGATATGCATAAGGATTGCGAACTGCTGGATAAAGCGCGCGCGCCGTTGCTTCGCCTGCAGCCATGTGATCTGGATGGCTAGACGGCAATCGCTCCCAGTTTCGTTCCGGAGATTGCGTGATAACAAGCTGTGGCTGAACTTTTCGCATGACTCGGACTATGTCGCGCTGCACTTCATGACTAGCTTCTAGGTAACCATCTTTGTAACCAAGAAAATGAATGTCAGTTACTCCGCAAAGTTTGGCAGCCTCGGTCTGCTCGGCACGTCTAATTCCTGGAATGTTAGATCGATCAGTGGTGTCGTCAAAGCCACCAGCATCGCCGTCAGTACAGATGCAATACGTAACGCTAATTCCGGCCTGGGTCATCATTGCGATTGTTCCGCTTGCTCCAAAATCCACATCGTCAGGATGCGCCGTTACAACGAGTACTCGGGTCACGCCTTCAGGTATTCCAAAGTTTGTTTCATCATTGTTTGCAGAAGTCATTTCGCCAGTCTATTTCCTTTAGTAAATTTTGGTTTATGCCGTAAGCGCAGACGTCAGGGTACTTACGTAGACTGTGCGTGTGCCTTCTGACTTACTTGATGATTTGAATGAACCACAGCGTCAAGCTGTCACACATTCGGGATCCCCACTGCTTGTGGTTGCTGGCGCTGGCTCAGGAAAAACTCGAGTTCTAACTCGCCGAATTGCCTACCTTTTAGCACAGCGAAATGTCGCCCCAAGTGAGGTTTTGGCGATCACATTTACCAACAAAGCGGCAAATGAGATGAAAGAGCGAGTCGCTCACATTGTCGGTCCGATGGCTCGAACTATGTGGGTCTCGACATTTCACTCAGCATGCGTTCGAATATTGCGGAACGAAGCAAAACGTCTTAATTTAAAATCTTCCTTTACCATTTATGACACTGCGGACTCGGTTCGGATGCTTACTTTAGTTTCTAAAGATCTTGGAATAGATCCAAAATCATATTCTCCAAAATATTTACTCGGCCAAATCAGCAATTTGAAAAACGAATTGATTGATTACGAAGATGCAGTGAGTAAAGCTGTAACTACGCAAGAACAAACAGTGGCCCAGGCATATGGCGAATATCAACGCCGCTTGATGTTGGCTAGCGCAGTGGACTTCGATGACCTAATTGGACACACGGTCGCATTGCTACAAGCATTCCCAGATGTAGCTGCGCAATATCGTCGTAAATTTCGTCACGTATTAGTAGATGAATATCAAGACACTAATCATGCGCAATATGTTTTGATTCGCGAATTAGTCGGAACTGACCAAGATGGTATGCCACCGGCAGAATTGTGTGTAGTAGGCGATGCAGATCAAAGTATCTATGCCTTTCGAGGCGCAAATATTCGCAACATCGTAGAGTTTGAGCGAGATTACCCAAGTGCAAAAACGGTAATTCTTGAACAAAATTATCGATCAACCCAAAATATTCTGACAAGTGCCAATTCAGTAATTGAAAAGAACTCTGGTCGACCAGTAAAACGGTTATGGACTGCTGAAGGCAGCGGTGAAAAGATTGTTATTTACACGGCCAATGATGAACATCAGGAAGCTGATTTCATAGTAAATAACATTTCAGACTTAATCGATAATCACGGTTTTGAGTACAAAGACGTAGCAATTTTTTATCGCACGAACAATCAATCTCGCAGCGTTGAAGAAGTTTTCATTCGTCGTGGCCTACCGTACAAAGTAGTCGGTGGTACTAAATTCTATGAACGCAAAGAGATTAAAGATGCTCTTGCCTACTTGCGCGCTATTTCTAATCCAGAGGATGACGTCTCGGTGCGCCGAATATTGAACACTCCACGCCGTGGAATTGGTGATAAAGCTGAAGATGCTGTTGCTGGATTTGCGCGCCGAGAGAAGATTACCTTTAGCGCAGCCCTAAACAGGTTGCCTGAGATTCACACTTTGCCAACTCGTTCTGCAACTGCCCTGAATGAGTTCAATCGATTGCTTGAAAATTTGCGAACTTTGGATGAATCTGGCGCCGGCCCAAGTGCCATATTGGCTGCTGCCATGGAAGCTTCGGGCTACTTAAAGGAATTAACTGCGAGTAAAGATCCCCAAGATGAGGTGCGAGTCGAGAATGTTGCTGAGCTTGAAAATGTAACTCGAGAATATGAAGAACAATTTGCCGAGGACAACCAATCTGATGAAGTTGCGACTTTGTCGAACTTTTTAGAGCGGGTATCACTTGTTGCAGATTCAGATCAAATACCAACCGATGCACAGTACGGTGGCGTTGTCACATTGATGACACTGCATACCGCTAAGGGACTCGAGTTCCCTGTTGTTTTCTTAACTGGCATGGAAGAGGGAATCTTCCCACATCAACGAGCATTAGGTTCAGCCGTTGAACTCGAAGAAGAACGACGACTCGCTTATGTTGGTATGACTCGCGCCATGAAGCGTCTTTACTTATCGCGCGCTGTAGCGCGATCAACTTGGGGGCAGCCTAATTACAATCCTGAATCAAGATTCTTATCTGAAATTCCAGTCGAACTAGTTGACCGTCAGGGTGAAGAACCAGGCCCACTTGGACTTTCAGGATCTGGCTACTCGAAACCACAAAAACGGGACGCACCTGTGATGGTTCTATTAGTCGGCGACCGCGTATTACACGACAAATTTGGAATGGGAACAGTGGTTTCAGTAGTTGGGGAAAATGAAAAGGCCGAAGCCACCATTGATTTTAAAAGTGCTGGCGAAAAGCGACTACTACTTCGGTATGCGCCAGTTGAAAAGCTTTAGACTAACTGCCCCATAGCCAATCCGTTGGATTTTCGAAAAAACCATCTTTTGTTACTTCAAAGTGCAAGTGCGGGCCAGTGGTATTTCCCGTGGACCCAGACTTGCCAATTTCTTGACCAGCAATTACATCACCAGAAGTTAATTCGATTTTGGAAAGGTGGTTGTAACTCGTGACGTAACCGTTACCGTGATCGATTTCGATTCGGTAGCCATAAGCGCCGCCCCATCCAGCACTGATAATCGTTCCGTTGGCGGCAGCCACAACTGTGGCTCCACTTTTTGCCCGGAAATCCAAACCAGTGTGCCAGCCAGTTGCCCAGATACCACCGCGCTGGCCAAAGCGTGCGCTTAATTGGTAGTTGCCTTCCATCGGCACGACTATGACTCCAATTTGACGAATCCGTTCGGCCTCCAAAAGCGCGGCTTGCACTTCTGCTTCGGCTTGAAGTTTGGCATTCTCAATAGCTTGTTGCTCAGAAATTAGTAATTGTGCTTGTTGAATCTTTTGATCCTGCGCCTGGGAAATCAATGAGTCAAGTTGTTCAGTTGTGGAAGCTAAAGCTTGTAGAGATTTGCGTTCCGTGCTGGACACGGTAGGAGTGGCATCGATAACGGCCGTGACATCTGCCACTGGGTTGTTAGCGGCTGAAGCTTGGGCCAAAACTTCGGTTTCAGCCAGAGTTTTACGATCCTCTGAGCGGCTGGCAGCCTGCGAGCGAGTAACAGTGCTTACTTTTTTAGTCTGCGGGATTACTGGTCCAGAGGCGACAACGTTGGTTTGCGGATTTTCAACCACACTCAAATCGCCAGCTTGGACTATGCCACCAACGGTTGATCCCGAGGTCAAAACCACTGAACTAATTCCAGCTAAGCCAAAAGCAGTTCCGATTTGTTTTCCGGCAACTACCTTCTTTTTAGGCGCAGCATGTCGCGCAGCGCGATGACGACCGCGTGGTTCTGTGCTCATGTGTAAACCCTATCGGAAGCAAAAATGCCGAATCTATAAGTCTTTTCTATCGGATTTTTGCGACCAAGGGAAATGAATTGGCCAATTACAGGGTTTCTCCAAGGCTAAATCAGCAAAATTGGAAAATCCGCAATTTTGCTCTGCCAGCCCGGGCAAATTGTAAAATCAACAATTTTGCTCAACCGACCTCGGCAAAATTGGAAAATCAACAATTTTGCCGTATTAATAAGGAGTGGCGCCAATTCGCATAGTTATAGCCAAACCAGGCCTAGATGGGCATGATCGTGGGGCAAAAGTCATAGCCAGAGCGCTTCGGGATGCTGGATTTGAAGTTATTTACACCGGGCTTCATCAGACTCCAGAGCAAATTGTGCAGACTGCTATTCAGGAAGACGCAGATGCGATTGGCATGTCAATCTTGTCTGGCGCACACTTGACGTTATTTCCAGCAGTAATCAAATTATTAGCAGTTAAGGGCGCATCCGACATCGTGGTATTTGGTGGTGGCGTGATTCCAACTGATGATGTTACGCAATTACATTCTTCTGGTGTCGCGCATGTGTTCACACCTGGTACTCCAATTAGTGATGTTGTGGAATGGGTTAGCGCCAACGTTGGAGTAACTAGCGTTCGATAAGATTGGGTTACAAACTAATCGGGAAGTGGCGCATTAACAGTGGATCTATATGAATACCAAGCCAAGGAATTATTCGCAGATCACGGCGTAGCTGTAATACCGGGGAAAGTTTGTTTCACTCCTGACCAAGCCCAAGACGCAGCAACTGAAATTGGAACGATGGTTGTTGTAAAAGCGCAGGTAAAAACGGGCGGTCGCGGCAAAGCTGGCGGCGTAAAGCTAGCTAATAACCCAAGTGAAGCGCGCGATCGCGCGCAAGACATTCTTGGATTAGATATAAAGGGCCACATAGTTCACAAAGTCTTAGTGGCCGAAGCTGCAGAAATCACTGAAGAGTATTACGTTTCATTTCTCCTTGATCGAACTAATCGCACCTTCCTTGCGATGGCAAGTGTTGAGGGTGGAGTAGAAATTGAAGAAGTTGCTGTAAATAATCCTGAGGCACTTGCCATGATTCGGGTTGATGCAATCCAGGGATGCACTGTTGCAAAGGCAACAGAAATTGCCGATGCTGCAAAGTTTCCAGCCGAGGTTCGTGAGCAAGTTATCGAAATGCTTTGCAACCTCTGGAAAGTTTTGGTCGAGGAAGATGCAACATTAGTTGAAGTAAATCCCCTCGCCAAGATTGCGGATGGTCGAGTGCTGGCTTTAGATGGCAAAGTTTCTCTCGATGACAATGCGCAGTACCGCCATGAATCACACTTGGCGTTAATTGATAACTCACAAACGGATGCCATTGAATTGCGCGCCAAAGAATTTGATCTGAACTACGTCAAGCTTCAAGGTGAAGTTGGCATCATTGGAAATGGTGCCGGGCTTGTCATGTCCACTCTTGATGTGGTGGCGTATGCCGGAGAAGAATTTGGTGGCGTTAAGCCAGCTAACTTCTTGGATATCGGCGGCGGTGCAAGCGCGCAAGTTATGGCTAACGGCTTAGACATTGTTTTAGGTGACCCGGATGTAAAAGCGGTATTTGTAAATGTATTTGGTGGCATAACTGCTTGTGACGCTGTTGCTAACGGAATTGTGCAAGCAGTTGCCATGCTTGCAGAACGAGGCGAACCTATAACCAAGCCGATTGTTTGTCGCATCGATGGAAACAATGCAATTGAAGGCCGACGCATTCTTGATGAATCAGGAATTGCGTTAATTGAACGTGTTGAAACTATGGATGATGCAGCTCGCCGTGTCGCCCAACTAGCTGCTGGTAAGTAGGAATTCTGATGGCAATTTTTATAACTGCAAATAGTAAAATCTTGGTTCAAGGAATGACCGGATCCGAAGGCACAAAGCACACCCGTCGAATGGTGGCAAGCGGCACGAATGTTGTTGCTGGTGTAACACCCGGTAAAGGTGGCCAAGAAGTTGACGGCATCCCAATTTTTAACAATGTTGGCGAAGCCATGGCTGCAACTGGCGCAGATGTTTCAGTTGTTTTTGTGCCACCAAAATTTGCTAAGGCTGCCGTAATTGAAGCTATTGATGCCCAAATACCACTTTGCGTGATTATCACCGAAGGTATTGCCGTGCATGACACAGCAGTATTTTTCCAATACGCGCAAAATTCTGGAAAAACCAGATTGGTTGGTCCAAACTGCCCTGGACTAATTAGTCCCGGACTCTCCAACGCTGGAATTATTCCAGGTGACATTACGCAAAAAGGTCGCATTGGATTAGTAAGCAAGTCCGGAACTTTGACTTACCAAATGATGTTCGAACTTCGCGATCTTGGCTTTTCAAGTTGTGTTGGAATCGGCGGTGATCCAATTATTGGAACAACGCACATCGATTGTTTAGCAGCTTTCGAAGCGGACCCAGATACAGATGTAATTGTGATGATTGGCGAAATTGGTGGCGACGCCGAAGAGCGTGCGGCGGCATTTATTAAAGATCATGTGACCAAGCCAGTCATCGGTTATGTTGCGGGATTTACTGCGCCCGAGGGAAAAACTATGGGTCACGCTGGCGCAATAGTTTCGGGTTCCTCGGGAACTGCAGCAGCCAAAAAAGATGCTCTTGAAGCAGCTGGTGTCCGAGTGGGTAAAACTCCGAGTGAAGCAGCGCGCTTAGTTCGGGAAGTTTTAGCCAGCCGCTAGAGCCGTGTCGGTTCGCCTCTTATTAAGTCCAAACTGGGACGATTTTAAATGTGGCTAACGTATTACCGGGCAAAAAACCAAGGGGTGTGCCACGGCGCCAATGGCGGCGTCCGGTTCCGGAAGAATATATAAACCACTATCCGCCATTAATCTCTGCTTCCATCGCTGCTGGTGCGTCTGTAGTCATTGGTTACGTAACAACACTTGGTTTTGTTATGGCAGTTTGGTTAGTTGGCGCCCAGGGCACTGAGTCCACCTTTACTGTGATGCGAGCAGCGGGGATAGCCTGGCAGGTTTTACATTTAACTCCAGTAGTTATAGGTACCGTAACAATCGGAGTGTTGCCTTGGGGATTTTTAGCCATTCCAATTTTTATCGTTTGGAAAGCAACGCAATGGGCTTTGAAAAGCGCGCAGCCTAAAAATGCAGGGGACTTTATTCGAATAGCGGTTTCGCTAAGCACCATTTACGCAGCATTGGCTATTGGTCTGAGCTTAATTTCCAACACTTCTGACTTAAGAACCTCATCAGCTTCAAGTGCAGTACATGCTTTTGTATTGGTGCTGGTTGTGACATTGGTTTGTATCAACACATACGCACCGTCACGGACCATTCTTATTGATGCATTGCCAAGAATTGTTGTGGATGGTATTCGCCCAGCTCTCATTGCGTTTGGTCTACTTCTCACTTTTGGATCGTTGCTCACTTCAATTTCGTTAGCACTGCACTGGATGGAAATTCGCGCGGTTACTTCATTGATGGCCCCGGGCGCGATCGATGGTTTATTTATGACGTTGCTTGGAATTGGATACATTCCAACTGTTAGCGTCTGGGCTTTGTCTTATGTTTTAGGTCCTGGGATCGTAATAGGTGGCGGTGGAGTAGTAACTTCGCAGCTAGCTAGCCCTGGCGCATTGCCAGCATTTCCCTTGCTATCTATTTTGCCAAGTGAAACGCCACCGTACGCTGGTTACTTAATTGTGATCCCATTGTTAATCGGAGTTGCAATTTACTTCTTAATTCCAAGGCAGCGGTGGGTTGCCCAAGGTGACTCACTTGCCATAGCCATGTCATTTGTGTTGCGCTGGCGGGAAGTATTTACGCTGCTTGTTTCTCTAGTTATCCTCGGAATTCTTTCCTGGCTTGCCGCGGCAGCGTCAAGTGGACCACTTGGCATGAGTTTTCTTAAATTTGTTGGTCCAATGCCAAATCAAGTTGCCCTGGCAGCGATCTCAACCTGTGGCATTGCTGCGCTATTGACCATGGTGCTACCACGTTTAGTTTTATCAATAATTCACTGGCTGACACATCGAGAATCGGCCACGAAATAGAATTGAGTCTGTGCCCACTCTTCGCGTTGTAGTTCTAGCTTCCGGAGCCGGCACACTTTTTGAAGCACTTGCACATCGGGCTGATGAGATAGGCGTGGAAATCATTGGCCTCATCTCTGATGCAAAAGTTGCTGCCTGTGAACGAGCCATTTCTCTTGGTATTCCCGTAACTGTGTTACCAGTGAGCATTGATCGCTCCATGTGGGATCAAACACTTGCCACCGAATTAAGTCGGTTAAAGCCAGAGCTGATCGTATCTGCAGGGTTTATGAAAATCCTTGGACCAAAAGTTTTAGAAAATTACCTGGGTCGAATAATTAACACCCACCCAGCTTTACTGCCACTATTTCCTGGGGCACATGCTGTGCGAGATGCGCTGGAAGCCGGTGTATCTGTAACTGGTGCCACAGTCCACTTCGTGGATGAAGGTATCGATACCGGGCAGATAATCACTTCGCAACAAGTTATGGTTGAGCCAGATGACACTGAGGCACTTTTACATGAGCGCATCAAGGTAGTTGAGCGGGAATTACTAATAGCTGTGGTGCGTGACATTGCCAGTGGAAAAATTGAGTTTGGGGATGTGGTGCATAAATGAGTGAACATCGCACTATCAAGCGGGCGCTAATTAGCGTCTATGACAAAACCGGGTTAGCAGAGTTGGCTAACGGATTACATAGTGCTGGGGTAGCAATAGTCTCCACTGGAAGCACAGCGGCAGTGATAGCCGAGCTTGGAATTCCGGTAACCCAAGTAAAAGATGTAACTGGATTTCCAGAGTCACTTGATGGTCGAGTTAAAACTTTGCACCCAAAAATCCATGGTGGCTTACTTGCTGATATGCGCAAACCGGATCACGTAGCGCAATTAAGTGAACTAGGTATCGAAGCATTTGAACTTGTCGTGGTTAATTTGTATCCATTTGCCCAAACGGTCGCCTCGGGAGCCAGCATCGAAGAGTGCATTGAGCAAATCGATATTGGTGGCCCGGCCATGGTGCGGGCAAGTGCAAAGAATCACGCGAATGTTGCAGTAGTAGTTGACCCAATGTCATACGGCGCCGTCTTAAGTGCCATCCAAGGTAAAGGTTTTAGTAAAAAGGATAGAATTGCACTTGCCACATTAGCTTTTCAACATGTTGCGCAATATGACGTTGCTGTCGCAAGTTGGCTGGGCTCGGTAGTGTTGCCAGATTCAGATCCAGCAGCAACGGGATTCCCTGCCTGGTTTGGGGGAGTCTGGGAGCGCGCGCAAACTTTGCGTTACGGCGAGAATCCGCATCAAGAAGCTGCATTATATATTTCGACATTCAGCGAACCAGGAATTGCCCAAGCGCAGCAGCTACATGGAAAAGAGATGTCTTACAACAATTATGTTGACGCCGAAGCTGCTTATCGGGCGGCTTATGATCACTTGCAACCGGCAGTAGCAATTATCAAACATGCAAATCCTTGTGGAGTTGCAACTGCGCCCGAAATTACTTCGGCTTACCAAAAGGCGCACGCCACAGACCCCGTATCAGCATTTGGTGGCGTGGTTGCGGCAAATCGAATAGTAACTGCGGGTATGGCAGAAGCGATATCAGAAGTATTTACTGAAGTAATTTTGGCGCCTGATTATGAGG
Source organism: Actinomycetota bacterium (assembly GCA_041192345.1). Taxonomy (GTDB): domain Bacteria; phylum Actinomycetota; class Actinomycetes; order S36-B12; family UBA5976; genus UBA5976. The sequence continues at coordinate 20,406 of JBEEND010000012.1, forward strand.
CGGCCGCTTTAGAAATTTTGCAGGCCAAGGTCAACATTCGAATTTTGAAAGTTTCGCCGCCAACTGCTCATGTTCATGCCGAACTGCGACCCATTTCAGGTGGCTTGTTATTGCAATCCCAGGATCGTTTCCAGAGTGCTGGCGACAAAGTTCCCAATTGGACTTTAGTAGCAGGGCAAGTGGCTACGGAGGAAACTTTGGCGGATTTGGAATTTGCGTGGCGCGCCGTTCGTTGCGTTAAATCAAACGCAATTTTACTGGCAAAAGATTTAGCAGCAGTTGGAATTGGAATGGGTCAAGTCAATCGAGTTGATTCAGCCCGATTAGCAATTTTGCGTGCTGGAACCCAGCGCGCGTCAGGCAGTGTGGCAGCAAGTGATGCTTTCTTCCCATTTGCAGATGGCCTCGAAGTTCTAATAGAAGCTGGAATCAAGGCAGTCGTTTCCCCCGGTGGCTCTGCTCGAGATGCGCAAGTTATCGAAGCGGCAAGTAAGGCTGGAGTCACCATGTATTTCACAGGAACCCGACATTTCTTTCATTAATGAAAGGGATACTAGGCCTGCCACATAACTACCTAAATAACTGGCAGGATAGGAAAGTTATGAAAAATTTTGCGCGCAAACAATGGCCGATTCTTGTGGTCTATGCCGGAATCCTCATCGCGCTCGCAGTTGTCGTATTTGTTGATTTCAGATCCGGTGCAATCTTGCTGTCGCTGAATGTTTTGCTGGCATTTCTATTAAGACTTCGACTGCCTGATTCGAAAGCGGGTTGGCTAAGAATTCGTCGGCGGCGCATTGATTTGACAGTTCTGGCGACACTTGGAACTTTTTTATTGATATTGGCACTTGTAGTGCCACAGGGGAGCAAGTAATTTAATGACGGCAAAACATGGAAAAAAATCTGGAATCAAATTTTCACATATCATAATTACCTTCGTTGCATCAGTAATCATTACTGCGCAATCATCAATTAATAGTGAGTTAAATTTGTTTACTGAGTATCCACTTGTAACTGCGTTAATAAACTTCGCAACAGGTCTGGTCATTCTTGCCGTGATGATGATATTTAGTCGACCAATTCGTAAAGGCTTTTTTAGGATTCCGAGTTTGGTTCGAGCGGGTACATTGCGTCGTTGGCAGCTATTTGGCGGACTCTCCGGGGCATTTTTTGTTGCTACGCAGAGTGGCTTAGTTCAAGTAGTTGGTGTGGCAATCTTTACTGTCGCGGCCGTTGCCGGTCAGACATCAGCCGCTCTACTAGTCGACAAGATTGGCATTGGCCCGGCAGGCAAGCAAGCCGTAACCCTAGCTCGAGTGGGCGCTGCAATTCTGGGCATTCTCGGCGTCTTTGTTTCGGTATTAGGGCAGGGTTCAAAGAGTGAGTTTGCATTCGGCGCTGTATTGATTGCTTTTGCAGCTGGCGCACTGGTGGCAACACAGCCCGCACTAAATGGCCAGATTGCAAATTTCACGGGACAGCCGGCTGCGGCCGCAATGGTCAACTTCATAGTTGGATTTGTCGTATTGATAATTGTTTTTGGCGTGAAGCAGCAAATCTCACCACAAGTAATCATCGTTCCGCCAATGCCTTGGGAAAATCCAATCATCTGGCTCGGAGGACCGTTCGGGGTAATTTTTGTTCTGACTGCTGCATTCATGGCTAAGACACTTGGTGTCTTTTTATTCACGCTGACTTCGGTAGTGGGTCAACTATCGGGTGCAATCTTGATGGATGTTGTGTTCCCAACTGCAGTTACAAACATCACGTGGCAATTACTACTTGGCATATCTATGACAGGCGCCGCCGTTGTACTTGCCAGCGGAAAGAAAAAAGTTAAGACTCAGTAACACTTTCGGCAAACGACTTCATGTCTGCAAAAACGGCATCAGGTGTTGCGCTAGCTTGTGGGGCAGCGCCATTTCCCCTGCGCTTAATATGAACCGTAGTCATGCCAATACTTTTGGCTGGTGCATGGTCATGAAACAGACTTTGTGCCACATGCAAAATGCGATCTTTTGAGATTCCAAGAGTACGTTGAATTTTTTCATGAGCAAAGTGAAAGTTTTCTATGTTTGGCTTGTAGGACCCAACTTGCGCCGCAGTGATCACTTCATCAAAAGTTATACCAAGTCGGGCGGCAGATGCAGCAAACAGATCATCATCACAATTTGTAATGACCACTAATTTGTAACGCTTCTGAAGAGACGCTAGCGCGTCGTGCGAATCTGGGAAAGCTGGCCAATCCAGAACACTTGCACCAAATGCGGCTTCCTGTTCTGGCGATATTTCTAAGCCAAGCTCTCCAGCCAGCATGCGCGATGTCAGACCTAGAACTTCGCGGTAATTTTTATAAGGAACTTCTGCAGCATGCTCATGGTGAGCGAATCTCGCCAGTAACTGCGCATCAGATTCGGATTGGATACCTGAACCCAAGGCCACCTTTAAACCAGATAAAATTCCAGATTCCCAGTCAATTAAAGTGCCATAACAATCAAAAGTTAAGGCATCAAAATCGTCGTAATTAATCATGTTCGCTCCAGGTTTTAGGACTTCCACCCCAATCTAGTTGCCAGCGCGTACCAGTTGAATGGCAAAACATATAATTGGACTAGAATAAAAGTGTCTTGACGTCAAGATACTTTCACTTTAAGGATTTTTTATGGCTGGCAAAGTAACTGTTGTAGGCGCTGGGTTCTATGGCTCAACAACTGCGCTTCGGATCGCGGAATACAACATCGTGGACACTTTGGTGTTAACCGACATTCTCGATGGAAAAGCTGAGGGTCTGGCACTTGATATGAATCAGTCCCGTGCGATTGAGGGATTTGAAACCAAAGTTGTTGGTCAAACAACAACAGTTGAAGGCGGCGGCTACGAAGCAATTTCGGGCTCAGACGTTGTAGTAATTACTGCTGGACTTCCTCGTAAGCCAGGAATGAGTCGCATGGACTTAATTGAAACTAATGCAAAAATTGTTCGTGGTGTAGCTGAGAATGTTGCTAAGCATGCGCCAAACGCCGTCATCATCGTAGTTTCGAATCCACTTGATGAGATGACTGCACTGACCCAGCTAGCAAGTGGATTTCCAAAAGAGCGAGTACTTGGTCAAGCGGGCATGTTAGACACTGCGCGCTTTACAAACTTTGTAGCTGAGGAACTAAAAGTTCCAGTCGCTAGCGTCAAGACACTTACCTTGGGTTCACATGGCGACACCATGGTCCCAGTGCCTTCTCGTTGCACCGTGGACGGTAAAGCGCTTGCTGATTTGTTATCTGCTGAAAAAATTGAAGACTTAGTAGTCCGTACTCGAAATGGTGGCGCTGAAGTTGTTGCCTTGCTAAAAACTGGTTCGGCTTACTACGCGCCTTCAGCAGCAGCAGCTCGAATGGCTAAAGCAGTGATTGAAGATTCTGGCGCAGTAATGCCAGTGTGCGCTTGGGTTGATGGCGAGTATGGAATCAACGGTGTTTACCTTGGCGTTGAGGCACAAATTGGTAAAGGTGGCGTACGCAAAGTTGTCGAAACCGAATTAACTCCCAGCGAATTAGCTGAACTCAAAGTTGCTGCTGAAGCTGTCCGTGAAAAACAAGCCGATGTAGCAGGTCTGTAACTTATGTCAAAAATCAAAGTAAAAGGCACAGTTGTTGACCTTGATGGCGACGAGATGACCCGTATCATTTGGTCCTTTATTAAAGAGCAGTTGATTCTGCCTTACCTTGACATCAATATTGATTACTACGACTTAGGCATGGAAAATCGCGATGCCACAGATGATCAAGTAACAATTGACGCTGCCAATGCTATTAAGAAGCATGGGGTTGGAATTAAATGCGCCACAATCACACCTGATGAAGCGCGTGTTGAAGAATTTGGTTTAAAGAAAATGTGGAAATCGCCTAATGGCACAGTCCGCAATATCCTGGGTGGCGTTATTTTCCGGGAGCCGATCATCATAAGTAACATCCCACGGCTGGTCCCAAGTTGGACAAAGCCAATCATTATTGGTCGCCATGCATACGGAGATCAGTACAAAGCAACTGATGTAAAAATTCCGGGCGCCGGCGCGCTAACTATGACTTTTACTCCTGCTGATGGCGGGGCACCAATGGAATTAAATGTTTTCGATTTCCCATCTTCTGGTGTGGCAATGGGCATGTACAACCTTGATGAATCAATCCGAGAATTCGCAAGAGCCTCATTACGTTATGGCTTGACTCGCAACTATCCGGTCTATCTTTCGACTAAGAACACAATCTTGAAGGCATACGATGGCCAATTCAAAGATCTTTTCCAGTCAGTTTTTGAAACTGAATTTAAAGCAGAATTCGATGCTGCTGGACTAACTTACGAGCATCGTTTGATTGATGACATGGTTGCCTGCGCAATGAAGTGGGAAGGTGGCTACGTCTGGGCCTGCAAGAACTACGACGGCGACGTGCAGTCTGACACTGTGGCCCAAGGCTTTGGCTCACTTGGCTTAATGACTTCAGTGTTAATGACACCAGATGGAAAAACCGTTGAAGCTGAAGCAGCTCATGGCACAGTGACTCGTCACTACCGCCAACATCAACAAGGCAAACCAACTTCGACAAATCCAATTGCATCAATTTTTGCTTGGACCCAAGGATTGGCGCATCGAGGCAAGTTAGATGGCACCCCAGAGGTCACAAACTTTGCCGAAACCCTAGAGCGGGTGTGCATTGAAACGGTAGAAAGTGGCAAGATGACAAAAGATCTAGCACGCCTCATAAGCAAAGATCAACCCTTCTTAACGACTGAAGAATTTCTTTCTGCAATTAATGAAAATCTACAGAAAGCAATGTCGGCTTAATTTATGCTCGGTGTGATTTCGGCGAATGCTAACGGAGTTCGCGCATCACTTAAGCGCGGTGGGTTTGACTGGATTAAGTCCCAGCTCGATTCTGGTGTCGCAGATGTCGTTTGCCTGCAAGAAGTGCGAGCTACTACGCAGCAACTTCAAGAGGTCTTAGCGACCGCTGGACTATCTGATTTACACATCGCTCACGATTTTAGTTCTCGGTTGGGTCATGCGGGTGTTGCAATTTTAAGCACTCGAAAACTCACGAACATTAAGAAGGGTGTGGGTCCAAAAGAATTTGCCGAAACTGGCCGTTGGGTGCAAGCAGACATTGACACCAAAAAGGGACCCCTGACGGTGGCTTCGGTCTATGTTCATTCTGGTGACGCTGAAAAGCCGGTCCAACAAGAAAAGTATCGCTTCCTTGATGCTTTGACTAAAAAGTTTCAAGCAGCACAAAAAAGTGACGGCTTATTTTTGGCAAGCGGTGACTTCAATGTTGGACATCGGGAACTTGATATTAAAAATTGGAAAGGCAACGTCACCAACGCTGGATTTTTACCGCAGGAACGTGCTTACTTTGATAAGTGGTTTGAAAAACTGGGCGTTGTTGACTTGGGTAGAAAAGTTGCTGGCGAAGTGGAAGGCCCCTACACCTGGTGGTCCTGGCGCGGCCAAGCTTTTGATAACAATGCGGGCTGGCGAATCGATTATCACGTTGCTAATAGCGCATTAGCCCCACATTGCACGAATGTGGTTGTGGGTAGAGCCAATACTTATGCGCAGCGTTGGAGCGATCATGCGCCAGTGACCGCTCACTTTAACTTGTAGAATTAGGCATATGAGTACTTTTTGGCAAACCATGGCCATAGTTCTACTCTTCACAATCGTGGGCGGTGTTTTCGCTGCTGCTGAGACGGCATTAATTACGCTACGAGATAGCCAAGTGAAAAAACTTGCAGCCACTGGTCGGCGTGGGCGTCGCCTCGAAAAATTAATGCTTGATCCCAATCGCTTCTTAGGTGCTGTGCAAGTAGGGGTAACACTTGCTGGCTTTCTTTCAGCGGGCTATGGCGCGTCAAAAATAGTGCCAATCTTTAGTCCCCAGATAGTTAGCTGGGGGCTTAGCCAAAGCGCAGCCGAAACTATTTCCTTCATTGCTGCCACAGTTTTGATTGCCTATTTGTCATTGGTCGTCGGTGAATTGACACCAAAACGCTTAGCAATTCAACATGCCGAACGTTATGCGCTTTTGTTAGTCACGCCCGTTGATTTCATTGCAAAAGTTACCGCGCCATTCATTTGGTTGCTGTCAAAATCCTCGGATGCACTCCTTCGGATTTTGGGTGGTGATCCCAAAGCGGGTAAGGAACAAATTTCAGGCGAAGAATTACGTGGCATGGTAGCCATGCAGCAAGACTTGACTCATGCCGAACGCGAACTTATCGATGATGTTTTCGAAGCAGGGGATCGGGAGATTCGCGAGATTATGATTCCAAGAACGGAAGTCGCTTTCCTGGACGCAGATTTGCCAGTTTATAAAGCAGTAAAGATTGTTGCGGATAAACCTCATTCGCGTTACCCAGTATTTGATAATTCTGAGGATGATGTTCTTGGGTTTGTACACGTTAGAGATCTGCTTGATCCAGAAATTCGGGAGCGTTCGATTCGAGTTGGGGATTTAGTTCGCGATGTTGCCCGCCTGCCGGGTATCAAACGAGTAATTCCGGCACTGACTGATATGCGTGCAACTAACGCACACCTGGCCATAGTTGTCGATGAGTATGGTGGTACCGCTGGAATCATCACTATGGAAGATCTGGTTGAAGAACTAATCGGAGATATTCGTGATGAATACGATACGGATGCATCTGAAGGTGTGATCCCGCTTGGTAAAGATATGGTTGTCGATGGTTTACTAAACCTTGACGACTTCCTAGAAGAAACTTTGATGGAATTACCGGAGGGACCATACGACACGGCTGCCGGTTTCCTTGCATCGCAACTGGGTCGAATCCCAATGGTTGGTGACGAGATTGTTGTTGAATCAGGTACCTTGAGCGTCCTGGAAATGGACGGTCGTCGGGTGTCACGAATTCGAGTGGTTCGTTCTGCCACAATAGGGTAATGACACCGCGCGTACTTTCTGGCATTCAGCCAACTTCCGATAGTTTCCATGTTGGTAATCACTTGGGCGCGTTGCAAAATTGGGTCGCCATGCAGGAAACACATGAATGCGTTTACTTCATTGCTGACATGCATGCCATCACAGTTGAACAGGATCCAAAAACTCTGCGCCAGCGAACTCTGCTGTCTTATGCCCAGCTACTCGCCTTAGGAATTGATCCAAATAAATCGACCCTGATAGTGCAGAGTCACATTCCCGAGCACGCGCAACTGATGTGGGTTATGTCTACTATCACTGGTTTAGGTGAAGCTAATCGAATGACGCAATTTAAGGATAAATCTGCAAAAGGTGGTGCCACTGGTGCCAGCCTTGGATTGCTTACTTATCCAATTTTGCAAGCAGCAGATATTTTGCTTTATCAAGCTAATGCAGTTCCAGTTGGCGAGGACCAGCGTCAACATCTAGAACTAACTCGTGACCTGGCAATTCGATTTAATAGCCGCTTTGGTGACACCTTTACAGTTCCCGAAGCTCACATAGTAAAAGGAACGGCAAAAATTCAAGACCTGCAAGATCCAACAGCAAAAATGAGTAAGTCATCTCCTAGTGGTTGCATTAATTTGTTAGATCCGCTTAAGACCACTGAAAAGAAAATTAAGTCAGCAGTGACGGATTCAGATTCGGTAGTTGCCTTTGATCCGGTTAATAAAGCTGGAGTATCAAATTTGCTGACAATAATGTCAGCGTATACCGGAACTGCGATTGTTGATTTAGTGAAAAGTTTTGAAGGTCGGATGTACGGCGACTTAAAGAAAGAAACTGCCGCAGCAGTCCTAAGTTTTGTGGAACCATTCCAAATAAAAGTTGATTCGTTTATGTCAGATCCTGGTGAAATTGAAAGATTGATGCAAACAAGCGCGGTACGCGCGCGTGAGATCGCAAGTAAAACTCTTGCCGATGTGCACGACAAGCTTGGCTTCGTTCACCCATGAGTTATGACGTAATACTTTTTGATTTAGATGGCACTCTCACTGATTCAGGTTTAGGTGTTGCTAATGGCGTTCTTTACGCATTGGAAAAAATGAAGTTTGAAAAACCAGATGATGCCTTGTTAAAGAAATACTTAGGTCCACCACTTTGGACATCATTTGCTGACTACGCAGGCATGTCGCAGGAGCAAACTGTTGAAGCCGTCAGGTTATATCGCGAGTACTACAACGTAACTGGTGCGTTTGAAAACTCGGTTTATCCAGGAATCCCTGAATTACTAGAACGGCTAACGCAAGCAGGGAAAAGAGTTGCAGTAGCAACTTCAAAGGTTGATTATGCTGCGATCAAGATTTTGCAACACTTCAACTTGGATCAGCACTTCGATGTGATTGCTGGCTCCGATGAGTCTGGGGAGTTAAGAGGCACTAAGGCCCAAGTTATTTCCCATGCCTTGGCAGAACTTCGGATGTGCGATGGGACAAAAATCGTAATGATTGGCGACCGTGAGCACGACATTTTGGGCGCTAAGGAACACGCAATTCCAGGGATCGGAGTTCTCTATGGATATGGGGATCGGGCTGAGCTTGCTGCCGCTGGCGCAGTGGCAATAGTTGCGGATGTGGCGGAACTAGAAACTGAGCTTTTCCGCTAAATTTTGTGCGACATATCACGTTACTAAATCCCTAGGCTCCCCTGCAGGCGCAAGGGTTTGACCTTAAACTCGGGGCTATGGCTTTGAAATCTATGGAAAATGGCGTTGGCGCTCCAGGGCGCGCGAAGATCGGCGTAAGGCATCTGCGCACAGATAAGTGGTGGATTTCCCCACTTATTTCTGTCTTAGTTCTGCTTTCATTTATTGCATATTCCACTTGGCGCGCATTTGAAAATGACTTTTACTACGTGGATCATTTAGTTTCCCCGTTTTACTCACCCTGCTTAGCAACATCGTGCCCGCCGGAAGCTGCGATTCTAGGAACTCCATTTGGTGACTGGTGGACGCTTTCACCAGCACTATTGATTTTGGTTTTCCCACTGGGCTTTCGCTTAACTTGCTACTACTACCGCAAAACTTATTACCGCGCGTTTTGGATGTCTCCGTCTGCGTGCGCAGTTGCTGAACCACACAAGAAATACACTGGCGAAACCCGCCAACCACTTTTGCTGCAAAACTCGCACCGCTATTTCTTCTTTGCCGGATTAATTTTCAACATAATTCTGACGTATGACGCCATAATTGCTTTCAAAAATCCCGCAGGTGAATGGGGGCATATGAGCGTTGGCACACTGGTGCTTCTAGCAAATGCCATCTTCTTGTGGATGTACTCCCTCTCCTGTCACTCTTGCCGTCACGCTGTTGGTGGTCGCTTAAAGCACTTCAGCGCACATCCAGTGCGATACAAGATGTGGACTTTCGTTTCGACCCTAAATCCGCATCATCCAAAATTTGCTTGGGTATCACTTATCGGCGTTGCATTATGCGATCTTTACGTTCGCAGCGTTGCAACCGGTCAAATCACAAACTTCTACATCTTCTAAAGGGGATTTGAAAACACATGGCTGAATTTGAACGTCACCAATACGACGTCCTAATCATTGGTGCTGGTGGCGCTGGACTTCGCGCTGCAATTGAAGCGCGTGCTAGCGGCCTGCGCACCGCGATCATTTGTAAGTCGTTGTTTGGAAAAGCCCACACCGTTATGGCAGAAGGTGGCATTGCTGCCAGCATGGGTAACGTAAATAGCAAAGACAACTGGATGGTTCACTTTCGCGACACAATGCGCGGTGGAAAGTTTCAGAACAACTGGCGCATGGCTGAACTACATGCCAAGGAATCACCAGATCGAGTTTGGGAACTTGAAACCTATGGCGCATTGTTTGATCGCACGCCAGAAGGCAAAATTAGTCAGCGTAACTTCGGCGGACATGAGTACCCTCGACTAGCGCATGTGGGCGATCGCACTGGTTTGGAATTAATCCGCACCATGCAGCAGAAGATAGTTTCTTTGCAGCAAGAAGATTTTGCTGAAACCGGTGACTATGAATCCAAAATAAAGGTGTTCGCCGAGCTAACTATTACCGAAATTCTTAAAACAGATGGCAAAGTTTCGGGCGCACTTGGTTACTGGCGTGAGTCTGGCGAATTCGTTGTATTTGAAGCACCTGCAGTAGTCCTAGCTACGGGCGGAATTGGCAAATCATTTAAAGTCACTTCCAACTCGTGGGAGGGTACTGGCGATGGCCACGCCCTAGCTTTAAAAGCTGGTGGCAACTTAATGCACATGGAATTTATTCAATTCCATCCAACTGGCATGGTTTGGCCACTAAGCGTTAAAGGTATTTTGGTAACTGAGTCGGTTCGAGGCGATGGCGGGGTACTTCGTAACTCCGAGGGCCGCCGTTTCATGTTCGATTACATCCCACCGGTATTCGTAAAACAGTACGCAGACACTGAAGCCGAAGCTGATGGCTGGTATACCGATCCAGAAAACAACAGACGTCCCCCAGAACTTTTGCCGCGCGATGAAGTGGCGCGCGCTATTAATACTGAAGTTAAAGCAGGTCGTGGCTCACCGCATGGTGGAGTGTTCCTGGATGTCTCGACCAGACTTTCGCCAGAAGTAATTAAGGCTCGCCTTCCTTCGATGTGGCATCAGTTTAAGGAACTTGCTGATGTGGACATCACTAAGCAAGCCATGGAAGTTGGACCTACTTGTCACTACGTGATGGGCGGGGTTCAAGTTGACCCAGATACTGGCGCAGCAACTGGAGTGCCAGGATTATTTGCGGCTGGCGAAGTAGCCGGTGGCATGCATGGCTCTAATCGCCTTGGCGGAAATTCACTTTCTGACTTGTTAGTCTTTGGTCGCCGCGCTGGAATGGGCGCTAGTGAATATGTGGCTGGACTTAGTTCCAAGCCGGCGCTAGCTCAGTCCGACATTGAAAGTGCGATAGCAACAGCAGTTGCACCATTTAATGGAGAAAGCAAGGAAAACGCTTACGCAGTACATTACGAACTTCAGCAGATGATGAACGACTTAGTGGGCATTATTCGCGTTGGGGCAGAAATGACGCAGGCAATTGAAAAACTTGATGCCATGAAGGTTCGCGCGAAGAACGTCAGTGTGACCGGAGATCGCCTGTTTAATCCGGGCTGGCACATTGCTCTTGATTTAATGAACATGTTGGTGGTAAGTGAAGCCATTGCGAAGTCTGCTTTGGAGCGCGAAGAATCCCGTGGTGGTCACACTCGCGATGACTTCCCAACTATGGATCCAAAGTGGCGCGCAATTCACGTCATAACTTCATGGGATGGTTCCAAGGTCAGCACTAAGCGTGAGTCATTGCCGCCTATGCCAAATGAACTTGCCTCACTATTTGATGTTGAAGAATTAAAGAAATACTTGCTGCCCGAAGAACTGGCGCAGCTTGGAGTGGGAGGCAACTAATGGGTTACTTAGCATCGATGCGAATTTGGCGTGGTAACAGTGCTGACGGTCAACTCGAAGACCACAAAGTTGAAGTAAGTGAGGGCGAAGTTGTTCTTGACGTCATTCACCGCTTGCAGGCAACTGAAACACCTGACTTAGCAGTTCGTTGGAACTGTAAAGCAGGAAAGTGTGGATCTTGCAGTGTTGAAATTAACGGCAAGCCTCGCTTGATGTGCATGACACGCATGAACACTTTTGCCGAAGACGAAACCGTTACGGTAACCCCACTTCGTGCATTTCCAGTCATTAAGGATCTAGTCACTGACGTTTCCTTCAATTACCAAAAAGCGCGCGAGATTCCAGCATTCAAGGGACCAGAGAACTTAAAGCCAGGCGAGTACCGCATGGAACAAATCGATGTTCAGCGCAGTCAAGAATTCCGCAAGTGCATTGAATGTTTCCTATGCCAAGACACTTGTCACGTAATTCGCGACCACGAAGAAAATAAGCCACAGTTTGCTGGGCCTCGATTCTTCATTCGAATTGCCGAACTCGACATGCATCCGCTGGATCAGCTCAACCGCACCAAGGCAGCGCAAGAAGAGCATGGCCTGGGCATGTGTAACATCACCAAGTGCTGTACTGATGTGTGCCCAGAGCACATCAAGATCACCGATAACGCGATCATTCCTATGAAAGAGCGTGTGGTCGACAAGAAGTACGATCCACTTGTCTGGCTAGGAAACACAATTAGTCGCCGCAAATCCGACTAATCTTGCAATTATGGGGATTACGCAATCAGGCCTGCCAATTGATCCGGTCTATGGACCAAAATCGCGCGCGGGCTGGGAGCCAGATACTGAACTAGGCGAGCCTGGCTCATTTCCTTACACTCGCGGCGTCTATCCCTCGATGTACACGGGTCGTCCTTGGACCATGCGTCAATATGCGGGTTTTGGCACGGCAGCTGAATCAAACGAGCGATACCACCAACTACTTGCTGCTGGCACAACTGGCTTAAGTGTTGCTTTCGATCTACCAACTCAAATGGGTTATGACTCGGACCACCAACTTGCCCAGGGTGAAGTTGGCAAAGTGGGCGTGGCAATCGACACGGTTGAAGATATGAAGGTGCTATTTGATCGCATTCCATTGGATCAAGTTTCAACTTCGATGACAATTAACTCACCAGCAGCGACTTTACTTTTGATGTATCAATTGGTTGCCGAAGGTGAGGGCATTGCCGGCTCTGCACTAAATGGCACAATTCAAAATGATGTTCTAAAGGAATATATTTCGCGTGGAACTTACATTTACCCACCCGCACAATCGCTGCGCTTAACCACTGATATTTTCGCATACTGCGCCAAAGAAATTCCAAGATGGAATACCATTTCAATTTCTGGATATCACATGGGTGAAGCAGGCGCGACTCCTGCGCAAGAAATCGCTTTCACACTTTCTAATGGCATTGAATATGTGCGCGCAGCGATTGCCGCCGGGATGCAAGTTGATGATTTTGCGCCGCGATTAGCTTTCTTTTTTGTTTCCCGCACCACGCTTTTGGAAGAGGTGGCAAAGTTTCGAGCTGCACGTCGGATTTGGGCTCGCGTGATGAAAGATGAATTTAAAGCAGTTAATCCAAAAAGCCAGATGCTGCGTTTTCATACACAGACTGCAGGCGTGCAATTAACAGCGCAGCAACCCGAAGTTAATTTAGTACGCGTAGCTGTGCAAGGTTTAGCCGCAGTATTAGGTGGAACTCAGTCACTACACACGAATTCTTTTGATGAAGCGATTGCGCTTCCTACCGAAAAAGCTGCTCGGCTAGCACTACGTACCCAGCAAGTATTGGCTTACGAGACTGACATCACCACAACAGTTGATCCATTTGCCGGCTCATACGTCGTTGAGGCCTTGACTGACGAAATTGAAGTTGAGATCTTGCGCTTGATGGGCAAGGTCGAAGAATTTGGTGGCGCAACTAAAGCGATTGAAGTTGGGTTCCAGAAAAATGAAATCGAGACTTCGGCCTACGATTACGCACTTCAAATCGACAAAGGTGAGCGTGTCATTGTTGGCGTAAACAAATTTGCAATTGATGTAGAAGAAAAATATGAACCACTTCGCGTAGATCCTGCAATTGGAGAGCAGCAAGTTGCTCGCCTAGCCGCCATTCGGGCTTCCCGTGACAACACTGAAGTAACGCGCGCACTAGATGCAATTAAAAAAGCGGCAGAGTCCACTGATAACTTGATGTACCCCATGAAGCAAGCCCTTGCGGCGCAAGCCAGTGGCGGCGAAGTTGCTGATGCGTTACGCGAAGTCTGGGGCCGTTATAGCCCACCAGACATTTTCTAACTAGAATTTACTACTTAATTTCCATCAGGCTTATCGTGAACGAAATTACTACTTAATTTCCATCAGGCTTACCGTGATCGAAATTACTACTTAATTTCCATCAGTTCAGTTCCAGTTGCCACTGTTGCGCCAACTTCGGCAGTTAATCCGGAAATAATTCCTGACTTGTGAGCAGTCAGGGGTTGCTCCATTTTCATTGCTTCCAAAACAATAACGAGATCACCTTGGGCAACTTCTTGCCCTTCAGTTACTGCAATTTTTACGATTGTTCCCTGCATTGGGGCTACTACTGAATCCCCACTACCTGCTGCGCCAGATTTTTTACCAATTTTGCGGGCTGGTTTCTTAGCGCCACCACCAGAACCAAGAGACATGTCTGAAGGCAGGATAACTTCGATTCGACGGCCATCAACTTCAACAGTGATTGGAGTGCGCTGGGCAGGCTCAGCTAAGTCGCCAGCTGCCCCAACAAAAGCGGGAATCGTGTTATTGAATTCCGTTTCGATCCAACGAGTGTGAACTGAAAATGGCGTAGTTGGATCAGCGGGGGCAAATGCTGGGTCGCTGACAACCGCACGGTGGAAAGTAAGCGCGGTAGCAATGCCATCGATTTCAAATTCCGCAAGTGCGCGGCGAGATCGCTCAAGTGCTTCTTGGCGAGTTTTGCCAGTAACTATGAGTTTGGCAAGTAGGGAATCGAAATTGCCACCGATTACATCGCCCTTTTCAAAACCAGCGTCTAAGCGAATACCTGGACCACTTGGTGGATTCCAAACAGTAAGTGAACCTGGAGCTGGCAGGAAACCGCGACCTGGATCTTCGCCATTAATTCGAAATTCTATGGAATGACCGCGGAGCTCTGGATCGCCATAACCTAATGCTTCACCTTGAGCAATGCGAAATTGCTCGCGCACTAAGTCAATGCCAGCAACTTCTTCCGAGACTGGGTGTTCCACCTGCAGGCGGGTATTAACTTCCAAGAATGAAATAGTTCCATCTAGTCCGATTAAGAATTCACAGGTTCCAGCGCCAACATACTTTGCTTCCTTCATGATGGCTTTACTTGAGGAATAAAGTTCATCGATTTGGGCTTGCGACAGGAATGGCGCAGGCGCCTCTTCCACGAGTTTTTGGTGTCGACGCTGCAATGAGCAATCGCGAGTTGAGACGATAACTACGTTGCCGTGCTCATCGGCCAGACATTGCGTTTCAACGTGACGTGGGTTATCTAAATAACGCTCGACAAAACATTCACCGCGACCAAATGCAGCAACGGCTTCCCGAACTGCAGATTCAAATAACTCGGGGATTTCCTCTAGGTTGCGCGCAACTTTTAGGCCGCGACCACCTCCACCGAATGCTGCCTTGATTGCGATTGGCAGACCATGTTCTTTTGCGAATGCAACTACTTCACTACTGTCTTTAACTGGATCGGGAGTTCCTTGTACTTGCGGGGCGCCAGCGCGCGCGGCAATGTGACGAGCTGAAACTTTGTCACCAAGGTCACGAATTGCTTGCGGTGGGGGACCAATCCAAATCAGACCAGCAGAAATAACAGCCTGCGCGAAATCGGCATTTTCTGACAGAAATCCATATCCTGGGTGAACTGCATTAGCACCAGATTTCTTAGCTGCATCAATAAGTTTTTCAATTACGAGGTAGCTTTCGCCAGCAGTAGAGCCACCAAGAGCAAAAGCTTCATCTGCAACTTTGACGTGTAGGGCGTCTCGATCCGGTTCTGCGTAAACTGCCACACTGGCAATGCCAGAATCGGCGCAAGCACGTGCCACGCGAATTGCGATTTCGCCACGATTTGCAATCAGAACTTTTTCAATCTTGCGATTGGCGCCCACGTAAACTCCTTGAAATTCAAAACTTAAGTCATTAGTTAACTAAGTCTATTAGTCCCAAAGTTGCGTCCATTCAATGCTCATATCCTTAGCAAATTCGCGCAAAAGTGCCAGTGATATCCCGCCCACTGCAGGGCTATCACCGGTCATGCGAGTTATAAAAGCTGCGCTTTTACCCTCGTGCGTAAATCCGCCTGCAACTTCAAGTGGCTCGCCACTTGCAACATATGCAGCGATTTCAGCATCAGAAATATCTGCGAATTCAACTTTTGCGCCAGCTGCGCCAGATCTAACTTCACCAGTTACCAAATCCTTAACCCAGTGTCCAGTGTGCAAGTAGCCGGATTTGCCCCGCATCTGCTTCCAGCGAGCGGTTGCTATTTCTGGTGTACCTGGCTTACCTAGAGACTGACCAGCAAATTCCAGCATCGAATCAGCTGCGATAACTAATAAAGCTCGATCTTCGGTGACTGTGATGTTGGCGCAAACTGATTCACCTTTAGCTTTAGCTAACGCGATGCACAATTTCTGCGTACTAATGGGGGAAAGAGCAGCCGCAATTTCTTCCTCATCAACATGGCTTACTTGGACCAGTGGGGTGATACCAGCGTTGGTTAATAGGGAGTAACGTGAAATTGAGGCCGAGGCAAGTAATACGGTGCGTAACATTTTGTAAGTGGCGTGGCTCTAGTAAGGATGTGGCAGCGCAGAGCGACGCCAAGTTCCAGCGCCGTGCTCGAATGATTTACGTACGCTGCGATGCGGTGCGTTCCATTCTGGGCGAAGTGAACTCTGTTTTCTGGTTTGCGCTTGTTGCGCGGCTTGCGCAGTAATGACCATGATTACTGCAGCAAGTTCTTGTGGATCGGGTTGGCCCCGAACAACCTTGAAATCCTGACTCACAGCGGGATGTTTCCATGCTTTTTAGGAGGCAGAATTTGGCGCTTACCTTGCAGTGAACGAAGTGCCTTGACAACGCTAACCCGGGTTTCGTGCGGCAAAATAACGCGATCTATGTATCCGCGTTCAGCTGCGACATAAGGATTTGCAAACTTATCGTCGTATTCTTCCAATAAGCGAGCACGCTCTTCATCTGGTTTCTTAGCGTCAGCTAGTTCCTTGCGGTACAAAACGTTTACTGCGCCTTGTGCGCCCATGACCGCAATCTGGGCACTTGGCCAAGCCAAGTTGATGTCAGCCCCTAGGTGCTTGGAACCCATCACGTCATATGCACCGCCGTAAGCCTTGCGAGTAATTATGGTTATCAGTGGCACAGTTGCTTCGGCGTAAGCGTAAAGCAACTTAGCCCCGCGACGAATGATTCCTTGCCATTCTTGATCAGCGCCTGGCAAAAAGCCTGGTACGTCTACCAAGGTAAGAACTGGAACATTGAAAGCGTCACAAGTCCTAACGAAGCGAGCCGCTTTCTCACTTGCATCAATGTCAAGGGTTCCTGCGAACTGCATTGGTTGGCTTGCAACCACACCAATAGGTCGACCTTCAACTCGGCCATAACCACAAATAATATTTGGCGCGAACATGCTTTGGGTTTCTAAGAATTCACCGTCATCGACAATTGCTTCGATAACTTTGTGCATGTCATATGGCTGATTTGGTGAATCTGGAATTATGGTGTCCAAAGTTAGATCGAGATCTGAAGTTTCTAGATCTGCTTCGACCTCAACGTATGGGACTTCGTCCATGTTGTTGCTTGGTAAAAATGACAGTAAGTTCTTGACATAATCGAGCGCATCATCTTCATCGCTGGCCATGTAGTGCGCAACGCCGGACTTAGTGTTGTGCGTTCGAGCCCCACCTAAGTCTTCAAAGGCAACTTCCTCGCCCGTAACAGTTTTAATTACTTCCGGTCCAGTAATAAACATATGTGAGGTCTGATCAACCATGACAATGAAGTCAGTAAGCGCTGGAGAGTAAACTGCGCCACCAGCGCATGGCCCAAGAACTAGTGAAATTTGCGGAATCACACCAGAGGCGTGTGCATTACGTTTGAAAATTTCGCCATACAAACCTAAGGAGACAACGCCTTCCTGAATACGCGCACCACCGGAATCATTTATTCCAATCATTGGCACACCAGTCTTAAGAGCGAGGTCCATAACTTTGCAAATTTTTTCACCGAATACTTCACCAAGTGATCCACCGAATACCGTGAAGTCTTGCGCAAAAACACAGACTTGACGGCCGTCGATAGTTCCATAGCCAGTAATTACGCCATCACCGTAGGGGCGAGTTTTTTCTAACCCAAAGTTATGCGAGCGGTGTCGAACTAAACCATCAATTTCTTGAAAAGATCCCTCGTCCAAGAGGCGCTCGATACGCTCCATGGCGGTGAGTTTGCCCCGAGAATGTTGCTTTACGCCAGACTCTGCCTGCTTGCTGACCGCATCATCACGGCGAGCCTGCAAATCTGCGATCTTTCCAGCAGTCGTATGTAGGTCGAAAGCTTTCTTGGCTTTATCGGCGCTCACTGTTTCCTCCGTACTAGTCCTTCGCCTACCCTAGCGATGTGACTAAAAAAGATTTGAGACACCGGCGTCCAGCGCTTGATCCTGCTCTTATATTAAGTGAGTTGGTCAACGGATCATCAAACTGGCGCGATATAACGGTATTGGCTCAAGTAACCTCCACGAATGATGTCGCTATTGCTCGATTATTGGAAGCTACCGATGCTGGTGTTTTTGCAGTCACCGCAGATGAACAATTGGCAGGTCGGGGGAGATTACAGCGGGAGTGGACCAGTGCATTTGGCGCTGGAATTGCATTGAGTGTTGCAATTCCCACCGCACGCTTTAGTTGCCCGATCTCGGCCATCCCATTGGTGGTAGGCGTAGCGATAAATAACTGCCTGCTTCGGCACGGGGTAGCTGCGAAATTAAAGTGGCCAAATGACTTGATGATTGCTACGACATCAGGTGAACTTGGCAAAGTGGGCGGAATTTTGGTGCAACTTCAAAACAACCATGTAGTTGTGGGGATAGGAATCAACACTGGTTTAGAAGTATCGGAACTTCCAACGCAGCTTGCCACCTCATTAGCAATTGCCGGATTTGATATTTCACGAGAGGTGTTAATTGCCCAAATTCTTGCGGAACTCGAAATTACCATAGGGGATAGCCCAGAGAATTGGCACGAAAAATATGTTTCCATGAGTAGCACTATTGGGGATCGAGTCAGAGTAACTAATCTGAACCAAGAAATGCTGAGCGGATTCGCAAAATCGATATCAAACGCAGGCGCCTTGATACTTGAGACCGAGCAGGGACTTGTTGAGGTAATTGCTGGCGATGTAATGAAGGTTCGCACCTGAGTGGTAAAACTTTACTAAACTCAAGTCTGTGGCGCGAATCTTAGTTGTTGAAGACGACAAGGAAATTTCAGTACCGTTGGTTCAGGCGCTGCAAGGCGCAGCACATGCAGTGTCCGTTGTCGGTGATGGCAAATCAGCGCTGGAAAAAGTGAAAATTGCCAAGCCAGATCTTATTGTCTTGGACCTTGGTCTACCTGACATGGACGGTATTGAAGTCTGTCGAAATCTTCGTTCACAAAAATATGAGATTCCAATATTGATGCTTACAGCTCGCACCTCGCCATTGGATATCGTCATGGGCTTAGATGCGGGCGCAGATGACTACTTAATTAAGCCATTTAGGACCTCAGAATTACTGGCTAGATTACGGGCTTTATCTCGTCGAGCTGAAGGATATGAAGTTACTGAAATTATTGGCAATGAAATAGTTCTTGATACTGTGGCGCAGACCTGCACGGTTGACGAAGTGACAACTTTGTTAACCACAACCGAATTTAAACTTTTAGCATTATTAATGAATAACTCTGGGCGAGTTGTTAGTCGAGAGCAAATGTATCGAGACATTTGGAACACTGAATGGACTGGCTCGCCTAAACTTATCGATGTGCATATTTCGACATTGCGTCGAAAATTGGGTCAGCAAGGTGACCACATATCAACGGTTCGCGGTCTTGGCTTTAGATTCGATCGAGTTTAATCATGCAACAAAGATTATTTAGAGCGTTTTTATTAGCAACAATTCCGTGGATTCTATTATTGGGAGTAGTTGCTAATTTTTGGATTGAAAGCGCCAATGGTTCTCGGGAATCGATTTTTCTTTGGACAAAACTCACAGCAGTTAGTGCCGGAGTCCAGGCCACAATCGCACTGATTCTAACTCTGGTGATTCTAATCACCACGCTCTTAGCCAAAGTCACCGCAAGGCCATTTAGCTCTCTGCTTCGTCAGGTTAATTTGATAAGTTCGCAAGGCGCCAGCTTATCACCGGAGTTAACTGGACTGGATGAAGTAGACGAAACATTGAAAGTTCTTTTTTCACAGGCCAACACAGCGCAGCGTCGATTGGATTCAGAGCGCACATTAGCGGCTGATGTCTCCCATCAACTGCGATCACCTTTGACTGCGTTGTCATTGCGCTTAGAACAGATTGCAATAAGTACAACGGGTACCCAAATTCATGAAGAAGCTCAGGCTGCTCTTGGCCAAGTTGATCGTCTAGTTAACTTGGTTGAAGGACTTCTAAAAACTTGGCGAGCGACAAGCGATCGCAACTTAACGCAAATTAACATCTCGACTTTTCTTATCGAAGTGAAACAACTATGGCAATCTCGGTTGACAGCTAGTGGCAGAGAAATGGAATTAGATTGCGAAAGCGATCTCATTGCACTTGGAACTTACGATGTTCAGGAACAGGTGCTCTCAGTATTAATCGAAAATGCAATTCAACATGGTGCGGGCAAAATTACAATCTCAGCGAAGGATTACCAAGCTTGGGTATTAATTGAAGTCAGTGACGAGGGCCAGGGAATTGCCCGTGAAATCGAAAACTCGTTAATGGCAAAGGGCTCCACGACAAGTGGTAACGGACTTGGGTTAGCTTGGGCCCGAAATCAAGTTGCCTCAGATGGCGGCCGTTTGGAATTGCGGAGCATTAAGCCAGCAGTCTTCGGAATATTTTTGATTGCTGAGCATTCTCTGGGCGCCTAGTTGGCCTGTAAATTATCTTCCTTCGTAGCGTCTTGCGTAGGGAATACCCAATTGTGATAACTCCAAAAGCGAAACATAGTTCCCAGAACTAGCCCAATCACATTGGCGCTAATGTTGTCAGCCAGCGCACTTTCATATCCGAGGACATAATGACTTACCCAGAGGCACAAAAGTGAGATTATCATTCCGATTAAATTGAAGACAAAAAACAAAGTGTATTGGCGCCTAAATGTTGATCGGCTGCGATCTTTAAATGTCCAATGACGGTTACCTGCAAATGCAAAAGTTGTGGCGAATAGAACACTTATAACTTTGGCAGTTAGGGGTTTGTCGAATAGCACTCCTTCACCACCTGCGAAGCGCAAAAAATTGAAAATCACTAGGTCGATTGAAAAGGCAATCAAGCCAATAACGCCAAATTTTCCGAGCTCTTTTTGCAAGTTAGCTGCTAGGTCTTTTAATCGCACCTCCATAGATTAGCCAATGTTCAAGGCGATTGCGACCATAGGTATGTCAATTTGCCCAGAGTGCGGTAAATTTGCAAGTCAAAGCAATTAGTCACTTGCTTCGCCAGCAAAGGAGCCTAGCTATGAGCCAGCGCATATTGGTCATTGAAGACGACCAGTCAATTGCAGAGATAGTTGGAATCTTGCTTCGAGGCGAAGGATTTGAAGTTTCTTACTGCGCCGATGGAATTCAGGCAATGAGCGCCTTCACAACCGTTGTGCCAGATCTGGTACTTCTGGACCTTATGCTTCCTGGGCAAGATGGCATCGATGTTTGTCGCGCTATTCGGGCAATCAGTGGGGTGCCTATTGTGATGCTGACGGCGCGAAGTGATTCCCAAGATGTAGTTACTGGTTTGGAATCAGGGGCCGATGACTACATAGTTAAACCAATTAAGAACGAAGAGTTACTAGCTCGAATTCGCGCCCGACTTCGCTCCATCGAAACTCCAATAATTAATGAGATATCAGTCGGTGATCTAGTAATTGACATAGCAGGACATAGCGTTAAACGTGGTGAAACTCCTATTTCGTTAACGGTCCTTGAGTTTAAGTTACTTCTCACATTAGCTAAGAGACCTTGGCAGGTTTTTTCCCGCGAATCTCTACTTGAACAAGTTTGGGAATACCAGCATTCAGCAGACACCAGATTAGTTAACGTGCATGTACAGCGGCTTCGAGCAAAAATCGAGATAGACCCGGAGAACCCGCAGGTTGTCGTAACGGTCCGTGGTGTTGGTTACAAAGCTGGGCTAACTTAACTCGTGAGCACATCGGCTCATTTTAATTTTTCGCCCTCAACAACTTGGCGAAGAAATTTACAATTGCGCCTTGTTACCATCACAATTCTTGTCTCCACGATTGTTTTAAGCATTGTTGGACTTATTTTGGTCAATCAAGTCACGATTGGATTATTAGAAACTAAACAGCAAAGTGCCTTAGCAGAGGCCACAGCAGCAAGGCTGGAAGTGCAGCGATTACTCGATGCATCTGATGCGGGACTGGTTGCTCCGAATAGTACGAGAATCGTTGATTCGGTTATCACGGCACTCGCAATTCGCTCAGGTTCACCAGGAATTTATGAAGCTTTATTTCTAAGCGATCCAGATTTAGTTGGAGTCCCGGAGCGTGGTACCGAACTAATTTCACAAGTTTCGATACCAGAAAACCTTCGCACTGCCATCACCGAACGTGATCGGCAAGCCTGGGCATATGGAACTTTATTCTACGAAGGTGGAACAACGAAGCCTGGCTTGATCGTAGGTTCACCAGTGAATATCCCGCGAGTAGGTGCATATGAACTGTACTTACTTTTTCCGTTAGATAAAGAACAAAAGACCATTGATTTGATTCGGCAAGCAGTAGCGATAACTGGCATCATCTTGCTAGTTAGCCTGGCTGTACTTGCCTGGTTTATTACTTCACGAGTGACTGAACCGGTTCGAGAAGCTGCCCAGATCGCAGATCAAATCGCTTCTGGTGACTTAAACCAAAGAATGCAAGTTCGAGGAGAAGATGACATTGCTCGCCTTGCTGGATCAGTAAATGAGATGGCGACAAGTTTGCAGCGCCAAATCGTTCGGCTGGAGACACTTTCGCAATTGCAGCAGCAATTTGTCTCGGATGTATCCCATGAGTTGCGAACACCACTAACGACTGTGCGAATGGCAAGTGAAATGATTTACGACGCCCGCGGTGATTTCGATCCAGACATGGCCCGTTCTGCGGAACTTCTGCGAAATCAAGTAGATCGATTTGATGTTTTACTCAGTGACTTATTGGAGATGAGCAAAATTGATGCAGGTGCGTCAGCACTTGTTTTTGGTGCACTTGATTTAAGTAAATTAACAGAATCGATTTTGCAGGATGCTGACCAAATCGCCCGGGAGCACAGCACAACTTTTAGTTTCGTGGGGACGGCAGATGCCTTAGTGTTTGCTGACCAGCGCAGAGTCTCACGCATTATTAGAAACCTCATCATTAATGCGGTTGAGCATTGCGAAGGTTCCGCAATTGAAGTTGCGGTTGCTGCGAACGAATCTTGTGTTTCGATTTCAGTTCGAGATTATGGACAGGGGATCGCACCAGCGGATATTCCACGAGTCTTTGGGCGCTTTTGGCGGGCAGATCCAGCGCGGCCGCGCACTCTCGGCGGCACCGGTTTGGGCCTTTCCATCTCAGCTGAAGATGCAGCGCTTCATGGGGGCCAGATTGATGTTTGGGGCTTGCCGGGCGAAGGTGCACAATTCGTTTTGTCTTTGCCAAAAACACAAGAGGGTAAAATTATTCAAGTTGCGATATCGGCAGGTACACCATGAAAGTAAATATGAAGTTTGGAGTTTTCTTACTTTCCTTGACGCTCTCGGGTTGTGGCGGCATACCAAATTCCAGTGAAGTATTTTTTGGTGAAGTTATATCTGAAGACATCACATCACAATTTGTTCGAGTAATTGCCCGCCCACCAAGTGTTGGTATGACACCCGAATTAATTGTCCGTGGATTCCTGGATGCTTGCGCAGATCCAGCGCAAGACTACGGAATTGCCAGACAGTATTTAATGCCAGAATCTGCAAGTATTTGGAACCCGGAGGCGGGAATAGAAATTTATGACGCAAACACCATGCAAATTTCAGGTGACGCGCCGAATTTAGTAGCAGTTGCCGCAAAGCAGGGGAATATTTCTGATCTCGGCAAATACGCTAGCGCTAACCCAGGAGACCAGACATCAAGTAATTTCGAATTAGTTCAGGACGAATTGGGGCAATGGCGAATTTCTAGGCTGACCAACGGCATTTTGCTTTCTGGTGGTGACGTCGACCGCTCATTTAGAAGTTTTCCTATTTACTTTTTCAATACCGCGCTGACGTCTTTAGTTTCAGACTCACTACTTGTCCCAGTTAGCAATTCAGGTGCAGCAACATCACTAGTGCGTTCACTTCTTGCTGGCCCATCACCGTATCTCGCTCCGGTGGCGGTAACGGCCTTTCCCGTAGGTACTGAATTGACTTACGGGTCAGTCCCAATTATTAATGGCGTGGCACAAGTTGATTTATCGAATGAAATTCTTGGAGCTGATGAAGTTACTCGACGGGCTTTGTCAGCCCAGTTAGTTTGGACACTAAGTGTGTTACCGAATGTTTCTGGAGTGCAAATTTCAGTTTCTGGGCAGCCATTTGTGTTGTCTGACATCGGAGCCGTCCAAAACGTAACGAATTGGGAAAGGTTGTCGCCGCTGCCAAGTGAAGACTTGCGCATATTGAATGTAATTCGTAGGGAAAAATTGTTAGTCATAGGTGATAACTCGGATGAAGTGCGAGCCATCGCACCAACTGCTCTTTTGTTTGGCGCAGCTAGTCAAGATGGTTCTAGAATTGCGGCCGTAACATTAGATAGAAAATCATTGCTGCTTGCGCAATCTGATTCAACATCATTCACTGTCTTAGCCCAAGGCGAAGTCATTTCCCGACCTTCTTGGGATAACTCTGGGCGAGTTTTCTATGCTGATTTTGGTCAAGGCATCACAGAGATCTCTGAAGATGGAACGGTAAGGGCCGTTTTTGCAGATGATTCTGAATTAGGGACTACCCAGCAAATTAAACAAATAGAAGTGGCTGGGGATGGAGTTCGTGTTGCCGTTGTGTATTCCGATGGAGTTGCTGATGTGCTTGCGATGGGAGCAATTTTTCGAACGGAAACGCAAACGAGAATCATTGGACTGCATAGAGTCGAACGGGAAATTACCCAAGTTAAAGATATTGTCTGGAACACACCAACTTCAATAGCGGCAATTGCATCAGACCCACTGGGAGGGGAACTCCTTTTTGAAATTTCACTTAATGACGGAAAAGTTAACACTCGTAGTTTGCCAGTAGGGGCCCGAACTCTGGCTGTTGATGGTGCTGGAAACATATTTGTTGGAGCTGTAGATGGATCAAACCAAGTTATCTACCAAAAAAGAGTTTCCTCGTGGTCGGAGATAACCCAAGGTACTGGAATATTTTTTACTCGCTAATTCCACACCAGCGAATAATAAACAGTTTGGAGTAACAAATTTAAATCGAGTCCGAAGTTGAAACAATTTACAGGTGTCAATTTACCGCGATCTGCTATTCACGCCACAATGTGTTTTATGCGCTCGATTAGGTAAACCAATATGTCTTGACTGCAATCGGCAACTAAAACCATTTTCCACCAAGAGACATTCGGGCATAACTAAAATTTATTGCGCAGGTGAGTACTCCGGATGGTTACGGGAGACTCTAATAACTTATAAAAATGGGAACCTGAGAGCAGTTCCCGGTTTAGCTCAAATCCTTGTGAAAACATTAGAGGAAAGTCAGATTAAACTCCCGTTACAAGTGATTCCAATTCCTAGTTCGATTGAAAAAATTCACGAACGTGGTTATGACTCAATGGCAAAATTATGTGCTGAAATGTCCCTGCAGAAAAGGGGATTGCAAGTTTGCCAAGGAGCACTCTATTTAAGACGTGAAGTTCGTGATCAAGTTGGCTTAACTGCTCGCGAACGGGCGACAAACCTGGCTGGCGCATTTGCGGCTCGATGCAGAGTCAGTGGCACAGTGGTAATTATTGATGACGTAATTACAACAGGTGCCACGTTAAGTAACGCCGCAAAGGCACTTCGGATTGCAGGAGCGCAAAGTATTTTTGCCATCACTTTGTGCGGATCACCAGATCCGAGGTAATCTGGCGGTATGGCACCCACCCGGGTCCGTGATTGCATAGCAGAGCAGTGCTTCGAAGTTGTTTTGCTATAAGCCGATGCCAGCCGCAGGCAAAGCGGTCCACGTAAGACGACTTTTGGTCGTTGAGCACGGTGCGGTTTAGAAGTAAGTCCTACCTGTACTTTGATCCAGATGGTCAAAATCCACAGCGAGGGTTAGTAGTAGCGATTGACGCTGCAAACGCTCCAGTAGGCGAATGTGGGGTCGAAAATCAGGTCGGACGGGTGGGTGTCACTTTTGTGCAAATTCAATAACTACTACCGATGCCAGTGTGCTTCATGAGCCCGCTAAGTTTGAGGCAACTAAGACCTACAGCAAGGTGTGAGTTTTGAGCGATAAACAATTACTCGAGAAGCAGGATTTTATCTTGCGGGCCCTGCCATTATTTTTTGTTGCAATGACGCTTCGACCATTAACCACTTCTGTCGGTCCAGTCTTACCGGAAATCCGACAGGATTTTGGACTAAGTGCGACAGCAGGGTCATTACTTAGCACTTTGCCAATTTTGATGTTCGGTCTTGGTGCACTTTTAGTTCCCCGGTTACTGCACCGAGTCAGTCCCAATAAAGCAATCACTGTCTCCCTGCTGGCATTAGCCGTTGGTGGAAATTTACGATTACTTCCTTTCATTGTTGTGTTATATCTTGGCACCATAATTATTGGACTAGGGGTCGCAGTTGGAAATATTGTTCCGTCATTAATTGCCCGTCGTGATTTCCCAACTCGCATTGGTGGAGTTATGGGAATGGTTGCGGGAGCAATTTCTTTCTCCGCTGCTGTTGCTGCGTTAATAACATATCCATTGGCAACCCAACTTGGATCTTGGCGAGAAGCACTCGCGGTGTGGGCGATACTGCCTTTGATTATTTTTATCATTTGGCAGTTTTATCGAAACCCAAAAACTAAAGATGTGCCATTAACGACACCGCACAATATGAAAGCTTTACTTCG
>JBEEND010000013.1:0-46264 GCA_041192345.1 Actinomycetota bacterium
CTATGTAATTTGCCCGGGCCGAGTATTTCGCACTGACGAACTTGATTCCACGCACTCACCGGTATTCCACCAAGTCGAAGGTCTTGTCATCGACAAGGGCATCACGATGGCTGACCTCAAGGGAACGTTAAATCACTTTGCACAAGCAATGTTTGGCGAAGGAATTGTGACCAGACTTCGACCTTCCTATTTCCCATTCACTGAACCTTCAGCTGAAGTTGATTTGCAGTGCTTCGTATGTCGTGGGGCTTCGGTTGATAACCCAGATGCACCTTGCCGCACTTGTCGCAGCGAGGGCTGGATCGAATGGGGTGGCTGTGGCATGGTCAATCCAAAAGTTCTAGTTGCCACCGGTATTGATCCAACAATTTACAGCGGCTTTGCATTTGGCATGGGACTTGAGCGCACTCTGATGTTCCGTCATGGCATAACTGACATGCGCGACATGGTCGAAGGCGATGTCCGCTTCACTCGCGCATTTGGGCTTGGTGTCTAATGAAAATTCCAGTTTCCTGGTTGCGCGAGTTTGTCGAAATTCCGGAAAATCTTTCGGGCCGCCAAATTTCCGAATTATTGCTAAATGTTGGCTTCGAAGTCGAGGGTGTTGACACAGTTGGCGATGTTCGCGGCACATTAGTAATTGGTCGCGTTAAAGAAATTGAAGAACTTACCGGTTACAAAAAGCCAATTCGCTGGTGCCAGGTAGAAGTAGGCGCGGCCCATGGCAATTCTCAAACTCCGGGAATTCGCGGGATTGTTTGTGGCGCGAGCAACTTTGTTGTAGGTGACACAGTTGTAATTGCGTTGCCAGGCACCACGTTGCCAGGTGATTTCACGATTGCAACGCGCGAAACTTATGGCCACATTTCTGATGGCATGATCTGTTCCGTTCGCGAACTGGGCATTGGCGATGAACATGACGGAATTTTGGTTTTGCCAGTTAATGCAGGCAAACCTGGTGACGATGCGTTTCCAATCTTGGGTCTTGGCGATGAGGTACTAGACATTTCAGTTACCCCTGATCGTGGTTACGCATTAAGTATGCGTGGCATAGCTCGCGAAGCAGCGATCTCCCAAGGTGTTGCCTTCGTTGATCCTGGCGCGCAATTAGCGCAACTTCCAGAAGCCGCTGGAACTGCGATTCAAGCTGCGAGTGATGACTATGAAGCTTGCGACCTATTGGTACTTCGCACGCTTGGTAATTACAACCCCGCCTCGCCAACACCTGATTTCATCAAGTCCCGTCTGGCGGCCGTTGGAGTGCGGTCGATTTCGTTGGCAGTTGATTTAACGAACTATGTAATGTTCGAACTTGGTCAACCACTTCACGCCTTTGATGCCGACAAGATCACGGGAACTATTCGCGCGCGGTGGGCGAAAAAAGGTGAAGAACTTGAAACCCTCGATGGCATAAAGCGCACTTTGTCCCCAACTGATTTAGTAATTGCTGATGATGCGCGCGTACTTTCCTTAGCCGGAGTAATGGGCGGCGCTTACAGCGAAATCTCAGCAACGACTACTCGGGTTTGCCTAGAAGCTGCGCACTTTAATCCAGTTGATATTGCTCGGGGAAGTCGTCGCCACAAACTTTCCTCGGAAGCTTCCCGTCGCCTGGAACGCGGCGTTGATCGAATGCTGCCACCAGTTGCTTCGGCGAGATTCACCGAACTGTTACTGGAACACGGCGGCGCAACTTTTGAGGGCACCTCGGGTGTTGAGCAAGCGCCTAACCCAACGGTAATTTCTCTTGATCCAACAATGCCAGGACAAGTTGCCGGACACACTTACGAAAGCGCAAACATCGAAAAGATTTTGACTGCACTCGGTTGTGTTGTTGATGCAACGAGTGCTCCATGGAAAGTGCGTGTTCCATCCTGGCGTCCAGATTTAGCTGCCGCGATTGATTTAGTTGAAGAGATTATTCGTATCGATGGTTATGAAAAAGTTCCTGCGACTTTGCCAACTGCCCCCGCTGGTCGCGGACTGACTGCAGCGCAAAAACTGCAACGCCGAGTTGGTTTGCATTTAGCTGGCCGCGGGTTAGTTGAAGTTCGCAATTATCCATTCGTTGGAGTCGTTGAATTTGATGCACTTGGAATTCCTGCCGATGATTCGCGCCGGCACGCAGTTCAACTAGCTAACGCACTTTCAGATGAACAACCATTAATGCGCACTACATTGTTGCCAGGACTTGCTGGGGCGCTTTCGCGAAATCTTTCCCGCGGATTTACGGATGTTTCGTTATTTGAAATCTCTTCCGTCAGTTTGTTAACTTCAAGCCAAAGCGCCACTGGAGTCACCGATCCGCCGCGACCTGCAGTTACCAAGCGTCCAAGTGAAAAAGACATCGATTCACTTGTTGCGCTATTGCCTGCGCAACCATTACACCTTGGAGTTTTACTAACGGGCGCAATTCGTCCTGCTGCCCTTGGCGCTAAGCCAACCCCGGCTGCTTGGAATGACGTCATTGAAATTGCCCTGGCACTTGGCCTGGAACTGGGCGTAACAATTGATGTTGCTTCTGGCGAATACGCGCCGTGGCATCCTGGTCGCTGCGCAGCGTTATCAGCAGGTGGTGTTCATTTGGGTTACGCGGGCGAACTTGCGCCAAAGGCTTTGGAAAATTTGGGGCTGCCAAAGCGAAGTGTGGCACTAGAACTTAATTTGTCTGCGTTACTTGAAGTTGCAAATGTGGTTGCGGTAGCACCTAGCGTTTGGACATTCCCGGTTGCAAAAGAAGACATTGCCTTAGTGGTCAAATCTGATGTTGGGGCAACGGATGTTTTGAATGTAGTTAAAACTGGCGCGGGCGAGTTACTAGAAGACATTCGACTCTTTGATGTTTACGAAGGATCGCAAGTTGCCGATGGCCATAAGTCGCTGGCATTTGCGCTTCGCTTTCGCGCGCAAGATCGCACTTTAGCTGCCGAAGAAGTAGCTGCCGCTCGCCAAGCTGGCGTGGACGCAGCAGCAAAGGCATTCGGCGCAACTTTACGTTAGTAAGTTGCGCAAGCCGCTGGGCTCCATCCCAAGGAAAGTCCCCAGAAATAGGGCTTTTTGGATTATGCATTTATGCAATTATGCGTATAATTAGTGTATGAGCACAGAATCGATGAAACGGGCTGCAATCGTTGGCGCCTCTGGATATGCCGGGGCGGAACTAATTCGCATTATTCATGCCCACCCACACTTTGCTCTTGGCGCGATCGCAGCTGGATCAAACGTGGGGGCCAGCTTGGCCGAAATTCATCCGCAGTTTTCCAGCGTTCCAGAGCTTGCTAACAAAGTTTTTGTTGAATCCACTGCGGCCGCGTTAGCAAATCATGATTTAGTTTTCCTTGCGCTACCGCATGGTGCATCTGCTGAATTAATTGCGCAATTACCAGATGATGTTTTGATTGTTGATCTTGGCGCGGACTTTCGCTTAGAAGATAACAAGGATTGGCATACCTATTACGGGGGAACTTACGCTGGTTCTTGGACTTATGGCGTACCAGAAATTCATGGCCAACGCGCAAAAATTATCGGCAGCACTCGCATTGCAAACCCAGGCTGCTACGCAACAGCAATTGAACTTGGTTTAGCTCCATTACTTGCAGCAGCAATTGTGGAGGCAACTGACATCATCGTGGTGGCAGCCTCTGGCACATCAGGTGCGGGCCGCGGCGCGAAAGTTAATTTACTCAACAGTGAAGTGGCTGGATCCATGTCTGCCTACAAAGTTGGCGGCACACATCAGCACACTCCAGAAATCGAACAGACTTTAAGTCACGTTGCCGGCGTTGATGTGCAGATCAACTTCACGCCGATGTTGGCGCCAATGCCGCGTGGCATCTTGGCAACCATGAGCGTAAAAACCTCAGCCGGGGGAGCCGAACTTCGCAAAGCACTTGTTGATTACTACGCCGGCGAAGCATTCGTGACAGTTTTGCCTGATGGTCAGTTGCCAGTGACTGCTTCAACACTTGGTTCAAATGCCGTTCACATCCAGGTAGCAAAAGATGATCGCACAAATCGGGCTACGGTAATTGTCGCTCTCGATAACTTGATTAAGGGCGCTGCTGGCCAAGCTGTGCAAAATGCAAACTTAATTTGTGGCTTCCCAGAAACAACCGGACTCAGCGCAATTGGAATTGCGCCATGACGGTAGTCATTAAATTTGGCGGCAATGCCATGGTTGATGCTGATGCACTGCAGGCATTTATTGCTGGAGTTAAGAATTTGGCTGCCACCGGGAAAAAGCCAGTTGTCGTACATGGCGGTGGGCCACAAATTTCAGCTGGGCTAAAAGCTGCTGGAATTGTCTCGGAATTTAAAGGTGGCTATCGCGTAACCACAAGCGAGGCAGTCACTGTGGTGCGCGATGTCTTAGTAAATGAAGTGAATCAAGAATTAGTTCAGCATTTAAACGCAAACGAAGTTCCGGCAATTTCAATGCCAGGAGACATCGACGCTTTGTTAACTGCCGAACATCGCACAGTCCTCGTTGACGGCGTGCAAACTGATATTGGATTAGTTGGGGAAGTGGTTGGCGTTGCTGCTGATCAACTAAATGCAGCAATCGCAAATGGGCAAGTACCAGTTATTTCCACCGCAGCCCGCGCATTGGATGGTCAGCTATTCAACGTGAATGCCGATACTGCCACCTCTGCGGTAGCTATCGCGCTGGAAGCCAGCGAGATGATCATGCTCACCGATGTCCCAGGGCTTTATGCCAATTGGCCAGATCGGGATTCGTTGATTTCCAAGATGACTGCTGCAGAACTAACGGCGTTATTACCCAAACTTGAATCCGGCATGGTGCCAAAGATGGAAGCTTGTCTACGCGCGATCGAGGGCGGAATCCCAACGGTTCGGGTCGTTGGGAACTTAAGCGAAAACGGAACTCAGGTGATCGCATGAGCAATACCACGCAAGGTCAAGATCGTTGGAACGCGGCCATGATGCCAAACTATGGCACTCCAAATTTAGTTTTGAACCATGGCAAAGGCGCAACAGTTTGGGATGTTGATGGCAAGAAATACATCGACTTTTTAGCAGGAATTGCTGTGAACATATTGGGTCACGCTCACCCTGCATTAACCGAAGCTGTCACAAAACAAATGTCCACTCTTGGCCACACCAGCAACTTCGCTGCGCACAAACCCGGACTTGAGCTAGCCGAAAAGTTAATTGAAATTTCAGGTCGGCCAGGCAAGGTTTTCTTTTGCAATTCTGGAACCGAAGCAAATGAAGCGGCGATCAAGTTATCTCGCTTAACTGGTAAATCACACATCGTTAGTTTGCATGGAAGTTTCCACGGTCGGACCATGGGCTCGCTCACATTGACTGGGCAACCTAAGAAATACAAACCTTTTGCGCCCTTAATGCCAGATGTTTCATTTATTGCGCCAAATGATATTTCTGATCTTGAACCAGGCATCAATGACAAGACTGCCGCGCTTTGGATTGAACCAATCATGGGCGAAGGCGGCGTAATGCCACTGACTTCCGAATACCTGAATGCGGCTCGGTCAGTAACCGCAAAACATAGCGCAATGTTTGTTGTGGATGAAGTGCAAACTGGAATTGCCCGAACCGGTTCTTGGTTTGCATATCAAAATGTTGGGGTTGATCCAGATGTGCTCCTGCTTGCCAAAGGCCTTGGTGGCGGTTTCCCAATTGGGGCAATGATTGCATTTGGCGAATACCAAGACTTAATGACTCAAGGTCTGCATGGCACAACTTATGGCGGAAACGCGGTTGCTTGCGCAGCTGCGCTTGCTGTCTTAGAAACCGTGGAACGCGAAGACTTAATGTCACGCGCGAAATTCATTGAATCCGAGTTTGTCGCGCACATTTCTTTGGCCCCAGGAGTGGATCATGTCCGCGGCGCTGGCGCGATGTTAGGTGTTGTCCTAAATCATGAGAATGCATCTGCTGTTGAGGCAAAGGCGCGCGAACTGGGTTTGATAATTAACGCACCATCGCCAAATGTATTGCGCATCGTTCCGCCACTTGTAATTACTGATGCTGAACTGCAAGCAGGCATTGAGTTACTGACCCAAGCCCTTGGGGAGGGTGTGGAGTCATGACAAATCGCGCTTCCCGTCTTGCGTTAATTCAAGAGCTCATTTCAGTTGGAAATGTTTCATCGCAAAGCGAACTTGTTTCGATGCTTGCTAAAAAGGGTGTCACAGTTACTCAAGCAACGCTCTCGCGCGATTTAGAAATTTTGGGAGCAATCAAAATATCCAAAGGCCCAGCCGGACTTTGTTATGCAATTCCAGATGATGGTTCAGGTGCTCCGATAACTCGGGATGCATCTCGGCTTGGAAGAGCCATGTCAGAACTTGCTGCGGGAATAGATTTCTCTGCAAACATAGTTGTGGTTCGCACCTCTCCAGGAGCCGCAAGTTATCTAGCCTCAACTATTGATCGCAGCGGACTTGAATCAATCATCGGAACTGTTGCTGGCGATGACACCGTCATGTTGATCACGCGCGATCCAGCTGGGGGAGCCTCGGTGTGTCACGAACTGCAAGAACTAGCTAAACATTAACTAGCCGCCAGAATAGAAATTACTTAAAGGAGAAACTTGTGAGCAGTAACACCAGCGATGCCCGGTTATGGGGAGCCCGCTTTAACTCTGGTCCAAGTGCTGCCCTGGCGAATTTGAGCGCGTCAGTTCATTTCGATTGGGTGCTCGCGCCTTATGACATTGCGCAAAGTAAAGCGCATGCACGCGTACTCCACAGCGCAGGCTTACTTACAAAAGATGAGCTAAAGACCATGCTGACCGGACTTGATACCTTGCTGGAAAATGCGGCTACTGGAAAATTCATTCCAACTCCAGCCGATGAAGATGTTCATAGCGCGCTAGAGCGCGGCTTGATTGAGACCATTGGCCCAGAAGTTGGTGGCAAGCTTCGTGCGGGTCGTAGCCGCAATGATCAAGTCTCAACTGATTTGCGCATGTATTTGCGCAATAACGCTCGGATACTTGCTGTGGCGCTCTGTGAGCTGCAGTCTGCGCTGTTAGTGCAAGCAACTGCGCATGTTGATCATCCTGCTCCAGGTTTCACTCACTTACAGCACGCTCAACCCGTTTCCTTTGGTCATGAACTTGCTAAACACATTCACGCATTGGCTCGCGACCTTGATCGATTTGCGGACTGGGATAGGCGCGCAGCTAAATCTCCTATGGGCTCTGGCGCATTAGCTGGCACAAGTTTGGATCTTGATCCAGAAGCGCTGGCTAAAGATCTTGGCTTCGACGGTGTTGTTGAAAACTCCATTGATGGTGTGAGTGATCGCGATTTCGTTGCTGAATTCTTGTTTGTCACGGGCTTGATCGGCGTTCACCTATCAAGACTTGGCGAAGAAATCTGTCTTTGGACTTCGCGCGAATTTGCGTGGGCCACTTTGGATGATGCTTGGTCAACTGGTTCTTCGATCATGCCGCAGAAAAAGAATCCAGATGTTGCCGAGTTAGCTCGCGGAAAATCTGGTCGATTAATCGGACATGTAACTGCAATCCTCACTGTCCTAAAGGGTCTGCCATTTGCCTACAACCGCGATCTACAAGAAGACAAAGAAAGCGTTATCGATGCCATTGAAACTTTGCATCTGTTGTTACCTGCGCTAACCGGTTGTGTTGCAACACTTAAATTCGACACTGCAAAGATGTTGGCGAGTGCTCCTGATGGCTTTGCCCTTGCGACCGACATTGCCGAATGGGTAGTTCGTCAAGGTGTGCCATTTCGCGAGGCTCATGAAATCGCGGGCGCTTGCGTTCAGGAAGCTGAAAAGCAGGGGACTGATCTTGATGGTTTATCTGATTCACAATTTGCCGCAATTCATTCGAGCCTGACGCCAGCAGTCCGCGCTGTACTTACAGTTCAGGGCTCGTTGGATTCACGTTCAACCATCAATGGCACCGCGCCGGCATCAGTGCGAAAGCAACTAGCAAATGCCGAGAAGAATATGGCAGACCTCAAGAAGTGGTCAGCAAAACTCCCACACTCGATCTAAACCAACTCGGGAGCGAAAGGGCGCGGATGGTTTGGGGTTTGCTAACGGAATCGGCAAAGATAGAGGGGTGAATGACATCCTGAGCGAACTTGGTTGGCGCAATTTAGTTGCCCAGCACACCCCGGAACTTCCAGAAGAACTGGCAAAGGGTCCGCTCACTTTGTATTGCGGCTTTGACCCAACTGCGCCCAGCCTTCACATGGGCAACTTGGCCCAGATTGTCACGATGTCACGTTTCCAAAAACTTGGTCACACCCCAATCGCTCTTGTTGGCGGGGCAACGGGATTAATTGGCGACCCATCTGGCAAGAACGCTGAGCGCACTCTAAATACCACTGACACTGTTATGCAGTGGGTCGAAGGTATTCGCAAACAACTTGAACCGTTCTTTGATTTCTCCGGTAGCAACGCTTGCATTATGAGTAATAACTACATCTGGACCCACGACATGGACGTGCTGACTTACTTGCGCGACATTGGAAAACACTTCAGCGTGAATCGCATGCTTGATAAAGAATCTGTTTCCGCCCGCCTTAATGGCGCAGGAATTTCTTACACGGAATTTAGTTACCAGATTTTGCAGTCCCTTGATTTCCTGGAGCTTTACCGTCGCCACGGCTGCACATTGCAGATCGGTGGCTCGGATCAATGGGGAAATATCACTGCTGGAACTGACTTAGTTCGCCGCGTGGAAAGCGCGCAAGTAAACGGATTAACTACACCGCTGGTGACAAAAGCGGACGGAACCAAGTTTGGTAAAACTGAATCCGGAACGATTTGGCTAGATCCAGAATTAACTTCGCCATACGCGTTCTACCAATTTTGGATTAACGCAGATGATCGCGATGTGCAAACTCTGCTTCGCACTTTCACTTTCCGCACGCAAGAAGAACTTGCTGCACTCGAATTAGCAACACAAGAAAAACCGCAAGCTCGCGAAGCGCAACGCGCACTCGCACACGATGTAACAACTCTTGTGCATGGCGATCACGCAACTGCGCAAGCAAAGGCCGCAGCCGCTGCATTGTTTGGTCAAGGCGAACTTCGCGAGCTTGATGCAACAACACTTGATAGCGCAATGCGCGAAGCGCCAAATGCAACAGCTTCACTAGCTGGCGATGCGCCAACAGTTTCCGAACTATTAGTTGCGTGCGAGTTAGTTGCAAGCAATGGCGCCGGAAGACGCGCAATTGCTGAAGGCGGAGTCTGCGTTAACAATGTGAAAGTAACTGACGAGAACGCAACTGTTTCAAGTGCTGATTTCTTGCATGGTAAGTGGCTAGTACTACGCCGGGGTAAGCGCACTTTTGGCGGAATTTCCCTAGTAAAATAAGCACTTTTCATGGCGCTCGCAAATTAAATATGTTTATTTTGCGAGTGCTAAATACCCCTGATTTGTAAAAAACCCAGTAATGGTCTAGGTTTCATCCAGCAAGACAATTAAAAACCTAATTAAGTCAAGGGAATCGGATTTGACCCGAGACCCACATATGACTAAGTTAGGAAAGTCGCCCTGAAACCGACCCACAAAAATGGGAACTTTTCATGCGCGTTCGTACCTTGAGAACTCAACAGCGTGCCACAAGTCAATACCAAAACCCCGTATTGGGTGGCTTTTGCCATCCCAATCGGAAATTCCTTTGGTAATTAACAACATAAGCAGATCAGCTTATTTGTCTATTGCCAGTGATACATCTCTTCGATGTGTCCCAGCCTTCGAGCTGGATCAAAGACATTAACGGAGAGTTTGATCCTGGCTCAGGACGAACGCTGGCGGCGTGCTTAACACATGCAAGTCGAACGATGATGGGGAGCTTGCTCCCCGGATTAGTGGCGAACGGGTGAGTAACACGTGAGCAACCTGCCCCTAACTCTGGGATAACGCTTCGAAAGGAGTGCTAATACCGGATACCAGCATGGAGGACATCCTCTGTGCTTGAAAGTTTTTCGGTTAGGGATGGGCTCGCGGCCTATCAGCTTGTTGGTGAGGTAAAAGCTCACCAAGGCGACGACGGGTATCCGGCCTGAGAGGGCGACCGGACACACTGGGACTGAGACACGGCCCAGACTCCTACGGGAGGCAGCAGTGGGGAATATTGCGCAATGGGCGAAAGCCTGACGCAGCGACGCCGCGTGAGGGATGAAGGTCTTCGGATTGTAAACCTCTTTCAGCAGGGACGAAGCGAAAGTGACGGTACCTGCAGAAGAAGCACCGGCTAACTACGTGCCAGCAGCCGCGGTAATACGTAGGGTGCAAGCGTTGTCCGGATTTATTGGGCGTAAAGAGCTCGTAGGCGGTTAGACACGTCGGATGTGAAAACTGGGGGCTCAACCCCCAGCCTGCATTCGATACGGTCTGACTAGAGTGTGGTAGGGGTAACTGGAATTCCTGGTGTAGCGGTGAAATGCGCAGATATCAGGAGGAACACCGATGGCGAAGGCAGGTTACTGGGCCACCACTGACGCTGAGGAGCGAAAGCGTGGGGAGCAAACAGGATTAGATACCCTGGTAGTCCACGCCGTAAACGGTGGGCGCTAGATGTGGGGACCATTCCATGGTTTCTGCGTCGCAGCTAACGCATTAAGCGCCCCGCCTGGGGAGTACGGTCGCAAGACTAAAACTCAAAGGAATTGACGGGGGCCCGCACAAGCAGCGGAGCATGCGGCTTAATTCGATGCAACGCGAAGAACCTTACCTAGGCTTGACATATAGAGAAATCCCACAGAGATGTGGAGTCCGTAAGGGCTCTATACAGGTGGTGCATGGTTGTCGTCAGCTCGTGTCGTGAGATGTTGGGTTAAGTCCCGCAACGAGCGCAACCCTCGTTCTATGTTGCCAGCGCGTAATGGCGGGGACTCATAGGAGACTGCCGGGGTCAACTCGGAGGAAGGTGGGGATGACGTCAAATCATCATGCCCCTTATGCCTAGGGCTGCACGCATGCTACAATGGCCGATACAAAGGGCTGCGATACCGTAAGGTGGAGCGAATCCCATAAAGTCGGTCTCAGTTCGGATTGGGGTCTGCAACTCGACCCCATGAAGTTGGAGTTGCTAGTAATCGCAGATCAGCAACGCTGCGGTGAATACGTTCCCGGGCCTTGTACACACCGCCCGTCACGTCACGAAAGTCGGTAACACCCGAAGCCGGTGGCCTAACCGTAAGGAAGGAGCCGTCGAAGGTGGGATCGGTGATTGGGACGAAGTCGTAACAAGGTAGCCGTACCGGAAGGTGCGGCTGGATCACCTCCTTTCTAAGGAGCATTTGGCAGCTACGTTAATTCATAGCTGTCCAAGCCTCGATTGAATCCATACGTGATTCACGAGTAGCTCATGGATGGAATATTGACTTGTGAATTCAAGAAACTTAAAAACTTAGTACTGCGAATTTATTCGCGTGGAAAAGTTTGATGGAAGAAAGAATTCTAGGCACGTTGTTGGGTCCTGAAGGCACGAAAGTGCGCTTCGGACCGACAATCTAAAGCTTCAAGGTTAAAGATCCTTAGCTTTAGATCGGTTGTAGGACCGAAATCCTGGCAGAACTGTTATCTACTGTTTACTCGGCAGATAAAAAGCTCCAGATCATTTCGGAACCTGCCCGTAATTTGAGAACTGCATAGTGGACGCGAGCATCTAGTAATAAAAATAATTTCTGCAAGTGCCAAGTTAATTAGTGCACATGGTGGATGCCTAGGCATCAATAACCGATGAAGGACGTATAAGGCTGCGATAAGCCTCGAGGAGCTGCCAATAGAGCTTTGATTCGAGGATTTCCGAATGGGGAAACCCGGCTGGAGTAATGTCCAGTCACTTCTGCCTGAACACATAGGGCAGCTGGAGGGAACGTGGGGAAGTGAAACATCTCAGTACCCACAGGAAGAGAAAATAACATATGATTCCGTTAGTATTGGCGAGAGAAAGCGGAAGAGGCCAAACCATATCAGCGTGATAGTTTTCAGACGTTGCTGTTATGGGGTTGTGGGACCATTCCGAGGTAGCTGAAACTACTTCAAAGAGTAAAAAATCATTCAAATAGATGAAGGTTCTGGAAAGGACCGCGACACAGGGTGATAGCCCCGTAATCGAAATTTGTTTGACTCTTGAGTGGTATCCCAAGTAGCACGGGGCCCGAGAAATCCCGTGTGAATCTGGCAGGACCACCTGCTAAGCCTAAATATTCATTGATGACCGATAGCGGACTAGTACCGTGAGGGAAAGGTGAAAAGTACCCCGGGAGGGGAGTGAAATAGTACCTGAAACCATGTGCATACAAGCCGTTGGAGCCGTAATAGGTGACAGCGTGCCTTTTGAAGAATGAGCCTGCGAGTTAGTGGTATGTGGCGAGGTTAACCCGTGAGGGGAATCCGTAGCGAAAGCGAGTCCGAATAGGGCGAATTAGTCGCATGCTCTAGACCCGAAGCGAAGTGATCTATCCATGGGCAGGTTGAAGCGCGGGTAAGACCGCGTGGAGGACCGAACCCACCTAGGTTGAAAACTGGGGGGATGACCTGTGGATAGGGGTGAAAGGCCAATCAAACTTCGTGATAGCTGGTTCTCCCCGAAATGCATTTAGGTGCAGCGTCTCGTGTTTCTTTCCGGAGGTAGAGCTACTGGATGGTTTAGGGGGCCCAAAAGCTTACCAACATCAGCCAAACTCCGAATGCCGGAAAGTTAGAGCGAGGCAGTGAGACAGCGGGGGATAAGCTCCGTTGTCGAGAGGGAAACAGCCCAGAACACCGGCTAAGGCCCCCAAGCGTGTGCTAAGTGGGAAAGGATGTGGAGTCGCATAGACAACCAGGAGGTTGGCTTAGAAGCAGCCACCCTTAAAAGAGTGCGTAATAGCTCACTGGTCAAGTGATTCCGCGCCGACAATGTAGCGGGGCTCAAGCACACCGCCGAAGCCGTGTCATTCATACAATATCCAAGCCTTCGTGGTTCAGGAGTATGGATGGGTAGGGGAGCGTCGTGTGGCGAGCGAAGCGGCGGGGTAACCCAGCCGTGGACGCCACACGAGTGAGAATGCAGGCATGAGTAGCGAATGACGGGTGAGAAACCCGTCCGCCGAATGAACAAGGGTTCCAGGGTCAAGCTAATCTGCCCTGGGTAAGTCGGGACCTAAGGTGAGGCCGACAGGCGTAATCGATGGACAACGGGTTGATATTCCCGTACCCGCGACGACGCGTCAATGCTGAATCTAGAAATGCTAAGAGCACCAAAGCGTGGAGACCTTCGGGTTGAGACGTGGAGGTCCTTGAACCAATCTGGTATTAGGCAAGCAATGGGGTGACGCAGGAAGGTAATCCAACCCGGGCGATGGTTGACCCGGGGTAAAGCCGTAGGGAGAGTTATAGGTAAATCCGTAACTCACATATCCTGAGAGCTGACGCCGAGCCGATTATGGCGAAGTGGATGATCCTATGCTGCCGAGAAAAGCCTCTAGCGAGTGTCGTTGCGGCCCGTACCCCAAACCGACTCAGGTGTTCAGGTAGAGAATACTAAGGCGATCGAGATAACCATGGTTAAGGAACTCGGCAAAATGCCCCCGTAACTTCGGGAGAAGGGGGGCCGCGGTTTGTGTAGAGATTTACTCTCGAAGCAGATTGCGGCCGCAGAGACTAGGCTGAAGCGACTGTTTACTAAAAACACAGGTCCATGCGAAGTCGCAAGACGATGTATATGGACTGACGCCTGCCCGGTGCTGGAAGGTTAAGGGGACCGGTTAGCCGCAAGGCGAAGCTGAGAACTTAAGCCCCAGTAAACGGCGGTGGTAACTATAACCATCCTAAGGTAGCGAAATTCCTTGTCGGGTAAGTTCCGACCTGCACGAATGGCGTAACGACTTCAGCGCTGTCTCAACCGTGGACTCGGCGAAATTGCACTACGAGTAAAGATGCTCGTTACGCGCGGAAAGACGGAAAGACCCCGGGACCTTTACTATAGTTTGGTATTGATGTTCGATTCGATTTATGTAGGATAGGTGGGAGACTTTGAAGCCAAGACGCCAGTTTTGGTGGAGTCAATCTTGAAATACCACTTTGATCGTGTTGAATGTCTAACCTAGGTCCGTAATCCGGATCAGGGACAGTGCCTGATGGGTAGTTTAACTGGGGCGGTTGCCTCCTAAAATGTAACGGAGGCGCTCAAAGGTTCCCTCAGCCTGGTTGGTAATCAGGTGTCGAGTGTAAATGCACAAGGGAGCTTGACTGTGAGATCGACGGATCGAGCAGGGACGAAAGTCGGAATTAGTGATCCGGCGCCGGCAAGTGGAAGCGGCGTCGCTCAACGGATAAAAGGTACCCCGGGGATAACAGGCTGATCTTGCCCGAGAGTCCATATCGACGGCATGGTTTGGCACCTCGATGTCGGCTCGTCGCATCCTGGGGCTGGAGTTGGTCCCAAGGGTTGGGCTGTTCGCCCATTAAAGCGGCACGCGAGCTGGGTTTAGAACGTCGTGAGACAGTTCGGTCCCTATCTTCCGCGCGCGTAAGAGTCTTGAGAAGGGCTGCCCCTAGTACGAGAGGACCGGGGTGGACGAACCTCTGGTGTGCCAGTTGTCCTGCCAAGGGCACGGCTGGTTGGCTACGTTCGGAAGGGATAACCGCTGAAAGCATCTAAGCGGGAAGCCTGCTTCAAGATGAGGACTCTCACTGTTTATCAGGTAAGGCCCCCAGTAGATGACTGGGTTGATAGGCCGGAGGTGGAAGTGCGGCAACGCATGGAGCTGACCGGTACTAATAGGCCGAGGACTTGTCTCTTATCTAATTAGATTTAGAACAGTATTATTTTTTCTTTTTGCATCGCGTCCACTGTGCGGTTCCCGATTTACGGTCGGGAACTACAACAAATAAATCACTCGCAAGAGGGGTCTATTTGTTTACAACTAAATAGTTGATTGTTCGACCGAAATCGAAAGAGTTTCGGCGACCATGGCGAAGGGGAAACGCCCGGCTCCATTCCGAACCCGGAAGCTAAGCCCTTCAGCGCCGATGGTACTGCACTTGTGAAGGTGTGGGAGAGCAGGACGTCGCCGGACAATCATTCAAAAAGAGCCCTGCATCGAAAGATGTGGGGCTCTTTTTTATTTACAGCACTTGCAAACAATTATCCAATGGGTTTGGATTTTGCTTAATCCGAAAAATCTAAAATGCTCAGGTTTATGCTGATGGGGTTATGAAAATTTCACCATCAAAGTTGATTTCTCCAAGAGACGTAAACTTCCTGCTTTATGACTGGCTAAAAATTGAGTCGCTAACGGCTTCTCCTCGATACACACACCTCTCGCGAGATGACTTTGATTCACTTCTGGATCTCTCACTTGATCTGGCACAACGCGAGTTTGCAAGCCACAACCGCAAGAGTGATGAAAACGAGCCAGTCTTTGATGGCACCGGGGTAAAGCTGATCCCGGAGATTAACGAAGCGCTTATAAAGTTTTACGATTCTGGGTTATTTGCCTCCGCTATGCCAACTGAAGTTGATGGTGGTCAGCTGCCACATACCGTGTATCGAGCGTGCTTTGCATTTTTTCAAGCGGCAAACATTTCTACCGCTGCCTATCCGATGCTTAGCGCGGCGAATGCAAATTTACTCCTGGCTCATGGCTCCACTGAGCAGATTAAAAATTATGTGTTGCCAATCGTTGCCGGAAAGTTTTTTGGCACAATGTGCCTCTCCGAACCAGAGGCTGGATCATCACTTGCCGATGTGAAAACTAAGGCGCAACTACAGGCCGATGGCAGCTATGAAGTAACGGGCAGCAAGATGTGGATCTCTGGCGGCGACCATGAACTAAGTGAAAACATCGTTCACTTAGTTTTGGCTCGAGCATCGGCCGCCCCTGCGGGAGTGCGCGGGTTATCGCTGTTTATTGTTCCCAAGTATTTAGTCAATGATGATGGTTCCCAAGGGGATCGCAACGGAGTAACGCTTACTGGAATTAATCACAAAATGGGATATCGGGGAACCGTAAATACTGTGCTGAATTTTTCCCAAGCGCGCGGATATTTAGTTGGCAAAGAAAATAGCGGTCTTGAATACATGTTTCATATGATGAATGAAGCGCGCATCAGTGTTGGTACAGGCGCTGCCGCAGTTGGATACAGCAGCTACTTGCAAGCCGCCGATTATGCCAGCACTCGACTTCAAGGCCGAGCCCCTGATCAAAAGAGTCCAGAGAGTCCACCGGTTGCAATCATCGATCACCTGGATGTCCGGCGCATGTTGCTTGCTTCCAAGAGTTATGTGGAAGGCGGTCTGGCACTTTCGCTTTATTCGGCGAAGTTGCTAGATGAGAAACTTATTAGCACTGATGACGAGCAAACAGATCGCCTGAACTTATTGCTAGACATATTGACGCCGATATTAAAAGGTTGGACATCCAAGTGGTCCCTAGTTGCAAATGATTTTGCTATCCAAGTTCATGGTGGCTATGGCTACACCCGGGATTACCAAGTTGAACAACTCTGGCGAGATAACCGGTTAAATCCGATTCATGAAGGTACTGACGGGATTCAGGCGATAGACCTTTTGGGTAGAAAAGCAAGAATGCGCGATGGCGCCGCCTTTACTGCCTTAGTTGCCGAGATAAGCCAAACTATTGAGCGTGCTAAAAATCGATCAATGCAGGCAGCTAACTTAGCCAGTGAATTAGAAAAGCATCTGGACAAACTGGCTAGCGTCACAGATTTGATCAATTCCCAAGAACTACTTTCCGAGCGGATTTCCCATGCTTGGCTTTATGCCGATGCATTTGGACATGTGGTTATCGCCTGGATTTGGCTGGAGCAATTTCTTGCTTGCGAGGATATGGTTGACGACTTTGCCCAAAGCAAAAGAGTTACTGCGCAGTACTTCTATGCCTATGAACTGGCAAGTGTTGGCAGTTGGCTGGACATCCTAGAAGCTCGCGGCGATCTGTTACTAAAGCTTGATTCCAAAATTTTCTTAACATAAAAAATTAGTTTTTTCAAACATTGGCAGGGCCTGCTGTGCCATGAAATACTGCTATTGGAAGCGTTGCTTTCTTGAATTTTGGAAATTTTTGACAGGAGCGGTCAATGACAAACTTCGATGCCATCGTCATAGGCGGCGGGATAGCTGGAGCCTCCATTGGTTACGAGCTTTCAACTGATCGAAGCGTTTGCATGTTGGAGATGGAAGATGCATTGGCCTTTCACACCACCGGTCGCTCAGCTGCCACATTCTTAGAAGCCCTTGGTACGGATCAAATTCGCGGGTTAACCACGGGAAGCCGCGCGTTCCTTGAGAATCCGCCAGAGATGATTGAAAGTGCGCCGCTTAGCCCGCTGCCGCTGTTGATGTATGCAAAGCACG
This sequence comes from Actinomycetota bacterium, assembly GCA_041192345.1. GTDB lineage: Bacteria > Actinomycetota > Actinomycetes > S36-B12 > UBA5976 > UBA5976. The sequence continues at coordinate 17,346 of JBEEND010000013.1, forward strand.
GTAGATCTGCTGCCATAAAAGATTTCTATGAAGCAGTGAATCGCTGGGTTCCAAATTCTAGCCTTCTTGATGCGAGCCAAGTCATAAGTTACTGCCCGGTTATGCGCGAAGATCATGTCGAATCTGGTTTCTATGATCCAAATGCCATGGAGCTTGATGTCCAGGCAATTCACCAAGGCTATGTGCGAGGCTTTCGAACAAACGGCGGAGAAATAAAACGCTCCGAAAAAGTAATTTCGTTGAGCCGTGAGGCTGGCATCTGGAAGATTGGAACTTCTGCTGGGAATACGTACAACGCGCCGATTGTAATAAACGCTACTGGCGCATGGGGCGATGAAGTTGCCAAGCTCGCTGGGGTAACTCAGTGCGGCTTAGTACCAAAGGTTCGCACAATATTTATGGTCAATTCCCCAAGCGGCGAAGAAACTAAAGATTTGCCAATCGTTGGCGACATTGATGGCGCGTATTACTTCAAACCAGAAGGCAATCAATTCTTAGTTTTGCCGATGGATCAAACGCCAAGCGCACCTTGTGATGCCTCACCTGATGAATTAGAAATTGCTCGGGCACTAGATGAACTTAACGAGGCAACAACTATTAATGCTAAGAGCGTGAATTCAACTTGGGGCGGACTTCGAACATTCGTAGCTGATGAAAATCCCGTGATTGGTTTTGATCCTGAAGCTGAGGGTTTCTTTTGGATGGTTGGCCAAGGCGGCTACGGAATTCAGACTTCGCCAGCAGTTGCGCGACTGTCGGCAGCTCTAGTGAGACAACAAGGCGTGCCAGAAGATTTGATTTCGCGCGGAGTACAAGCAAGCGCTCTTGCGCCAGGGCGAGCAACTTTAAAGACTGCTTGATGCAACAGCTAATTGATTCAAGGGGAAGGTAGCGCATGAGAATTTTCAAGTCGATTGATGAATTATTTGAAGCAAGTAATACCGACCTTGGATGTAGCCCATGGCACGAAGTTACTCAAGAAAACATTGACATGTTTGCCGCCGCTACGGGCGATCACCAATGGATTCACACAGATCCAGAAAGAGCGGCGACGGGACCATTTGGAGCGCCGATCGCCCATGGCTTCCTAACTCTTTCCATGATCTCCATGTTGGCCTGGGAAGTTTTTGTTGTTGAAAATATTTCGGTAACAATTAATTACGGACTAAATCGGGTTCGCTTTCCTTCTCCTACTCCCGTTGGATCGATGGTTCGGGCGCAAGTTCAGTTATTAGAAGTCGCGCGCACTGCTAAAGGAATTCAAGTTATTCAAGATGTGACAATTGAACGCCAGGGTCACCCAAAGCCCGTGTGTGTTGCCCAAACCGTGGCAGTATTAATTCCTTAAGTTAAATGATTGGAATTACTTTGCCCCAAGCCGTGATTGTTGCAACTGCCAGGTCTCCGATTGGGCGGGCCGATAAAGGTTCGCTTAAAGATATGCGACCGGATGATTTATTGGTTCAGATGATCCAAGCAGTTTTGCGCAAAGTGCCAAGCCTGGATGCTAATTCCATTGACGATTTCCTAATTGGCACTGGTTCGCCGGCAGGCGAGGGTGGCTACAACATCGCGCGCGTTGCTGCGGTGATGTTAGGCCTTGACAATGTTGCCGGGGTGACAGTAAATCGTTACTGCTCATCGAGTTTGCAAACCACCCGCATGGCGATGCACGCAATTCGCGCTGGTGAAGGAGACGTTTTTATCTCTGGTGGCGTTGAAACAGTCAGCAGACATAGTCAAGGACTTGCTGATTTCATGCAGGGCACGACAAATCCAGTATTTGCCAAGGCCTTAGCTCGCAGCGCCCAGCGCGCAATCGATGGTTCAACTTGGCAAGATCCGCGAACTGCAAACGAACTTCCTGACATTTATATAGCAATGGGACAAACCGCAGAGAATGTTGCCGAACTTAAGGGTATTAGCCGGGCAGAACAAGATGAATTCGCAGTTCGCAGCCAAGTCCTAGCCCAAGGCGCAATAGCCAACGGTTTTTGGGCAAAAGATATAACGCCAGTGACTTTGCCTGATGGCTCGGTGGTTTCCAGTGATGATGGCCCCAGGCCGAATGTCACACTGGAAGGTGTCTCACAATTAAAGCCAGTGTTTCGCCCAAATGGAACTGTTACCGCTGGAAATTGCTGCGCCCTAAATGACGGGGCAGCAGCGCTGGTCGTGATGAGCGAATCAAAAGCTAAAGATCTTGGCATCATGCCACTGGCTCGCATAATTTCAACTGGTCTATCGGGATTATCGCCAGAGATCATGGGTATGGGACCAGTTGCTGCTTCTCGGCAAGCGCTGGCTCGAGCAGATATGTCAATCGGCGATATTGATTTAGTTGAGATAAATGAAGCTTTTGCCGCTCAAGTAATTCCGAGTTATCAAGAACTTGGCGTTGACCTAGCTAAATTGAATGTGAATGGTGGCGCCATTGCAGTCGGCCATCCATTTGGCATGACGGGCGCGCGGATAACCAGCACGCTAATCAATTCATTGCAGTTTCACGATAAGCAATTTGGGCTAGAGACCATGTGTGTTGGTGGGGGACAAGGTATGGCAATGATTATTGAGAGAATGTCATAGTGAGCAATCTAAGTTTTGACTTTACGGATCAGTCGGTAATTGTCACTGGCGCAGCGCGCGGCATCGGTTTTGCAATCGCGCAGTTCTTTAAGAGCGCTAATGCCAATGTTTATATGGTTGATTTAGCGCTAAATGAAGTTGCTACCGCCGCTAAAACAATCGGCGCAGTTGGAGTTGCAGCCGATGTTTCTAAAACTTCTGATGTCGAGCGAGTTGTGGCGCAAGTTATCGCGGAAACTGGTCGAATTGACGTGCTGGTCAATAACGCTGGAATTTTGCGGGATGGTGTGGTCTGGAAGTTAACTGATGAAGACTGGGAATCAGTACTAGCGGTTCACTTAGGTGGCACTTTTAGATTTACCCGCGCGTGCACACCCCATTTTCGGGAACGAAATTTTGGACGAATCATTAACGTCACTTCATACACCGGACTTCATGGCAATGTTGGTCAAGCAAACTATGGCGCTGCAAAAGCAGGAATCATTGGCTTAACAAAAACGACGGCAAAAGAATTAGCCAGATTCGGTATCACCGTGAATGCAATCTCCCCAAATGCTGCAACGCGCATGATTGATTCCATACCTGCTGATAAAAAAGCTGAACTTGCTGCCGCAATACCAATTGCCCGCTGGGGTGAGCCTGCTGAAATGTGTCCAGCGATTGGATTCCTGGCATCGGCTGAAGCAAGCTACATCACTGGAGTAGTTCTTCCAGTTGATGGCGGATTGTCGATTTAATGAATCGATACTTTGGTCAAGTTGTACTCATAACGGGAGCAAGCCGAGGGATTGGTTTAGCAATCGCCAAGCGAATTGTTTCTGAGGGTGGCAAAGTCGTCATCACCGCGCGAAAACCAGAAGCGCTCGCTTCTGCCGTCTTGGATTTAGGCGGCCCGGAGTATGCCCTGGCAATAGCTGGATCAGCAGATGATCAGGCTCATCAAGATGAAGCAGTCCAAAGCGCGATGAATACCTTTGGGCGTATTGACACTTTGGTAAACAATTGTGGGATTAATCCGCACTACGGACCATTGCTTGATGTTGATTACTCAGCCGCCAAGAAAATATTTGATGTCAATATCATGGCAACAATTTCTTGGACGAAAAAAGTTAATGATGCCTGGCTTGGTAAAAACGGTGGAGCAGTGGTTAATGTGGCATCCCTGGCGGGAATAAAACCCGAAACTGGAATCGGAATGTATGGCGCAAGTAAAGCCGCGCTGTTCCAGGTCACGCGACAACTCGCAGTTGAACTTGGCCCAAACATCAGAGTGAACGCCGTTGCACCAGCGGTAGTAAAAACTAAATTTGCCGAGAAATTGTTCGAAGGCAAAGAAGCAGAGCTAAGTAAGCGATATGCGGTTGGTCGATTAGGCGAACCCGAAGATGTTGCTGCGGCCGTAGCCTTTCTAGGCTCATCTGATGCAGCGTGGATCACTGGTCAGATCCTGACTTTGGATGGCGGAGTAACGCTTACTGGCGGGTTTTAGTTCCAAATTTGCTTGATTATCGAGACTTTGCGATACTTTAAGAACATAACTGAATAGCGGTCACTTTCCCCAAGTTTTAAAAATAGGAGCAGCCATGCCTGCAGATAGTTCATCGTCCCGTTCACAGGGCCGTCCAAGTGACCGTAATTCCTCATCTGGCTCGCGTCCTTCGCGTCCATCCTCTGGCAGACCTTCATCGGGTTCCCGCGATAGTTCATCCTCGCGTGGTTCAAGTGCTTCAGGTCGCAGCACTCAGGGTCGATCCTCATCTTCACGCCCAGGTTCTTCGCGTCCAAGTTCAGGTTCTTACCGCGATGGCGCAACTTCCGGTGGTCGCACTGCAAGTGGTCGCGACTCAACTGATCGCAGTTCATATTCAGGTCGTAGCACTCAGGGTCGATCGACAGATCGACGCGATGGCACTGGTAGTTCTTCACGTGAAGAGCGCACTTACGGATCACGCGGTGGCAGTACTGGTTCACGTCCAGGATCTTCTCGCCCAAGTGAAGGTCGCTCATATGGTGACCGCGACTCTCGTCCACCGCGCTCAGGTTCCGATCGCCCTTCGCGTCCAAGTGAAGGTCGTTCTTACGGCGATCGTGATTCCCGTCCGTCATCCGATCGCCCAGCTGGTCGCTCATATGGTGACCGCGACTCGCGTCCGTCACGTCCAAGTGAAGGCCGTTCATACGGAGATCGTGATTCCCGACCAAGTTCCCGCCCATCATCTGATCGCGGCGAACGCAGTTACGGTTCGCGCGATTCCCGTCCATCTTCCGATCGCGACTCACGTCCACCGCGTTCAGGTACCGATCGTCCTTCCCGTCCAAGTGAAGGTCGTTCTTACGGAGATCGTGACTCGCGTCCGTCATCACGTCCATCTTCCGATCGTCCAGCAGGTCGCTCATACGGAGATCGTGACTCGCGTCCGTCATCACGTCCAGGTTCTTCGCGTCCAAGTGAAGGTCGTTCTTACGGAGATCGCGACTCGCGTCCATCTTCCGATCGCCCATCACGTCCAAGTTCTGATCGTAGTACTCAGGGTCGATCGACAGATCGACGCGACGGCTCTTCTTCCCGCCCAAGCGAAGGTCGCTCTTACGGAGATCGCGACTCACGTCCAAGTTCCCGTCCATCTTCGGATCGACCAGCAGGTCGCTCGTACGGTGACAGAGACTCACGTCCATCTTCCGATCGCCCTTCCCGTCCAAGTGAAGGTCGTTCTTACGGAGATCGTGACTCACGTCCACTGCGCTCAGGATCGGATCGTCCAGCTTCTCGCTCATACGGCGACCGCGATTCCCGTCCGTCTTCAGATCGCTCTGATCGTCCGTCACGTCCAAGTTCTGATCGTCCAGCCGGTCGTTCATACGGTGACAGAGACTCACGTCCATCATCCGATCGTCCACGTCGCGAGAATCCTTATGGCGGCGATCGTCCAAAAGCTAGTGATGATCGTGGGGATCGCTCGTCTTCGCGTTTTAGCGAACGCGGTGGTCGTCCAGATCGCGCCGGTGGCAGGTTTGCTGATGACCGCGAAGAGCGTCCACGTGGTCGCGTAGGGGAAAAGCGCGTAAATGTTTTAGATCCGATAATTCCTGATCACATCACTGGGGAAGAATTACCACGCGCTGTTCGTAACGAACTTCGCACACTTCCAGAAGGTTTAGCACTTCGCGTTGCTCGTCACTTGGCCGCTTCAGTTGAAGCTGCAACTGTGAATCCAGAAATTTCTTGGCAACATGCAAAGGCAGCATTAAGTAAAGCATCACGCGTTGGCATCATTCGCGAAGCTGCTGCTGAAGCGGCTTACAACGCAGGTCATTTCGCTGAAGCATTAATTGAATTCCGCGCTGCTCGTCGAATGCGCGGCATCAAGGAATATTGGCCACTGATGGCAGATTGCGAACGCGCATGTGGTCGCCCAATGAAAGCCATTGAAATGGCAGGGGATCCGTTAGTTAAGAACCTTGATCATGCTTCGCGCATTGAGATGCGAATTGTTGCAGCTGGTGCGCGCTTAGACATGGGAAATAAAGAAGCAGCACTTGCGACCTTGCAGTGCCCTGATTTAACTGCGAACTCGGCAGAACCATGGGCCGCACGCATTCGTTACACATATGCAGATGTGTTGGAACAAATGGGTCGCCCACAAGAAGCTCTGGAATGGTTTCACCGGGCCGCAGCCGTTGACGCTGACATGCTAACTGATTCTGATCAGCGCATTCGAAAGCTCGAAGGCAAATCATCTGATCTTGATACTGATGACGGCTACCTTTATGACGACCTAGAGGACCTGGATGATGCGCAGGATTTCGAAATAGAGTAGCGTGCTAATCCACAGCTCCACTTAACCATCAGGAAGCCAAGAATGAATGAGAATTCTCAACCAGTTTGGTCACCGTCTCCCCAAAGAGTTAATGATTCAGAGCTGGCAAAATTCATCCAAAACCTAGGTTTTACTGATTCAACCGAGGATTTACATTTATGGTCGGTAACTAAGCCGGACAAATTCTGGGCAGCCATTTGGGATCAGTTTGGAGTAATTGGCGATTTTGCAGGAGTAGTTGTTGAAACTGGTAAAGACATATCATCTACAGCTTGGTTTCCGCAAAGCAAAGTTTGTTATGCCGAAAACTTACTAAAAAATGCCCCAAGTAATGCTGTAATCACAATCAAAGAAGATGCATCGATACAACACTGGTCAAATATTGAGCTATTGAAGCTAGTTTCACAGGTGCAATTTGAGTTAGAAAACATTGGTGTTGTCCCAGGCGATGTCGTTGTTGCTTGGACTGGAAACGGCATCGAGACTTTGGTAACCATGCTGGCCGCTAATGCGCTAGGAGCAGTTTTTAGTTCTGCATCTTTGGATTTCGGCCACACAGCGGTCGTTGATCGATTTAAGCAATTAAAACCAAAAGTGTTACTAACCTGCGATGGCTATCAATACAACGGAAAGACAATAGATCGCACTGATGAAATTATTCAAGTTACTTCAAATTTAGATTCTTTAGAATTAATCCTGGTAGTTGATCAAATTGGCACTAGAGATAGCTTAAAAAGTTTTTTGAAGTTTAATGAGTGGGAGACTTTAAATTCAAACCCCGTAAATGATGTGAAGTATGTCAGACGAGAGTTTAATGAGCCGGCTTTCGTGCTTTTCACTTCTGGAACCACGGGTCTACCAAAGGGAATAATTCACCGCGCTGGGGGATTTATCCTCAAGCACATGATGGAACAGCGCTTGCACTGTGACATAAAGTCAGGTGACGTTGTTTTTTACTACACAACTACTGGCTGGATGATGTGGAATTGGCTGGTTTCGAACCTGATGCAGGGCGCAACCATAATTCTCTACGATGGCAATCCGTTGTTTCCTGATGAATCACGAATCTTTAAGTTGTGTGAAGAAAATAAGGTTTCGTTTGTTGGAGTTAGCGCAAAATTTATTGATGCAGTTCGTAAATCAGGGTTTCATCCAAATAAATCAGTCGATTTTGACCATGTTCGAACATTGGCCTCCACGGGTTCTCCTTTAAATTCAGATAACTACATTTGGATTCACGAAAACATCAAGGCTGATTTACACATTGGTTCAATCTCGGGTGGAACTGATCTTTGTGGTTGCTTTGTTGGTTGTGATCCAACCAAAGAAGTTTGGGCGGGTGAAATACAAGGACCAATACTTGGGCAAGACGTCGATGTTATAGACGAAAATGGAAATAGTCTGAGAGATTTCCCTGGAAAAGAGGGTGAATTAATTAATCGAAATTCTTTTCCTACAGTTCCCCTTGGTTTCATCGGTGATGATGGCACCAAATTTCACGAAGCTTATTTTGCAGCCAACAAAGGAGTCTGGACTCATGGTGATTACGCATCCTTTACAAGTAATGCCGGATTTGTAATTCACGGAAGGTCAGATGCCACCTTAAAGCCAGGTGGAGTAAGGCTCGGTACCGCAGAGATCTATCGCGTTGTTGAAAGCATGGCGCAAATTAGAGAATCAATAGTTGTGGGTCAAAAATGGCAAGATGATGTGCGAACCGTGCTATTCGTTGTGCTTACGGCCGGCCACGTGCTAAACGATGAACTGATTCATCAAATTAAAGCTAAAATCAAAGCTGAATTATCGCCAAGACATGTACCAGCGTTAATAATTCAGGTAACCGAAATTCCAATAACCCGTTCTGGAAAAATTGCCGAAATTGCGGTGCGCGAAACCATAGAGGGTAGGCCAGTTAAAAACCTTGCTAGTTTGGTGAACCCAGATTCGCTAACGCAGTACGTGACCTGATCTGCCCCAATAGGCTTGCGGATAAGGCGAAGGTTCTTTCCTAGAATCCGATTCAAGTGATGAGTAATGGAGTTTAAAGTGACGAATTCAGCACAACCGATAGCCCTACCAAATCCTTTTGCTGCTGGTTGCGCCTGGATCGATGGTAAATATGTACCCATTGGTGAAGCGTGCATTCCAATTCTGGACACCGGATTTGTCAGGTCTGATCTCACTTATGACGTTGCTTCTGTCTGGGAGGGGCGATTCTTTCGACTTGATGATCATCTTGAGCGGTTTTTTACTGGCTGTGAACGACTTCGGTTGGTACCACCGCTAACCAAGGCCGAAATCCGAGCCATCATGGTAGAGACCGTAAGCAGATCAGGTCTTCGCGAAGCGTACGTTGAAGTCATCGTCACAAGAGGAGTACCAGGCCCAGGCCAGCGAGATCCTCGTCTCTACAAACCGCGACTGTATGTATACGCAATTCCATATGTATGGATCGTTAAACCAGAACTTCAAGCCAGAGGTACTGACGTTTTCGTCACTCAAAATACTCATCGAATCCCGTCTAGCTCAGTTGACCCAACCGTAAAGAACTTTCACTGGGGAGATTTCATCCGAGGGATGTTTGAAGCGTACGACCGCGACGCCTGGGTTCCCATTTTGCCTGACCAAAATGGCATGGTGACTGAAGGACCTGGGTTCAATGTATTTGCATTGGTTGAAGATGTTCTTTACACACCTGTACGCGGCGTGCTCGAAGGAATTACGCGACGAACCGCAATTGAAATCGCCAAGGACATCGGAATTGAAGTTATTGTCGGTGAAGTCCCCGTAGAAGATCTATACCGGTCCACTGAAATGTTCCTAACCAGTACGGCGGGAGGCGTCATGCCCGTTGCCACACTAGATGGAAAGCCAGTTGGCACCGGCCAGCCCGGACCAGTTACGACGAAAATTCGCGACCGTTATTGGGAATTGCACACCGATCCGCGCTACAGTCACGAAGTGGATTACTAGTCACACCCGCATTTTGTGCACAGCGATGCTTCCCTGATTGCTGTTCGCGAGTTCATTAAGCAACATAATTCCCACAAACAATATTTGGGGGAATTATGGTCGCGCTTGCACAAGATTTTACGAACTGGGAAAACAGCGTCACGTTAGTGGCGCGCGTAACTGCCGAAGCGCAGCAATTGGAGTTACCAAGTGGTGACACTTTAATGAAGTTTCGAGTTGTTGTGCCGCGCTACAAACCAGTAACTAAAGCAACAGTCGACACCATTGATTGCGTGGCATTTAAGCCTGTTGTGCAACGCAAATCAGCAACTTTGGCAGTCGGCGACATCGTTGAAATCACTGGCGAGCTGCGCCGGAGGTTTTGGAAAACTGGCGCAGGGGTTGCTTCCAGAACTGAAGTAGAAGTTTCAAAAATTTCCTTAGTTAAAACATAAGTGGGACGCTAGTTCTCGAGTGATCTAAGCCACGTGACATTCTTTAGGGGTGTCGAGTTTCGAATCTGCCAGCCCAATCTTGGCCAAGGCTTATGACACGGCGCTGCTAGATCTTGATGGCGTGGTTTACATCGGCCAAGACGCAGTGCCCGGAGTTATCAGCGCATTAAATCAAGCGCACGATGAATTCGGCATGACATTAACGTGTGTAACAAATAATGCCTCGCGCTCATCGCAACGGGTGGCTGATCACTTAATGCAACTTGGACTAAAAGTTAGCGCGGCTGATGTTGTCACATCCGCCCAAGCCGGAGCTAGCGAACTTGCTAAATTAATTCCGCAAGGTTCGCGAGTTTTTGTTTTAGGAAGTCAAGATCTTGCGCGCGAAGTTGAATTAGTTGGCTTGCTGGCAAGTCATGATGATTCATTAACTTACGATGCGTTAATCCAGGGTTACTGGCCGGACATGCCGTGGCGCATTTTGGATTTTGCTGCTGAGTTGTTGCGATCTGGTGTGCCATGGGTTGCCACAAATATGGACATGACAATTCCAACTCCAACGGGAACTGCCCCTGGAAATGGAACTGTAGTTCAAGCACTTGGCCAAAGCGTTAATCGCAAGCCAACGGTAGTTGCTGGTAAACCCCAGACGCCACTGATGCAGCAATCAATTGACCGAACCGGCGCTAAGCGTCCGCTGGTAGTTGGCGACCGGTTAGATACCGACATACATGGGGCAAATAATGTTGGTGTTGATTCGTTGTTGGTTTTATCGGGGGTAACAACACTTACTGAAATACTGCTGGCACCTGTTGAGCTGCGACCTACTTACCTTGCCTGGGATGCCTGCGAAATATTAAAGCCGCAAACTGGCGTAAGTTTTGTGGGCAAAGTCGCATCTTGTGGTGGTTGGCAGGTAAGAAATAGCGACTTAGTTGGCCAAGGCGACGCCCTAGATGGTTTTAAAGCGATTGCCATAGCGCATTGGAACGGCGAAATATCTCTTGCTATCGCTCTTGAGTGCCTAGCGGGCATTGGCCTCGAGGTGCGATGAAGGCAAGTTTCGGGTTACCGTTAGACATGGATAATTTAAAGGCCTTTGCGGGCATTGCTAAAGACATACTTGAAGAATCTGTGGATCAGATCAAAACTAACGTGTCAGAGAACTCAAAGGACGGCGTTGACACCAAGTTAGTTGTTGAAGCGATTACTGCTGTTGGCACCCTTGCTGGGGGAATTATCGTTGAATTTTTAGACAAGTTACCAAAGCCAAGCTGCGGCGCTGGCTCAGTTGATGAGAAAGCTCGAAACTTAGCCTCAACCGAGTTGGAAAAACTAATCGGTCGCATGGGGCTAGTGCAAGAAGATGAATTAGCAGCCCTTCGTAAGCGTGTAGTTGACCTTGAGAGTGCGCTTAAAAAAGCACAAAAACCAGCACCTAAATCAAAGCCTTAGTTCGAGTCGGCTAAAGCTTGCCTACTAGGCACGCATTAGGCTGTAGTCATGGAAAACTCTGAGTTCACCGATTACATTGACACCCTGGAAGAGGTTGTTAATGAGAACGAAAATGCGGAATTACTTGGACAAAGCGCAGAGTTATTTGAAGATGTCGCAGCCCCTGTGGCGCCCGTTGTTTCAATGGACTCCTTGCCAGTAACAGGTGAGGCCCGCGTTGATGACGCGCTTGGTCGCCTGGCTGATCTTTCCGGCTTACCAGTTCATGAACACGTTGCAGTCTTTGAAGATGTGCAGCGCAGATTACATGAAACTTTGGCTGACCTCGCAGGTCAGTAACTCGAACTACAAAACTTAAATTGTGACTCGCCGCCGCCTGGATGTTGAATTAGTTCGCAGGCATTTAGCGCGCAGCCGCGAACAAGCTCAAGAATTAATTACTGCTGGCTTAGTAATTGTTGGCGGCATCGTTGCGACAAAAGCAGCCAGCCAAGTTGATGAGAATGCTGGCATAAAAGTAAATCTTGATCCGGATGAAGATTACGTTTCGCGCGGCGCCCACAAACTTATTGGCGCATTAGATGCCTTCGGTATTGATGTCGCAGGTCTTGTTGCCCTGGACGCCGGAGCGTCAACTGGCGGATTTAGCGATGTGTTATTGCGCCGGGGTATTAAACATGTTTATTGTGTTGATGTTGGCTATGGCCAGCTCGCTTGGAAAGTGAGCCAAGATCCAAAAGTTACTGTCATGGATCGAACTAACATCCGCTATTTAACCCCCGAATTACTTGGCGCCAAAGCGGATTTAATTGTGGCCGATCTTTCGTTTATCTCGCTTGAAACTGTGCTGCCAGCCTTAGTTTCGGTGTTAAATCCAGCAGGGCAGGTTCTGCTGATGGTCAAGCCACAATTTGAAGTTGGCAAAGACGCCCTGGGCCCCGGCGGTGTTGTGCAAGACAATGCGCAACGCATCGAGTCAGTCAATAAGATCGCAGGTAAGGCATTTTCACTTGGACTAGGAACCGCAGGCGTAGTAGCTAGCCCACTACCTGGCCCCTCTGGAAATGTTGAGTATTTCTTGTGGTTAAAGTCTGGATCCCCGGCTCCGCAAGAAAGTGATGTTGAACGAGCAGTAGAGGAAGGACCGCAATGACGCGCAAAGTTTTGTTCGTAGTTCATGGCGCTCGTCCAAATGCTTATTCTGTTGCCCGCGCTGCGGCCAAGGGATTACTTGCCAACAACATTGCTGTTGCGTGCGCCGATTCTGACGCAGATCAATTAGAAGTGCCAGAAGTAACGGCCGCAACTGACGCCGCTGGCTGCGAACTTGTTGTTGTATTTGGCGGCGATGGCACAATCTTGCGCGGCATTGAAATTGCTCGCGCGCACGACATTCCAGTACTTGGGGTAAACCTAGGTCACGTTGGATTTTTAGCCGAAGCTGAACCAGAAGATATCGAAAGTGTGATCAACGTTGTTGTTAACAATGAATGGTCAGTCGAAGAAAGATTAACTTTAGCAATTTCGGCAACGGATGCCGATGGACGCACTTGGGAATCTTGGGCGCTTAACGAAGTTGCTATCAAAAAATTTAATCGCGAACACATGGCCAATCTTTTAGTCAGCATTGATGAGCGCCCAGTTTCCCAGTGGGCATGTGATGGGGTGCTGGTGGCAACGCCAACTGGTTCAACCGCATATGCCTTCAGCGCGGGTGGCCCAGTTGTTTGGCCCGAGGTGGAAGCGATGTTAGTTGTGCCAGTTAGTGCGCACGCACTTTTCTCCAAGCCGCTAGTTGTTTCGCCAAAATCAATTGTTGATGTGGAAATCACAACTGGTCCAGTAGTGATCAGCGCAGATAGCCAACGAAATACTGACTTGGCAACCGGGGCGACCCTTCGAATCGTGCGCAGTACTAAGCCAGTCAAACTTGCACGCATTCATCCAACGCCATTTACTGAGCGCCTGGTTGCTAAATTTGAATTACCCGTTCATGGCTGGCGAGCACAGTAAGTTAACGCATGATCGAACAACTTCGGATTAAGAACTTAGGGGTAATCCGCGATGCCACTTTGGATTTCTCGCCAGGGTTAACGGTATTAACCGGGGAAACTGGCGCTGGAAAAACTATGGTTTTTCGCAGTCTGCATCTGCTATTTGGCGGTAAAGCTGACAGTTCATTAATTTCAACGGGCGCCGAGCAAGCATCTGTGGAAGCTGATGTGGCAATGCCGCCGGAATTAATTGTGCGCCTGGATGAATTAGGCGGGGAACTCGAAGATGGCAATGTTGCGATCATTACCCGTCAAGTTAATTCAACCGGGCGAAGCCGATCTTTTGCAGGCGGGGTATCAGTGCCCGCTGGAGTAGTTGGCGAACTTGGCGAGGCGCTGGTTGCTGTGCACGGCCAAAGTGATCAACTGCGCTTAACAAAAACCGAACAACAGCGATTGCTGCTTGATCGTTACGCTGGCGAGTCAGTAGAAAAGCCGATGGCTTCGTACACAAAATTCTGGGACCAAGCTCGCGCACTTGAGCGCCGAATTGCAGCCATGACAACAGATGCTGGCACGCGCGCTGCCCAACTTGAGCGCATCACGCGCATTTTGGAACAAGTTGATTCGCTTAAGCCGCTATCGGGGGAAGATCATGAACTTGATGAAGAAGCAAAGCGGCTTTCTCATACTGAAGCGCTCTATGAAGTAACAGCGCGTGCAAGTGAACTACTAACTACCGGCCAAGGTGAGGACTTGCCGGTAGTTGCAGCTCTTGCCACAGCGCGCAAAGGGTTAGATCACGAGCGCAACTTGGACGCCACCCTTGGCGAGTTTGCTGATCGCATGAAAGAACTAGAAATTTTGACGGCAGATTTATCAGCTGACATCACTTCTTATTCCGCAGGCATTGATGCCTCGCCGCAACGCTTAGCATTTGTGGAATCGCGCCGGGCTGCGCTAAAGCAATTGACACGCGAATTTGGCGATGTGGATGACTTACTGGCTTGGGTTACTGAAAACCGGCCACGAGTTGCTGAACTTGCTGGCGGCGATGAAGTTTTAGGAGAACTTCGCGCCGAACTTATTCAAGTGCAAGCTGACTTAACAAAAGCTGGCAGCGAAGTGACAAAAGCGCGCACAAAAGCAGCGGCAGGATTCTCGGCCGCGGTAACAGGCGAGCTAGCCAGTCTGGCAATGGTCGGGGCAACGGTGCAATTCAAGTTAAGCCCTGCAACTCCTGGACCAACTGGGGCGGATTTAGTCGAGCTCGGCTTAATAAGCCGCCCAGATTCGCCCTGGATCCCAATGGCCAAGGGCGCATCAGGCGGGGAACTAAGCCGAATCATGCTGGCTGTTGAGGTGGTCTTGGCTGCGGCCGATCCAACTGAAACTTTTGTCTTTGACGAAGTCGACGCCGGTGTTGGCGGAGCCGCAGCCGTTGAAGTTGGTAAGCGCCTAGCCCGCTTGGCGCAAAACGCGCAAGTAATTGTCGTCACGCACTTACCGCAAGTTGCTGCTTTTGCGGATCGACATTTAGTTATTGCGCGCTCGGATGGACAAGAAGTACATAGCTCCGCGGTTACCCAAGTCCAACAAGGTGACCGCGTGGCCGAATTGTCTCGAATGCTGGCCGGACTTGCTGATAGCCAAGCCGGCAGCCAACTTGCTGAGGAATTGCTTGCTTTAGCCCAAGCCGAACGCGATGGTAAGCCAGTTGCGCGTGCAAAAAACCAAGGCGTAACGCAACACGAAAAAAGGTAACCGACCCGATTAGCAATCTTGGCTAGTAGTGAGTTAAGTTTGTATTCCGTGGGTAACAGCAAACATGTGTTCGTAACGGGAGGCGTTGCCTCATCTCTTGGTAAGGGTCTTACCGCTTCCAGTCTGGGAAATCTTTTAACTGCTCGCGGCCTTCGCGTAACTATGCAAAAACTTGATCCATATTTAAATGTGGATCCGGGCACAATGAACCCGTTTCAACACGGCGAAGTATTTGTTACCAATGATGGCGCTGAAACTGACTTAGATATCGGTCACTACGAACGCTTCCTGGATCGCGATTTACATGGCAGCGCCAACGTAACAACTGGCCAGGTTTATTCCACCGTGATTGCCAAAGAGCGCCGCGGGGAGTACCTCGGGGACACCGTTCAAGTTATTCCCCACATCACCAACGAGATTAAATCTCGAATCCTTGCCATGGGTAGCGATGACATTGATGTTGTTATTACCGAAGTTGGTGGCACAGTTGGCGATATCGAATCCTTGCCGTTCTTAGAATCAATTCGCCAAGTTCGCCATGAAGTTGGCCGCGACAATGTTTTCTTCTTGCACGTTTCACTACTTCCTTACATCGGACCATCTGGGGAATTAAAGACAAAACCAACGCAACATTCTGTTGCAGCCCTTCGCAGTATTGGTGTGCAACCAGATGCAATCGTGCTGCGCGCTGATCGTCCAATTCCAGATGGCATCAAGCGCAAAATTTCCTTGATGTGCGACGTTGATGAAGAAGCTGTAGTTTCCGCAGTTGATGCGCCAAGTATTTATGACATTCCAAAAGTTCTGCACTCCGAAGGCCTTGATGCTTACGTAGTTCGCCGCCTTGGCTTGCCATTTCGCGATGTTGACTGGAGCGCGTGGGATGACTTACTAAAGCGAGTTCATAGCCCAGCACACGAAGTAACAGTTGCGCTAGTTGGTAAATACATTGACTTACCTGATGCTTACTTATCTGTCACTGAAGCCCTGCGCGCTGGCGGTTTTGCCAATAATGCGCGGGTAAACATTCGCTGGGTGGCATCTGATGATTGCGAAACTGATGCTGGCGCCAAGAAAGTTCTGGGTGATGTGGACGCGATCTGTGTTCCTGGCGGCTTTGGCGTTCGCGGTATCGAAGGCAAGCTTGGCGCATTGCGCTTTGCCCGCGAGAACAAAATCCCAACTCTTGGTCTTTGCCTTGGTTTGCAATGTATGGTCATCGAATATTCGCGCAACGTGGTTGGCATTAAAGATGCAAACTCGGCTGAATTTGATGAGAAAACTTCAAACCCAGTAATTTCCACCATGGCTGATCAAACTGATGTGGTTGCTGGCCAGCGCGACATGGGCGGCACTATGCGTCTTGGTATGTATCCGGCTGCGTTAAAAGCTGGCAGCACCGCAGAGCGGGTTTACGGCAGCGCGCTCGTAGAAGAGCGTCACCGCCATCGCTACGAAGTAAACAATTCTTACCGCGATCAACTTGAAGGTGCTGGCTTAGTTTTTTCTGGAACCTCACCCGATGGCCACTTAGTTGAATACGTTGAGTTGCCAGTTGCTGTTCACCCGTATTACATCGGCACGCAAGCTCACCCTGAGCTTCGCTCTCGTCCCACTCGCGCGCATCCATTGTTCAAGGGTTTGATCGAGGCTGCGCTAGCTCGTCGCGCCTAAAACTTTTTATTATGATTTCTGATCGCGTAGTTTCCTATCCCGTAGCAACGAGTGAGACTGCGTTCGCTGGATATGTCTGGGATGTGCGCCGGGATGAATTTACCCTTAATGATGCTCAAGTCACGCGCGATTATTTAGTGCATCCAGGGGCAGTTGCGATCATTGCGCTAAATGATGCCGGCGAGCTGTTATTAATTGAGCAGTATCGACATGCCCAAAGCAAAATCATGTGGGAGGCGCCTGCCGGGTTAATGGATTTAGCCAATGAAGACCCGCTGGAAACAGCTAAGCGCGAACTTTATGAAGAAACTGGATACGTTGCTAAAACCTGGAATGTGTTACTTGATTTCGCAAATTCACCTGGGGGATCCTCCGAGCAAATTCGCATCTATTTTGCCCGCGATGTTTCGCTTCATCCGGATGGCCGGCCACAAGGTCGCGATGAAGAACTTGATATGCCAGTGCACTGGATTGCCATTCAAGATATCTTGGAATCCATTCGCCGCGGAGCAGTCACTAATCCGCAGCTTGTTGCTGGCACGCACGCAGCTTTGATCGCGATGGCAGAACCAGATTTAGCTCTTCGCAGCGTCGATGCGCCGTGGCACGCCCGCGAAGACGCACTTGCTGCCAAACGTGTTTGGCTGCCAAAAAACTAGGTAATTCGTTGCCAAAAGGATGCGTTTTTGCGGTATCCGCATTAGGGGTTTAACCCTCCAACGGATTCCGAATTGGCTCCTACGAAATCGGTACCCCGAAATATCCTTTTGGGGTTTTCACGGCTAGCGTATGACAAGGCAAGGAAAGAAACTTTGCCACATTCGAAAGGTTTTCCTCATGAAAATTGGCGTTCCGCGCGAAATCAAGAACCATGAATACCGGGTAGCAATTACCCCTGCCGGCGTAATGGAAATGACTCGCAATGGCCATGAAGTTTTTATCGAGCAAGATGCCGGTATCGGCTCCTCGATCGCAAATGAAGATTACGTAAAAGCTGGCGCAAAAATGCTGGCCACCGCTGATGAAGTTTGGCAGACCGGCGAGATGATCATGAAAGTAAAAGAGCCAATCGCTGTTGAATACGATCGCATGCGCGAAGGTCAATTGCTATTCACTTACCTGCACCTTGCTGCCGAACAAAAGTGCACCGACGCATTGCTAAAAAACAAAGTGACTGGCGTTGCATACGAAACTGTAGAACTAACCGATCGCTCATTGCCATTACTTGCACCAATGTCTGAAGTTGCTGGACGCTTGGCACCACAAGTTGGCGCACATTCCTTGATGCGCGCGAATGGCGGGCGCGGCGTACTACTTGGCGGAGTGCCAGGAGTTAAGCCAGCAAAAGTTGTTGTGCTTGGTGGCGGTGTATCTGGTTTGCACGCAGCTCAGATCGCACTTGGTATGGGAGCCGATGTCACAATTCTTGATTTGAACATCCCACGACTTCGCCAAATTGACTTGGCATTTAACGGCGCGATTCGCACCCTTGCTTCCAATGCCTTTGCCATCGAACAAGAATGCTTGGCAGCTGACTTAGTTATTGGCGCAGTACTTGTGCCAGGTGCAAAAGCGCCAAAGCTTGTCAGCAACGAATTAGTTTCGCGTATGAAGCCAGGATCAGTTTTGGTTGACATCGCAATTGATCAGGGCGGCTGCTTTGAAGATTCCCATGCCACAACGCACGCGGATCCAACTTATGCGGTTCACAACACTGTGTTCTATTGCGTGGCAAACATGCCAGGTGCGGTGCCAAATACTTCCACTTACGCCTTGACTAACGTGACACTGCCTTACGCAGTTGCGCTGGCTAATAAGGGTTGGAAGCAAGCACTTAAGGATGACAAGGCCCTAGCACTTGGCCTAAACACTCATGCTGGCAAAGTTACTTACCCAGCAGTTGCCCAAGCATTTGGTTATGAATTGCTCAGCCTTGAAAGCGCGCTTGCTTAACTAATCGCGTACGGTTATGGGCGATGAGACTTACTGACTTTTGGGACCGCATGGAACAGGCCCTGGGCGCTGGATATGCCCGGTCGTGGGCCGCTGATTTTCATGTGCCAGCACTTGCTGGGCGCACTGTGGACCAAGCCCTAGCCCAAGGCGAGGATGCCCAATTGGTATGGCGGGCAGTGCATCAAACCCTTGATTTACACCCCAAATTTAGATAAATGCCGTTTCGGCGTGTCGAATAGCCATTCGAACAGGTGTTCGATAACGTACTAATGCGAGCCCGAAACAATGGCGCTGGCAGTTGCAAAGTGCAAGTTCGATCTTCTTCACAGCGGGTCGCAACACACAGGCTAGGCAATTGCCAGGGAAACTGTCAGGGGTCGTAACTAACGTGTGGGTTCTAATCAAAACGTATTGAAAAGTACCCAAGACCGGTCTTACAAAAGACGCATAGGAGACAGAAATGGCAAGTGCAAAATCCGCAAAGGAACCAACCCCGCGCGAGGCAACTGATCGCGACAAGGCGCTAGATACCGCCCTTGCTCAGATCGAACGTCAGTTCGGCAAGGGCTCCGTAATGAAGCTTGGGCAAGAAGATCGTGTCCCAATTGATGTCATACCTACTGGTTCCATCGCACTTGATATCGCACTAGGCATAGGCGGGCTGCCACGCGGTCGCGTTGTTGAAATTTATGGCCCAGAATCTTCCGGTAAGACAACACTTGCGTTGCACGCAATTGCTAACTGCCAGGCTGGCGGGGGAATCGCAGCATTCATCGACGCTGAACATGCCTTTGATCCAGAGTATGCAAAGAAGCTTGGCGTTGACATCGACAACCTTTTGGTTTCCCAGCCAGATACTGGCGAGCAAGCACTGGAAATCGCAGACATGTTGATTCGCTCCGGCGCACTTTCAATTATTGTTATCGACTCCGTAGCAGCTCTTGTGCCACGAGCTGAAATCGAAGGCGAAATGGGAGATAGCCACATGGGTCTGCAAGCTCGCTTGATGTCCCAAGCACTTCGCAAGATAACTGGCGCGCTCTCCACAACCAACACAACATGTATTTTCATTAACCAACTTCGCGAGAAGATCGGCGTGATGTTCGGTAGTCCAGAAACTACAACTGGCGGCAAGGCACTTAAGTTCTACGCTTCAGTTCGCTTGGACATTCGCCGGATTGAAACCCTCAAGGACGGCACTGAACCAGTTGGTAACCGAACTCGAGTCAAAGTTGTTAAGAACAAGGTTGCTCCACCATTTAAGCAAGCTGAATTCGACATTCTTTATGGCGAAGGCATCTCGCGCGAAGGTGGCATCTTGGACATGGCGGTAGAAGAAGGCTTTGTTCGCAAATCTGGAGCTTGGTATACCCACGATGGCGATCAACTCGGCCAGGGTAAAGAAAACGCTCGTAAGTTCCTAAAAGATAATGCCGGTCTAACTGATGAGTTAGAACGTCAGATCAAGGAAAAAGTTATGGCTAAAGGCAAGCCAGAACTAGCAATTGTGCCAGCGGCAATTGATGAGCCAGAAGAAATGCCAGAAGAGGATTAATTCTCGAAAAGAATTAGCGCAAGATCGCCCTGATGATGTTGCGCTAATTCAAAACTAACGAAAATTAATAGATTGGGCCCCTTGGTGTGGATACTCGACTAAGTCAAGACGACTTATTGGGTAACCCCCAGGGGGATCCTTTTGGCCAAGCCCGAAACATAGTGCTAAACCAGCTCAACTTCATGCCGCGTTCGCGCAAAGAACTTGAAGTCACCTTAATCAAGCGTGAGATAGATCCGCAGGTTGCTAAGGAAGTCCTGGATCACTTTGTTGAAATAGATGTAATTGATGACGCTGCTTTTGCAGAACTCCTAGTTCGCTCGAGGTGCAATACCAAGAAAGTATCGCGCTCGGTCATGAAACAACAACTGCGGCAAAAGGGGATTGACCCCGAGATCATCGAGCAAGCACTCCTTGCTGTCTCTGATGAGGATGAGCTGCGAATGGCTACAGAGTTGGTCGAAAAGAAAGCGCGCGCTATGACGCGCCTAGATCCGCAGGTACGTAAGCGTCGGCTATTTGGTCTGCTTGCCCGAAAGGGTTATGGCACAGCCATCGCGCTACAAGTCATCAGCGATCTGGAAGCAAACGACTTCACGGGCGCTGAAATAGTCTCTGATTTGACCTAGTAGTAGCAGGTTAAAACAACCCTAGAATTGCCTAGTGACTACTGATCTGGAGACTTCCCCGAGCACCGGTTCGACCTACGAGGTGCGAACTATGGGCTGCCAGATGAACGTTCACGATTCTGAGCGATTTGCTGGCCTTTTGGATGCTGCGGGTTACAGCGCAGTTACCGAGGGCCAAGCCCCTGACATCATCGTGTTCAATACTTGCGCAGTGCGCGAGAACGCAGCTAACAAACTTTATGGCTCACTTAGCCAACTGGTGCCACTTAAAGCAAAGAACCCGAAACTTCAAATTGCAGTTGGCGGGTGTCTGGCGCAGAAAGATCGCGGCGAGATTATTAAACGCGCACCTTATGTGGACGTTGTGTTCGGTACCCACAACATGGACGCGCTGCCAGTTTTATTAGAACGCGCGCGAATTGAAAAAGAATCCCAAGTTGAGATTTTGGAATCACTGGATGTATTCCCATCAACTTTGCCAGCGCGCCGGGATGCCATGCATTCCGCGTGGGTAAGTGTCAGCGTTGGATGTAATAACACCTGCACATTCTGCATCGTGCCTGCGCTTCGTGGCCGCGAAAAAGATCGTCGTCCCGCTGACATCTTGAATGAAATTAAAGTTTTAGTAGATCAAGGCGTACTAGAAATTACTTTGCTTGGTCAAAATGTGAATGCCTACGGCGTTGAGTTTGGAGATCGCAATGCATTTTCAGATTTACTGCGAGCTTGTGGGGACATTGAAGGCTTAGAGCGTGTTCGTTTCACCAGTCCGCATCCCCGCGACTTCACGGACAACGTGATCGATGCCATGGCATCCACGTGGAACGTGATGCCACAACTTCACATGCCGCTGCAATCTGGCAGTGATCGGATCTTGCAATTAATGCGCCGTTCATATCGCCAGGATAAGTACCTTGGCATAATTCAGCGAGTTCGCGCTGCGATGCCTGATGCTGCGATCACAACCGACATTATTACCGGTTTCCCTGGCGAAACAGAGGAAGACTTCCAGCAAACTCTGGAAGTGATTCGCCAAGCCCGCTTCTCCAGCGCATTCACATTCCAGTATTCAAAGCGTCCTGGCACACCCGCTGCCACTATGCCTGATCAAGTCTCCAAGGAAGTAATTCAAGATCGCCACGAACGCCTAGTTGAACTACAAAATTCAATTGCCTGGGATGAGAACAAGAAATTTGTCGGCAAACAGATCGAAGTAATGGTGGCTTCCGGCGAGGGTCGCAAAGATGACAGCACTGGGCGAGTAAGCGGACGCGCCCGCGATTTCCGGCTGGCCCACATCCCACAAACTGACATTGCTGGGCTATCACACAACTTGCGACCAGGAGACGTTGTGATTGCTGAAGTAACACACGCAGCGCCATTTCATTTATTAGCAGACAAATTGCTTTCAGTTCGCAAAACTGTTGCAGGAGATAATTTTGAATCTGGTCAATTACCCCAGACCCCTGGTGTGATGTTGGGAATGCCAACAATTCCAGTTAAGTAATTTGCAATGTCCAATAACACTTCCGACCAACCAGTCTTTGTAATTCTTGGGCCAACTGCAGTTGGCAAAACGCAATTGTCCCTGGACCTTGCGCAGTTAATTGACGCGGAAATCATTAATGCTGATTCCATGCAGCTCTATCGCGGCATGGACATTGGCACTGCAAAACTTCCACTTGAAGAGCGCCGGGGAATTGCGCATCACATGTTAGATATCTTGGATGTCACTGAACTTGCCAATGTTTCGGATTATCAAATTCGTGGCCGCAAAGTGATTCAAGAGATTCAAGCGCGAGGTAAGCGCGTGGTAATCGTGGGCGGCTCTGGGTTATTTATTCAAAGTTTGCTGGAAGACATGCAATTCCCGCCGGGGGACCCGTTAGTTAGAGCCCGACTTGAACAAGAAACTGAAGAATTGGGTCTGGCTGCGATGTATGCCAAGTTGCTGGACTTTGATCCAGAAGCTGGCGCAAAAGTGAATCCAGCAAATGCGCGGCGAGTAATTCGAGCGCTGGAAGTTATCGAAGTAACAGGCCTTGCCCCAGTTACATCTCTAGTTGCGTTGCCAATTATGGTGCCAAGTATTCGAGTTGGACTGCGCCGGGAGCGCCCAGAGCTTGACGAGAGAATCACCACTCGCATTAGCCAGATGTGGGATCAGGGTTTTGTGGAGGAAGTACATACTTTGCTAGAGGCCGGATTACGCGAAGGAGTCACGGCTCGAAAAGCTCTCGGTTACGCCCAGATTTTGGCGGCCCTGGATGGCGAGTTCACTTTGGATCAGGCACCAGAGCGAACCATGATCGCCACACGCCAATTCGCCCGTCGCCAAGACTCCTGGTTTGGTCGCGATACTTCGATCATTTGGCGCGATGCCAATACGCTCTCGGCGCAGGATGTTTTGGCGCTGGAGAGTTAATCATTTTCCCCTAGTTTCCTGGGGGCAAGATAGAATATTGGCAATGACAACTTCTGGAACGGCCTTTCGTAAGGGCCATGGCACTGGCAATGATTTCATCTTGGTAAGTGGCCTAGATGGTTTGGAAGTGTCCCCAAAACAAGCAATTTCATTATGTGATCGTCATCTGGGTATCGGGGCTAATGGCATCCTGCGGGTTGCCAGGGCCAGTGATTTTGCAAGTGAATTTGAAATTGGCGCTGCAAACTATTTCATGGACTACACAAACGCCGATGGCTCCAAAAGCGCAACTTGCGGCAACGGCTTACGAGTTTTTGCGCGCTACTTAGTTGAAGCCGGCCTGGAAAATCGTGGAAAGTTTTCTATTGGCACTCGCGCTGGCGCAGTGGCGGTGGCAATCTCGCAAACAGATGCCGACTTTAATGACATTGCAATCACTATGGGATCACTTTCCCTTGGGCCGATGGATGTCACGGTCAGTACTGAATCGGGTTCGTGGCCCGCAGTATGCCTAGCTGGGATGAATAACCACGCAGTAAGTGTTGTTAGCGATATTCAAGATGCTGGCTCCCTACTGCAAATACCAACTGCGCTTCCAGATGGCACATATCCAGATGGCGTTAATTTTGAATTTATTTCCCAAGTCTCGCCAACCCACATCTCTATGCGCACGCATGAACGGGGAGTGGGCGAGACTTTGTCATGTGGTTCGGGCGCGTGCGCGGCTGCCTATGTTCATGCGACCAGCAATAACTTGTCTGCGCCGTGGACTGTGAAAGTAGATGTACTTGGCGGCACAGTGTCTGTGGATAGCGCAATTGATGGCACTCTAACTTTGCGAGGACCAGCGCAATTTGTGGCAAGTGGCACTATCGAGTCTCACTTGTGGCAGAACTGATCTAGATGAGTGAATCTTTTGATCCCCGGTTTCAAGAACTAGATTTAGGCGAACAAACTACCGGCGAACTCGATTTAGAAGCTCGCTCTGGATTACGCCGAGTTGTTGGCTTATCCACTGAACTCCAAGACGTAACTGAAGTTGAATACCGCCAACTTCGTCTGGAACAAGTTGTTTTGATCGGCGTTTGGACTAGTGGCGACTTTGATGAGACTCAAAGATCACTTGGCGAGTTAGCGCTATTAGCCGAGACTGCCGGATCCCAAGTATTAGATGTCTTAGTGCAGCGCCGAGATCGCCCTGATCCCGCAACTTACATTGGCTCTGGAAAATTGCAAGAGCTGCATCAAATTGTCATGGCAACTGGCGCTGACACGGTTATTTGTAATGGCGAACTTACACCATCGCAGCTTTCCAAAATGGAAAAAGTTGTCAAAGTAAAAGTTATTGATCGCACCTGGTTGATTCTGGACATTTTTGCCCAGCATGCCCGAAGCAGCGAGGGTAAAGCGCAAGTTAGTTTGGCGCAAATGCAATACATGTTGCCAAGATTGCGCGGCTGGGGAGATGCGCTTTCGCGTCAATCTGGTGGGATCGGAACACGTGGACCAGGTGAAACCAAACTTGAATCAGATCGCCGCCGTATTGGTAAGTCGATGTCTAAGTTGCGCCGCGAAATAAAGGAGATGGGTGTTGCCCGAAATACCCAACGCGCCCAGCGCCGGCGCAGCAATGTCCCGTCAGTAGCAATCACCGGTTACACCAATGCTGGTAAATCGAGTTTGCTTAATCGCTTAACTTCGGCCGGAGTGTTAGTTGAGAATGCGCTATTTGCAACTCTTGATCCAACGGTACGACAAGCAAAGACTCCAGGTGGGCGAGAATTTACTCTTTCCGACACTGTTGGGTTTGTGCGGGATTTGCCACATCAACTTGTCGAGGCATTTCGTTCCACACTGGAAGAAGTCGGAGCCAGCGATTTGATTTTGCACGTAGTTGATGGCAGCGACCCAGATCCCGAGGGTCAGTTATCTGCAGTTCGCAAAGTGCTTTCTGATATCGATGCCCACAAGATCCCAGAATTAGTTGTCATCAATAAGGCAGATGCCGCTGACCCATTTGTGATTGATCGCCTCAAATTGCACGAGAAGAATTCGATTGTGATTTCAGCGCTAACTGGGGAAGGAATCCCAGAATTAATTGCGCTAATTGAGCAGCAACTGCCATATCCACAAATTGATATCAAAGCCACGATTCCATATGATCGCGGCGACTTGTTAGCGCGGGCATATCGCGAAGGTAATGTGCTCTCGCGCACCGACACTGAAGTTGGCACCGTAATTATTGCTAAAGTCCCGCAGCCCCTTGCAAATGTGCTCGAGGATTACTGTGGCTAAATCGTCAAAGGCAAGTCAGGATGCAATTTCGCAGGCGCTAGCAAGTGCGGTGGAAAAAATTGGTGGCACCGCGCGCGATGGCCAAATCGAGATGGCTAAAGCTGTTGACCTGGCGATGGAGTCTAATGAGCATTTGCTGGTGCAAGCAGGCACTGGAACTGGAAAATCACTTGGCTACCTAGTCCCAGCCATAATGCGAGCCGGAAAAGGCGTTAAACCAGATGGCACGAATCGCAGTGTGATCGCTACGGCAACGCTCGCGTTACAACGGCAATTAATTGAGCATGATTTGCCGGCCGCGATTTCGGCGCTTTCCGATAAGACTGAGCAACCCGTTAGTTACGCAGTACTTAAAGGACGTCATAACTACATTTGCTTAGAT
Organism: Actinomycetota bacterium; assembly: GCA_041192345.1. Taxonomy (GTDB): domain Bacteria; phylum Actinomycetota; class Actinomycetes; order S36-B12; family UBA5976; genus UBA5976. The sequence continues at coordinate 43,286 of JBEEND010000013.1, forward strand.
AAATTCAATCGCACTGATGTTGATTCCGCTGATGATGGGGAACAAGAGCTATTTCAGAGCTCAACTTCAGTTCTTGCAAAGCAAGCAAAGAAACTTCGCCAGTGGGTCGACATCACAACAACAGGTGATCGCGACGATTATGAAAATGAATTGGATTCCAGGCTCTGGCGATCTATGTCAGTTTCTGGCCGGGAATGTGTCGGAGCTTCTAAGTGCGCGTGGGGCGAGGATTGCTTTGCAGAAAAAGCGCGAACCACAGCCCATGCCAGTGACATTGTCGTAACTAATCACGCGCTGCTTGCCATCGACATCCTAGAAAATCTTCCGATCCTGCCAGATCACGACACCGTGATCATTGATGAAGCACATGAACTTGTGGATCGAACAACTAACGCTCTGGCTGGCTCCCTTGATGTTGCCAGCATGGGACGCGCAACGGGAATGGCCCGCAAATTCATTCAGCCCTCAACCCATGATCGAATGATGGATGTTGCTGATGATTTAGGGCTAGCTCTGGAAAGTTATGACCGCGAGGGCACTACAACTCGGGTCCAAGGCTTTGAAGGGCAACTGCTTAAAGCGCTCACTTCAGTGCGCGATGTCTACAAAATTGCCCAAGCCGAGATGACCACTTCCTCCCAAGATGAATCTGATGTCGCTGCCTCCAAGCAGCGCGCCAAGGCAGCAGTGAAAGATGTTTTTGATGTTGCTGCCGAGTTGCTTAGCGCCGATGAACACAGCGTCACTTGGATTGATGTCTCGCGAACTGCAGTACTTCATCACGCGCCACTTTCAGTTGCTGGGTTCTTAGGCGAAGCGCTATTTGGTCAACACACAATTGTTTTAACCAGCGCCACCCTCGCAGTTGCTGGATCAATGGATTCAACAGCTAAAACGGTTGGACTTGGCGAATCTGGATGGACTGGCCTTGATGTTGGCAGTCCTTTTGATTACAGCAAGCAAGGAATTTTGTATTGCCCATCTCATTTGCCGCCGCCATCATCAAGTGGTGTTGCCGAGGAAGCTCTGGATGAACTAGGCGACTTGATCGATGCTGCAGGAGGGCGAACTTTGTCATTGTTTTCCTCTTGGCGCGGGGTAGAGCGGGCTGAGGAATATTTAAACGTTCGATTCAAGGGCCGCGATGATCGACCAATTATTGTGGCTCGAAAAGGCGATTCAGTTGCAGATTTAGTTCGCAGGTTTAAAGAAACTCCAGAATCTAGTTTGCTTGGCACAGTTTCCCTTTGGCAGGGTATTGATGTGCCAGGCAATACCTGCACACTTGTGACAATTGATCGCATTCCATTTCCTCGCCCAGATGATCCCGTGATGGCAGCTCGCGCTGCCCGCGTGGACGACTCTGGCGGCAGCGGCTTTCGTTCAGTTTCATTACCTCGAGCCGCGCTATTACTTGCCCAAGGAGTTGGCCGGTTAATTCGCAGCACTGAAGATCGCGGTGTGGTCGCTGTCCTAGATTCCCGGCTTGCTAACTCGGGATATGGCAGCACACTTCGTAAATCCTTACCAAACCTTTGGTGGACAACTGATAAAGCAGCAGCGCTATCTGCCCTAGAACGCCTGGATGAAACCGCTAGCAATCTGCCCAGCTAATCGCTGGTAAGTTTATGTAATGGGTTTATTTCATCGCGTGCAAGCAAGCAAAGTTGGTATCTTGGCAGCTTCAATGGCCCTAGTGCTAACGGCTTGCGGAAATTCCGATTCCACAGCTGATGCCAGTGCCAGTGCCACGCCAAGCGCCGAGCCTGGGGTAGCAGGGCCCAATGCCTACACCACCGAACAAAAGGCTTACTTAGACAACATCAAGAATGCTGATTTAGCAGCGAGTGTTTTCTTGTCCGCTACGGATTACCTAACAATTAGCGACACTGTTTGTACTGGCCTTAAGAATGACATCACACTTGATGAGATCCTTACCGCGCTAGCTTCCTCTGGTAAGGAAAACGGCTTAAATGAAAATCAGCGCACCGAATTTAGTCTCTACACCTCAGCAGCTGCGGTAACTTACATTTGTCCAGATCAAAAAGATAAATACAAACGAGATTCCTAAAGCTCTAGACGTAAAAAGAAGCGCTGTTGGACCAAGTTCCAACTAGCGCTTCTTTTTAGTTACGGCTGCGAAACCGAAGGTTTAGATCTTGCGAAGTACTGAGACGACTTTGCCCATGATCGTTGCGTGATCGCCAGCAATTGGTTCGTAAGCCGGATTATGTGGCATTAACCAAACGTGGCCATCGCGCTTCTTGAAAGTTTTAACAGTTGCTTCATCATCAAGTAGCGCGGCAACGATGTCGCCGTTCTCGCAAGTTGGCTGGCGTCGAACTACGACAAAGTCGCCATCACAAATAGCGGCGTCAATCATTGAATCGCCCGATACCTTAAGCATGAATAATTCGCCCTCGCCAACCAGGGAACGAGGTAGCGGGAAGATTTCTTCGACAGCTTGTTCAGCCAGAATCGGTCCACCAGCAGCAATGCGACCAACAAGTGGCACATAAGCAGCAGCTGGATGTAAGTCGCCTTCAAGTAAATGATCTGGCACACCAACAACGTCTTGACTGAGCACATCAAGTGCGCGAGCGCGCGTGGCATCGCGATTAATGAAACCCTTTTTCTGGAGGACACCTAATTGGTGCTGGACACTGGATGGACTAGCCAACCCAACTGCGTCAGCTATTTCGCGAACACTTGGCGGGTAGCCACGCTCTGCGGTAGTGGAGGTGATCATGTCCATGATCAATCGCTGCCGATGGGTTAAGCCATCTGAGCCATCCAGGCCATCTGGCAGGGATAGGATCTGGGCGCCTGATTCCGGGGTGTTCGAATCATTCTTTGCCATGATTTACCAATTTTCTGATCAGTTTTCGTTATTTCAATGGGTTTCTTGCGGGTAGTGCGGTTCGTGCTAAGCCCACATTAGAACACTTTTAGAAGATATTCAAACATTTGTTCGAAAGA
>JBEEND010000014.1:0-46023 GCA_041192345.1 Actinomycetota bacterium
ACTCCTTGTTCCGTTGCAACGCTGAGTTGCTTTGCAGTGTCAAGAATTTGCAATGCTTCCTCGCAACTCAAATCAGCCGCGCTTAGTAGATGCTTCATGCTTCACTCTCGATTCGCACTTCGTCATTACCATCATGCTCAAATAAATTGACTTGAATTTTTTCAGTGCGCGAAGTTGGCAAGTTTTTACCAACGTAGTCAGCGCGGATTGGAAGTTCTCGGTGTCCACGATCAACCAGCACTGCGAGCTGGACTAACTCGGGGCGACCGTGTTCGGAAAGCGCATCAAGGGCTGCGCGAATGGTGCGGCCAGAGAAAAGTACATCATCAACCAAAATTACTAAGCGGCCTTCGATACCTTCGGGTGGAATTGTGGTTGGTTGCAGAGCGCGCGCAGGTCGCAGGCGCAAGTCATCGCGGTACATAGTGATGTCGATTGCGCCAACAGCAACTGGTGAACCTTGGATCTTGGAGATCAGCTCGCCAAGGCGAGTCGCTAACATCGCGCCGCGAGTGGGAATCCCCATCAGAGTTAGATTTGTGGCGCCATGAGTTCGCTCCACAATTTCGTGGGCTAATCGGGTTAAAGCGCGAGAAATATCGCTAGCATCAAGGACTACTCGTCCACTTGGCAGAAAGTCGTTCGTCATCTTCTTACCTCCTTTCCTGCCTCACTGGACAGGTGTTAAAGGATGGCGTGCTTTCAAGCTTTGCTTACTGTATCAGGGTTGCTGCGAGTTTGGCACATTGGCGTAATTCGTTGGGTTTCTTGGGCGTGGGTTGACCAAGAGCCGATAACTAATCGTTATCAGCGGAAGTCTTACTGGGAGCCAATAACTAACCGTTATTGGCGCACGCCTTACTGGGAGCCAATAACTAACCGTTATTTGTGCACGCCTTACTGGGAGCCAATAACTAACCGTTATTGGCTTTGTGTTTATTGGGAGCTGATAACACCTAGGTGTTATCAGCTCCATGACCCAGTTGATGTACTCGCATGCCATTTGTTGAGCCGGGAATACCTGGTGGCACACCGGCAATTACGACAATCGGATCATGCATTTTGAAAATTCCTAAGTCCAATAAAACTTTGTCGAGCTGGGCCACCATCTCATCAGTGTGGGATACGCCAGGAACTAAGAATGTCTGGGTCCCCCAAACTAAGGAAAGTTGATTCCGAACATTTTCATTAGGTGTAAATGCCAGCAAATTTGTGGGGCTGCGATGGCGCGCAACTAACCGCGCCGAACTTCCAGTTTCAGTGAATGCCACAATACTGACTGCGTCCACATGCTTAGCAACTTCTACCGCTGCCATGCTGATGGCTTTAGCAGTTACCCCTTGCGCATCATCAGCAAGTTTTGGCAGAGTCGCCAGGGCTTCAGATTCAATGTGCGAAATAATGCGGCCCATAGTTGCCACAACATGTACTGGATCAAGGCCAACACTGGTCTCGCCTGAGAGCATCAAAGCATCCGCACCATCAAGAACTGCGTTTGCAACATCGCTGGCTTCCGCGCGAGTTGGCCTGGATGCCGTAATCATGGATTCCAGCATTTGCGTTGCCACAATAACTGGCTTAGTTGCCGCGCGAGCTAATGCAATTGCGCGTTTTTGCACCATTGGCACTTGTTCAAGTGGAAGTTCTACGCCTAAATCTCCACGCGCAATCATGATGCCATCAAATGCATCAATGATTTCAGAAAGGTTAGCAACAGCCTGCGGCTTTTCGATCTTTGCAATGACCGGCACTCTCCGGCCTTCTTCATCCATGATGGCGTGCACCTCTTGAATGTCGGCAGCGTTTCGCACGAAGGAAAGCGCGACTAAATCCACACCTTGGCGCAGCGCCCAGCGCAAGTCTGCAATATCTTTTGTCGAAAGTGCTGGAACGCTGACAGCTACCCCAGGTAAATTAATGCCCTTGTTGTCGCTGACTATTCCTGCTTCAGTGACCCTGGTTACAACTGAGTCAGAAGTAACTTCGATTACTTCTAGCCCGACTTTGCCATCGTCAATCAAAATGCGATCACCAGGTTTGCAGTCACCAGGTAATCCAGAATATGTTGTGCCACAGATTGTGGAATCACCTAAGACATCGCGTGTGGTTATCGTAAAAGTAGCGCCATTAGCTAAAGACACCGGGCCATCAGAAAATTTCGCTAAGCGAATCTTTGGACCTTGCAAATCGGCCAAAATTCCGACTCCCAAGCCGGTGGCTTTTGAGGCGTTACGAACAAATTCGTAGGACTTTGTATGCACATCGTGATCACCGTGCGAAAGATTCAAGCGCGCAACATTCATACCCGAATTAACTAATGCGGTGACGATTTCTTGTGAGGCTGTAGCTGGGCCAAGCGTGCAAACAATCTTTGCGCGACGCAACATGTGATCCTAACTAGCGTTGTTGTCTCTAGTCTAACTAAGTTTTACGGCGCCGTCCGTGTTGATTTGGTTGCGGTGTCGTCTGCAGCGCCGGTGGTTGCGTTTGCACTGACTCTTCAGCGGCCTCTGCAGTATCTGGACGCAAAACAGCTACCTCGACAATTGGCTCTTGAGTAGTTTTGTAATTCAAATTTTGGAGTACCAATTTTCCACCAGACAAAACTTCGCGTCCTGGATTCTTTTCACTTGATCGAACCAAATAAAGCAGCGCACCCGCGCCAATAATCAGCGCAGTGAAGACATTGAGGCGGATTCCCAGAATTAAACGCGCATCGTCAACTCGCAAGGTTTCGATTAAGCCGCGCGCGGCGCAATACATCGCAACGTACAACGCAAATACCCGACCATGACCCATGACATAACGTTTGTCAGCTCTGAGTAAAAACAACCCAATCAACGTGCAGGCAATAGCTTCATACAAGAAGGTTGGGTGAAAAGTTTCAAACTGTGTGAAATTAGTTGGGCGATTAGCGGTGTCGATTTCCAATCCCCAAGGAAGTGTCGTTGGCCGGCCAAATAATTCTTGATTAAACCAGTTACCAAATCGTCCAATAGCTTGTGCAAATGCGACACCTGGAGCAATTGAATCTGCAAAGGGTGCGAAGGCAACTCCTTGCCGCTTTGCACCAATCCACGCACCCACACCGCCAAGTGCAATAGCGCCCCAGATTCCTAGGCCACCTTCCCAGATTCGAAGCGCGCCAAGAAATCCTTTGCCGCCTTCGCTAAAGTAAATTTCCCAGTCAGTCATCACGTGATAAAGGCGTCCGCCGACAACTCCAAACGGCACAGCCCACATCGCAATATCAGTTACTTGACCATCTAGTCCCCCGCGCGCAATGAAGCGCCGGTTGCCTAACCAAACCGCTTGAAAAATTCCAACCAGAATGCAAAGCGCATACGCCCGCAATGGAAAAGGCCCTAGCTGCCAGATACTTACTGAAGGGCTTGGGATGAAGGCCGGAAGCGCAAACATAACTATTAAGAGTTAGGAGTACTAACTCTTGGTCGCAGCCTCAATAGCAGCAGTTAACGCAGCTGGATCGCGCAAAACATCACCAGACAATGGCGTGCCATCCAAAATTCCCGTTGGAGTTGAGGAAACACCTTCCGAATCAAATGCTGAATACGAATTAGCAACCCAGCCAGCATATTTTTCACTTGTTAGGCAGTCAGTAAAAGTTGTCAAAGCATCACCTGTTATTCCGGCAGTTTCGGCAAAACCGATGATTGCGTCGTTGGAAAATCCTGCACCCTCTTGCGGTTGGTTAGCAAAAAGCTGTGCGTGGTAATTCACTTCGGCCCCAGCATCTACTGCGCAACCAAACCCTAAAGTTGCGCGCTTGGATGAATTTGGATTTCCAGCAGCAGTATTTTGCGCTAATAGATTTTTATCCAAGAAAATAGTTGGGCGATATTCAACGCGAACTTTGCCCGCGTCAATTAGTCCTTTAAGTGTTGGACCAGAAGCGGCTTCAAAACTGCCACATGCTGGACATTGAAAGTCTTCCCAAATTTGCAGAATTGGAATCTTGTCAGCATCAGGTGCATCCCAAGCTGGACCAACTTTTACGCCATAAGTATCGGAACTTACTCCGGCCGGTAGCGCTGCATTCGATGGAATAACAGCATCCGTATTTGAAAGCACGGGAATTGCGATTAATGCTCCCATTACTAGGACAACAACAGTGCCGCCTATTAGGCGGATCTTGCGTTGCCGCTTTTGTTCAACTCTGGCAGCCTCGTCGCGGGCAGCCGCAGCTGCAGCCTTAGCTGCTTTTGCACTCAAATTCTCTTCTGACACGAAAACTCCAAAAAACTATGAACCAGTGGTTTCTTACTAACCCTAATTATGACGCACTTTAAGAATACCCGAAACTTATGAAATGCTTTGCGCTATCGAGCTAGCCCCTGCGAAAGTGCTTGCGCTAATGCTTTTGCTGCTGGTGGTCCACCATTGGCTATTGCCGTTACAAAGGCACTACCAACTATGACGCCATCGGCATACTGGGCAATCTCGTGAGCTTGCTCGGGTGTAGATACGCCCAGCCCAACGGCAACTGGTAAGTCGGTATAGCGACGCACTTTAGCAACTAATCCCTCAATGGCATCCGAGAGTGATGCGCGAGCGCCCGTGACTCCCATGACCGCTCCCGCATAAACAAAACCAGTTGTGACACTTGCCACTTTTGAAATTCGCTCGTCAGAACTCGATAGTGCGACGAGAAATACTCGCTCAACATCCTGCTGATCAGTTGCAGTTATCCAATCATCAGCTTCTTCTGGTGTTAAATCTGGCGTAATTACCCCCGAGCCACCTGCGGCATGAAAATCAGTTGCAAAACTTTCCAATCCATAGCGCTCAATTGGATTCCAATAAGACATTACAAGTGTTGGCACACCCAATTGCGAAACGCGCTTTACAGTGTTTATCACCGTTGCTGACTTAGTGCCACCAACAAGTGAAATGTTTACAGCTTCTTGAATAGTTGGTCCATCCATAACAGGATCGCTATAAGGAAACCCAATTTCGACTATGTCAACGCCGCCGGCAACCATCGCTTCAATACATTCCACTGCGCCATCAGCAGTTGGGTAACCTGCAGGCAAATAGGCAATTAAAGCAGCGCGGTTTTCTGACTTAGCGCGGGCAAAAACTTCGTGAAGCAAACTCATGGATTCATGTCAAACCACTTGGCAGCAGTTTCAACGTCCTTATCTCCGCGACCCGAACAATTCACCAAGATGATGGCATCCTTGCCCAACTCTTTTCCAATTTCAAGTGCGCCGGCAAGAGCATGCGCAGTTTCAATTGCTGGAATAATTCCCTCAGTTTCACACAGCAACTTAAAAGCATTCATGGCTTGCACGTCAGTTACCGAACGATATTCAGCGCGACCAATATCTGCCAAGTAGGCATGCTCTGGACCAACACTTGGATAGTCCAAGCCCGCGCTGATTGAATGACTTTCAATCGTCTGGCCATCATCGTCTTGCATTATGTAAGAACGAGCGCCATGAAGAACCCCAACTGCGCCACCAACAATTGTTGAAGCGTGCCGACCAGTTTCCACACCATCGCCACCCGCCTCAAGTCCAAGTAAGCGCACTTCGCTATCTGGAATAAATGCAGTGAAAATACCAATTGCATTGGAACCGCCACCAACACACGCAGCTACGACATCTGGCAAGCGCCCAAAGCGTTCCAACATTTGTTCCCGAGATTCATCGCCGATGATTCGGTGGAAATCGCGAACCATTTCTGGAAATGGCGCAGGTCCGGCAACTGTGCCGAGCATGTAGTGGGTATCTTCAACGTTAGCCACCCAATCACGCATCGCTTCATTGATTGCATCTTTTAAAGTTTTGCTTCCCGAAGTTACCGGTATAACTGTGGCGCCAAGTAATTTCATGCGAGCCACATTTAGCGCCTGGCGCTTGGTGTCTTCCTCGCCCATGTAAACAACGCATTCCAAACCAAGTAACGCTGCAACAGTCGCAGTTGCTACGCCATGTTGTCCCGCACCTGTTTCGGCAATCACACGAGATTTACCCATGCGCTGTGTTAGTAATCCCTGACCAAGAACGTTATTGATTTTGTGCGAGCCAGTGTGATTTAGATCTTCACGCTTGAGTAATACTGTGGCGCCACCAGCATGTTCCGAAAATCGCTTTGCGTGTGTAATTGGACTTGGGCGTCCAGTGTAATTGACCTGTAGGTCGTGCAACTGGGCAAGGAAACTTGGATCGACCATGGCCTTACGAAATGCATCATCAAGTTCATCGAGCGCGGCCATCAAGGCCTCAGGTACGAACCGGCCACCGAATTTTCCAAAGTGGCCGCGCAGATCTGGCATAACTAAAACTTCATCAACACTCATGTGTCTGTGCCCTAACTGCCATTTAGCAAATAATTTGCCCGGGCAAGTTCCCCTGCCTTAGTCCATTCTCTGACAGTTTCGCTAGGAGTACCACCTGTGACCAATGCCTCGCCAACTAAAACTGCTTGCGCGCCACAATTTGCTAAGTCTTGGACTTCCTGGGTGCTGGAAATGCCAGACTCGGCAATGGCCACAATGTGCTCGGGAATCAAAGGCAAAAGTTCAAAACACGTCGCTAAATCAACTTCCAGAGTCTTTAGATTTCGCGCGTTCACCCCTACTAGGACTGGATTAAGGGTCAGCGCACGAGCTAATTCCTTTGCGTCATGAACTTCTATCAACACCGACATGCCAAGGGTTAAAGCTAGCGAGTTGAGCCGGTCGAGTTCGGAATCAGAAAGTGCTGCAACTATCAATAAAATTAAATCTGCGCCATGGGCACGGGCTTCCCAAACTTGGTAATCCTCAACCATGAAATCTTTGCGCAGCACTGGAATCGAAACTTTGCTGCGGACTGCGTCAAGGTCGGCAAGCGTGCCACCAAACCTGCGCTCTTCTGTTAGCACGCTGATAACTTGCGCCCCACCGTTTTGATAATCAAGGGCAAGTTGTGCGGGATCAGAAATTTGGGCAAGGTGACCTTTACTCGGACTGGCGCGCTTGACTTCAGCAATCACGCTAAAGGATCGGTTGCTAAGTAATTGTGCAGCGGGCAGTGCTGGTGGCAACTTCGCAATTTGAACCTGCAAGGTTTCAATTGAGACATTTTGCATTCGAAGTGCAAGGTCTTCGCGCACTCCAGAAATAATTGAAGTTAAAACTGAAGTCATTTAACGCAGCCCTCCCAGCGATGTAAACCAAAAAATATTTAGAAAGTTAGTTTCGCCTTACTAACTTGCAGATTTACCGAACCCAAGCAGAGCTAGTACTTTGCCAGCGATTAGAGCTACTGGAAGTAACGCGACACCAATCCAAAATACCGCCGGGGTAGCAATCACAACACCGATGCACCCAACAAGAAATGCCAATATCGCAATACCTACTGCAGTCCAGGCAGCCACTGTATGGCCGTGATCTTCGTGGGCTTGCGACATGTTGTCTCCTTGTAAATTGGAAAAATTAATAACTGCATAGTATCAACTGACGAATTTAGCTTTCTAGGGTTGGGTCTATTCCTTCATCCAAGGATTGCCAGGGTGTTAAATTCTTGGGATTGCCTGGCTCGCGCTCATAGCGCTTAGAGAGCCGCGAATCGAAAGTTTTTCCAGCCATTAGTGAGCCACAAATTGCAATGATAAAGCCGGTTGGGATTACGAGCCAGGCATAAATCGAACTCTCTTGGCTCCAGCCTGAAACATCGCGACCAATTGCATCCGCGAATTCTGATCCAATCAATTCTTCTAAGTTTTGCATCATGTTTAATGTGACGAAAACTATGCCAATGCCAATGGCAGCCATAACAAGCCCAACTAAGCGTCGGCCAAATCCCCGAGTAGCTATCGCGCCCAAAGTAGAAGCAATAGCTGCAATAGCAAGGCCGCTAAGTGCCGGCGTTAGTTCATTCGCAGTTAAATCCAGCGACACATTTGGGAATCCAGATTCGACATACTCTGCGCTCACCCACTTCCTGGAGAGTAAAACCAGAACTAACCCAGAAGCAAAAAACGCGCTCGTAACAATATTTCTAAAAGTTAACTTCATTTAGGCGAGTCACTTAAAGTGTTTGCCACTGCAATGGCATTAAGAACTGCCATTGCTTTGAATTGGCATTCCGCATCTTCACTTTCTGGCACAGAATCAGCCACAACTCCCGCGCCCGCTTGCACATATGCCATTTGATTTTTAATCACGGTAGATCGAATTGCAATTGCAGTATCTACGTTGCCTGCAAAATCGAAGTAGCCTACGCAACCGCCATAAACTCCACGCTTAGTTTTTTCTAGTTCCTCAATAATTGTCATGGCCATCGGTTTCGGTGCACCTGATAACGTGCCGGCTGGAAAAGTTGCGGCGACAAGATCAAAAGCGCTTACTTGTGGTGAGATCTTTCCAATGACAGTTGAAACTATGTGCATGACATGGCTATAGCGTTCAATACTCATAAAGTCAGTGACCTCTACTGTGCCCGGTAAACACACCCGCCCTAAATCATTGCGACCAAGGTCAACCAGCATCAAATGTTCAGCGCGTTCTTTGGTATCTGCCATAAGGCTCTGCGCATGCGCTTCATCTTCTTGTGGTGTGGCCCCGCGCGGTCTGGTTCCTGCGATTGGGTGCAACATAGCTTCGCCATTACGTAAAGTAACCAATGCTTCGGGACTGGAACCAACTATGTCGAAAGCAACTTTGGTACCTAGCGGTTGTTCAGGTCCAGTTAATTCTGGGATACGAAATAAGAACATGTATGGACTGGGATTTGATTCGCGCAAAACTTCATAGACATCAAGGGCTGATGCTTTACAAGAAGTCGCAAACCTTTGACTCAAGACGATTTGGAAAGCATCACCAGCTTTGATTCGTTCTTGCGCAGTTCTTACCGTGCTTTGATATTCATCACTTTGCGTTTCGCGAGTGAAATTAGCCCTTGCTGTGCGATCAAAGTGCTTGGCTTTGGAAACATTTGGTTTGGCAAGAGCTTGCTCCATGGCGCCAAGGCGGTCGTTCGCATCCGCCCAAGCTTCATCTACGCGTTCATCTGAATTGTCATAATTAATGGCGTTGGCAATCAGCGTTACGGAACCATTCTCATGGTCGAGCACAGCTAAATCAGTTGCAACCAACATTGCTAATTCAGGTAGTTCCAAAACATCTATCGTGTCATTAGGCAATCTCTCTAGCCGCCGCACAATGTCATAACCCAAATACCCAACTACCCCGCCAGTCAGTGGTGGTAATTCTTCGGTTGTAATGCCTTCATTTACCCCTGGCGTAAAAAGCAGATCAAGGGTTTCGCGTAAAACTTTAATTGGATCATCAGAGTCACAAATGCCTTGGGGAACTTTGCCCGACCAATGCGACTTACCGGCTCGTTCAGAAAGCATTGCAGAACTTGCAACACCTACGAAGGAATATCGCGACCAGGATCTGCCATGTTCAGCAGATTCAAGTAAAAAAGTCCCAGCGCGTTCATCTGCCAATTTGCGATAAAGACCAAGAGCAGTTTCGTTAATTACTGATATTTTTCGAAAGACTGGAATTACTCGTCGAGTTTTAGCTAACTTGCGGAAATTCTCCAAGTCTGGGGTAGTCATTTACTCACCTCAGGGTGTGTTACTTGATCATCAAAGCAAGTGTAGGAACCCGTATGGCAAGCATTGCCAGTCTGCTCAACGGTAAGTAATAACGTGTCACTGTCACAGTCTTTAGCCAATGAAACAACATGTTGGTGCTGCCCAGAAGTTTCGCCTTTAACCCACACTTGGGCGCGACTGCGACTCCAGTACGTTGCTTTGCCAGTGTTTATAGTTTGCGCAACAGTCTGGGCGTTCATCCACGCCACCATTAGTACTTCTCGAGTGTCGACTTGCTGCACCACGACAGGGATTAAACCCTGTTCGTTAAACACTAGATTTTCCACAAATGCGCCGCGATCCATGCCTCTATTGTGTCGTGCTGGAACGGGCTATTGGAAATCAGCGCAAAATTTCCAACTGGCTAACGAACTTCGATTCCAGTTGAACGCAGTTCATCCTTAACTTGCGCGACGGAAAGTTCCATGAAGTGAAAAACGCTGGCTGCTAATACTGCGTCCGCGCCTGCTGACACTGCTGGCGCAAAATCTGCTAACTTACCGGCGCCGCCGCTGGCAATAAGTGGAATGTCTACGACTTCGCGAACAAGAGTGATTAGTTCCAAGTCGTAACCATTTTTAGTGCCATCTGCGTCCATGGAGTTAAGAAGTACTTCGCCAGCCCCGCGCTGGGCAGCTTCGATGATCCACTCCAAAGCATCTTTACCACTACTTTTTCGCCCACCATGCGTAGTTGCTTCAAAGCCACTGGGAGTATTCGAGGTTCGCCTGACATCTACTGAAACCACAATGCACTGGTCGCCAAAACGGCTGGCAGCAAGTGAGATCAATTCTGGATTTGCTAAGCCTGCAGTATTGATTCCAACTTTGTCGGCGCCAGCTCGCAACAACGCATCTACATCCTCCACTGTGCGAACACCACCACCAACAGTAAGTGGAATGAACAACACATCGGCAGTGCGCTTAACCATTTCAATCGTAGTTTCGCGGTTTGCACTCGAGGCAGTGATGTCTAGGAAAATTAATTCATCAGCGCCCGATTCGCCGTAATGCTTTGCTAACTCAACAGGGTCGCCAGCATCGGTGAGATTTTCAAAATTTACACCCTTAACAACGCGGCCAGCATCAACGTCCAGACAAGGGATAACTCGAATTGCTACGCTCACTTAAATTTCCTGCGGTCCGGCAACTTCGATTGCTTCAACAAGTGTGAAGGCTTGCGCATAAAGTGCCTTACCGACAATCGCACCTTCTACCCCAATTTCAGTAAGAGAACGTAACTGCGCAATATCATCAAGGTTGGCAATACCGCCACTTGCAATCACTGGTTTGTCCGTACGTTCGCACATCTGCTTTAGAAGTTCTATGTTTGGACCGCGAAGTGTGCCATCTTTTGTGACGTCCGTTACGACATATCGGGCACATCCATCTGCTTCGAGGCGCTCAAGAGTTTCCCAAATGTCGCCACCGTCTTGCGTCCAGCCACGCGCAGCCAGCACGGTACCGCGCACATCAAGACCTACTGCGATGCGATCTCCATATTCAGAAATTACCTGGGCAGTCCATTTCGGATTTTCCAATGCAGCAGTGCCCAGATTTACCCGACGCGCACCCGTGGCAAGCGCCGCGCGAAGTGATTGGTCGTCACGAATACCACCTGAGATTTCAACGTTGACATCCAAGCGCTGAACTACTGATGCAAGAAGTTCGCTATTTTCCCCGCGTCCAAATGCGGCATCTAAATCAACTAAGTGAATCCACTGCGCGCCACTTGATTGCCAGTCCAAGGCTGCAGCTAACGGATCTCCGAATGAAGTAGCGCTGTCAGCTTGACCCTGCACTAAACGAACAGCTTTTCCACCAGCAACATCAACAGCTGGCAACAAGATAAGTGATGACATCTAGTTGGCCTCTTTACTTAATCGATGTTGGAATGTTTTACTGAAACTTTTAATCTGGAAACTTTTGAATGAATTCATTTTATTGCGGCGATCCAGTTTGCTAACAATGTCAGTCCGGCGTCGCCTGATTTCTCTGGATGAAATTGAGTTGCCCAAAGTGGTCCATTTTCAACAGCTGCGACAAAGTCCTCACCGTGATTGGACCACGAGACTTTAGGGGCAGCCAATTTCTCGTGCGGGTCTAGTTCCCAATTTCGAGCAGCGTATGAATGTACAAAATAAAACCGCTCATCTTCAATGCCAGTAAACATTTGCGACTGTGGCGCGCACGAGACATTGTTCCAACCCATGTGTGGCAAAACTGGCGCAGTAAGTTGATCAACTGTTCCTGGCCATTCATTTAACCCAGCATGAAAACCTGTTTCAGCGTGCTCAGTGCTTTTTTCGAATAACACCTGCATCCCAACGCAAATTCCAAGTACTGGTCTACTGCCTGCTAACCGGCGACCAATAATTTGATCACCGCGCACATTCTTCAAGCCAGCCATGCAAGACGCGAAAGCACCAACACCTGGAACAAGTAAGGCATCGCAGTTCATTGCTTCATCGAAATCAGAAGAAATGGAAACAGTTGCTCCGGTAGTTTCAACAGCGCGCTGGGCCGATCGAACGTTTCCAGATCCGTAATCCAGAATTACCACAGAGGTCACGAGCTAGAGACTTCCCTTTGTTGAAGGTACGTCAACAACTCGCGGATCAAGAGCAACTGCGTCGCGCAGTGCCCGCGCAACAGCCTTGAATTGGGCCTCGCTTACGTGGTGGGCATTTCGACCGCTAAGAATTCTGATGTGAATGCATATTTGGGCAGTGGCAACAATGGACTCCCAGATGTGGCGAATCAAAGTGGTGTCAAAAGTTCCAATCAACTCAACTATTTCGGGTTGTTCATGCACTAAGTACGGACGACCAGAAAGATCAACTGCTGCGTGGCAGGCAGTTTCATCAAGTGGTACGTAAGCATCACCAAAACGGCGGATGCCGACTTTATCCCCTAGCGCAGCTCGAATAGCTTCGCCAACGGCAAGAGAAGTGTCTTCAACGCTGTGATGTGAATCAACTTCCACGTCACCCTTGGTTTCTACCTTGAGATCAAACCCACCATGTCGGCCCAACTGCGAAAGCATGTGATCAAAAAACGGCACACCAGTGTTGATATCAATCTGGCCTGTACCATCAAGATTTAGTTCAACTAGAACTGAACTTTCCTTGGTCGAGCGTTCAATACGAGCGGTACGTGCTGTTCCTACCATGGTGGTCACCTTCTTATTCGTTAGTTGTAACTTTAAGTAATGCGCTCTTGAATAGCGAATTTTCTGCCGGAGTTCCGATACTTACCCGCAACCAGCCCGCTGGACCGGTTTGCCGAATCAATACCCCTTGCGCAACCAGTTTTTCCCAAATCAGGTTTCGATCACTAAATGTTCCAAAAAGTAAGAAATTTGCGCCACTTGAAGCGACTTCAAATCCAGAATCAGATAACCAATTAGTTAGTTCATCGCGTTGCGTTCGAATCAAGTCAACTTGACTTAACAACTCAGCGCTAAATCGCAGTGCCACTCGAGCAGCTTCTTGCGTGAGAGTTGATAAGTGGTAAGGCAATCTAACTAGTTGTATCGCATCGATAACTTTAGGGTCAGCTATCGCGTATCCAATTCGGGCACCTGCGTAAGAAAAAGCCTTGCTCATAGTTCGGGTCACAATTAAGAGCGGGTGTTTTTTCAGGTTCGCTATGGCACTTGGTGTCCCAGGCGCCCGAAATTCAGCGTAAGCCTCATCAATGATGACTACACCTGGAAAATTTTCTAGCAGATATTCAATTTCTGCTTGCCCAACTACGGTTCCCGTTGGATTGTTGGGCGAAGTTAAAACGATGATGTCAGGCTGGCGAGCTAGGGCCTGATCGATAACCTGAAAGTCAATTTCAAAATCTGGTTTCCGCGAAACCGTTTCATATTTCGTAAACGTATTTCGACAATAATCCTCGTACATCGAATAAGTCGGATCAAATGTCACTAACTTCTTATTGGGACCACCAAATAGTTGAAGTAGCTGCTGCATAACTTCATTGGAACCATTTGCTGGCCATATATTTCCGGCAGTTACGCTCACTTGGCTTTCTGTTGCTAGGTAAGTCGCTAAGTCAGTGCGAAGTAGCATCGCTTCGCGATCTGGATAGCGATTTAGGTTTGCACCAACTTGGGAAATTACCCGAGATAACTCGGCAACTAGCTCAGGGGATGGATCAAAAGGATTCTCGTTTGTATTTAGGCGCACTGGCACATCAAGTTGAGGCGCGCCATAAGGTGAGCGGCCGACAAGATCTGCGCGAATTGGCAGCTCATTACTGTTGTTAGCTAACGTCATTGGGAGCGAATCTCAATTGCAGCAGCGTGACCAGGTAGACCCTCTGCTGTTGCCAACGTGATAACAGTTTGCGCAACATCAAGTAAGGCATTCTCGTCGTATTCCACGTAGTGAATGCCACGTAAAAATGTTTGTACTGATAATCCTGAGGAGTGGCACGCGCAGCCACCAGTTGGAAGTACGTGATTAGATCCAGCAGCGTAATCGCCGAGTGAAACTGGCGACCAGTCCCCCACAAAAATTGCGCCAGCATTCTTTACGCGGCGCGCGACCGCAGCAGCATCGCGGGTATGAATTTCTAAGTGCTCGGCAGCGTAAGCATCAACCACAGCTAGACCATGATCTAAATCATCTACTAAAACAAATGCGCTTTGTTGGCTAGTCAGCGCGATTCGGATTCGATCTGCATTCATATTCAGCGGCACTTGACGTCCCAGGCAGACGCGAACTTCGTCAATGAGATCCTGACTATCAGTTACTAAAACTGACGCAGCAACAACATCATGTTCCGCTTGGCTGATTAAGTCAGCTGCCACAAATTCCGGGTTAGCAGAATCATCGGCCAAAATAGCAATCTCAGTTGGCCCTGCCTCAGAATCAATTCCGATCAATCCTTTTAACATTCGCTTGGCGGCTGTGACATACATATTCCCTGGACCAGTAACAAGATAAACCGGTTCAATCTCTACTGGGCTGGCGCTACCGTATGCCATTAGCGCAACAGCTTGTGCGCCTCCTGCTGCATAAACTTCAGTGACACCAAGTAACGCACAAGCTGCCAAAATTGTTGGGTGTGGCCAGCCACCAAATTCACTTTGCGGCGGCGAACAAACAACTAAAGATTCCACACCAGCAATCTGAGCTGGAACTACGTTCATAATTACGCTACTTGGATATACGTAAACACCACCAGGAACATAAAGTCCTACTCGCTGCACCGGGACCCAGCGTTCACTTACTTTGCCGCCGGGAGCAACTTGAACAACAGATTCTTCACGCCGTTGATTCTCATGCACTATTCGCACGCGGCGAATTGCTTCTTCTAGGGCTGCGCGAATTTTAGGATCAACTTCCGCCAAGGCTTTATCGATGACGCTTTGCGGAACTCGGATTTCTGGCGCCGTAACCCCATCAAATTTCGCCGACCATTCCTGCACCGCGGCCACTCCGCGCTCGCGGACATCTTCCACAATCGGCCTGACAATTTCTACTACCGCGTCCAAATCAAACTTGGCTCGGGGCACAATATCTCGCAAATCTACGGCTCGGCGAGATCCCCCGCGTAAATCTAACGTCGATAACATATTCCTAAGTTTAACGGGAAAATCAAAGCAATAGAATTGCCAGATATGGCCACCGGTACACCAGCAACGACTTTGCTATCTGCTGCTGGAATCATCTATGTGGAGCATGAGTATCAACACGAAACAAGTGCTACCTCATTTGGATTAGAGGCTGCTGAAAAACTTGGAATTGATCCAAGCCAAGTTTTTAAGACCCTGGTAGTGGCAGTAGATGACTACTTTGCAGTTGCGATTGTTCCAGTTAACCAACAAGTGAGTTTGAAATCTCTTTCGCGAGTGCTTAATGCAAAGAAGGCAACTATGGCTGATCCCGAAGTTGCTGCCCGAATGACTGGCTACGTGGTGGGCGGGATAAGCCCACTTGGTCAAAAGAAGTTGCTTCCAACTGTTATCGCCGAGTCAGCGCAACTACTTGGCACCGTTTTAGTTAGTGGCGGGAAGCGCGGATTTGATATCGAGTTATCACCGATTGATTTAGCTGAACTGTTGCAGGCTAAATTCGGTGACATTGCGGTTTAGCAATTTTGCCTTGCTTGTTAAGTTGTAAGTAGTTGTGGTGCCTCTAGGCAATTAGCACCTAACAGCGCTTTCAAGTCGCCAAACAATGATGGCGATGGCGAAACTCTAAGTTTGTCGTCAGTTTTTACCGAAACAAACTTGTCAGCTTGAATCACGGTCAGATTAACTTGCGTTGTTCCTGGATGCGCGCTCAAAATTTGCCGCAAGGAATCCATGACAGCTGCGTTAACTCGTGACTCTGGAATGTAAACAGTTACTGGACCAGAAATTGCCGCACTGACATCAGGGATTGAGACTTCCAGCGCAGCAACGCGTGGGCCTTCATCATCTCGTTTTTCAATTCGAACTTTCATTAAAATGATCGCATCTTCATTTAGTAAGGCAGCAACTTTTGTAAAAGTGTTTGGCCACACCATAACTTCAACAACGCCCTCTAGGTCTTCCAGTGAAACAATCGCCCATCTATCGCCAGAACGCTTTGTAGTTTTAATCTGTACGCTGCTGACTAATCCACCCAGTGTTACTACTGCGCCGTCAGTTGCTTCAGCTACTCCTGAGATTGGCATTGAAGTGCTCATAGCCAACAAGTGCTCGACACCAAATAGTGGATGGTCACTTACGTAAAGGCCAAGCATGTCGCGCTCTTGGGCCAACATGGTTTTCTTATCCCACTCCTCACTGGAAATGTCGACATCTACGCCACCGATTGCATCGTCCGAATGATCTTGTGATGTGCCAAATAAATCGAACTGCCCAATTGCTTCAGCTTTTTTGGTATCAAGTACTGAGTCAACTGATTCCACGTGGATCGCAAATAGTCCGCGCCTGGTATGACCAAGTGAATCGAAGGCACCGGCCTTAATCAAGGATTCGATAACTCGCTTATTGCAAACCTGTACATCGACTTTTGTTAGGAAGTCACCAAATGATGCGAATCGACCTTTCTTTGTCCGGCTTACTTTAAGGGATTCAACAACGTTGACTCCGACGTTACGAACTGCAGCAAGTCCGAATCGAATGTCAGTTGCTATCGCAGTGAAATCAACGTCAGATTCATTTACATCTGGTGGCAATACTTTTATGCCCATGCGTCGACATTCGTTTAAGTAAACTGCCGACTTATCTTTGTCATCTTTAACGCTGGTCAGTAGTGCTGCCATGTATTCAGCGGGGTAATTTGCTTTGAGATATGCCGTCCAATATGAAACTAAGCCATAACCAGCACTGTGGGCTTTATTGAATGCGTAATCTGAGAATGGAACTAGCGTTTCCCAAAGTCGATTGATGGCCGCTTGGGAAAAGTTACGCTCTTTCATGCCGGCTTCAAATGGCAGATATTCTTTATCTAGAATTTCTTTCTTTTTCTTACCCATGGCTCGTCGAAGCAAATCGGCTTGGCCAAGTGTGTAGCCTGCCACTTCTTGAGCAATTGCCATTACCTGTTCTTGGTAAACAATCAAGCCATAAGTATCGCCCAAAATTGCTGCTAACGGTTGTTCCAAGTCAGGGTGAATTGGAACTTGGACTTTACGTTTATTTTTGTAATCGGCGTAGTCAGTGTGTGCGTTCACACCCATTGGCCCTGGTCGATAAAGCGCAAGCACAGCTGAAATGTCGCCAAACGAATCGGGATTCATTGAACGTAGCAGCGAGCGGATTGGACCACTATCGAGTTGGAATACTCCTAGTGTGTCGCCACGAGCCAACAATTCATAAGTTTTTAAATCATCAAGTCCTAGTTCTTCCAAGACCACAGTTTCGTCGCGATTTGATTTGATGTTTAGCAAAGTGTCATCCAAAACTGTGAGATTTCGCAGTCCTAAGAAATCCATTTTTAGGAGACCCAGAGATTCACAAGCGCCCATGTCGAATTGGGTAATGATTGCGCCATCTTGATCACGGCGCCAAATCGGCAGGATGTCTAGCAATTCCTCTTTACACAAAATCACACCAGCTGCGTGTACGCCCGGCTGCCGCTTTAGACCCTCGATGCCACGCGCAGTATCTACTACGGTGCGAACGTCAGCGTCGTCGTCATAAAGTGCTCGGAACTCACCCGCCTCACCAAAACGATCATGGTCCGGATCAAAAATTCCAGAAAGTGGAATGTCTTTGCCCATAACACCGGGAGGAATCGTTTTATTAATCTTGTCACCAAGTGCATACGGAAAGCCAAGTGCCCGAGTGGCATCTTTCACAGCTGCTTTTGCTTTAATCGAGGCGTAAGTGATGATCTGAGCTACGCGCTCCTCACCGTATTTATGCGTGGCATATCGAATCATTTCGCTGCGACGACGTTCATCAAAGTCAATGTCAATGTCAGGCATTGAAATTCGTTCTGGATTCAGGAATCGCTCAAAAAGTAAGCCGTGTTTGATTGGGTCTAGTTCAGTGATACCCAGAGCCCAAGCGATCAATGCACCGGCTGCCGAACCTCTACCTGGACCAACGCGAATTCCTTCCTCGCGCGCATGACGACATAAGTCAGCAACCACAAGAAAGTATCCAGGGAATCCCATTTGTTCAACTACTGCAAGTTCGAATGCTGCGCGTTCTAAATGTTCTGCTGGGACTGTGTCACTGTTGAAACGTCGCTGCAAGCCAATTTGAACTTCTTTAACTAGCCAAGTGTTTTCCGTCTCGCCACTTGGTACTGGGAACGACGGCAAAAGATCCTGGCCTTCAACGAAATTGATGTTGCATCGTTCTGCAATCAATAACGTGTTGTCGCAAGCCTGCGGTAACTCGCGCCAAACTTCGCGCATCTCGGCAGCTGTCTTCAAATAAAAGTCCTGGGCATCAAATTTAAATCGCTTCGGATCATCCATGGTGGATCGTGTTCCGATACAAAGTAGAACCTCATGCATGCGAGCATCTTCTGGATAGACATAGTGCAAATCATTTGTTGCAACTAATCCAAGGTTTAAATTCTTGGCAATCTTTAGTAAGTCCTCGCGATGCCGGCGTTCGATTCCTAGACCGTGATCCATTAGTTCAACAAAGTAATTTTCTTTGCCTAATATCTCGCGCATAGTTGCAGCAGTACTTAGCGCCTTGTCATAATTGCCTGCTTGTAACCAGCGATTAACTTCCCCTGATGGACAGCCCGTGGTGCCAATGATTCCAGAACCATAAGTTTGCAAAAGGTCCGCGTCAAAACGTGGTTGATAGTAGTAGCCTTCCAAACTTGCCTTGCTGGATAAGCGGAATAAGTTATGTAACCCGACATTGTTTTCGGCCCATAACGTCATGTGTGTGTAGTTGTAACGGCCACGGCCAGCGCCATCGAGGGAAGTGTCATCAACTGCTGGAGAACCAAAATCAAAGGGCGCCCTTAAAGCGCGCCCTTGTGGGGCGTAATAACCTTCGATACCAATGATTGGCTTAACGTTTGTGGCCTGTGCTTTTTTCCAAAATTCAAACGCACCATATAAATTGCCATGATCTGTCATTGCAATGGCTGGCATCCCAAGCTCATCAGCTTTTGCAAATAAATTATCGAGCCGCGCAGCGCCATCGAGCATGGAGTACTCGGTGTGCACATGAAGATGCACGAACGAGTCATTACTCACGGGATCAGTTCCTTATGTTTTGCGGGCAATATGCGAGAGGAAGGACGCTCCCCTAGGTTACTCGCGCAATCAGACATTTCTGCGGGGCCTGCCGATGTCGCCCAATGTTCGTCAATATTTGGGGTTAAAGATTTCGTGCTAATTCCAGTGATCTCGCTAGATCAGGTGCGTATGGCGAAGTAAAACTAACTTGGTCACCAGAAATTGGGTGTTCAAAACCTAAGCGAACTGCGTGTAGCCACTGGCGGTCAAGTTTTAGTTTTGCTGCCAAAGTTGGATCTGCCCCGTAAGTTAAATCGCCACAACATGAATGTCGAAGACCAGACATATGCACGCGAATTTGGTGAGTTCTTCCAGTTTCAAGGTGGACTTCCAAAAGCGAGGCATAAGCAAAAGATTCCAAGGTGTCATAGTGCGTAATGCTTGGCCGGCCCCCGCTCATGATCGCAAATCGATAAGAAGAAGTTGGGTGGCGATCTATTGGAGCCTCGATCGTGCCATTGATTGGATCTAGCCTGCCTTGAATTAAAGTGTGATAAATCTTGTCGACTGTTCGATCGCGAAATTGATCCTTGATGCTTACATATGCGCGCTCAGATTTAGTTACCACCATCAAGCCGCTGGTACCGACATCAAGGCGATGCACGATTCCTTTGCGCTCCGAAGGACCGTAAGACGTTAATACTGTGCCCATCGCCTCAAGGGAACCAGTAACTGTTGGTCCGGACCAGCCTTGACTTGGATGCGCAGCTACGCCAGCAGGTTTATCGATAACGACGAAGGAGTCATCTTCAAAAACGATCGGAAGCTCAACAGTTGGCTCAGGTTCGTGCATGTCAGGATCGGGTAGATCAACCTCAATAACATCGCCAAAGGTTAAGCGCGCACTTTTTTGCGCTACTTTTGCGTTAATTGTTACGCGAGCGTCTTCGATCAAAGTCACACAAGTGGCGCGCGATTCGCCAGTTAGTCGAGAAAGGGCAACATCGCAGCGTTCACCATCAAGCGTTTCATCTATCGGCCAAATCCGAATCATGATTCATCCGATGTTTCTGGATGCACAGCAATGCCTGGCGCGCTGTATTCGACACCTCGGATAGAAAGGATTGTCATAGTTATTGCAGCAATTACTACTGCACTATCGCTGATGTTAAACATTGGATAATTTGGAAGCAAAATGAAGTCAACTACGTGACCTTGAAATGGCTCGGGACTTCTAAAGATTCGATCTCCAAGATTGCCAAGAGCCCCGCCAAGCATTGCACCTAAGGCAATTGCCCAAACTCGATTAACTACCTTTTTAGCTAAAACTAAAATTGCGATTGACACTGCCATTGAAATTATGGTGAACACCCAAGTGACATTTGTACCGATTGAAAATGCGGCACCTGGATTTCGAAGAAATGAGAATTTTAAGAAACTCCCAATTACTTCGATATCGCCTTGATTTTCTAAATTTGCAACTGCCCAAACTTTTGTTACAAGATCGAAAGCAAGGACGACAATTGCCGTAATAAATAATGGGCGACGCAACACGGAATTAAGAACGGTCCTGACGTTCGCGACAAGGCATACAAAGGGTTGCACGCGGATTCGCTTCTTGTAGACGAAGTTTGCCAATCTGCTTGCCACAGTTTTCGCAGGCTCCGTAAGTTCCTGCGTCAATGCGATCTAATGCGCGATTAGTTTGATCTAATAAATCTTTTTTATTGGACAGGATAGAAATCTCATGTTCGCGTTCAAACGTTTTAGTGCCCGCGTCAGCCTGGTCATCGCCAGCGCCTTCGCCACTTTCAGTGATAAGCGCGTGGAAGCTTTGTTCAGCTAGCGTGATTTCCACCATAAGTTCTTCGGCTTCTTTATTCAGAGTCTTACGAACTAAGTTGAGTTCTGTCTTAGTCCAATTTGATTCATCTTCTTGAACTACTGGGTGCTTTGGTGCAGCTTTTTTACCCGGCACAGCTTTTCGCACTGACGGTAAACCTACAGATCCAATGGGATTGATTACCTGCACTGGCGGTCCAGCCAAGGCTGCGGCTGCGGCTGCTTCTGCTTTCGCAATCGCGGCTAACTGTGCTTTGGTAACTTTAGGGACTTTAACAATTACTGGTTTTGGCGCTGCTACTTTTTTAACGGGGGCTGCTTTCTTAACCGGGGCTGCTTTCTTAGTTACCTTTTTTGCTGGCATTGGTTTCTTTGCGGTCTTCTTGGCTGGAGCGGCTTTCTTCGCTGGAGCGGCTTTCTTCGCTGGCGCAGACTTCTTTGCTGCCTTCTTAGCTGGCGCGGCTTTCTTCGCTGGCGCGGCCTTCTTGGCTGGCGCGGCCTTCTTTGCTGCCTTCTTAGCTGGCTTCACAGCCATTGTTTTACCCCTTTGATGTAAGACTCGAGTGTCTAGACTCTACCGAGTCCGCTTGCCCAGGCTGGCATGACGGTACGGTAAAAGTTTCAATCTGGCAATTTCAACCTGTGATGCGGAAAATTCGCCTATTTCTAGTAATCTTTGAAACTAGTCGACAAAACGATGACGAAGACACATCAAGGCGCCTGCATCACGAAAAAAGCGAGCTGGGGACGGTGTAAGCCCAGTTTCAGTGCGCAAATTGCCTTGATATCACTTCCGAGTTACTTCGAAGAACAGCCAAGTTACCTAGTAACTGGCCTAGTAGAGCGAGTAGTCGATTAACTTAAGTGGATTGCGCATTTTGCTTAGTTGCACACTGCAAGGTCAACAAGGGTGGTACCGCGGGAATGGTCCAAAAATCCATCTCGTCCCTTGAAAACTCACGTGAACTCAAAAGTTCCAGTGATAACTGACCCGCAAGCGACAAGGAAATTCACGATGGCATACCGCGATGTACCCGCGAAAATTGATCTTCCCGCAATGGAGCATGAAGTCCTTGCGTTTTGGAAAGACAATGACATCTTTCACAAATCCTTAGCAAAAACTGCCGACGGTCCGCGCTGGGTTTTTTACGAGGGTCCACCAACTGCAAATGGCAAGCCCGGTACCCACCACGTTGAAGCCCGAGTATTCAAAGATATCTTTCCGCGCTACCGGACCATGAAGGGTTTCAACGTTCCGCGAAAAGCTGGCTGGGATTGTCATGGGTTGCCAGTTGAACTCGCAGTTGAAAAAGAATTGGGATTTACTGGCAAGCAAGATATAGAGAAGTACGGAATTGCTGAATTCAATCAACGTTGTAAAGAGTCTGTGCTGCGTCACGTAGATGAATTTGAAGCGATGACATCTCGCATGGGTTATTGGGTCGACATGGACCAGGCGTATTGGACTATGGATGAGAAATACATCGACAGTGTCTGGTGGAGCTTAAAGCGAATTTTCGATAAAGGCTTGCTAGTTCAAGATCATCGAGTTTCGCCTTACTGTCCACGTTGTGGCACTGGATTATCAGATCACGAATTAGCGCAAGGCTACGAAGACGTAGTTGATGCTTCCGTTTATGTTCGCTTCCCTATCACCAGTGGATCGCTTCGCGAAAAATACGCTGGAATTTCATTATTGATTTGGACTACTACGCCGTGGACGCTAATTTCAAATACCGCAGCAGCAGTTAATGGCGAAGTTGATTACGTCGTTGCCCAGATGCCTGATGGTGAACATTTGGTTATTGCCCAGGCGCTACGCGAAAAAGTACTTGGGGAAGATTCTCGAGTTCTAGAAACTATTAAGGGCAGCGACTTAGAAGGCACCTCCTATCAGCGTCCCTTTGACTGGGTGGAGTTTCCAGAAACTACGGCGCCGATTCACACCGTATTACTGGCGGACTTCGTCACTATCCAAGACGGCACCGGAATAGTCCATGAAGCACCAGCGTTTGGCGCCGAGGATCTTGCGCTTTGTCGTTCTTACGGCTTGCCAGTTGTTAATCCAGTTCTTCCTAACGGCACATTCGAAGCTGGCATCCCTGAAGTTGCTGGCGTATTTTTCAAAGCTGCTGACCCTCGGCTAGTCGAACTGCTACAGGAACGCGGTTTACTATTTCGTCACTTACCGTACGAGCATTCCTACCCGCACTGCTGGCGCTGCCACACCGCGTTGATTTACTACGCGCAACCATCTTGGTACATCAGAACAACTGCCATTAAGGATCAGTTACTTGCGCAAAACGAAGCAACCAATTGGTTCCCAGACACAATTAAGTCCGGTCGTTTCGGTGATTGGTTAACTAACAACGTGGACTGGGCACTGTCCCGAAACCGTTATTGGGGAACTCCGCTGCCGATTTGGCGCTGCGATGAGGGCCACTTAACTTGTGTTGGTGGCAGGCGCGAATTAGCAGAACTTGCTGGCGATGAAACTCTAACTATTGATCCGCACCGACCGTTTGTCGACGATGTGACATTTACTTGTCCACAATGCACTGGCACGGCATCACGAGTGCCAGAGGTTATTGATTGTTGGTATGACTCAGGCGCGATGCCATTTGCGCAATGGGGTTACCCAGAGCAAAACAAAGAAACATTTGAAGCCAGTTACCCCGCGGATTTCATCTGCGAGGCAATTGACCAAACGCGCGGTTGGTTTTATACCTTGATGGCAATTGGCACCTTAGTGTTTGAAGAATCTTCTTACGAGAACGTGCTGTGTCTAGGACACATCCTGGATGAAGACGGTCGCAAGATGAGTAAGCATTTGGGTAACGTACTTGAACCTATGGGCTTAATGGATGAACACGGCGCAGATGCGTTGCGATGGTTCATGTTGGTAAGCGGTTCGCCATGGCAAGCTCGCCGGGTTGGTCATAGCACAATCGCTGAAGTAGTTCGCAAAACTTTATTGACGTACTGGAACACTGTGGCATTCCAAAGTTTGTATGCGCGCGCAAGTACCTGGGAAAGTAACGGCCAAACAGTTGACCAGTTGCGCGAACTTGCTGGCCTAACTGAATTAGATAGTTGGGCTATATCTCAAGCTACTCGGTTAGCTCGAGATGTCGACCAAGCACTTGAACAATTCGATACCCAGCGTGCTGGTCGCTTCATTGCTGAGTATGTGGATGACTTAAGCAACTGGTACGTACGTCGCTCCCGTCGTCGCTTCTGGGACGGTGACCCTGCTGCCCTGGGTACTTTGCATCACTGCTTAAAAATAGTTACGCAAGTTATGGCGCCATTCACACCATTTATTACGGAACGAGTTTGGCAAGATTTATTCACCGAGTCCCAAACCCCTTCAGTTCATTTGAGCGATTGGCCAGCTTGGTCGCAAGAGCAAATTAGTGACACACTTCGTGATCAAGTTGAGTTAACTCGGCGCCTTGTGGAGTTAGGTCGCTCAGCTCGCGCAACTTCTGGGGTAAAGACTAGGCAGCCGCTGCAACGCGCGCTAGTTGCAGCGCCAGGTTGGGATAACTTGCCAGAAAGCCTGCAGGCGCAAATCCGGGATGAAGTTAATGTGCTTAGCCTAGAAAGTTTGTCTGACACGGACGAACTTGTGGATGTCACAGTGAAAGCTAATTTCAAGACATTAGGTGCCCGCTTTGGAAAAAATACCCCAGAAATCGCAACCCAGATTGCTAGCGAAGATGCTCGCGATTTAGTTGCCGCGCTTCGAACTGGTCCAACACAGATCAAGGTACTTGGAGCAAGTTACGAAATTAGCTCCCAGGACATTGTTATCACTGAGGTGCCGCGTGAGGGCTGGACTGTTGCCAGCGACTCTGGTGAGTCCTTGGCACTTGATCTGGCCCTCACTCCTGAACTAATTGGGCAAGGCATAGCGCGTGATGTAACACGATTGATTCAAGATGCCCGCAAGAGCTCAGGCTTTGACATCAGCGATCGAATCAGCGTTACTTGGGAATCGGGCGCAGCTGCAACGGTAGCGGCGCTAACTACTCATCAGGGACTTATCTGCGCCGAAGTGTTAGCGACCTCCTGGCGCGCGGATGCGATTGCAAATCCAACGGCTACAGATGAAGAACTTGACCTAAAGGTTTTTATTCTAAAAGCCTGATTTAACTTGAGCGAACTTCGCAAAAAAACAAGACCCAGGAAAATTCCTGGGTCTTGTTTTTTAAATGATTAATAACTAGGTGTTAATTTTCTGTGACCTGACGGTCGCCACTTATGTTCTTGGAATCTAGCTCGCGGAGTTGACCCTCTAGGTAACTGCGCAGGCGGCCTCGGTATTCGCGTTCATAGGCGCGTAGTTCTTCTACTCGGCGCTCCATAGATACTCGCTGGGCTTCTAATTCGCGTGTCATGTTTGAAACATTGTTTTTAGCCGTAGCAACCATTTGCTCAGATTCGATACGGGCTGCAGAAATTGCCTCATCTGCAGTGCGCTGAGCTAATTCTAGAATTCGCACCGATGCGACACCTTGTTCCATCGGAGTCGAAGCGCCAGCAACTGCTGCTGCGATACCGTCAGCCTCACCCACTTGCGATGCTGCTAACTTCTCGGAAAGTTCAGAGATTTTCTCAGCTGCGTCAACACCCTCATTGCGCAGATTTACAATTTCAGCCTCAAGTTCGTTAATTCGGTCATGCGAAGCCTTAAGCGCTTCGTTACTACCGCCGCCGTCATTTGAAGCGTCACCTCGAAGTTGCGCATCTGCAACTTGCTTTTGCGCTAAACCAAGTTCATTCTTTAAGCGAGCGTTTTCATCACCTAAGGAACGAATTTCCTCGCGAATGGAATCGGGCACTTCACCCTTGGCTACAGCGCGTAAATCCTTCGCTTCCAGCGTTGCTGCTGACAGCGAAACCTCGACTTCATCCAAAAAGTTATCAACCTCGTCAAGGTCATAGCCCTCTTTGAATCGAACTGTGGTGAACTGCTTATTGCGCACATCTTCGGGCGTCAGAGCCATAACGTCTTCCTTTCGTCGTACTTCAAGTTAGCAAGAAAACGGACAATTCATCTGGAATTAACCGATTCGCTTTGTCTAGATTAGGGAAAAACCCCTAGAAAGTGAAACCCATGGCGGTGTTATCTGTGGAAAGTGGGCAGCGAACCCTTGCATTCTGGCACTTTTGACTGGCTAAATGCCGGCCAAAATTCCACGCGTAATAGAGATCGCGAACAGCAAAATCAGAAATGACAAATCAAGCGAAACGCTGCCAATTCGCAGACTTGGTACGAATTTTCGGATGGCCTTTAGTGGCGGATCGGTTAGTGTAAAAACTAATTCACTCAATAAAAGCACCGGGCCACGTGGGCGCCAGTCGCGCGCAAAAATGGCTACATATTCCAATACCAAGCGCGTAATGAGCACAAGAACATAGAGATTAAGTAATGATGAAATTAACGAAGCTATTAGTGACACAGTGTCGTCAAATTAGCTTTGATTAAAAAATGGATCTTCGCGAAGTTGCGCACGAGCTACTGCGCCAATATCAACATTTGCGGGCGAAAGTAGAAAAACGCCCTTAGTAACTTTCTCAATACTGCCGTGTAGACCAAATGCTAACCCAGCAGAGAAATCTACAATGCGTCTTGCATCAGCATCATCCATGTCACTTAAATTCATAATCACTGGGGTACCAACGCGAAACTCTTCACCGATTCGACGGGCATCGTTGTAAGTGTGCGGGTGCAAAGTTGTAATGCGGTAAACGTCAGAAATCGGTGCTGCAGGTCGAGCTGGCGCGATGTAAGAATTCTCGTTTTGGCTAACAGCTCGCTCATAACCCGCAGAACTGGCAGTTGGGCGCGCGGCACCTTGCTCTTCATAGCCCTGGAACGGCGCGTCTTCACCAAATTCATCGGTGTATTCGCCGCCGTCAACAAGACCGAGGTATTCGGCCACTTTGCGCATTGCTCTAGCCATGGGATTAGCTCCTTGCAGGGTTAATTACTTGCAAACTTACCCTTTAAACCCGCGATTTCCGAGGATCGATGACCCAATTCTTAGGTGTGTCGCGCCGAATTTTAGAGCAGTTTCAAAGTCGCCACTCATTCCAGCCGAGATCCAATCGGCGCCCGAGTACTGCGCTAAAACTTGCTTTGAAACTTGTTGCAGGAGGGCAAACGCTTGGGCGTCATCACCATCCAGAGGTGCAACACCCATGACACCTTGAAGTACAAGTCCTGGCGTCTGGGTTATCAAGTCTGCGAGTTCCAAAACTTGGCTCGGCGCAGCGCCACCTCGATTGTCTTTTGGACTTGGATCCAAGTCCACTTGAATCAGAACCGCAAGTGGTGTGGTGCGGGTGGTTACTGCTTTGCCTAGCGCACTAACCAAGTCAGCGCGATCAACACTGTGGACCACATTTGCCCAAGTTGCCACACTCTTTGCTTTATTAGTTTGCAGCTGTCCGATTGCATGCCAAGTCAGATTAAGATCTTTGACTTCATCAGATTTAGGTTTTGCTTCCTGATCCCGGTTTTCGCCCACATCAGTTACCCCAAGTTCTGCCAACAGCAAGACATCAGAAGCCGGCCAAGTTTTGGTGACCACAATTAAAGTAACTTCACTTAGTTCGCGCTGCGCTACATTGCAGGCGTCACTAATTTCTTGCTTTACTATTTGCAAATTACTTTGTAACTGAAGTTTTCGTTCCATACCCACCACTCTAGGAACTAGCCCGCACAATTAATAATCCCCCACGACCAGTTGGTTGGCCGTTTGCCTTGCGGTAGGAGAATAGTTTTTCACTTTCTTGCGTGCACCCAGGAAGATCATGAATTTTTGCAATATCAATATGAGCCGCCAAACTCGACTGCACGCCAGCTCGCAAATCCAAGTGAGTTTCATCAGCTACTGCTGCTGGGCATTGCGCTAAGAATTGCGCAACCCGCTCACTTGGAACTTCGTAACAACTGGCGCAAATCGCCGGGCCAATAACTGCGTTTGTTTGTGACAACTTGCCCCCGGTTAAGACAAATACCTGCACTACTTCTTGCATCACATTTGCAAGTACTCCGCGCCAGCCAGCATGCCCTACTGCGATAACACCTGAGTCGGAGTCGGCGAGTGCAAAGCCAACACAATCGGCAGCTAGCGCGAGCAGTCCCAAATTAGATTCTTTAGTCACGAGCCCATCGCCACTTGGCGCAGTACCCATCCTGCTAACAACATTGACTTTGGTGCCATGATTTGCCGACATCACAGAAATACCACCTGTGCCGGCAAGCCGGGAAACCATAGCTAAATTTCCGTGCACGCAATCGGGTTCATCACCCACATAATCAGCAAGATTAAGTGAGTCGTAAGGCGCCTTACTTAAACCGCCATCGCGGCTGAACGCAATTACTTTTACATCCGCAAATGAAACCTGATCAAAAATCTGCACCGAGCTCATACCTAGTGATCTGGCTTCGGTATCGAGTTATTGCTAGCGCAGGAAGTCCGGCACATCCAAGTCGCCTGGATCTTCGGCTTGGTCATTCCCCGGTACCGAGCCTGACACTTCGCCAGAAGAAGGCGCATCGCCAAATAAATTGTCGAAGTTATCATCTTCATCAGCGACCTGCGTTGCACCGAATGCGCCAGCTGAATATGAATCTGGCGTAACTGGAATTGAAGGTGCTCGCCCATCGCGCGCTAAGTCATTTGCAACTGCTGCGGCCAGCGGAGTCTCATCTAGAACTTGCTTGGACAATGGCGAAGTTGAACGATTCGAAGGTGGCGCGCCGCCATCAAAGCCCGCAGCAATAACGGTGACCTTAACTTGATCGCCTTGCGTGTCATCAATTACAGCTCCGAAGATGATGTTGGCATCAGGATGCACCGCGCTTTGTACCATTCGGGCCGCTTCATTAATTTCAAATAGTCCTAAATCACTGCCGCCAGAGATTGACATCAGGACGCCTCGGGCTCCTTCAATACTTGCTTCAAGTAGTGGACTGGAAATTGCTTGCCGCGCAGCCTCTATCGCGCGATCTGCTCCGCGCGCAGATCCGATTCCCATCAAAGCGCTACCCGCGCCCTTCATAACACTTCGCACATCTGCGTAATCTAAGTTAATTAAGCCTGGCGTAGTGATTAAGTCAGTGATACCGCTTACACCTTGCAGTAATACTGAATCGGCGTGCCGGAATGCATCAATGACGCTGATGCCGTTATCAGCCAATTCAAGTAGGCGATCATTCGGAATCACAATTAAAGTATCTACTTCGGCGCGAAGTAAAGAAACGCCGTCATCAGCTTGCGCTGATCTACGTTTTCCTTCAAAACTAAATGGTTTTGTAACTACGCCAATAGTTAAGGCGTCCATGTCGCGTGCAATCTTTGCAACTATTGGAGCGCCACCAGTTCCAGTGCCGCCGCCTTCACCTGCGGTAACAAAAACCATGTCTGCACCGCGAAGCACCTCTTCGATTTCTTCGCGGTGATCCATTGCTGCCTGACGACCAACTTCTGGGTCCGCGCCCGCGCCAAGGCCACGCGTTAAATCTCTACCAATGTCGAGTTTGACGTCAGCATCACTCATAAGCAGTGCTTGCGCGTCAGTATTTATGGCAACGAACTCCACACCTTTTAGCCCGGCTTCAATCATTCGATTGATTGCGTTAACACCACCGCCGCCAATACCAACTACTTTGATAACAGCTAAATAATTCTGTGGTGCAGCCATGGTGCTTGCCTCTCTCGGAGTATTTCTAGAAAATCTAAGTCTTGAATTTTGTTGCTACCACTTGGTAAACAACTCTCAACCTCATCTAGAGCGTTAAAGATATGTCAACTAAGTGCACGTACAAGTTACGGGCAAGTCGATGGAATTTGGGTGATTGAACTCTGGCGTGTCGAACTTAGCCCAACTGGAATTTGCACTCGCGTTATTTCAAAACTGTAGCGGCGTCGGGTGCGCTCACATTAATCACTGAGTAACCCTTTTCCATTAATGCTGTGGCAACTTCGACTTTGTCTGCTGCTCGTTCACTGGACCCAAATGTAATCACGGCACCGCTGCCCAAGGTGGCAACAATGTTGTCTTGCGTCGCTGCTGCTAATTCGATCAATTGCCACTGCGCAGGAATAGCTGCCAAAGTAGCTATCGCTCCCAACATTGCCTTACTTTCTGGCACAGCTGAAATAACTAATAGTCCCGGTGGTGGAGCGGCCACACGTCCCGCATTCTTACCCTCAGAGTCAATCAAATTAAAGCCACTTAACGTGGCAGCAACAGCAATTGGGGTTCGCTCCGTCACTTTAATCAAAATAGTATGCGGCCAACCTCGCTCAACAGTTACAACTTTGATTTCTGTCAGCTCTATTAACTGCTCAGTCATCGCAGCAGTATTTATTGACATCAAGGAATTTCCAATTGGAACGGCTGCGACTGCAGATATTTGTTCAACCGTTAAGCGCGAGTTACCAGTGATTGTGACGCTTTGCGCGATAAACCATTTTGATTGATAGAGAATCCACCAACCAGAAACTGCAAGCACAAGTATTAGCCAAATTAACCACGGAGTTTTTGATTTACGAACATTCTTTGGCTTCGCTGAGCGAACTGTTTGTGACATCGTGTTACTTCGCATCCAACAATGCGAGAATCTCGGGACACATCATTCCAATGTCGCCAGCACCTAGAGTCATGATGATGTCGCCAGGTTCAGCAAAATTAGTTAAATGTCCCGCAACCTGCGACCAAGATGGCTCGAAAACAACTTGCTCGGGCGCAAGTGGAACATTGTTAGCCATAGTGCTGCCAGAAGCACCTGGGATTGGCGTTTCACCTGGGGCAAATACTTCCAACACAACCACGAAATCTGCCAAGCCAAGTGCTTGCCCAAATTCTTTAGAAAAAAGTGCAGTGCGGTAGTAATGATGTGCTTGGAATGCTGCCAATACCCGACCTGACCCGACCACAGTTCGGGCTGCGCGCAATACGGCATCGATTTCTGTTGGGTGATGTGCGTAATCATCAAAAACTCGAACGCCATTAACTTCGCCGCGGAACTCAAATCTGCGGTGGGTTCCAGTGAAACCTTCTAGACCTGCAACACAATCTTGCGATGAACAACCTTGTTCGAGCGCTGCAATAAAAGCAGCCGTGGCATTGAGTGCGTTATGAACACCTGGGACCGATAATTTAATTGGCCCATGAGTTTGGTCCCGGTATCGAATTGTGAATTCCGAGCCAACTGACCCGCTTGGAAGCAAAGTCAAAATCGCATCGTTTTGGGTCCCTTGCCCGTAAGTGATTATTTTTGCTCCAAGTTTTTCGGCGCGCTTAGCAACTTCCTGGGCGCCAGCATCATCGCCGCAAACTATAGATGTACCACCATTACTTTTAGTGCCCACCATAAAGTCCACGAACGCTTGCTCAATTGCTGCATAAGTTTCCCAGTAATTTAAGTGATCCGCTTCAACGTTTGTGACAATGGCAAAAGTTGTTGGCAATACTAAAAATGTGCCATCACTTTCATCTGCTTCAACAACGAATAGTTCCCCAGAACCCTGGTGCGCGTTGCTTCCAGATTCATTCATCTCAGAGCCAATTACAAAGGATGGATCTTTACCAGCATGTTGCAAAATAACCGTGACCATGGAAGTCGTAGTAGTTTTGCCATGGGTTCCAGCCACGCTAATCGTGGTTGATCCAATGAGTAGCTCGGCTAGCGCGGTAGCTCGATTAATAACGGGAATACCAAGCTGCGTTGCTTTAAGAACTTCAGCATTATCTGCACCAATTGCTGTGGAAACTACAACACATGATGGCAAGGTGCCCAATATTTCTAATTGATTTTCATCATGGCCGATAAACACTTGGCCGCCGAGAGGTTTCAAAGCCTGTAAGCGTCTGGAGTCCTTGGCATCACTTCCCGAAACTTCTATTCCCCGAGCTAGTAGTACCCGCGCGATGCCGCTCATTCCAGCGCCACCGATACCAATTATGTGTACCCGGCTTTTCAAGTAAGTCATAACCTAAGTATTTCGCACTACAGATAGAACTAGGTCTGCAAGAGCGCCAGCCGCATCTTTGTGTCCTAACGCTGCGCTAGCCTTTGCCATCGCGGCCAAGGCACCCTCATTTCGCAAAATTGGTAAGACCCGCTTCGCAACAAAGTCCGCTGTGAATTCCAAGTCTGAAATCAGCAAGGCACCTCCTGCCATTACTACGGGCTGGGCATTCAAACTTTGCTCGCCATTGCCAATAGGAAGTGGCACAAAACATGCTGGTAATCCAGCGGCAGTTAACTCAGCAATCGTCATAGCCCCTGCCCGCGCAATCACAAAGTCAACTGCAGAATACGCCAAGTCCATCCGATCCAAATAGTTGCGTGGAAAATAACTCGAAGAAGCTGGATTTTGGAACTCATTCTTTTGGCCCACTATGTGAATCACAGCAAATTGCGTCAGGCTGCCATTGTCCAAGCAATCATTAACAACTGAATTGAGTTTTGCTGAGCCCTGTGATCCACCAAAAACCAAAATCGCTTTCGCATCTTTGGCAATCCCGAAAAACTCGCGAGCTTGGTTACGAGATTTTGCTCGATCTAAGTTCTCTATCGATTTGCGAAGTGGTATTCCTATTAGTTGTGCGCGTGGCAAACTTCCTGGCACAGTTTCTGCTACCGCAGCAGCAAATCTCGCACCAACTCGGTTCGCTAAACCAGCTCTGGCATTTGCTTCGTGAACCACGATTGGAATTAGTCCACGCGCAGCTAAATAAGCTGGTACGGAAACGTATCCTCCAAAACCAACTACGACATCTGCTTGTAAATCAGTAAGTAAATTACGCGTTTGCTGAATTGCCGAGCGAAGCCGAGTTGGCAGCGTCACTAAATCTCCACTTAGCTT
The DNA here is from genome assembly GCA_041192345.1 of Actinomycetota bacterium. GTDB lineage: Bacteria > Actinomycetota > Actinomycetes > S36-B12 > UBA5976 > UBA5976. The sequence goes on from JBEEND010000014.1 coordinate 33,014, forward strand.
TCGAGGTAATGGCACTGCGGGAATCAATTCCAGTTTGTATCCTCTGGCCGGGACCAAATCAACTTCAAGTCCGCGGGCTGTGCCTAGCACCGTAATATTTATATCGGGATCGATAAGTTTTAAATGATCAGCCAAATTTAGTGCTGGTTCGATGTGACCTGCAGTGCCTCCGCCTGCAAGTACTATGTTCACAAAAGCTTCCAATTCATAATTTCAAAACCTAGTGTCGCTTACTCTGCATCAACGCTTCGTGCTTTGCAAAAGACATTAGTACGCCCATTGCAACCAAACTTGGAATCAAGGAAGATCCGCCATAACTAACCATTGGAAGTGGCACACCTGTGATTGGAAGAATGCCGAGCACTGCGCCGATATTTACGAGTGCTTGAACAACAATCCAAGTTATGATTCCAAGTGCGGCAATTTGAATGAAGGCTTCGTTAGTGCTACGAGCAATTCGCAATCCAATGATGGCGATAATGACAAAAAGTATTAGTACCGTCATGGTTCCCAAGATTCCAAGTTCTTCACCGATCACTGCATAGATGAAGTCAGTGTGTGCCTCGGGAAGAGTTCCCCATTTTTCTCGCGAGCCACCAAGGCCAACTCCCCACCAGCCACCAGATCCAAGCGCCTGCTGGCCGCGAATCACTTGAAACCCAGTTCCTTGCGCATCAGCAAACGGATCCAGCCAAGAAGTGAATCGGGCCATTCGATATGGCGCTGCTATGGATAGCGCCACGATCGCTGCTAACGCAGCTGCTGCCATAGCCGCAAACCATTTTCGCGGCGCACCAACAAAGTAAAGTAGCGAGGCCATGATTGGCATCATGACCATTGCTGTTCCCAAGTCACCTTGCAGCATGATTAAAACTAAAACTGTTAGACAAACCGGGACTATTGGGACAAGCAGATGGTTGCGCTGCTCTAGCAAATGATATTTTTTATCCAAAACATCTGCGCCCCACAAAACTACTGCTAATTTTGCAAACTCTGAAGGTTGGATTCGAAATGGGCCACCAAGTTCAATCCAGTTTTTTTGACCATAACGCGCAGTTCCAATTATGAGAACTAGAACTAACAAGATTCCGACGCCAACCATAAATAAGTTAGCCCAACGTCGAATTGAGTCCACGTGCATCTTTGAAACTGCCATCATTAAGAAAACTCCGAGAGCAGCGAATATTAGTTGCCTAGTTGCTAAGGCCCAAGAGTTTCCATCGTTTTGCTGATAAGAAAAAACACTCGAAGATGAAGCGACCATAACTACACCCAAGGTAAGCAAGAAACCAGTTGCACCGAGCAAAATTTGATAATGAACCATTGGGTGTTCCAGGCGAGCCGCTAGGCCGCCGTCGAAATGACGATCTTTAACTGGGCGATTCGTTGTCATTGGGAAAGCGCCTTTACTGCTGCTGCAAATGCATCTCCGCGAGCTGCATAATCCGTAAACATGTCCCAAGAAGCGCACCCGGGAGCAAGAAGCACGGTGTCACCAGCTTGGGCCAAACTTGCTGCCATGCCCACAACTAACTCCATTACATTAGTTTCCTTTGTCGTTATGCGATGAATTGGGACATTCGGTGCGTGTCGCGTAAGCGCCGCAGCTATTAGTTCTTGATCAACTCCAAGAAGTACAACAGCGCGCATTCGATGAGCAGTATCTAAAACAAGTTGATCAAAATCTTGACCTTTAGCCATGCCACCAGCAATCCAAACCACAGATTCATATGCCGTTAATGATGTCGCGGCCGCGTGGGTATTTGTTGCCTTGGAATCATCTACGTAACCCACTTCGTTAATGATTGCTACCTGAGAGATTCGATGTGGCGCTGGCTGCCAAGCTCGCAAGCCATCTCGAATTGCCCGAGCATCAATTCCGTGTGCGCGAGCTAACGCACTCGCTGCTAAGGCATTCAAAATATTGTGCTTGGCTGGAGTTGCTATGTCCGTAATCTCTGCCAGTTCAAATGCAGCATCTTTTCGATTATCGAGAAATGCGCGGTCAACAAGAAATTCCTCAACAATTCCGACCATTGATATGTCTGGAATTCCTGCAGTAAACCCAATCGCCCGACAACCATCGACAACTTCGGCTTGTTCAACCATACGAATCGTTTCATCATCTGCAACATTAAATATCGCAGCTACCTGACAGCGTTCATAAATCCGGGCTTTGGCATCGCGATAAGCCTCGAAAGAGCCAAACAAATCGATGTGATCAGAGGCTAAGTTTAAGCAAACTGCAGCCTGCGGCGACATAGTGTGCACGAACGGAAGTTGTGGAGCGCCAACTTCGATTGCCAGCACATCCCATGGAGTTGGGTCCATGACAACTTCAACGAGGGACCTGCCGATATTTCCGGCTGCTACCGTGCGCTTTCCAGCCGCTAACAAAATCGATTCCAACATCAACGTTGTGGTGGTTTTGCCGTTTGTGCCAGTTACTACCAGCCAAGGAGCGGGATGCTTTGGATCTCTTAAGCGCCAAGCAAGTTCAAGCTCACCCCAGATAGGCAACTGGGCAAGTTGCGCGGCCTTAACGATAAGTGCAAGTGGCGATACCCCTGGCGACAAAACAAGTAGATCAATATCACTTGGCAACTGCGTGTCATTACCGAGGCGAACATCAGCGCCAAGAATTTCCAGTATCGTTGCGCGCTCCTGTTGGCGCTCTTTGGACGCAGCATCTACCACTATTACCTGGGCACCTAAGTTCACTAATGCATCAGCTGCAGCAAAGCCAGCAATACCGAGTCCCACTACGCAGACACGAATGTTAGTCCAGTCACTAGTTCTTGTTAAGTCAGAAATATTAAGGGAAGCCATAATTTTTACTGACGCACCCATTCGGCATAAAATAATGCCATTCCGGCACCCACACAGAGTCCTTGAATAATCCAGAAGCGGACAACGATCTGTACTTCGGGCCAGCCCTTCAACTCAAAATGATGATGCAACGGTGCCATCCGAAATACCCGACGTCCGGTTGCTTTATACACTCCAACTTGGGTGATCACTGAAAGTGTGATCAAAACAAACAAGCCGCCAATTAGTACAAGTAAAAGTTCTGTTCGAGTCATTAGGCCCAGAGCAGCCAAGCCGCCGCCTAAAGCAAGGGACCCGGTGTCTCCCATGAAGATTCGCGCGGGGCTGGAATTCCACCACAAAAAACCAAAGCAAGCGCCCGCGCAGGCAGCAGCGAACACGGCAAGGTCAAGAGGATCGCGAACTGTGTAACACCGTGGAATTTCTCCCCAAAAACAACTTTGACCATATTGCCAAATGGACATGACGGTGTAAGCAATGAATGCTAAGAGAGCTGCGCCCGTTGCAAGACCATCAAGTCCGTCAGTGAGATTTACGCCATTTGAAATACCTGTCACCAGAAACCAAATCCAAAGTATTACTAATGCCGAAGGCAAAATCCAATTCGTGTCTCTTACCCACGAGATTGCGTTACTGATCGGCATGTTGTTTGCCTCGTCAGGAAACTGGGTAGCTAAGTAACCAAATGAAAGCGCCGCAACTGCTTGACCAAGTAATTTAGTTCTCGCTCTAATCCCAGTACTTCGTTGCTTAAAAATCTTTAAGTAATCGTCGGCAACTCCAACCAAGCTCAGTGTGAACATCAAATAAATGGCGAGTAAGCCAGAGGCAGTTGGGGGGCGCATCATAATTAAATGTGCCAAGAAGTAAGCAAGAACTACCGATCCAACAATCGCAACGCCACCCATCGAAGGTGTTCCACGCTTACTTCCGTGCTCTGGATAGTTAATGTCAATTGTTGATTCTCGAATTGCTTGCGCAATACCGCGACGGCGCAAAAAATTAATGAGTAACGGAGTTCCAATTAACGAGAACAAAGTTGCAAGACCGCCAGCAAGCACTACGAGCTTCACTTTTGGCTCCACTTCTTTTGCAGGCGAGCTTGGATATCTGATGCCAGCACTTCAAATTGTTCAGACCGTGAGGCTTTAAACAAGACGACGTCCCCAGAATTGACTTCATTGCAAATGTAGTCTGTTGCTGCTTGAAAATTCGGTAACCACACCGCTTTTTGCGATGGATCAGCAAGTTCAGGGGCTCCATAGATTTGACCGTTTGCTCCGACAACGACTAAGTGTGAAATTCCAATTCGTGCGCCGTAAGCAATGACGTCATGATGCAGGTCAACGCTTTGCGGGCCAAGTTCATGCATCATTCCCAAGACTGCCCAGGTCCTTGCGTGGCCGGGAATCTTTCGTAAAGTATCAAGTGCGGCAGCCATAGATTCTGGATTTGCGTTATAAGCGTCATTAATAATTGTTATGTCCCCTGGCAAGTTGTGAACTTCCATACGCCACTTACTTACTTGGACCAGACTCGCAAGCGCTTCAACAATTTGTGAGAGCTCCATTCCTACTGCGATACCAACAGCAGCAGCAGCCAGCGCATTCATCACGTTATGTTCGCCCAGAATAGGAATACTCGCAGATGTTCGATAGCCGCGATAAACCAAATCAAATTTATAAGTGCCGTTAGTGGTCAACTCCAAGTTTTGCGCCTGGATGTCAGCCTGATCAGAAAATCCGTAAGTAAAAACGGTTGCTTTAGTTAAGTTGCGCATAGCAAGTACGCGGAAATCATCCGCATTCAGAATTGCAACGTCCGAATCAGTCAACGATTGAACTAACTCTGACTTTGCTTTTGCAATTCCTTCAATACTTCCAACCTCACCAATATGAGCCTGTCCAACATTTGTTACAACGCCAATTGTTGGACGGGCGATGTGACAAAGTAAAGAAATGTGATTCAACCCTCGCATTCCCATCTCAGCAACTAAATAGCGAATGCCCAGTGGAGCTTCCAGAACGGTAAGTGGTAAACCAAGTTCGTTATTTGGTGAACCAGTTGGCGCATGCGTCGCGCCGACGTGCGATAGCACCTGTCCAATCATGTCTTTAGTTGAAGTTTTTCCCGAAGATCCAGTTACCCCGATTACTTCGACATTTGTCATTTGATTCCGGATGTGTGCTGCAAGTTTTCCTATTGCCGAGATAACGCAATCAAGTTCACTGGCACTGGCTGGAGCAATTACTTGATCACCATTTACTTCGCGCGAAGTTAGGAAGGCGACTGCGCCATTTTCTCTAGCCTGAATTAAGTGGTCATGACCATCAGTGCGCTCGCCTAAGATCGCACAGAATAAATCGCCAGGTTTAGTATTTCTAGAATCAGTGGAGATTCCTGTGATTCGAATATTTGGTTTACCAACCAGAGTTCCATCAATAATTTGAGCAACTTGGGCGAGCGTTAAATTAAGCAAGTTCGGACTCCTGCGCGGCTACCAAGCGATCGTCAAATGGAAAAATCTCGCCGTTTATTTCTTGCCCAGTTTCGTGACCTTTGCCAAGTATCGCAACGGCGTCACCTGGCTGAGCCATTCGCAGCGCCAATGCGATCGCCTCGCGACGATTAGCAATCTCAAAAACTTTTGTTGATTTAGAATCTATTCCGGTCATCATCTCGCGCCTGATTTTTGCAGGCTCTTCTGATCGAGGATTGTCATCAGTAATAATGACAACGTTGGATAATTGTGCGGCCACGCGACCCATAATTGGTCGCTTCATGGCATCTCGGTCACCACCACATCCGATCACCGTTATGAGCTGATCGGCACCAGATTCGCTAATTGCCTTAAGAGCAGTAGCCACTGCATCTGGAGTGTGGGCATAGTCCACAAATACTGCGGCCGGACTTGAAGTCTTAACGTTTTCGAGTCGACCTGGAATTGCTCTGATGTTTCGAAGTGATTCAATGCCTTCCGTTAATGGCAGGCCAAGTATTTCACTCGCCGCTAAAGCGCAACTTGCATTCATGGCGTTATAGGAGCCCAGCATGTTTACCGCAATGGAGATCTGCGAACCATCTGAGCGCTGAATTTCTTGGGTGGTGAATCCAGCAGAATTTGAATTGGCAAGTTGGGTTTTCCAATCCCCCGTTGTTCCAATTGAGATTGCCGGGATTTCAATTTGAGCAAAAAGCTTTTTGCCCCAGTCATCGTCAACACAGACAACAGCTGTTTTGGCAAAACTTGAAGTAAATAATTTGGCTTTAGCGGCAAAATAATGCTCCATCGAACTATGGAAATCCAGGTGGTCCTGCGTCAGATTTGTAAAAATCGCAACATCAAATTGCAATCCCCATACTCGATTCAACTCCAGGGCATGACTAGAAACTTCCATGAATACCGCAGTAATGCCACGCTCAACCATGACTGCCAGGACAGCATACAAATCTGTGGATTCTGGTGTTGTGCGCGCAGTTGGCATTGAATCTAAATCCAGGAATGTTCCTAATGTTCCAACCACACCCACATGGGCGCCAGAATCAAGAAACATTGAGCGCAACATGTGCGTCGTTGTAGTTTTGCCGTTCGTTCCCGTTACGCCAACTATTTTAAGTTTCGTTTCTGGGTGACCGTAAATTGTGGCTGCCAGCTTTGCCATATCTTTTCGAGCATCGTTTAGTACCAAACAAGGCAATGCTTTAGTTTCTAGAAATTCATACCCCTTGGAATCAGTTGCAATTGCCACTGCGCCATTGCTCATTGCCTGATCTACATACTCAATCCCATGAGTATTGGCACCGGGGAGTGCAACATACAAATCTCCTGGTTGCACTGAGCGAGAGTCGTGGGTAATTCCGGTGACCGTTGCATCCCCCTTGCAGCTTCCCGAAACAAGTGTCGCCAGCTCGAAAAGTGTAGAATTAATCTTTACTGGGCGAAGGTCCATTGGGTAAAGCTCCTACCATGCAACTGGGAGCTTAGGCGGCTTTGAAGTAGACGGTGGAACTTTGTTGTTGGCTAGCGCGTACGTCATAACTTTTTTGAATACTGGACCTGCGACAACACTTCCGTAAGTACTGGTCTTCGGATTATGTACGCTAATAGCCATAACAAATGCTGGATTTTCAGCTGGTGCCATGCCAATAAAGGACGACGTATATCCGCTGTAACCGCCAGTTGCTTGATCATATCGATTGGCAGTACCCGTCTTGCCGCCAACTCGGTATCCCGGGATTTGCAAGCTTCGGGCCGTGCCATCTTCTGAAACAACACCCTCAAGCATTTCGCGAACAGTTTTTGCAGTTTCTGCGCTGACTACTCGCTGGCCTTCGCTTAATGCATTTGGTTCAAATACCCCTTGCGAATTTGAATAACCTGAAATCAATCGTGGCTTCATTCGAATGCCATCATTTGCAATCGTGGCGAAAACACTCGCTGCTTGCACAACATTCACCGATAATCCTTGCCCAAATGCCAAAGTTGGAAATGTTGTATCTGACCACTGGCTTTCATCTTCAATATCTGGAAGTGAGCCAGCACTTTCTCCTGGAAAATTCATGCCAGTTGATTCACCTATTCCAAATTTCTGGAGGTAATTATAGAAAGTTTTCTCACCAATAGTTTCAGATGCCAAAATCGTGCCGATGTTACTCGACTTAGCTAACACACCAGCAAGTGTTAACTGCAAGTTGCCGTGTTCGTTGTAGTCCTTAAATGAAGTACCACCGCGGGAAAGTCGATTTGGGACTGTGAATGGAGTTTCTGGCCGTGCCCCACCTTCTTCAATCACAGCAGCCATAGTCATAACTTTGCTCGTCGAACCGGGTTCAAAAACGTCAGTAACGGCTGAATTACGTTTGTCATAATCTGAGAAATCAAATGGGACGTTCGGATCAAATGTTGGATAAGTTGCAAGAGCTAAGATGTTGCCAGTTCCCGGCTCCACAATTACCGCAACGCCACCTTCTGCGCCAGTTGCAAGTATTTGATCTTGCAATGATCGCTCAAGAGTTGCCTGAAGATCAGCATCAATTGTGAGCTGGACTGAGAGCCCATTAACTGGGTCAATACTTTGTCTTTCACTCGCGGGAATCTCGCGCCCATTTACTCGCTCAACCGTTAACTTTCCATCCTCGCCACTGAGTTGTTTGTTGAGCCCAAATTCCAAGCCACCAAGACCAGTGCCTTCTGCGCCGACATAACCTACGATGCTCGCGGCAAGGGTGCCATTTGGATACGCACGATTAGTGGTTGGCTCACTAAAGACACCTGGAATCCCAAGTTCTGCGACTCGTTTCCAAGTTTCTGGAGTTATTCGTTTTGCTACATAGGAAAATCTCGAATCAACAGTTAGGGATTCGATTATTTTGGCTTGGTCGATTCCTAGAATTGGGGACAGCGCTGCCGCGGTGCCAATTGGATCCGTGATTAGTTTTGGATCAACTGTGACGTTACGAGCCAAAATAGTAATTGCGATTGGCACACCGTTTCGATCAGTAAAGCTACCGCGCAATGCTGGCAACAACAGTGTTTGGATTCGGGAATTCTGCGAAGCGGTGGCAAGCGCGGGCCCGCGAACAATTTGGATATCGATGAGTCGTATTGCATATAGCGACATGACCAGCAGGAAAATTATGGTGGTAAACCTAATTCGCTTGCGCGGACTTTCAAGTGGAATCATAACTGGATATTGTGGCGCCATTTGCTTTGGCTGAGTTGGAACCGGGCGTTGACTTAGTTGCGGACCATTAATACTCATCGCAATACCTGCGGTGCGGCGACAACTGGAGTACCTAAAATTTCACGATCGGAAAGACGCAAAAATACTGGTGTTTGCGCAGGTACCATTCCCATGGTCGTCGCTTTTTCCAACAACATACCTGGAGATTCACTTAGCGCAACTGTGCTAGAAATTGATTGCTCGAGTGCAGTCATCTCGCTCAGTTGGATTTGCAATTCATACTTTTGGAATGATGCTTGCGCAGCTACCGTATTTACGTAAAGCAAGGTCATCATGCCAGAGATGATCATCCCAAGAATTATGAAAATAAATGTTCGCTTACTTGCTTTTCCTTGCGGTACACCAACTGGAATAGCTTGCGCGATTGGCGAAACAATTGGCTTGAGCAGCGGCTTAACAAGTGCCAACTTTCGCATGGTTGCTGATTTGCGCGGTATTGGAGTAAGTGTTGGAGTCCTTAAGGGCATAGCGCTCATGCAGCAACTCCAATCCGCTGCGCAGCGCGCAACCTGACGGAGGTAGCACGCGAATTTTGGTCGATTTCTAGTTCGCTTGCTGTCTCAGATCCTCGTGTCAATATTTTTAGCCAAGGCTTATCCGTGTCTGGAACAAATGGCATGTCAACCGGAGTTGTCGACATAGTTCCAACTCGTAATGCATTCTTTACAATTCGATCTTCAAGTGACTGATAAGACAACACAACGATTCGGCCGTCAAGTGCGAGGCAATCAAGTGCTGCTGGGATTGCCCGCTCCAATACGGCAAGTTCATCGTTTACTTCAATCCGAAGTGCTTGAAATGTGCGCTTTGCAGGATTTCCACCAGTACGCCGCGTTGCCGCTGGTATCGCATCGCGCACAACTGCTACCAATTGATCACTATTTGTAAATGGCTTAGTTTGCCGCTCGCGAATAATTGCATTTGCAACCCGGCTAGCGAATCGTTCTTCGCCATATTCACGAAGGATTCTGCATAAGTTTGCGTAGTCATATGTATTGACCACATCAGCTGCGCTTTGGCCGACTGCGCTATTCATTCGCATATCAAGTGGCGCATTTCGGGAATAAGTAAAGCCACGTTCGTCTTTATCAAGTTGCATTGAAGAAACGCCAAGATCAAACAGAATTCCTTGTACCTGCGCAATGTTTAAGTCTTCTAAAACCTCTGCGATATCGTCATACACCGCTAAGACAAACTCAATTCTCGGAGCGAACCGAGATAACCGAGTTTTAGAGAGCTCAAGTGCTTCTGGATCACGATCAATTCCAATTACCCGCAAGTTCGGAAACTCAATTAATGCGGATTCAGCGTGACCACCAAGACCTAAAGTTGCATCAACTAAAATTGCATCATCGACACTGATAGCGGGCGCCAATAAATCTAGGCACCTTTGCTGCAAAACCGGCACGTGGGTAAATGTCGCCATTAGGCCACGTCTAATCTCGCTGCCACCTCTAGTCCCTGGCCGTTGGAGAGCCTGGCACCGGGGAAGGTGCGCCAGGATCTAGCCAACGGCCAGAGGCCACAGGCAACATCATTTGAAGTTGACACGCTTAAAAGTTTTTTAGATGTCATGGCATAACGCCTTCATCCAAAGTTGCAAAGCCAGGTTCTTGTACGGCAAGGTATTGACTCCAAGCCAACGTGTCCCACACTTCAATGCGGGTATCTGCGCCGACTACAACTAGGTCGCGATTAAGTCCGGCCCACTCGCGAAGTGAAGCGGGAATCGTTACGCGACCTTGTTTGTCTGCGATGTCATCAAATGCTGATGAAAAAAATACGCGAGTGTAAGCGCGGACTTTTTCATTATTTTGCGAACGTTGTCGCAAGCTCTCAGCGAATTCTTGAAATTGCTCATTTGGCCAAATCACTACACAGCGCTCTTGGCCTTTAGTCATAACTAAGCCAGCACTTAACGGGTCTCGGAATTTTGCCGGCAAAATGACCCGGCCTTTTTCATCAAGTTTTGGCGTGTGCGTACCTAGAAACACTGAGGGCACCTACCTAAAACAATGGCGACCCTTCCCCGAGTCACCGCGTTGTCCCAGATTACTCCCTTTTGCTCCACTGTCAACCCAAATTAGTCCACAATTTCCTCAGCATTAACAAATATTTGAAATTTACCCAATAAAAATAGGGTGGAGTAAAGTGGGGTAAATTTGAAAATTATTTACTTTGTGGGGGCAACAAGGCCAGTTGGATCCCCGCACATAATGTTTCGATCTAAGGTAACGCCATTAACCGTTGCGACAAATTGCACCAAATCTGGAGTTTTCCCGCCAAAAGAACCCTGCAAACAGGCAGCTTTTGAATCTGCTACCCCTGCTGAGATGTCGGTATAGGGACCAAGAGCCAGCCAAGTTGGTAGCGCAAGGTTTGCATTACCGGTTATCTCCAGCCAGTGCGCCGGTGGTGCATAAATACCTACTGGATGCCCGGCAGCAGTTAAAGAAATTGCGAGTTCACTTAAGAGTTGAACTGAACGATCGGGGCTGGTCCAAGTGTTGTAAGTTTCCACATCTAACCAAATTGGGGTACCTGGGGCGATTGCGTATTTGGTTAAACGTTCCAAGGTGTCGTTCGCAATTTTTTTGCCGTAACGAATCGGTGATTCATTTCCCGGGTCTGCCGTATTTATATAAACAGCAACTGCGTCGTGCGTTAAAGCCCACTCCCATTGCTTAGAAAAGCACTTGTTTTCAGCGAAAGGTTTGCCACCATTCAACCCAACTATGGCAAACCCGACAAATTTTTCTGGCAAGTCACCTTTGCACTGCGGGTAGCTTACGTCGTATCCGCTGCTATCAAGGGGCTGCGAAAATGGAATTAGCGCCGGCTGGGACGCTTTAATTATTGCGCGGCCATCGACTGTTTCAATAGTTAAAGGTTCTGGATTCAACCACGAAGTGACTAAGGAATATCCGACTAACCCAGCGAGTGCAAGTGCACCAGCGGTTACTAAAAACCCAAAAAACCTACGCAAACTTTATTCGATCGGACCAGTATTTGCTTCTGGAAAATAATCCTGGCCAATACCCGAAGCTCGCGTAGGAATCATTACCGAGCGCACCCAAGATAAAACTTCAGTGCCATCTTGGTTAATTCCACGGGTTCGCATGGTCAGAATTCCAAAATCTGGACGTGAGGATGACTTTCGCATTTCCAAAACTTTACTTTCGGCGTACAAAGTGTCATTTACATAAACTGGCGCTTTTAATTTAATGTCAGTCCAACCGAGGTTTGCAACAGCGTGCTGACTCATGTCCAGTACTGACATTCCTAAAACCAACGCAACAGTAAAGCCAGAATTTACAATGATGCGGCCTTCGGCAATTGGATTCATTTGTGCGTAGTGCTCATTGAAATGGTTTTGATTGGTATTTACCGTTAATAATGTGAACCAAGTTGAATCGGCCTCAGTTATGGTCCGACCGAGAGCATGCTGGTAAACATCTCCAACAATAAAGTCTTCGGCAAAATTTCCAATTTCAGCTTTGTGAATAGTCATGGGTAAATAATGCCTTACCTATATCAAACTCGCCTAACTAGCCGTTGTCTTGGCGACGATCCCAGCGTTCTTCCAGGCCTTGCATAAACCCGCCATTAGTTGCTGGCTTCGGTGTTGCTGTGGGAATTTGCCCAGCTGCTGCTGCTTTAGTTCCAAGTTGGGCAAAATAAAAACCAGCCACAATCGCCAAAAAACCCAATACTCCAAGGGCAGGGATAGCCAAAGTGACAGCTGCGATCAATATTCCAATACCAATTACAACGCCTAGAACTGCTATCCCAATACTTTTTGGGGCAGTGCGGCTGATCATTGGAACTCGAAGCGCCGAGGCAAATTTTGGATCTTCGGAGGCAAGCGCGCGCTCCATCTGCTCAAGAAGTGCTTGTTCGCGATCTGAGAGTGCCATGTTTGCCTCCTAAATTTTTGGCATTTGTCTTCCTCCCTTAAGCCTACGGCCGGATCGGGAATCCGGAAACTTAAACCAAGGATTTAACCACGATTTTGGGGAATTTGTTCCGAAAATCACCTAATTGTCGGTCTCAATGAGTCGAGCTGGCTTAACAGCTGCGCTGCCAAATTTCTGGGTGACTTGATCCATGGCTGCCTCCGCTTCGCGCCAGCCAGCGTCCCGATCTGATAACTCCAGTTGAATTGCTGATTCGTTGGTTGGAATCAGCCCGGTGGCTCGCACTCCAACGAGTCGAACCCGCGCTCGTTGCAAATTCATAGCCTCAAACAAGTTCTTACTAGTTGTATAAATTTCAGTGGCAAGGTCAGTTGATGAAATCAGTGATTTGCTGCGAGTTACTGATGTGAAGTTGGAAAATCTAACTTTGATTGTGATGGTGCGGGCAAGAAAATGTGCATCTCGCAGTCGCTTTGCCACTTTGTTGCTCAAATCCAAGAACTGAGCCAGCAATAACTCT
>JBEEND010000015.1:0-45910 GCA_041192345.1 Actinomycetota bacterium
TGAAGGAATACATCGCGATCAGTGCCATCAACTTCTACGAAGCCATAGCCCTTTTCCTGGTTGAACCACTTGACTGTGCCTAACATGGCATCTCTTTTCTTAATGGGTCGAAGCGACGTTTGCCGCTTCGGGTCTTGCTCCCTGCCCACCAAGGTGAGAGTTCGCATCGTGCTCGCGAATCTTTGTCTTCGAGTCTTGCTCTCTAACGAATTGCTTGCCTTCGACCATTAATAACACTACGGCACTATTGCTAGCCAAATTTGCCACTTTCCACAAAATCGCCGTAGTTGATCACTTTTACTTAGGAAAAATGAGCAAAAATATGGATTTATCCGCCAGCAACCGCAGGAACTATAGAAACAGTCACACCTGGCGGAGTTGGACTATTTAATCCCGCCAGGAATCGCACGTCGTCATCATTGACATATACATTGACGAAACGCCGCAACTCTCCAGTATCTGAAATCACACGCTGCAAAATTCCAGGGGCCATAGCTTCCAAGGCATCTAACACACCTTGCAGAGTTTCTGGGCTTGGTTCAATTTCAACCGTTGATTTGTCGCCGACATATGCCCGCAGAATGGTTGGGACTCGGACTGTGACACTCATCATGCACCCTCAATTACTTTCGCTACGGATTCAACATTTGGAGAAATTGTTGCCGAAAAACCGTTTCCAGTTGCAACGGCATCCAGCGTCTTTAGGCCTTCACCGGTATTTACGATTACGGTCTCAGCTGCTGGATCTAACAACCCTTGTGCCAATAATTTGCGAGTTACCGCAACTGTTACACCACCGGAGGTCTCGCCAAAAATACCTTCGCATTCCGCGAGCAGTCGGATACCTTCGACAATTTCGTCATCAGTGACGTCGCCGACTGCGCCATTAGTTCGGCGTACGGCGTCTAGGGCGTAGGGTCCATCCGCTGGATTACCAATTGCAAGTGATTTCGCAATGGTGTCTGGTTTTACTGGCCGAACTACTTCCTGGCCATTTGCCCATGCAGTAGAAACTGGATTGCATCCTGTTGCCTGCGCGCCAAACACTCGCCAAGGCTTACCTTCAACTAACCCAAGTTCCACAAACTCGCGCCAGCCTTTATCTACCTTGGTAAGCAGCGCACCTGATGCAACTGGGATAACAACTTGATCCGGAAGACGCCAGCCAAGTTGCTCAGCAATTTCGTAACCAACCGTCTTGGAACCTTCTGCGTAATACGGGCGCAAATTAACATTTACGAATCCCCAGTTCGCAGAAACTGCTTCGCCGATAAGTTCGCCACATAGCCGATTGACATCATCGTAATTTCCTTCGATACCGATGACATCTCCGTTGTAAGCAGCTGTTGCCTGAATTTTGTGTTGTTCCAAATTAGATGGAACCAGCACAACAGATTTTTGTCCGGCTCTGGCAGCCGCAGCGGCAACAGCGTGAGCTAAGTTTCCCGTTGAGGCGCAGGCTAATGTTTTGAAACCAAGTTGGATTCCAGCGCTTTGCGCAACGGCAACAACGCGATCCTTGAAAGAGTGAGTTGGGTTACCGCTGTCATCCTTAACCCAAAGTGTTCCGGTGATGCCAAGTGCTTTGGCAAGATTGTCGGCGCGATGTAACCGAGTCATGCCAGGAGCTAAGTTGCGAGACTCGGCAATATTTGCTGGTACCGGCAAGAGCGGTGCGTAGCGCCAAATTGAAAACGGACCCGATTGGATCTGCTCTCGAGTTACGGTGCCAAAGTCGTAAGCAACTTCAAGTGGGCCAAAGCATTCCCAACATGAGTAATCTGCCCCAAGTTTTGCGTGTGCGGCGCATGCCCGACAAACCAGGTGGGTTGCTGCTCCAAATGGCGCAGTATCGATTCGATCTAGGGTTAGCGACATAAAATAACTTGCCTTTCGTCATCTGCCCGAAAACACATAAGTGTTTTCAGTCGGAATTGGCACCGTGGCGCATAATTTTTAATTATGCGGTGGTTGCCGGGGCTTCAACGGGCCGTTCCCTCTGCCCCTCTGGATGAGGTTATTTAATTTTTGGAAGTGGTAAACCACTACCGTTGGCAAAACTTTATCAGGAGTGGGGAAAAAAGCAATTTCTACCGAATCTTGACCTAAAACACTAAGGAATCACTTAATGACTTAACTATTTAAAAATCACCAAAGTCAGCGCAGTCTTACTCATTTCGGCACTGGCTTCCACCAGAATTCCACCTGTTTGGGTTGCTAATTCCTCAGCGGAACTAAGTCCATCTGCGGGATAAAAAATCGTTGTTTCAGTTACTGGTTTGCCAGTCCAGTTTCCAGTTTCTTCGACAACCCAATCAGCAATCGCAAGTTCATCGCTCATAGATTTAGCTAAGCCCGGAGTTTCGGTGCCATTAAAAACTAGTACCGGCAAGCGGCCAATGACATCCAGATTCGGATCAACTGATGCATCCGTACTCGGCCCTGGCACTGGGTTTATTGGCGCAGATGTGGCGCTAACTTCCACGACTGGCTCAGCTACTGGATCCGAACCAGCTTTCCAGAGTTTGTTGCCGACAAAAAATAAACCAAAAACTGTCGTCAGTATAACTACCAGTGGGGTGGTAACTCTTTGATGGAAAGTTTGTCTGCCAGTCATGGCTAACACCTAGTTCTTGAGTTCGATACCTAAGCGACGAGCCGAGCGTGCTCGTTGGCGAGCAGCGCGCATTCGTTGCAGACGCTTAACCAACATTGGATCAAAGCTCAGAGCTAGTGGGTGATCAATCAAAGCATTAAGCACTTGGTAATAACGCGTTGCGGACATATCAAATTGCTCGCGAATTGCTTGTTCTTTTGCGCCAGCAAACTTCCACCAATGACGTTCAAATTCCAATATCTGCTGTTCGCGCTCAGGTAGTACACCTGAGTTATCAGCTGATAGGGCGCGCAATCCGTCATTCACATCACTAATGCTAAACCGTAGACATAAAAAAACCCGATCACCCCCAATCTCGGGGTGTCATGTCTGCGTGGTAGGAGGCAGTACGACAGGATAGCCAAGTGATAACTTCCCCCGAGCCAACAAAAAGATGGCTCGTACTCTGGTTACTACTGACCACAATTTGGGGATTCTCATTCTTTTTTATCAAGGTAGCAAGTAGTTTTCTTGACCCCTACGAGCAGACATTTGCCCGCATGGGATTAGGCGCACTAGCACTGGTTGTAATGGTGGTGGTAACGCGACGAAAATTTATCTTGCGCGGTCCGGCAGTTAAGCACCTCGCTTTGATCGCAGTATGTGCTCAAGTAATTCCTTTCACAATTTTTGCTTGGGCAATTCACTACATCTCCTCAATTGCTGCCGGACTGCTGAATTCCACCATGCCATTGTGGACGGCGATAATGGCAGCTTTAATCCTGCCTTCGGAAAAACTCACACAGTTTAGAGTTGGCGGATTAATTTTAGGATTCCTTGGTTTGTTAGTACTGCTGGGAGTTTGGGATGTTAATTTCCAAGCGAATTGGCTTGCATACACAGCGTGCGCACTTTGCACAATCGGCTATGCCTTCTCTGCAATTTGGACTCGTAAAAAAATCACGCCCATGAATCTTGATCCAATCAGTGCCGTTGCAACGCAACTAACAATTGGCACGGTGATCTGCGCGGTTTTTGCGATTGCCTCACCGCACGAAATTACCTCCTGGCCAATCACTGGAATTTTAGCCATTACCGCTCTTGGAGTATTGGGAACAGGCGTTGCACTAGTCATTGGATTTGTTATCGTGAAACGTGCCGGCGCAATTGCTATGTCTACTGTTACTTACTCGATACCAGTTGTCTCAACCTTGGCCGGCGTTATCCTGCTGAAAGAAAAGTTGCATTGGTATGAACCAGTTGGAGCGATCGTAGTTTTATTGGGAATTGCAATTGTGCAGGAATTAATTAAACCTGCTAAAAAAGCAAATACCGTTTAATTACTCAATTAATTCAGACCGATGTAAATTTATCGCCCGCAGAATTCCTGCGAACAATAGAAGTAGAGTCGAAGTCCAGATCACAATTTGAAAATTTCTGGCTAACTCAAACGTTAAAGTCAAGGTAAACAAATTTAAAATGATCACTAATGCGCCAACACTCACCCCGATTATCCGACTAGGTGCTTTCGCGACCAGCCAGGCCGCAAGAGGTGCGGCTAACATGCCTCCAACGAGTAACGCCAATACTTCTTTCCATGGAATGTTTGAAGCACCCAAACCAATTAGAAATCCAATACTTGCTGATATTGAAATCACAAATTCAGAAGTATTTGCTGTTCCAATTGCCTTTCGAGGTTCGAGCGAATCAGACGCGGTTAAAACAGTTGTGACTATCGGTCCCCAGCCACCGCCGCCAGTAGCGTCAACGAATCCACCAAAAAGACCGAGAGGAGCCAACATCCTGGCGCGGGCACGTCGCTGATTTCCCAGGATCAAAGGACGAGTAAATCTGAACAACAACAAAATCCCCAAAATCAGAAGTAGGGATGAAGTCCAAGACTTCGCGCTAGACAAATCGATTGAGGAAAGCACGAGAGAGCCAATCAAGGCTCCAATGGATCCGGGGATTGCCACTCTCACGCAGGCATTCCAATCAACATTTTTGTGCTTAATGTGTGCAACTCCGCTGGCCAACGAAGTCCCAATTTCAGCAAGGTGTACCGTCGCTGAGGCGATTGCTGGGCTATAACCCAAAAATAGGAGCATGGTGGTAGACGATATTCCAAAAGCCATTCCCATGGAACCATCAATTAGTTGTGCAATAAATCCCGTGGCTGAAACTAAAAGCAAAAGAAGCACTGTTTTTCCAAATCCCTATTAACCCCTAAACGCGGGGGACTTTGCGGCTTAGGCGTGAGAGGGTATCGCCCATTCTTTCGAACACATATCTGATTAAAACAGGAAATCTCATCTCACGCGCATTAAGAATGTACTTATTTCTATTCTTACTAAAGTCATAGGTTCCATAAGCTGCTGCCGAGATCATTCCACTGGCGATCGTTTCCACAAGATCCATCGGAACAGTTGAAATTTTTTCACTTGGTAAGTCAATTTTTGGAGTAGTTACTGACAGACGACTCCAGTCAGGAGTAACTTGCAATGAACTTTTTAAAAAGCCCTTTGTCCATTCGTTTTGAATTTCAACTGCTCTCAATGTTGCCCACTCAGGTATTGCACTTTTTTGTTCTGAAGTTGGGGGAACTCGAATTTCTACAATTCTTTCGATCGCTCCTCTCCGCAAAACTTGTCGATAAATTGGCCAGTCAACCTTTTCGTAAATTGCCTTGTTTATTTCCCTTACAACTTCGGTTTCGGTAAGCGTCATCGATCGATTTTTATTAAGTTCTCCAGGATTCTCATCTAATACAACCTGAGAAATGCCAGCCAGGTCCTTGATTAAATTCAAAGCAAGTGCTGGTTGTCTCGGATCACTGTTTACAATTCTGAGATTTTCTTTGCCAAATTCCTCACCCCACCTGGAAATAAGTCGATCTTGATGATTGCGTAACCAAAATCCAGAATTAAGGTTTCCACTATCAAAATCGTCAAAAACTGAGTGCAGCCATTCGTCAACAGAATAGTATCTACCAAACTTTATGAGTTGCTGATAAGTACTCCAGAGAAGTTCATTTAGTGGCCTAAGTCCAATGACTACTGTGATCTTGCAATTTGGCAGCGAGGCCTTAATTTTGGCTACTTGGTCATCAACCGATAGGCAAAAAAACTCTGATGAAATTAAAACTGTGCCGGTGAGCTTTGCGAGATCTTTCACAAATTTGTTCCAATACCACGGTGAAAAAGTGGTCTCCCCTCGATCCGCCCATCCCCAATTTTTTTGCATCACGCTAAATGCCAGAGTCGAGTGGCTATCCAAACCGTGATCTGGATAGTGCACATCGTGCGCTTTGAGTATTTCGCGATTTGCACTCAACACACTCTGCAATGAAGTTGTACCAGTTTTGTAAATACCTATATGCAGAATTAAATGATCAATCATGAATTTTTCTGTCTTTCAATTATTAATTGTAAAACTTGCTCAACATTATGATTAATATCAAATGATCCATCTATCACAAGTTCAGGATTAGTAGGTCGTTCATATTCTTGATTTTGACCAGTCATGTTAGGTACGTTACGGGCGTAAAGCCCTTTAGAGTCTCTAGCTAAGCAAACTTCAAAAGGGGTGTCGACAAATATTTCATAAAAATCAGAGGATCCAAAAAGTTCCCTGACTGCGTCTCGATCCTTCTTTATAGGAGATACCAATGCAACAATGGCAATTATTCCGGCATCAATTAAAAGTTCAGCAACATGGCCTACTCGACGCACATTCTCTGTCCGATCAGCGGCAGTAAAACCCAAATCTGAACTCAAACCACTTCTTACCGAATCACCATCAATTACAAAACCGTGGTAGGCCATGTTAAATAGCCGAGTCTCTAATGCGTCAGCAATTGAACTCTTGCCGCTGCTCGGCAAACCAGTAAACCAAATGACACATGCTTTGTGCCCTGCGAGGCTTTCGCGAGCACTGCGATCAACTGCGAAACTATGTTTTTGAACTTCTGATTCTCGCCGTTGAGCAGCCACTACCATTCCTGCAGCAACTGTTTCATGTGTTAAACGATCGCAGAGAATTAGTCCACCCGTCTCGCGCACTTCACTGTAACGGTCCAGTAGTACCGCTCTCGCCAAAGTGATTTCAACTCTCGCTACATCGTTGATATCCAGTTGCGACTTGCGAATCTGGGATTGGGTATCCATGTCTCTAACATATTTAATATCGGTTATGGAGCAGGGCACTTCAAGTGGCCCACATTTCAATAAGTAGGACTTTCCAAGTTGCCATGGCACATCTTGCAACCAGATGAGATCAGCTGTGTAAACCCGGCTGGCAACTGCTGATTGATCGCTGTCAAGGACGATCATGTCGCCGCGACTAATGTCAACATCACTATCCAGGGTCACAGAGACTGACTCGCCAACCTGAGCCACGTTAGCTATTTTTGTGCCAGTTATTTCAATAACTCTTGCAGTGACTCCCGATGGGATAACCCGAACAGTACTTTCTACATTCAAGGATCCTGATGAAACCTTCCCGGCGTAACTTCGCGACGAATCGGCCCTGAGAATGTTTTGGATTGGCAAACGGAAAATCTCAGAACTGGAAGTTGAGACATCCTGTGGTGAGCTAAATGCCTCAATTAAAGTTTTTCCAGAGTACCAATTCGTGTTTCGAGAAATCTCCGAAATGTTATCTCCCGCCAATCCACTAACAGGAATGAATTGAATAGATGAAAATGTTAATCCTGACGTAAATGCGCAGACTTGGCTAACTAATTTATTGAAAACTTCTTCCGAATAATTGACTAAATCAATTTTGTTTATGGCCACTATTAAATTCTTTACACCCATTAGAGAGCACACTGTCGCGTGCCTAATTGTCTGGGGACGTGGACCCCGAGTTGCATCGACAATCAGTAAAGATATGTCCGCTCCCGAAGCTGCCACGACCATGTTTCGCGTGTATTGCTCGTGGCCAGGACTGTCCGCAAAATTAATTCTTTTTCCTGTCGGCGTCTCCATCTGCCTAAAGGCGACATCGATCGTGATGCCCTGCTCACGTTCGCTTTCCAGTCCATCAGTTAAAAGACTGTAATCGATCTCGCCCGCAGGTATTAATGAACCAGTTCGCCTAATCTTGCGCGCTTGTTCGACATGATCGAGTGGGACAGATCCACTTTCGACTAAAAGACGACCTATGATGGTGCTTTTTCCATCATCAACTGAACCACAGACGACGGTGGTAATGAAAGAAGAAATCATCAGAAGTAACCTTCCAATTTTTTTGCTTCCATCGAAGATGAGCCATGACCATCAATTAACCGTCCAGCTCGTTCTGACATTCTGGTTTTTTCTAGGTCATTTATGATTCCATCGATATTTGTCGTTGTTGATTCCTCAGCAGCTGTTAGTGGGTAACAGCCGAGGGTGCGAAAACGAATACTACGCGTCTTTGGTTCTAACCCCGTCGCTGAAATGATCCGCTCGTCATCGACCATTATTAGGGCCCCGTTTATCTCAACCGTGGGTCGTTCCTTTGCAAAATATAAAGGTACTACTGGCAATGACTCTCGCCTTATGTAACGCCAAACGTCTAACTCAGTCCAATTCGAAATCGGAAAGGCCCGCATCGTATTGCCGGGTGGAAGTAGATTGTTAACCGTGGTCCAGAACTCAGGACGCTGATTGCGTGGCTCCCACGAATGTGCGATTCCACGTAATGAAAACATTCGTTCCTTAGCTCGAGAACGCTCTTCGTCTCTCCTTGCACCTCCAATAGCAATAGTGAAGTTCCCTTCATCTAGTGCAGTCCTGAGTGCAACAGTCTTCATAATTCTGGTGTACTCATCCGAACCATGAGTGAACGGCGTAATTCCCTGAGCTTGGCCATCAGTATTAGTTCTTACTAAAAGATCTACGCCTGATCCACTTATTGAATCATCCCTAAATTTGATCATTTCCTTGAATTTCCAGCCAGTATCAATGTGCAGAACTGGAAAGGGAATCGGCGCTGGGGAGAATGCTTTTTTTGCCAGGTGCAACAGAACTGTTGAATCTTTACCAATGCTGTACAGCAGAACTGGCCGTTCAAAGACAGCCGCTTCCCTTAGGCTCCAAATCGCTTGGGACTCCAACGTGTCTAATACCAGATCACGCTCATTGCTAATTGACATGCTGGACTCCAGTAAATCCTTGCTCTGGTATTTGCTTTGTAAGCACATTTTACTTAATTAAAATCGAAATTTGTCGGCCATTTTGAGTATACAGTGCGGCATATTTCAAACATTATTAGTAATTTTCAACACTTGATAATGAACGTAAGTCAAGATACTTCACCTTTTCATTATTGAATTATTTTCGATGGAGTACTCATGATTTGCGATCATCTTTAACTCACTATCGTGGGTGGCTATCAAAATTGAATGCCCGTGTTTTGCATGCTCCACAAGAAACACCGCTAGTTCTGAAGTAATTTCCATGTCTAACCCGGCTGTGGGTTCATCAAGTAACACCAGCCTCGCATTTTGCAGCACCGTTGCGGCTAGGAATACTCGGGAGCGCTGCCCAATTGAAAGTTCACCAATATTTTTTGGCAGTATTTCATTTGGCACTAGCTTTTCAATGAAATCTATGACGTACTTAGGCTTTGTTTCTTTAGAATTTACTAATTCAAAAACATCACTTACCCGCAACAGATCTATCGCTTCATCTTTTTGTAGCATTAATGATCTAAATTTTCGAAGATCTTTTCTTGGAAATTCCTGAAAATCAACACCATCAAATTCGAGCACTCCTGATTTCAAAAACTTTTCACCCGCCAGCGCTAATAGCAAGGTGCTTTTACCCGAGCCATTAGCTCCAGTCAATAGGTTTATTTCCCCCGCAAAAAGTTCAATATTAATGTCAGTAACGAGTGCTGTGTTACTTCGTGATACGACTGCACTGGTGAGCTTTAACACTGATTCCTCACTCACTTTTACTTCGCAACAGAATTGTAATTAATACAGGTGCGCCAATTAAAGATGTAAAGAATCCGATTGGCAAATCAATTGGCGCTGCCACAGTTCGAGCTAATAGGTCACAAACCAAAATTGTCAGAGCAGAAACTAAAGCACTAGTAACGAGCAGTGCTCGGTGTCTAGGTCCAACGAGTACTCGCGCGGTAGTTACCGAAAAAAGTCCAAGAAAAGCAATGACGCCAGCACCAAATACCGCAGCAGTGACCAGAATTGATATCAGGAGCAGTGCTAACATTCGGATTTTTCTGGTTTCAACGCCCAGAAGTCCAGCAGCTTTTTCCCCGAGTAAAAGTAAATCTAGTTTTGGTGCTAACTGCCAAGCAAATAGCAGTCCCACAAGTGCTGCCACTAACGCAATGTTCGCAGTAGCTTGAGTTGCCAGCGATAGCGAGCCAAAACTCCAAAGCGCCATTGATCGCAGTTGCGGATTGTCAAGGGTGGTTGCCAGAATTCCCAAAAGTCCAAGAAACAGTGAACCTAACGCCACTCCAATTACCAGGGTATTTTGTGATGCTGCCCTTGTTCCACCAAAGTGACCAACAAGCAAGAGTAAGAAAGCAAACACTGTAAAAATTAAGGCAAATATAAAGGCTGCAAAGCTTCCAAAATCAAATCCAAAAACCAAAGCAACGACTACCCCAAGAGCAGATGCTGCTGCCAATCCCAGTAGCGCCGGATCTGCAAGAACATTACGCATCGAAGTTTGCATGAGTGAAGTTGATCCAGCAAGCGCAATTCCAATTGCAAGACCAAGAATTATTCTTGGCAACCGAATATCAAGAATCACAGATTCTGAAATTGCATCAGATGTGCTTGAGCCAAAAAATGTTTGCCAAATTTGCGAAATTGATAATTGATAGGCGCCTAGAGATAAATTTGCAATAACTGCGCTAGCGACTAAAAAAATTAGTACCGCTATCAACAAGCCTGGTTTAATTTTGGTCATGACAGGGTGCTTATCTGGTTTAACTGATTTGCCAAGCATGAAATTACATTTGGAGTCTGTGGTCCAAATGAGAGTAAAGCTCGATCGTCTGCCTGGATAATTGACCTATTTTGCGCTGCCGTAGTGCTGGAAATCCCTGGAAGCGTAATTAGTTTTTCAATACCGCCTACGGACTCAAGTCCCTTATTCATAACTAAAATAACATCTGGATTCGCTTTTGCCAGCGACTCAGCAGTCAGCGGAGCAAAACCAGAAATCCCAAGTTGAGTTCCAACATCAGATGCCCCTAAGGCCGCGATCATAGAGTCGGCACCACTGCCTTTCCCACCAAGGAGGTACACGCCAGCATTTCCACGAAGGTAAAGAAACGCAATTCGAATTTCTTTAGTTTTACGCAAAATTGAATTTTGTAACTCGGCGTCAATTTGCTTGGTTAAGGTATTTCCCGAAGCAACGACACCAAGCGATGTAGCCACCGCCATAACTCTGGGAGTAATTTCACTTAATGACGTCGCTTCTGGAATAACCACTACTGGAAAACCTAGCTCGACTAATTTTTCAAGCTTTACCAAATTTTCATCACTTGTATCTGCGATCACGATTGTGGGCGCAAGCGACAAGACCGTCTCCAACGAGAGTTCATGGCCTGGATTCACGGTAACTATCGAGTCAGAGTTTGGAAAAATGCTGGCTAGATCTTTTCCTACTATCGAATCACCTAGTCCTAATGACCAGACAATCTCTGCTGAACCGGGTGCAATTGTTACGATCCGCGCCACTGAATCAATCAAAACGGGAGTGTTTTTTTGTGAAATACCAAAACTGGGCAAACTTGGAATAGGTTTTGGCATTGGAGTCTGCTCTGCAAGACATTGCAGGTCAAGTTGCTTAACTGGGACAACTTCAGTGGCAGCATTTGAGCTACACCCGGAAACCAAAATAAGTGCGGCAAAAAAAATTGCAGACTTTCGCAGTCGAAAAACTAGCTTCACTGAATTAGTCTCCCTTAGTGCACCGCAAACAACTGACACTCTGTCAGGTTCCATTTTTGAATTTTTAGTATTTTCTCGAATGTGAACATTAAAAAAATCATTGCCGCATCTTTGATCCTTCTTGCAAGTTCCTTGGTCTTCGTTGGACCAGCGCAGGCTAGCTTTGCACATAAAACTGTCAAGGGTCCAAAGGGTCAAACTCTTACAATTGCTTCAACAACCCTTAAAGACGGCCAAACCGTAAAAGTTATCGGTAAAAAATTCGATAAAAAAATTGGTATCTACTTGGCATTTTGCGTGGTTAACGCAAAAGGAGAAATGCCTGGGCCTTGCGGTGGTGGGGTAAACGCAGCCGGTGATTCAACGGGGTCAATTTGGATTTCTTCAAAACCCCCTGCGTACGGCAAAACTCTAGCTGTGCCATTCACAAAATCTGGTGGATTCACCCAAAAAATTACAGTCACTCGATACATCGGAAACGTTGATTGCGCAATTGTGAAGTGCGCAATTGTTACGCGTGCCGACCACACAAGATCTTCAGATCGCAAAGCTGACGTAATTGTTCCTATCAAATTTAAAAAATAGAAAATAGAAAAAGGAGTATCAATGTACATTCGCAATTCATGCACTACCTTCACAAAAGTTTTCCTAGCTCTCGCTGTGGCAATCTCGGGAGTCGTTGCAATACCTACTGCCGTGCAAGCGGAGCCGACAATTCCAACAATTACGGTCTCAAAAACATCTGGACTTAACCCAGATGGTGAATTGGTGACGATTTCAGGAACTGGATTTATTGCTGATGGCACGTTAACTAATGGCACTAGGCCGCCTCTTATTGGAACATTCAGTGGTTTCTACGTCAGCTTTGGAAAGTTCCAAGATGTCTGGAAGCCATCGGTAGGTGCGCCATCTGGTAACCGTAAAAGTTCCCAGAGTGATGCTTCTCGAACTAACTGGCTGGTGCCAGCCGCCAATTTAGCAACAATCGGTGGCGCTGCTGCCGGTGGCGTTGTATTGAACCCAGATGGCACATTTTCGATTACCTTAAATACTTCAGATGTCTTATTAAGTTCAGCAAATGCACTCATTTTCGATACGTCAACTATTGGAAATTACGGTATCTATACCTATGGTGCATCTGGTGCTAACTATGCTCCGTTTGAGACTTACACACCACTGACCTTCGCGCCACGAGTTACAAGCACGCCAGTTGTGAGTGGTCCAGTTGTGGTGAGCGTTCCAGAAAATGTAAAAACAGTTTTGAACCAAATCAAGTTTGGGTCAGGCGAAAAACTGCTATCAAAATCCAACAAGAAAAAACTGAATGCAGACCTGTCGAGTTACACTTCAGCCTCAAAAATAGTTATCACAGGAACTGCCAGTCGCACTGTGGGTGCCTCAGACAAAACTGTTAAGAGGCTCGCTATGCAGCGGGCAAATGCCATTAAAAAGTATCTTGTAGCAAAAGGTGTAACAGCCGAAAAGATTGTTATCAAGACAAAAATTGCTAAGCAGGGGGAAAAACTTTCAGTAAAAGTAGTTGCTAGTCCTTAAGAAGAAAATGGGTCAGCTGGGCTTTACTTGCCTGGCTGACCCTTTTTCATACCCAAGAGGCCAGGGAAAACAAAACTCTGGACTGCATGAACTTCGGCAGCAAAGTTGCTGCCTGATTCGATTCTTTTTGCGGCCGACTGGACCGCACTGTAGACAAAATGACAAGCAGACTCAACTGATTCAATCCCAAACTCTCGCACTGGGCTCATCAAACCCAACATGAATTGACCATGAAGAGCGCGCACCAAGCCGCGCAAGTCTGCAGGAAGTGAGACTTCACTAATCTCACGAATGATCGAATGATCCCCCGACACTAAGTGCAATAACGAATAATTTATCCAAACTCGAATCTGTTCAATCGGCTCAGTTGCGGCAGAGATGTGCGAATCAATCTCGTTAACTAAATCCGCAAGGTCATTGATTAGGAGTTCTGCAAGTATATGTTCGCGAGATGAGAAGTATTGATAAATTGCTGGTCGCGATAACCCAGTAAGTTGCGCCAAGCGACTCATTGTCAGTGAATCCACACCGTAATTGCTAATTTGCGCAAATGCAGCATCAAGGATTTCGGCTTGACGATTGTCACGGATGTTAGAACGCATAATTCATTATTAAAACTATTGGCTAGTTCGGCAACTCAAAGTGCCTGATTTCAGCGGTTTTGAGTGGTATCTCACTTAATGGAGCCCCCTATCCGATTTGAACGGATGACCCTCGCTTTACAAGAGCGATGCTCTACCACTGAGCTAAGGAGGCTTGGCCAACAGAGGTGAATCCGTTGTCGCTAGTTCATTCTAGGAAAGAAATCTTTATTTCCCAAAACGAAGATTTAATCTGCTAAGGATTGCGGATCTTTGCAATTTCATAAAGCGCGATACCCGCAGCAACACCTGCATTTAATGACTCAGTTTCATCAAACATGGGAATCGAAACGACCATATCGCAGGTATCTCGAACTAATCGAGACATACCGGTTGCTTCCCCGCCGACAACCAAAACAATTGGACCAGAGGCAAGGTCTGTTTTGATGTCCTGAACAAAAGTATCGCCATCAGAATCTAGGCCAATTATGGTGCAGCCAGCGCGCTTAAATTCAACCAATGTCCGAGTTAAGTTAATTGCGCGCGAAACTGGAACTCGTGTGGCAGCCCCGGCCGAGGCCTTCCAAGCTGACGCTGTCATTCCAGCTGCTCTTCGCTCGGCGACTAGCACGCCATCAACACCAAAAGCGGCTGAAGACCTAATTACTGCTCCTAAATTTCGCGGATCAGTAACGCCATCAAGTGCGACAACAAAAGGGGCCTCGTCATGATCAAAAGATTGATCAAGTAAATCGATCGGGTCCAAATATGAATATGGGGGAATTCGAAGCGCTACTCCTTGATGGACTGCGCCATCGGTGTTGCGATCTAGTTCCCCGCGTGGTGATTCCAAGAATGGTAGGCCACGATCGTTAGCTAATTGCAGAATTTCTTTAACGCGATCATCAGCAGCAATGAACTGTTGCATGTAAAGCGCGTTTGCCGGAATGTTTGCGCGTAATGCCTCAAGTACTGAGTTTCGCCCTGCTACCCATTCGATACCATCGCGATCACGGGGACGACTTACTCGGGTAGAGCCCCGTTTTTCCGCAGCTTTGACAGCAGCTCGTTGGCGCTTAGCAGCTGGGTGCTTCTCGCGTTCAGTCGCTTTTGGAGTTGGGCCACGGCCTTCAAGTTTTTGTTTACCTTGACCACCGGAACCAGCACCTGCACCTTTTTTGGAAGTACGAATGGCGCCCTTGCGCTTGGAATTGCCAGCCATTACTTCTCCAAATTCCAGCGCACACCATCTGGTGTGTCTTCTAGTGCGATACCAACATCGCGTAGTGAATCTCGAATTGCGTCAGCTGCTTCGAAAGATTTATTTTCTTTAGCTGCTGTTCGAACTGCAATTGCTTGCTGCACAAAATAATCCAGGGCAGTTTCAAGATTTTCCGTATTTTTCCCCGATTGATTCCACGTCTCTGAAAGTGGATCAACACCTAGAACGTCTAGCATCTTACGAACTGAAGCTAGCGCTCCCGTAATCGCAGATGCTTTGGCTTTATTAGCCAACAAAGTATTTCCTTCGCCCACTACTTCATGAAGCGCAGCCAATGCTGCAGGAACATTTAAGTCCTCATTCATTGCGGTTTCAAAGTCAGCGCACATTGGGGTGTTATTCAGATTTACCTCACCAACAATTGAGTGCGCTCGCATTACAAAATTTTCAATGCGCTGAAATGCAACTGCAGATTCTTGCAGCGAACTATCTGAAAACTCTAAATTGCTGCGGTAATGTGCACTTGCTAAGTACCACCGCAATTCAATTGGGCGAACGCGTTTCACTACTTCAGTCACCACTAATGAATTACCCAGTGACTTGGACATTTTTTCGCCCGCAGTTGTGACCCAGGCATTGTGTAACCAGAAGTTAGCAAAGTCTTGTCCGGCAGCTTTAGATTGGGCAACTTCGTTTTCATGGTGTGGAAAAACTAAATCAAGTCCGCCGCCATGAATATCGAAGGCATCTCCTAAATAAGCCTGTGCCATTGCCGAACATTCAATATGCCAACCTGGTCGGCCATTGCCCCAAGGAGTTGGCCACGATGGTTCCCCCGGTTTCACGGATTTCCAAAGCGCAAAGTCTCGTGGATCCTTCTTGCGAGATTCACCTTCCGAGTCTCCTGCAGGAAGTAAGTCGTCAATTTTTTGTCCAGAAAGTTTTCCGTAGTCGGCAAACGAACGAACTTCAAAGTAAACGTCACCAGTTGATTCATAGGCATGGCCACGCTCAATCAAAGTTTGCATGAGTTCAATCATTTGTGTGATGTGACCAGTTGCGCGCGGCTCAACTGTTGGTGGGGTGCAACCCAGAATGCTGTAGGCATTTTGGAATTCGCGTTCGTAATGCGCAGCGACTGCCCACCAAGCACGGTTTTCCACAGATTCTTTTGCCAAAATTTTGTCATCTATGTCGGTCACATTGCGAACAAGTGTGACTTCATACCCGTTGCTGCGTAACCAGCGTGCCAAGACATCAAATGCCACACCAGAGCGAATATGCCCAACGTGCGGGGCAGATTGAACGGTCGCGCCACATACATACATCGACACCTTGCCGTCTATTAACGGGGTGAAGTCTCGGACGCCTCGGGTGGCAGTGTCATAAAGTCGCACGGGTCAAGGTTACCGATCTGAGGTTCGTTCTAATAATGCGCAAGCCAGTGCTGCAACGCCCTCACCTCGGCCAGTAAGTCCCAAGCCATCTGATGTGGTTCCTGCCACTGACACCGGCGCACCTGAAAGTGCCTTTGACATGGCAGCTTGGGCTTGCTCCCTGCGGGAACCAATTTTTGGCGAATTAGCAATGATCTGAACGCTGACATTAATAATGCGCCAGCCCGCTTCGCTAATTACTCGATTAACTTCTAAAAGCAATGCTTCCCCAGATGCGCCAGCCCATTTAGGGTCGCTGGTTCCAAAAACCGAACCCAGATCACCTAACCCAGCGGCCGCCAGGATCGCATCGCAAGTAGCGTGCGCAGCAACATCGCCATTTGAATGCCCCGCGCAACCTTTAGTTTCTTCTGGCCACTCTAAACACGCCAAGTGCATTGGTATTCCAGAAACTAACGGATGAACATCAACGCCGTTACCGACTCGAATGTCACTCATGTGAATCCTCCAAGAAACTTATGGCATGTTTAACATCATCCATCGTTGTTATCTTCAGGGCTCGCTCATCACCGGCAACTGTTGTGACCACTATTCCAAGGGCATCCATCAAACCTGCATCATCAGTTGCTACGACCGCAGGATCTTCGTGGGCCAGGTCTAAGGTGGCCCGATCAAATCCCTGCGGAGTTTGAACCCGGCGCAATTGATTTCGATCTACAGTTTCTATCGCGATGCCTTGACTATTAACTCGCTTAATTGTGTCTACCAGAGGTAAAACTGGAATTACGGCCATAGCACCGTTTCGAATTGCAGCCACAACATCTTGCGCAACTTTTATTGGCACAAGCGGGCGCGCAGCATCGTGCACTAAAACTATGGTGACATCTTGTGGAACTTTGCGAAGCGCAATTGCAACTGACTCTTGACGATGCACCCCGCCAGCAACAATGTGAATCTCGGCGTCGACTTCAGCAAGTTGCAGGCTGGCTTGTGCAAGTGCATCTTGGGGCACCGAGACGATAATCACATCGGCGACTGCGCTCATAGCGTGCGCACTGCGCGCTAATAATGACAGTCCGCCTAATTCCAAAAATGCTTTCGGAATGTCCGCACCTAAGCGAACCCCTAATCCAGCGGCAGGAATAATTGCCGCTACTCTTCCAGCAGCAGCTTTTGACATTAGGAAGCTAGAACCTCATCAAGAGTTTCGCCAGCTCGTACTTCGTCAGTTTTTTCCGCAAGCGCAATCTCACTTATCAATTGCGTGCGGGCACGGGCAAGCATGCTTTTTTCACCAGTTGATAGTGGCTTCTTTTGCGAACGGCGCCATAAGTCGCGCACGACTTCTGCAACTTTAATTACATCGCCAGAAGAAAGTTTTTCAGTGTTGGCCTTGAATCGACGGGACCAGTTTGCGGGATCTTCGACGTAAGGCATGCGAAGAACGCCATAAACCTTTTCTAGACCGGCTTGACTTGTTACATCACGAACTCCGACTAAGTCAACATTGTCAGCGGGAACCCGAACTGTCAGATCACTCTGGTGAACTTTAAGTACTAAGTACTCGCGCACTTCACCTTTTATGGTTCGTTTTTCTTTAGAAATGATGTCTGCTGCGCCATGGTGTGGATAGACGACAGTTTCCCCGACTTTATAAGCCATTTAAAATGATCCTTTGAATACTTGAAGACCTAGTTTACCATGCGACACGCCGTATTATTGCCATAAAAACCCAATAGGCAATGGGGTTTTTAGCCTCATTTCAAATCTCGATAATTTGCTTGGTCAGGCCTACTTAAGGTAATTTTGCGTTTTCATCGCAAGTAGGCTGGTAACTACAACCACCTAAAACCTGTAATTCTCGCAAAAGAGGACCTCATTTATGTCACGTAAGCACTTCGCATTCGCCGTTGTTTTAAGCGCCGCCACCCTGTTGACTAGCGGCTGCGCAGCTGGTTTTGATGCTGCAACCAATACCCAGCGTGACTCCGGAAATGGTAGAAGTGTCGATGTTGGTTCACTTCAAATTCGCAGCGCTACTGTCGTTGTTGATCCCGCAGATCCAACTCGCGCTAGCGTCCTAATGACGATTATTAATAATGATGACACTTTGGATGACACTTTAATTGGCATCGCCACTGCTGATGCTGTTGGCGTTGAGGGAGAAGTTCGGATTTCTTTACCAGCCAAACAAGTTGTCGACATCGGCTTTAGCTCAGAACTTCGAATTGTCTTAACGAGCGCATCTGGAATGGTGCCAGGTGAGTTTGTCAACGTATCGCTTATTTTGGAGAGCGGCCAGTCTGTTCCACTCTCGATGGTAATAAATGAGAAAACTGGAATTTATGCTGACATCGAGATCCCAGCTGGCGCGGCGCAACCAGCGCCAGAACCAATTCCAAGTGCTTCTTAAAAAACTTCAAGAAAACTAATTACGGAGTTGGCTCCGGGCTAGCCATATCGGTTTCTTCCTCTAACGGCTCTTCCGATGGCATTTCAGTTGATTCATCCGTAGGCACCTCTTCCAGAACTTCTTCTGGGGCCTCACTAGGTGGAATTGTTGGCTCTGGTAAACCCTGCGAAACGCCGGCCAAACCAGCCAGCCGAATTTGCTCTGGCATCTCAGTGAAGCCGTAAGAAGTCATTACGCCTTGTGAATCAAGACGAAGCGCGTACCTAGCAAAGGCCCGTCCAGCCATCTCATTAGCGCCCGCGCATACTGTGATCGTGAATTGGTTTAAGGCCTGCCAGGGTAACGAAGCGAAATCATTTCCAGCAGCAGGAACTGGAGGTAGAGCTGCATCGATTTTGGCTGTAACAACTGAACCTGAAGTTGTTGCAACCATTTGAGTTCCTGCCGAAATCACGGTTTCTACGTTCAAGTACAGTGTCTCAAGCTCAGGTGAGATTTGAATGCTGACTGTCTCTAACGAATTGTTTGTGACCATAGATGCCGGGACAACACTGATTGTTCCTTCAGCGGCTAGCTCTTCGACTACCGCTTCTGCATTAAATGCAGCATCTGCGACTAAGCCACTTGGCGAACCTGGCCAGCCCGCAGGATCTAAGCGATTCATCCAGTCATTAAGTGAAGTGATGTCTTGTGGTCTAGTTGGAGCCCGAAGCACCATAGGAATGTCTATGAGCTGGATTTCTGGATTAAGGTCTTGCAGCTCTGGATCTGCCCACGACGGCATTCCACCAGAGAGTGCTCGGTGCAATAACGCTGGCGAGAAAACTACGCCATCCAGGCCAGCAACGCTTACTACGATGGCAACGGCGTCGATGCCAACAGGTGAACTAGCAGCTACATTGCATGCTGGGGTTTCTCCTGCTGCCGTAATAAAGACGTCCGCCGGAGTCTCAGTGTCGTCAACTGGAGTCTCTGTTTCTTCAACTGGTATTTCAGTGTCGTCCACGGCAGTTTCAGTGTCGTCCACGGCAGTTTCAGTGTCGTCCACGGCAGTTTCAGTGTCGTCCACGGCAGTTTCAGTGTCGTCCACGGCAGTTTCAGTGTCGTCCACGGCACCGATTATCGTGGCAGACAAATCCGAGCAATTTTCTGATAATCCATCGACCCAAGCTTGCGTTACTTCAGCGAGTTCGGGAACAGTCGAAATTGCGATTTCACCAGAAACACACGTTACATATCTTTCCGCAAGTTGAGCTTGAAATTCTGGTGGCATTGGTGGTGTGCAGGCAGAAATTGAGAGCGAAAGTGCCAAAAGAGCAATTGAATTCTTTATTATTTTCACTTCACGCCTCGCTACTCTCTGTTTTTACCCTAAAGCAAAGTGTGTGCGATTGCTGTTGCAATCGCACACACTCAACTTATTAATTAGCTAATTAACTGCTTGCGCGCTTCAAAGCGATCTTGTAGTTAGCACCAGTGAAACCAGCAAAGCCTGCAACTGGTTTCTTGCTGCATGTGTCTACTGCGTACTTGGCAAACGCCTTCGTAGCTGATCTCTTGTCGCCTGTAGTTGGGATCATCAAGTAAGTAACAATTGACAACTGGTATGCGCCAGCAATCTTCTTCTTGAAATTGATGGTCATGCTGCCGTCAGCAGCAATCTTCTGACCTGAAAGCATCTTAGCTGCGGAAGCAACGGATGGCTTTACAAACTCACCCTTGGCATTCTTTAAAGTTACCTTACCCAACTTCACGCTCACGTCAGAAAGATCTGCGTAACCGATTCCACCAGAAGTAGCCTTAACTTTTGCAACTAGATCTGCAGAGGTGGACTGTCCTGAACCAGTTTTAACGCCAACCCATGCCTGATTTGCTTGTGGCCACGGGCCAACAGCATTTTGATACAGGTAGTCCTGGAAGTTCTGTGTTGTTCCCGAGTTTGATGAACGGTAAACAACAACGAAGTTTTTGTCTGGAAGTTTCGCTGTTGGATTCAATTTTGCAATGGCTGGATCATTCCACTTTGTGATGGTTCCAGTAAAAATATCGCTAACTGCTTTTGCATCTAAGCGTAGGTTCGAAACACCAGCAACGTTGAAAACGATCGCAACTGGTCCACCAATTACTGGAATAACTTTATATTCTCCAGGAGTTTTTTCAGTTGCACCATAAAGTGAATCTGAACCTGCGAAATCGTCAGTTTTGGCCAAGAAAGAAGCCCGACCTCGGCCTGAACTTGTTGCTGTGTAGGAAACTTTATTTCCGGTCTTCGCGGTGTAACGGCTTGCACAGTCAATTAGGAAGTTACCGGCAAAGGAAGATCCGGAACCCTTGATATCAACTTCAGCTGCTTGAGCTGGCGTGGCAGCGAATAATGACGCAGTGACAGCGGCTGCTGCAACTGCGCTTATTAGAGTGCGGCGCATTTTTTCTCCTCTTGGAAATTTTTGCCGGCTTTTCCGGCTATTTCTAATTTCAACAGGCTGTGGTTAATTGAAATCTACCCACAGTAGTCTTTTAGGTAATTTCTAGGTAAACAATTGGTGTTGATTTATCCAAAACGCCCATTTACGTAATCTTCAGTTCTTGGGTCATTTGGTGCCGAGAATAAGCTACCTGTTGCGCCAAATTCCACGACGTGTCCGGGTTCGCCTTCTTCGGCCAGGAAGAATGCCGTCTGATCCGAAACCCGTTGAGCTTGCTGCATATTGTGCGTGACAATAACAACCGTCATGTCAGCCGAAAGCTCACGAATTGTTTCTTCGATTCTACGAGTAGAGCCTGGGTCTAGCGCAGAACAAGGCTCATCCATTAGCAAAACTTCTGGCGACATCGCAAGTGAGCGAGCAATACAAAGACGTTGTTGCTGTCCTCCCGAAAGCGACCCAGCGGGGGCATCAAGACGATCTTTTACTTCACTCCAAATGCTGGCGCGGTTTAAACAACTCTCTACCAAGGACTCTTCATCCTTGATTCGGCGGTTGTTTAAGCGAAGGCCAGCCAAGACATTACCTTTAATTGTCATTGTGGGAAATGGGTTTGGTTTTTGAAAAACCATGCCAACGCGCAGGCGAATGCTTACTGGATCCACACCCGGTGCGTATATATCTTCGTTATCCAGGTAAACCGTGCCCGCCAGGCCGGCGCCAGGTATCAATTCATGCATGCGGTTTAGAGTTCGAATAAACGTGGACTTACCACAGCCAGAAGGACCGATTAAGGCGGTGACTGAATTTGTTGGGAACTGCAGCGATACATCAGACAAAACATGTCGAT
The DNA here is from genome assembly GCA_041192345.1 of Actinomycetota bacterium. Taxonomy (GTDB): domain Bacteria; phylum Actinomycetota; class Actinomycetes; order S36-B12; family UBA5976; genus UBA5976. Next base: position 21,963 of record JBEEND010000015.1, read on the forward strand.
CCTTGAACCAAACATGAACATTGCGTGATTCAAGATGACTCTCTGCATCCAAAATGGCAATGTTTGAATTCTGTATCTTTGTATCCATTGTGCCGTCTCCTAGTATCGTCATTTTTAAATTCCTTTTTACTTAGCTTTCTGTGATGTCAAAGCACGGGTTGCACCAAAAATCAATCCAACAACTGCGAGCAGCAAGAATGCGGCAGCCCAGGCACGCGAGCGCCCAGTATCAAATCCTGCAGTCAAGTTTGAAAAAATAAATGTTGGAAGTGTAGCTAGATCTCCAGAAAACGGATTAAAACTAGTTTCAGACATTAGTCGCGTAGTCAAAATCAGTGGAGCAGTTTCGCCAACGACTCTTGCTACACCCAATAGAACGGCAGTGATCAATCCTGCTTTTGCAGTCGGCATGATTACTTGAAAAAAGGCCCTACGTTGCGGGGCGCCCAGAGCCAGCGCTGCAGATCTAAGATCCCCAGGAACTAGCTTCAAAACTTCCTCAGCCATGCGAACAACTGTTGGGAGCATTAGCAAAGCAAGAGCAAGCGAGCCTAGCCACCCTGACAAATTCGCAGTCCCAGTTGCAATGAATACCGCATAAACGAAAAGGCCGGCGACGATCGAAGGCAAGCCGCTCATTGACTGAGCTAAGAAGCGAACCGGACCTTTCAGCCGTCCTCTGGTCTCAGTTAAATAGACAGCAACCGAAAGTCCAAGAGGTACTGCTATCAAAGTTGCAAGGCCCACAACGAGTAGGGATCCAACTAGAGCATGTCCAGCGCCGCCGTAATCTAGCGAAGTAGTTGGTGTTATGTAGACGTTGTTCTGGTAAATGAAATGGGGACTTACTGCTTTTAGTCCCCAGCTGGCTATGGAAACTAAAATTGATCCCAGCATGATAACTACAAAAAATGTTGCAAAGTAAACGAAAACGCTAAGTTGCGAATCAGCGACTCCTCTGCGCCCTCTTGTAACAATTGCCGCAATTGCCGCAGCTAAAAGTTGAAGGGGTAAAAACACAGTTAGTAAGGCTCCTGCGCCGGAGAGCTCGGAGATATTTAAAACTACTAAGAATAGAAGTATTGGAAATATCGAGGCCAAACCAATTATTAAACTGAAGTTTGGCGATCTCTTACTCCAAGGCGTCGCATCTGATGGTCTATCTAATAATTGAAGTTTACTTTCACTCATGACGCCATTCGCCTTTCTGCGCGTTGCACGATAGAGGTAGCGATCATGTTGACTATGAGTGTCAGAATAAACAAGACCACACCTGCTGCCATCAATGCGTTGAGTTCCGCAGGCGTTGCTTCACCGAATTTCGCAATAATCAATGACGCTACGTTGCCACCTTTAGGTTCTAAAATTTGAAATAAATTAATTTCGAAAACCAAATTCAAAACAAAGAAAATCGCAACGGTCTCACCTAGTGCGCGCCCTAAGCCAAGAAGTATTCCGCCAAGAATTCCACTCTTTGCGTTGGGAACAATAATTCTGCGCATAGTAGAAAAACTTGTGCTTCCGAGTGCGATCGCCGCTGAAATCAGATCCTTATCAACTCGTCCCATAACCTCACGACTAACAGAGGTAATGATTGGAATGATCATTACCGCAATTGTCCAAGCAGCGATGAATGGTGCGCCTTCGGCATTGCTAAATTCATTTCGAAATATGGGAATGAATGACAGCGTGTTTGAAAGTGATAATGACCAAGTTGCGGCAACCGGTGAGAGGACAAAAATGCCCCAAATTCCAACCACAACCGAAGGTAGGGCAGCTAATAAGTCGACCAGAGAAGTGGCAATTCGCGCGAGTCTAGGTGGCGCCACAAATTCAATGAAAAACGCAACTGCGATCGAGGCCGGCACCGCGATAATTAAACCTAAAATCGATACCACAATAGTTCCGACAATCATTGGCCCAATTTGAAAAGTGCCAGTTTCTGTTGTGTTATCCCAAGTAGATCCTGTTACAAACGAAATCCCTTGCTCAGTAAAAGTTGACCAAGATTTAACGCTCAAAAAAATGAGTACCACTAGCACCAGAAGCATAGTGAAAATCGCAGCTGCAGTTGAAATTGCAAAAAAAGCCCGATCGCCTTTTGCGACTTGTCGGGTATTCATTGGGGTTCGCTGAATGTCTAAACTCACCCCCAAAGACTAGAAAGGTAAGGAATACGGCACGTTCAAACTAGGTAAACAAAGAGTGAACGGCAGAAGAACTCTTTACGCCTCGAAGCGATAACCCAAGCCGCGAACGGTTGTTAAATGCACCGGATTTGCCGGATCTGGTTCAATTTTGGATCGAATTCTTTTGACATGGACGTCAAGAGTTTTTCCGTCACCCACATAGTTCGAACCCCAGACTCGATCCATTAATTGACCGCGGGTTAGTACTCTTCCTGAATTTCGCATTAAAAATTCGAGTAACTCAAATTCCTTTAATGGCATAGCGACTGATTCACCATTTACTGAAAGGACGTGGCGCTCGACATCCATCCGAATGGGTCCAACCTCTACTGCTCCAACAAAGTCATTTTCCATCTCGCCACCCCGGCGAAGTACCGCTTTAATTCGAGCCAATAATTCCCTGGTTGAGAATGGCTTAGTTACATAATCATCTGCGCCTAGCTCGAGGCCGACTACTTTATCTATTTCAGTATCTTTTGCAGTCAGCATGATCACCGGTGTATTCGACTTAGTACGAATGTACTTACACACATCTGTGCCAGAAACTTCTGGCAGCATCAAATCAAGTAGCACCAAGTCCGGGTTCATTGAGTCAAACAACTTCATGCCTTCCGCGCCGTTAGGCGCCAAGATCACATCAAAACCCTCGCGAGAAAGCATGAATTTAAGCGCATCACGAAACGATTCTTCATCTTCGATGACTAGTACGCGTGTCATTTGACTATTACCTCCGTTGGAGTGCCGGCACCATTTAGGTACACAGGGAAACGTAAAGTGAATGTTGAACCTTGACCCAATTGCGACCAGACAACACAATCACCACCATGATTTGCACAGACGTGCTTGACAATTGCTAAGCCCAAGCCAGTTCCGCCAGTATCTCGAGATCGCGCTGGGTCTACTCGATAAAACCTCTCAAAAATTCGACTCAAATCAGCTTCCAAAATTCCTGGTCCCTGATCGGTTACCGAAATTTCAATCATGTCATCATTCCGACGCGCACCTACGCCAACTCGGGTGTTGTTTGGCGAATACTTAATTGCATTTGAAAGTAAGTTATTAAGAGCTACATTTAATTGATCTTCGTCACCGAAAATTTGTCCCACATTAAGGTCTTCTGCGACCACAACTTCGATGCCTTTTTGTTCTGCAGAAATTTTCGTAGCATCTACTGCTTCGTCAATAATGAAGGATACTTCAACCGGTGCTGAATTTCGAAGTGGTGCGTCACCTTGAACCTTTGACAAAGCAACCAAATCAGAAATCATTGCTGTCAAGCGCTTTACTTCGATTTGCATTCGCGAAGTAAAGTGACGTACTTGTTCAATATCGGTGTCTGCGGCCTGGATCGCCTCAGCTAGTAATGAAAGTGCGCCTACTGGGGTCTTCAATTCATGAGAAACATTTGCCACGAAATCTCGGCGAACATCATTTAACCGACGTTCTTCGCTTAAGTCTTGTGCAATTACCAGGCTTAAGTGTTCATCAATTGGCGAGACTTGCAAGCGTGCTTCCCACTCGCCTAAACGAGAACCATTGCGGCTAATAGTTACATCGCGAGTTTGAGTTATGCGAAGTCTCTGTACCTCACGATTTAGTGCCTTAAGTTCTACTGGGCTGATTCGATCATTTGCAACTAATCCCATAGCAACACAATTTCCACTGGATGCAAGCACGTGATCCGAATCATCGACAATTGCGGCGGCGTCTGGCAAGACTTCAAGGATTTCACTCAGTGCGGCAACGCGCTGTGCTTGTTGCGAATCTGTTGACGTGTTTACGGCTTTTTGCTTCTGGCGCAACCCTATCCTCACTCTCCAACAATAGAATCTTTTCCACCCCTCTTGGTACCAGGAGGATTATTATCACTAAATGTTCACCCTGATGTTGCCTGATGTTTCACCGATTGCTTCATTTGTTGATGTGAAACAACACGGATATCGGCTTTGCCCCGTTAGACTTACGAACATGCGTGAAGCCTATGAAACTCAACTAGCTCAAATCGACATCGCCCTAGTGGCTATGGCTGACCTAGTGGGCACTGCGATCCGCGGCGCTACTGAAGCGTTATTGGCTGACGACTTGACCATGGCTGAAATTGTCATTGCTGGCGACGCCGAAATCAACAAGTTGAATGCGGACGTCGAAGAAATTTCGCTCTTGATAGCAGCCCTGCAAGCACCAATGGCTACTGACTTGCGTTTAGTTATGGGTGCCATTCGAATATCGGGATCACTTGAACGCATGGGTGACCTTGCTGTTCACATTGCAAAGCAAGTTCGGCTTCGTTACCCAAGTCCTTCGATTCCTGCAGAACTTAGAGACACCTTTAAAAAAATGGGTCAAGCAGCAAGCAAAATTGTCGAGCAAACAGGTGAAATCATCGCAACCCGTAATACTGGCTTGGCAGATGAAATGAATAAATTCGATGACATTCTCGATAACTTGCATCGCGAATTGTTTACTGTGGTGCTTTCTGATGATTGGGCCCACGGAGTTGAATCCGCCATCGACGTTACTTTACTTTCGCGATTCTACGAGCGTTTTGGTGATCATGCGGTCTCGGTATCCCGCCGAATAATCCAAATCGTTACTGGCGCACCCTACTCTAAATAGGGATATATTCCTCAAGTATCAAAGTGCGGCGCTTTTCGCTAAATTAGTTATAGATTCACATGGTAACTAATCTTTCTAGTTCGCAGTCTGGCGAAATACGGCGAATCGCAATTTTGTCCGTACATACTTCGCCACTTCACCAACCTGGAACTGGCGATTCTGGCGGCATGAATGTCTATGTTGCCGAGACCGCAAAACGTATCGCAGCCCGTGGCATTGAAGTAGAAATTTTTACTCGCGCCACTTCGTTGACTGAGCCAGAAACAACCCAACTTGCAAACGGAGTTTTAGTTCGACATATTCCTGCTGGACCATTTGAAGGATTACGCAAAGAGGACTTACCTGCGCAACTCTGCGCGGTGACGGCTGGAGTGCTGCGCGCCGAAGCTGCAAAAAATGAAGGTTTCTACGATTTGATTCATAGTCATTATTGGCTCTCCGGCCAGGTTGGTTGGATTGCCCAGGAACGATGGGGCGTGCCGCTGGTACACACTATGCACACCATGGCCAGAGTAAAGAATTTAACTTTGGCAAAAGGTGATTCACCAGAGCCTGCAATTCGCGAAATTGGCGAAGAGCAAGTTGTGGAGGCGGCTGATCGACTAGTTGCTAACACACATGCCGAGGCCAAGGAATTAATTGAGCTCTATCACGCCGATCCTAAGCGAGTTCGCGTTGTTCACCCCGGTGTTGATCTGGAGAAATTTATTCCTGGCGACCAAACGCAAGCGCGCAAGGACTTGGGCGTTGCGGCGGATGCAATAGTTTTGCTTTTTGTCGGCCGGATCCAACCACTTAAAGCTCCGGATGTTTTAATTAAAGCCGCAGCCGAAATTTTGAAGCAATCCCCCCAGCTACGCAGTCGACTACTTGTCGCAATCTGTGGTGGTCCGTCGGGCAGTGGTTTAGATCATCCAGATTCACTCGTTGAATTAGCAACAGGCTTAGGTATAGCTGACATTGTAAGATTTGTGCCACCAACAAATCGGGCTGAGTTAGTCAAGTGGTATCAAGCTGCAACACTTTGTGTTGTTCCTTCCTACAGCGAATCGTTTGGGTTAGTTGCGATCGAGGCGCAAGCTTGCGGCACTCCTGTAATAGCTGCTCGGGTTGGTGGGTTACCCACTGCAGTTCGTGACGGAATTAGCGGTGTGTTGATCGATGGACATGATGAAAAAGTTTGGGCCAAAGAGATTCTCCGGGTTACCAGTGATGAAAATTTGCAATCCCGGTTAGCTGTTGGAGCAATTAATCACGCTAGTCACTTTGGTTGGGAAGACACCACAGACAAACTCATCGCCGTTTATAACGAAGCAGTTGCATCCTCTCGGGCAAGAATTGGCACCTAATGCTTTCACTTACGCAAGCTACTCAGTACCTTTCCGAGCAAGATCTCAATTTTGAATTCGCTGGTGAAAAAACAGTTGTAGTCTCATTGCCTGGCACGAATAAGCAATTTGTTAATGTTGCGATGACATTTGGCGACACGGTATTTAAAATTGAAAGTTTTGTGGCACGAAATCCAGATGAAAATCACGAAGCGGTATATCGCTGGATCCTTGAACAAAATCGCAAGCTACTGGTCATCAATTACTGTCTCGATCATCTTGGGGACATCTATTTATCAGGCGTCTTACCTATGGCTACTTTGGATCTCGCCCAAATAGATCAACTTCTTGGTGTGATGTTGCAGACTAGTGACAACTCTTTCAACATTCTTCTGGAACTTGGATTTAAGTCGGCAATCGAACGGGAATGGTCTTGGCGCACAAGTAAAGGTATGGATTTAGCTAACTTAAAGGCCTTTGCCCACTTATTCACGAACCCGCAGGAGAATTGATTCATGGCTAATCACACTTTAATTCTGCTTCGACACGGTGAGAGCCAGTGGAATGAAAAAAACCTCTTTACTGGCTGGGTTGACGTTGATTTAAGTGCAAAGGGTTTAGTGGAAGCACAGCGCGCTGGCGAATTGCTGGTCGAGCACAAGTTGCGCCCTGATGTTTTGCATACTTCACTTTTGCGGCGGGCTATAAACACTGCAAACATTTGCCTTGATGCGGCGGATCGACATTGGATTCCAGTTCGCCGCACCTGGCGACTCAATGAAAGGCACTACGGTGCGCTTCAAGGAAAAGACAAAGCCCAGACTTTAGCTGAATATGGCGAAGCGCAATTTAAGTTATGGCGTAGATCTTTTGATACTCCACCACCGGCAATTGATCCAGTGAACGAATTTGCCCAAACAAATGACCCCCGATATTCCGAACTTGGCTCAGCCTTACCTAGCACCGAATGTTTAGCTGATGTTGTTACTCGGATGCTCCCGTATTGGAAGTCCAATATTGTCCCAGATTTGCAATCTGGCAAGACGGTACTGGTGGTCGCGCATGGCAATTCCCTGCGGGCATTAGTTAAACATCTTGATGGCATAAGTGATTCTGAAATCTCCGAATTGAATATTCCAACAGGAATTCCATTAGTTTACGAACTAGATAATGAATTCAAACCAATTAATGTCGGTGGAAAATATTTAGATCCACAAGCTGCCATTAATGCTGCGGCGGCCGTTGCAAACCAAGGCAAACATTAACTAGATCTTGGCACTTAGTTAGAACTAAAGAAATTACCGCCGACCTGTCATTTCATTGATTTTTGGACGAGTGTCCGCAAGATGCACAGCACATGCGATTAATCCGATCACGCCAGTAAATCCCCAAGCTCCAAAAAGTATGTGTCCTAAAACGCTTCCTAAAGAAATCGCAATCCAGATATTCTTAGTTTGTCGATTTAAAAATGGGAAAGCTTCTGCCGGTGCCTTAAGAATATCTGAAAGCGCCCAAGCCTTTATACCTAAAGAAATGAATCCAGCTACTTGCCAAATTAGATCTACTGTCTGTGCCATGTATTTACCTATCGCTTGGTTACTAAAATTCTAATTGAATTTTTTGCATACGTGCTCGGCCATAGCCAATGCGCTAGTCCATGCAGGTGATACGGCATTTAGCAAATGTGTGGAGTTTTCATCGCCCCGAACAACAAAGTCCATTTCCAGCTTTTTATTCTTTATATCTAAAAGTTGAGCTCTAATTCCTGGCTTACCTCGCTCCTTAAAATCTTGGGCTCGAATACTTGGTACTAAAGCTTTTGCTTGATTAACTAGATGGTGTTGCAAATACTTTGGTAATTCAGACTTGATTAAGCCCAGCACATCATGATGACTACTCGTTAGAAACTTGGGATAAATCCCTATGATGTTCAAAATTTCTTTAACACTTAACCCACCAAATCCGGAATAGCTTTCCCGCGAGAAAATTGGAATTGCAGTTGGTCCGATCTTGGCCCTGCCATCAACGGTCACTGTTAAATGCACACCCAGAAATGGGTTTCGCACATCTGGGACTGGATAAACGTGGCGCTGCAATTTTCCTGGTGCCCAATTTCCGTACCAATACAAACCCTTGAACGGCAGCATCGCATAATCGTCACAAAATCCAAATTCCTTCGCGACTTTGTCGGCGTATAGACCCGCAGTATTTATCACGTGGCCAATTGTGTAATTTTCGGAGTTGGTACTTACCAATTGATTCGTGGCCTTGGTTACTTTCTGACCGAGCTTTAGAACGGTTCCTTCGCGGACTACTTTGGCTGCAAGAGCTTGTGTCACGGCGAGTGGATTTGCTACCGCAGTATTCGGTGACCAAAGCGCAACTTGAACTGTTCGTGCCAACGGCTCGAACTCTGCAAGTTGCTCCGCAGAAATCAATTCAGTGGAAACGCCATTTGCATTTCCACGTCGATGCAACTCCTGTAACGCAGGAATTTGAGATTCATTTTGCGTGACAACTACTTTTCCAGTTGCCTTTACGGATATGCTTTCCTGCGCACAGAAATCTCGCAGCATTTGATTGCCATCTCGGGTAAGTTGCGCTTTTAAAGTATCGGGCGAGTAATAAAAGCCCGCATGCAAAACTCCACTGTTACGCCCGCTGGCATGCAGACCAATTGAATCTTCTTTATCAAACACCGCAATCGTGGCGTTCGGGTGCAATTCTCGCACCCGATTCGCCATCGCTAAGCCAACTATGCCAGCGCCGATTACTCCAAAGTCGAAACTCTTAAGTGGCATCGTGAAGCTAGTTAGTCTGCTGCTCCGGCGGTACCAACAGTCTCGATCTTGATGTCAGAAAGCTCGCCCTTGAATTCGCCACGCATGTTGAATTTGGCATCTTCACCTTCACCCTCAACATCAACTATGACAATTTCACCCGGCTTGAGATCACCAAAGAGCATCTTCTCGCTCATCGGATCTTCAATCTCGCGCTGAATTGTGCGGCGCAATGGACGCGCACCCAGAACTGGATCGTAGCCACGCTTTGCAAGCAGTGCTTTTGCTGCCGGCGTGAGCTCGATTGCCATGTCTTTGTCTTTTAGTCGAAGATCTAACTTGTCAATCATTAAGTCAACGATCTCGACAATTTCATCTTCACTTAGTTGGTGGAAGACGATTATGTCATCGATGCGGTTTAGGAATTCTGGACGGAAGTGCGTCTTTAATTCATCATTAACTTTGTTCTTCATGCGCTCGTATGAACTAGTCGTGTCATTGCCATCAGCAAATCCAAGGCTGACACCCTTTGCAATATCGCGAGTTCCAAGGTTTGTGGTCATGATGATTACGGTGTTCTTGAAATCAACGACTCGTCCTTGCGCATCAGTTAAGCGGCCATCTTCAAGAATCTGCAATAACGAGTTAAAGATATCTGGGTGTGCTTTTTCTACTTCGTCAAAGAGCACAACGCTAAATGGCTTGCGCCTGACTTTTTCCGTTAACTGGCCACCTTCTTCGTAACCCACAAATCCTGGCGGTGAACCAAATAGCCGCGAAACTGTATGGCGCTCCGAGTACTCAGACATGTCGAGTTGGATGAGTGAATCTTCATCACCAAACAGGAACTCAGCCAGGGTTTTAGAAAGCTCGGTCTTGCCGACACCAGATGGGCCAGCAAAAATGAATGATCCACCTGGACGCTTAGGATCTTTTAATCCTGCGCGGGTGCGGCGAATTGCTTGCGACAGCGCCTTGATGGCCTGTTCTTGACCAATAACTCGTTTGTGGAGATCGCCTTCCATGTGAAGTAGTCGTTGTGACTCTTCTTCGGTTAGCTTGAAAACTGGGATGCCAGTTGATGCTGCAAGTACTTCAGCGATTAACTCTTCATCAACTGTGGCAACAACGTCCATGTCGCCGTCTTTCCATTCCTTCTCCCGAACTGCGCGAGCAGCAATCAAATTCTTTTCGTCATCGCGCAACGAGGCAGCCCGCTCAAAATCTTGACCATCAATAGCGGATTCTTTTTCTAGGCGAACCGCTGCGATTTTGTCGTCAATTTCGCGCAAATCTGGTGGCGCTGTCATTCGACGGATTCGCAATCGCGCGCCAGCTTCATCAATCAAGTCGATTGCCTTATCTGGCAAGAAGCGGTCACTTATGTAACGGTCAGCCATAGTTGCTGCGCCAACAATGGCAGCATCCGTGATTGTTACCCGGTGGTGATTTTCATAACGGTCCCGCAGACCCTTCAAGATGTCAATTGTCTGTGCAATTGATGGTTCGTTCACCTGAATTGGCTGAAAACGACGCTCAAGGGCTGCGTCCTTTTCGATATACTTGCGGTATTCGTCAAGTGTTGTTGCGCCAACAGTTTGCAGTTCGCCACGCGCCAACATTGGCTTCAAAATGCTCGCTGCATCAATTGCGCCTTCAGCTGCGCCAGCGCCAACTAACGTGTGAATTTCGTCAATAAAAATGATGATGTCGCCACGGGTTTTGATTTCTTTCAAAACTTTCTTTAGCCGTTCTTCGAAATCACCACGGTACCGAGAGCCAGCAACTAGCGCGCCTAGATCCAAGGAGTAGATTTGCTTATCTTTGAGCGTCTCTGGAACTTCACCTTTGACTACTTTTTGTGCCAAACCTTCAACAACTGCTGTCTTACCAACACCTGGTTCACCAATAAGAACTGGGTTATTTTTTGTGCGACGCGAAAGTACCTGCATCACACGTTCAATTTCTTTTTCGCGGCCAACGACTGGATCAAGTTGTCCATCACGCGCAGCCTGCGTTAAGTTTCTTCCAAATTGATCCAAGACCAATGATGTCGACGGTGTGCCTTCAGCGGGGCCCGCGCCTTGTTGCTGTGGTTCCTTACCTTGGTAACCCGAAAGCAACTGGATTACTTGCTGGCGAACACGATTTAAATCAGCACCAAGTTTTACAAGTACCTGTGCGGCAACTCCTTCGCCTTCACGAATTAGGCCGAGCAAAATGTGTTCAGTTCCAATGTAGTTGTGTCCAAGTTGCAATGCTTCGCGAAGTGAAAGTTCCAAAACTTTTTTTGCGCGTGGTGTAAATGGAATGTGGCCTGACGGAGCTTGCTGACCTTGACCAATAATTTCTTCAACTTGAGCGCGTACTGCTTCAAGTGAGATGTCCATGCTTTCCAAAGCCTTGGCTGCTACGCCTTCTCCTTCGTGTATTAAGCCAAGAAGGATGTGTTCAGTACCGATGTAGTTGTGATTGAGCATGCGTGCCTCTTCTTGGGCAAGAACTACTACTCGACGAGCTCGGTCGGTAAATCTCTCGAACATATGCATCTCCTCTTACTTTTTGGCCTTGACACAATGCTAGAGCCAATGCTTGCGCGCGCATCTGGGAAATTCTAAATTGCAAAGTATGTGCAAGTTACTGTCCTTGAATCAATGGATTTTTGCCCATTGATTCAATCTGCCATTAGCGAACAGTCAGAAAATTAAAGAATTTTTAGCATTCTGGTGTTGCCGAGCGTATTTGGCTTCACATGTTCTAAGTCCAAAAATTCAGCCACTCCTTGATCGCCTGACAGTAACAACTGCGCATAAGTAGAGGCATCAACTGGTGATTCTTTGATTGGTTGGAAACCATGACCAGTGAAAAACTTAATTTCGAATGTTAAGCAAAATAATCGCGTTAGTCCAAGCACTTTTGCGCGCTCCATTAATGCTTCAATTATTTTTGAACCGATGCCTTTTCCCTTACTGTTTGGCGACACTGCAACGGTGCGAATTTCTCCAAGGTCATGCCAAAAAACATGCAGAGCGCCACAGCCGACAATGACGCCATCAAGTTCTGCTATCAGAAATTCTTGCACATCTTCATATAGCGTGACAGTGTTCTTGCGCAATAAGCGTGGGCCATCGCCGGCGTAGTTCTCAACTAAGTCGCGAATTGCTAATACGTCGCTCGTGCGCGCTGGGCGCACCGTGATTGACATAGCTATTCCGGCTTAACGAGTGGAAACAAAATAGTTTCCCGAATGTTTAGACCTGTCAGAGTCATAAGCAATCGGTCAATTCCCATGCCGACTCCACCACTAGGCGGCATGGCATATTCCAAAGCCCGCAAAAAATCTTCATCGAGTTGCATTGCTTCTGCATCGCCACTGGCTTTTAGTGAAGACTGTTCTATTAAGCGCTCTCGTTGGATTACTGGATCAACAAGTTCTGAGTAACCAGTGCCTGCTTCGTAGCCATCTATATAGAGATCCCACTTTTCGGCCGTACCCTTTGTGGTGCGATTTTCGCGCACAAGTGGCGAGGTATCCACTGGATAATCCATGACAAATGTTGGTTTCTTTAAATGTTCAACTACATAATGCTCAAGGAGTTCTTCGACGAGTTTTCCGTGAATCGCTTTTGGATCGTGGGTAATGCCCACAGTTGCGCATAACTTACGCAATGTTTCGATAGGCGTTTCAGGTGAGATTTCTTGTCCGATAGCTTTGCTCACTGCAGGGTAAACCGAAATTTGATCCCACTCGCCAGATAAGTCGCGAGTTCCACCTTCCACTAATTGATAATTCAAAGTGCCGTGCACTGCTAAAGCAGCTTCCTGAATTAACTCGCGAGTGAGTGTCGCCATATCGTGGTAGTCGGCATAAGCCTGGTAGTACTCGAGCATCGCAAATTCTGGTGAATGCGTGGAGTCCGCTCCTTCATTTCGGAAGTTGCGATTGATTTCAAAAACGCGTTCGATCCCGCCAACTACACAACGTTTTAAAAACAACTCTGGCGCAATTCGCAAAAACAATTGCATATCAAAAGCATTTGATGACGTTACGAATGGTCGAGCTGCTGCGCCGCCATGCATGGTTTGTAACATAGGAGTTTCAACTTCGAGGTAATCACGCTTTGCAAAACTTGCGCGCAGGCTTGTCATTGTGGCTGGCCGTAATCGCGCCACATTGCGAGCAGTGTCGCGCATAATCAAATCTGCATAACGCTGCCGCACTCGAGTTTCTTCGCTCAGTGGTGTGTGGGGATTTGGAAGTGGCCGAAGGGCTTTTGCTGCCATGTGCCAGCTATCCGCCATGACGGAAAGTTCGCCGCGTTTACTACTTATCACTTCGCCAACCACAGCTACCAAATCGCCGATATCAACGAAGGACTTCCAAGAATCTAATTGCGCTTCGCCGATTCGATCAAAGGAAAGCATCGCTTGGATAGTTTCTCCAGTTCCAGCCTGGAGCTGAGCGAAACATAATTTTCCCGTATTGCGCAGGAACATAACGCGGCCGGCAATTCCTACGGTTTCGCCACTTTCCTGCTCCGCAGTTAAGTGCGCATATTTATCTCGAACTGCGGGAATTGTCGTAGTAACTGGAACTCGAACCGGGTAAGCCTGCCCGCCGCTGTTTAATATGGCGGCGCGCTTCTCAAGACGAACCCGCATCTGTTCGGGCAGGTCGGCTAGTTCTAACTCAGCAGAGTTTTCATCGTTGGCCACTGCTCAAGATTATCGGTACTAGGAGTTGCGCTCGTACATCAGTCGCAATCCAATTAACGTTAAATCTGGCTCATGCGCAGTTATAGTTTCGGATTCCGGGACAACTATGCCCGCCAAACCACCGGTTGCGATTACTGCTTTTACTGGCGTGCCTAATTCATCAATGATTCGATCTACTAAGCCATCAACTTGGCCTGCAAAGCCATAAATTGCACCAGATTGCAGCGCTTCAACGGTATTTTTTCCAATGACATTACGAGGTGCCACTAACTCAACCTTGCGCAATTGGGCAGCTCGCGAAGCTAGAGCATCGATGGAAATCTCGATACCGGGTGCTAGCGCGCCTCCCAAGAACTCACCTTTAGCTGAAATCACATCGAGATTAGTCGAGGTTCCAAAATCGACCACAATTGCGGGACCCCCATAAAGAGTGAACGCGGCAAGTGAGTTAACAATTCGATCCGCGCCAACTTCCTTTGGGTTGTCAGTCAATACTGGTACCCCAGTTTTTATACCAGGTTCAACAATTACCTGAGTTGCATCTTGATAGTAATTACTAAGCATGGTTCGCATCTCACGAAGTACGGCTGGAACTGTGGAGCAAAGCGAAATTCCAGTGACCTGCGGAGACTCACTTAAAATCGCCTTGAACTTAAGCGCTAATTCATCAGCGGTTTCTCTGGCGTCAGTTTTCATGCGCCAAGATGAAACCAATTTCTCACCGTCAAAGAGTCCAAGCACGGTATTAGTGTTACCGACATCTATTGCTAACAACATAATTCTCCTACTTTGCTATTTTTAAATTATCGATCAGACGTACCCCAGCAATAGTTGCTGCGATAAAAACTCGAGCATTGGTTTCACTTGGCTTATCAAGTAAATTTTCAGCACATATTTCCAAGTAATCAAGATCAATAATTTCGTTATCTGATAGATATTTTTTGCCTAGAACTTCAGCTTCAATTTTTTCCACACCGTTGCTAAATGCTTCAGCAACTATCTGCATTGCCATTGGAATACTTAATGCTTTTTGAAATGCTGCTGGCGACAATCTACGATTACGACTTGATAGAGCTAGACCAAATTCATCCCGCACAGTTGGCACCCCAATGATTTCGATTGGCAACGCCAACTGCTTTATCATTTCTTTGACTAAAGTAAGTTGCTGAAAATCCTTTTCGCCAAAAAATGAATAATTCGCATGTGTGATTTCTAATAACCTGTGCACAACGGTCAGCATGCCCAAGAAGTGTCCCGGACGACTTTTGCCCTCCAAAATTTCACCAGCTGGTCCTGGCGCTATTGGCGAATCAATCGCCAATCCATTGGGATACATCTCTGATGTACTTGGCACAAATACTGCATCAACACCGACACTGCCAAGAATTTCCAAGTCATCTTCTAAAGTGCGTGGATACTGCGCTAAATCAGTTGAACTATTAAATTGTGTTGGGTTTACAAAAATGGTGGCAACAATTCTTGTGTCACTGGGAGTGTGCGATTTTGCATAAGTTACTAATTGTGCGTGACCGGCATGCAGCGCACCCATAGTGAAAACGGTAGCAATCGGTGCATCTGATTGCGTGCACCAGTCGTTGAGTTCGTTCACGGTATGTAAAAGCGTCGGTGAAGTCATGATTCATCCGCCAACATTGCTAGCAAATTCTCTGCGCTCTGTGGTTGTAGTGCACCAGAGGCTAAGGCGCGAACTGCAGTTAACCGAGCCAAGCTGCGATAAGCCTGCGTTACAGCTGGATCAAAATTGCCTAAAACTCTTAGATGTTCGCGAACAGTTTCTGCATCACCGCGCGCTATCGGACCAGTTAGGGCGCTGTCACCATTTCTTAGAGCGTTATCAAGTGAGGCACTAAGCAATGGCGCAACTAACGCCTCTGGATTTGTAATGCCAGCTGATTCGAGTAATTCTGAAGTTTGGTTTACCAGAGTCATCAAGTTATTGGCTCCGAAAGTAAGTGCTGCGTGATACAGGCTCCTACTTGCTTCTGGCACCCAAACCGGCTCGCCACCCATTTCCATAACCAAAGTTTCTGCGACTGGACGCAAAGTTGGGTGGGTTGTGACTCCGAACGGGCAAGCAGACAAGCGATTTAAATCGATGCTGGTTCCGGTGAAAGTCATAACAGGATGTAGCGCAAGTGGCAGACAACCAAGTTCGGTTAGCGGTCGTAAAACTTCGATGCCGTAGCGACCCGAGAGATGCAAAACGAAAGTTCCAGGGCTAACCGCATTTGTCGCAGCAAGTCCAGAAACTACTTGAGCGAGAACATCATCTGGAATGCTGAGCAAAATAAGGTCGCGATCTGCAACTGTTTCTTCAATACTTAAGATTGCAACGCCTGGCAGTAACGCTTCCGCCCGCAGTTTAGATAAATCTGTTACCGCAGTGCAGGCTTTAACCTGATGTCCCGCCCGTTTTAGGGCAGCACCAATTACTGAACCGGCTCTGCCAGTTCCAACTACGCCAACGTCTAGGCGTGGAGGTTTTTCGGTCCAAGGCTCATCGCTCTCGGCCAATGTGTTGACCACGTCATTAGCCTAGTAGAAATTGGGTGAATGTCGAAAGAATCGCATTAGCCATCGGCTTATGGCACGATGAGATCCGTGGTCAAACGCAGCGTAATTGGATTATCGCCGTTAGACATTGCGCGAAGTGATGAAACTTCTGGCCTACCGATTTTCGTGCCAGCAACACATGGAATGTTACGAATCGATTGCCAAATAGCAGAAGACACAATTGTTACTGCAACCCCACTGCTCGGTTCCATGCACCGCGGTGCTGAGAAACTATTTGAGTCGCGCGATTACCGCCAAGTTATTGGGCTGGCTAATCGACACGAATGGCTCAGCGCGTTTTCTGGTGAAGTCGGTGTTGCGCAATTAGTTGAGACTGCCCTGGGAATTGAAGTACCAGAAGCGGCTCAATGGCTTCGCACTTTCTTGCTGGAATTTAATCGAGTAACTTCTCATTTGGCATTTTTAGCAGGCTTTACTTGGACAAATGATGAACTAACTAATCACATTCGTGCCTCTCGCGAAATGTGGGTGAACCATTACCAGCTTTATACCGGGAGCCGCATGCACCCCATGCTCACTCGCATTGGGGGAATTACCCATGCGCCGCCAGCAAGCTGGCTCAATGAAGTTACCCAATTATGTTTTGATACCGCACAGATTATTCTCGAGACTAATTGGGATGATTTACTTGCAACTTTTACTGGTATCGGGATACTGACTAAATCTGAAGCACTTGAGCAAGCAATTAGTGGTCCCGTGGCCCGCGCAAGTGGTTACGGCATTGACGCTCGCGAAACTGCCAGTGGCGTTAAGTACCACGAACTCGAAAGTTTTGCAGTTGTGCTGCAAACTGAAGGTGACGTGCGAAGTCGAATCCTGCAACTTGTCGATGAAGTTACTGTGTCTCTTGCCATGATTTCGGAAATGATCCAACCGTGCGAAATGCTTTTGGATGAAGATGTAAATGTGTTGCTTCCCAAAGTGGTCCGCGTTCCTGAGGGAACTTATGAGCACAGTATTGAAACTCCACTTGGTATTGCTTCCTGGTTTTTAGTTTCAAGAAATGACAAATTGCCCTATCGCCTGAAGTTGCGCCCGGCTAGTTTGCATACGGTCTTAGCGCTCTCAACAGTTTTACAGAATTCCAAGCGAAGTAATTTTGAAGCAATTATTTCCAGCATGCCATTTATATCAGGTGACGCAGATCGTTAATCTCTTCGTTTAAGAGCTAACTCAGCAAGATCTGCCAACCGAACCATCAAAGTTTCGATTAGCTTTTGGGATGAATCTAGACGATCACGAAGATCTTTAATTTCATCGCGCATAATTACAAGTTCTAACGAATGAGTCTGGTCAGCCGCTTCATCGATGATGACAGTTGGGGTTGGCTGCTGAGTTGACTGGGTGTAAACCCGAGGCTCCTCGTGAACTTGAAGGGACACCGGCTCGCGTTGTGACTCGCGCTCAAGAGTTGGTTCAGTATCAAATAATGACTCAAATGAGCGATCCGCAATTTTATTTTCAGGTGTTGGCAAAATTGGTGTATCCGCCAGTGCTGTATCGTCAGCCGGTTCATTAAAAACTGGATGCTCAAAACTTTGCGAAACCCGACTAATGTTTGTTTGTAAACTCGCCCGCATTTGCGCAATCCGGCGACGAGCTTCTTCTAGTGCTTCCGTAGGCGAAACAACGAAGTCTGGATCAGCCACTATTTCAGTTGGAAAATTATATGGTCGAACTTCAACAATTGGATCCCTTACTTCAGTTACTGAATCTGAAGCTAGATCTACTGGAGCAGCAAAGTCGGTTAAGTAATGTGACTCTTCATCGCCAGGATTTAAATAGAGTGCCAACTTTTCTTCCCGCGCCTTGGCATCAGCTAAAGTTTCGCCGGGTTTAATAAGCGGCACCCAGCCGGTGTACTCGCCTCGAATAATTTCATCAGCATCTGGTGGAAGTAATGGTCGACGACGAATTATGGTGTCTTCCCTAGTCGGCATAAATTCTTCAACGTCAGGTGCTAGTGAAAAAACATTGTCATCAGCAATTTCCCACGTCGGAGAGGTTAATGGATCCAATTCTTGGGAGCGCACAGAGTCATCTAAATTGTCATCAGACATGCCTTGCCTCCTAGGGAAGAAGTGGAGTACCTAAGCCTATGGGCAATTTGTGCACATGTGAAATGTCGTTTCCGTGTAATGCTTAGCGTTATGGGGTTTTTGGCCAATTCAGTACTCACAATTGGCGCCACCGGAGGCGCGACTCTCGCCTATGGCCTACTTGAAGCCCAAACTTTCACCACCCGCAAACTCGAGTTGTCCGTTTTGCCTGCGGGCAGTGAAACTCTTCGGGTTCTGCACATTTCCGACCTACATATAACTCCCGCCCAAACGCGCAAAATTAACTGGGTTAAATCGTTGGCGAGACTTGAACCCGATTTTGTAGTTGGAACTGGTGATTTTTTAGCCCACGCCCTTGCTGTGCCCGCAGTAGTTGAGGCTATGGATGAACTCATGGATATTCCAGGAGCATTTGTTCTGGGAAGTAACGACTACTTCGCGCCAACTTTGAAAAATCCGCTGCAATATTTCAACAAGACTCGAGTCATCCAAGCAAGTGGCGCAGAACTTCCAGCTGATGAGTTAGTAGAGCAGTTAACTGATGCGGGTTGGCTAGATCTTAATAATAAACAAAGTTTTGTCACGGTTAAAGGTGTAAAGATTCACGCTCGTGGAACAGATGATCCACACATTAAAAGAGATAACTACGCTGCTGTATCCGGCGCCTTTGATAGTGACGCATTCGCATTAGGTGTCACACATGCACCATATCGGAGAGTTTTAGAAAGTTTTGAAAAAGACAACGCCGACTTGGTACTTGCCGGGCATACTCACGGCGGGCAAGTATGCCTACCGTTCTATGGCGCCTTAGTGACAAATTGTGATTTGCCACAACGTCAAGCAAAAGGTTTTTCAAAATTTGGTAGTAACCAAATGCCACTACATGTTTCCGCGGGAGTTGGAACTTCGCCATTCACGCCGATTCGAATTGCTTGCCGACCAGAAGCAACTTTGCTGACTCTAACCGCTAAAAATTAAAATGCCAAGAATTTAGTTGAATTCTTGCGCTACAACTTCAGCTATCTGAGCAGTATTTAGAGCTGCACCTTTTCGCAAGTTATCTCCACACACAAAGAAATCAATTTCATTCGGATACTCCTTTGAAACTCGGATTCTTCCAACGACAGTTGGGTCTGTGCCAACGACATCTATCGGAGTTGGGAAAACTTTATTTGCCGGATCATCAGTTACTAGGACACCAGCAGCATTCGCAAGCAGCTCGCGCACTTCATCCGCAGTTACTGCGCGATCAAGCACAGCGTGCACTGCCAATGAGTGGGTCGTTACTACTGGAACCCGAACACAAGTTGCATGGATCTTGAGAGATGGCTTACCTAAAATCTTGCGCGACTCATTTCTAACTTTAATCTCTTCACTGGTGTAATCATTTTCAGAAAGTGATCCTGCCCACGGAACAACATTTAATGCAAGTGGGGCTGGGAAGATATTATTTTCTGTGATGACGTTGCGAACATCCTTGGTGTCATTACCCAGGTTCTTGCCAGCCACCGCAGAAATTTGTTCATGCAGTGCATCGATTCCACCTTGACCAGCGCCCGAAGCCGCTTGATAGGAGGCAACAACTAACTCAGATACGCCAAATGCTTTCTCTAGCGCTCCAACCACAACGATCATCGAAAGTGTGGTGCAATTTGGATTCGCAATAATTCCACGTGGGCGATTACGCACTTGGTCGGCATTAACTTCGGGCACAACTAAGGGAACGTCTGAATCCATTCGAAACGCGCCACTGTTATCAACTGCGACGACTCCCATTGCTGCCGCAATTGGCGCCCAAATAGCTGAGATCTCATCTGGCACATCAAACATTGCAACGTCCACACCGTCGAAAGCGGCCTGCGTTAACTCTTCAACGATCACGTCTTGGCCACGAACTTGAAGAACTTTTCCAGCAGATCGAGCCGAAGCCAGCAATTTAATTTCGCCCCAAACATCAGGTCGCGTGGAGAGCAGATCGAGCATTACTGTGCCGACTGCTCCAGTCGCACCTACTACGGCAAGTGTTGGTTTTTTTGCCATGAATTAACGACCCGTCCCACCATAGACAACTGCTTCGCCATCAACATCAAGTCCAAATGCAGTGTGAATTGCCTTGACGGCTTTCTCCGCATCAGTTGCTCGCGTTACTACCGAAATTCTGATTTCCGAAGTAGAAATCATTTCTACGTTTACTCCAGCATCAGCTATCGCCTTGAAGAAAGTTGCAGACACTCCAGGATGGGAACGCATTCCCGCGCCGACTAATGAAATCTTTCCAATGTTTTCATCAGTGTCTATGCCCTTAAAGCCAACTTGTTTTTCGATTCGGCGCAGTGCTAATTCAGCATTGGTGGCATCACCGCGTGGGCAAGTGAAAGTTAAATCTGTTGCGCCAGATTCTCGCACACTTACGTTTTGCACGATCATGTCCATGTTTATGCCCGCATCAGCAATTGCCTGAAATATCGCGGCAGCCATACCTGGACGATCTGGTACTCCAACCACCGTGATTTTTGCATCGCCTAAGTCGTGCGCGACACCCGAAATAATTGGCTGTTCCATAACTGCTCCTACTTTGGACAACTTCTTTAATTTGGACTGATCTGCCAGATCAGCAATAACAAATGTTCCTTCTTTATCTGAAAACGAAGACCTAACATGAATTGGTAAATCAAAGCGCTTGGCATATTCAACGCATCGCAAGTGCAATACTTTTGCGCCAGCCGCAGCAAGTTCCATCATTTCGTCATATGTAATGCGTGGCACTTGTCGCGCTTTTGGAACTACTCGAGGATCTGCTGAAAAAATGCCGTCTACATCTGTGTAGATTTCACAAACATCGGCGTACAAAGCAGCGGCAAGCGCGACTGCAGTTAAATCAGATCCACCACGACCCAAAGTCGTAATGTCTTTCGTATCCTGGGAGACACCTTGAAAGCCGGCAACAATTGGAATTGCGTTTTCGCGCAATGCTTCTTGGATGCGACCAGGTGTCACATCAACAATTCGGGCCTTGCCATGTGTTGAATCAGTAATCAAACCTGCTTGTGATCCGGTGTATGACCGCGCTTCAAATCCCAGATCATTAATTGCCATGGCTAAGACGGCCATCGAAATCCGTTCCCCAGCGGTGAGCAACATATCAAGCTCGCGTCCAGGTGGATTAGGAGAAACTTGCTTCGCTAAATCAATTAAGTCATCCGTAGTGTCGCCCATTGCCGAAACGACTGCGACGACCTGATTACCTGCTCGCTTAGTGTCGACGATTCGTTTGGCAACACGCAAAATTCCAGTGGCATCTGCAACGGATGACCCACCAAATTTTGCAACAATCAAGCTCACACGACTAAGTCTAAATGTAATCGCGTCCTCGAAAATGACGGTTCTAGGTGAACCGATTATTGGACCTAGGGGCTAACTTGGCGCCGACCTTCAAATGCTCGCCCAAGGGTTATTTCATCGGCATATTCCAGATCGCCACCGACTGGAAGTCCCGATGCCAAACGCGTGACTTTAATTCCCAAAGGTGAAATCAAGCGAGTTAGATATGTGGCTGTTGCTTCACCTTCCAAATTCGGATCCGTTGCCAAAATAATCTCAGTGATTGTGTTGTCCGAAAGCCTGGTCATCAATTCGGTAACACGCAGGTCATCTGGTCCGATGCCATCAATTGGACTTATTGCGCCACCCAGCACGTGGTAGCGACCTCGAAACTCCCGCGTTCGTTCCACAGCTAAAACATCTTTTGGTTCCTCAACTACACAAATCGAAGATCCATCACGGCGCGAATCGGCGCAGATTCGACACAAGTCATCTTGGGAAACATTGTGGCAAGTGCGACAAAATTTAATTTTGTCTTTGACTTCGGCCAGAACTGTTGCTAGCCGAGTTACATCTGCATTGTCCGTGGCAAGTAAATGAAATGCGATTCGCGTTGCACCTTTTGGACCAACACCAGGAAGTTTTGCGAGTTCATCAATTAAGTCTTGGACAATGCCTTCATATATGTTGCTCATGATTCACGCGGGCTCTCGCTAATTACTTGCCCGCCTAAACTACTCGTGATTATGTCGATTGAGGAGCGTGACGGGAGATTTTCATCATCTGGCGACGCGTCGCCAGAATCAGTCGCGGATTTTTTTGGCTTCGCCGGGACTGCGCGGTTTGGATCAACCGTCGGATCAATTGTGACATCCAGATGAAATGACTTTGCAATCACAAGTCGCAGTCGATCATCGTGACCACTCTTGACTGCGTTGTTCAAAGTATTGACATTCGGAAATGCAACGGCCAAGACATTGCCTTCACCGAGTGACAACGGCGCGGTATCAACCATGACAATTCCTGCGACTCGACTTTGCGAGCCAAGAGTTTCTAATATCGCTGGCCACGCTTCGCGGATTTGTTGAAATGTAACTGGGCCAGTTAGTGGCTCACTCATTTTTACTTCCGCAGCAGCCTGCTGACTTGCAACAGCAGATGCTGTGACTTGTGAAGGTTTCATTGGCGCCGGTGTAGTTGATACTTTTGGTTTTACTGGCGCGGCCACTGCTTTAACTTCTAATGGTTCATCCTTTGCTGTGACTGGCTGCGCTGCTTCAATCCGAGCTCTCGTTGGCAGCGGCGCTGGCGTAGCCGAAACTCGCGGTCCACCTTGCTCCAGTTTTTCCACACGATTGACCAGATCCTGGGTAACTTCATTTGTTACTAAGCGCGCTGCAAGAAGTTCTAGTTGCAACTTTGGCGACGCTGCGCCGCGAAGTTCAGAAAGCCCAGAACTAACTAAATCCGCAACTCGAACTAGTTGAGCCGGTGTGAACAACTTGGCTTGACTTACTAGATCATCTATCTGTTCATTTGGAATATCGAATAAACCTGATCTTGCAGCGTCGGGAACTTGGGTCACGACTACCAAATCACGCAAGTGATCAAGCAAGTCATTTGCAAACCTTCGTGGTTCGTTTCCAGAAGTCACAACTTGCTCAACCAAAGTAAATAGCGAAGCTCCATCACCATTAGCAATTGCTACTACTACCTGACTCAAAAGCGCTTCATCAGTAAATCCAAGTTGCGCAACGGTGTCTGCGTATGTCACTCCATCTGGGCCTGAGCCAGCAATGACTTGACCCAATACAGATTGCGCATCGCGAACTGATCCAGCTCCGGCGCGCGCAACAAGAGCTAGAGCTGCGGGATCTGCTGCGATACCTTCACGCTCACACATCAAAGCCATGTGCTGCGCCAAAGTTTTTGCTGACACTAATCGAAATGGGTAATGGTGGGTACGGGAGCGAAGTGTTGGAATAATTTTGTCGGGCTCAGTTGTAGCAAAGATAAATCGTAAATGTGGTGGTGGCTCTTCGACTAACTTGAGAAGGACTTGTACTGCAGGTGGTGTTAATTGGTGTGCCTCATCGATGATGTAGACCTTGAAACGCGAATTTACTGGCGCGTAAACAGCTCGCTCCCGTAATTCTTTAGTGTCGTCGATTCCGCGATAAGTCGCACCATCAACCTCTATGACATCAATCGATCCTGGACCATTTGGCGCCAAGTTGATACAGGATTCACACTTGCCACATGGATTGGAAGTCGGTCCTTGCTCACAGTTCATGGAACGAGCCATGATGCGCGCTGAAGAAGTTTTGCCACAACCACGCGGTC
>JBEEND010000016.1:0-43700 GCA_041192345.1 Actinomycetota bacterium
TGCAAACGACTCAACATTGCGAGCGATTGCATCGCGGATCTCATCCGGGCGGATCGAGAGTTCCGTCATGGTGTCCTGCTTTCTTCTTGTTAGTTCGTGCTTATTGGTGCTTGGTTAATAGTTTCTTTGCGTACTTAAGCCAACAGAGTTCTGCGGGCGCTTTCTAGTCGGGCGGAAATAGAACCATCGATGACTTCTTCACCAATGGTTACTGTTATGCCACCCAAAACCGACGGATCAATGGCGACATTAATCCGAACATCTTTACCTGTGAGTTTTGATAGTGCTGAGGATAACTTGCGAGTTTGCTCGGCATCAAGAGCGATAACAGAGCGAACTTCTGCGACAACTTGATTGCGTTGTGCGGCAGCCAAGTTACCAAGAGTTGCAAGTACTGAATCAACGCGACGGCCACGCAAGTGTCCGGCAACGTATTTGATTAAGTTCAAAGTACTTACATCGACTTTGCTTTTTAGCAAATCACCGACAACGGCTGACTTAGCTAGTGAGCTTAGAGCTGGATCAGTGAGTGTCATCTGAAGCTCAGATGAAGCCTGGACTGCGCGGGCAAAGTGAAATAATTCGTTTTCAACTCGATCAAGAGATCCTGCCTTGTCGGCAACGACAAAGGCAGCTTGGAATCCAACAAGTTCCACAGCGTCCACTAAATCCTCACCAGAAGACCAGCGGGCAGCTACAAGTTCACCAAGGAATTCATTGGCGCTTACGCTAACTTTCTTACCGAACAAATCCTTAATCAATGATGTTCTAGCTGAAATTGGCTGGCCACTATCAGCAAGATTTTGTCTAAGTGATTTCTCGTTAGCCAAAATGTCGGCAGCCGCAAGTAACTCAGCACTCAGGGCTGACAGATCGCCCTGATTCGAACGGGAGCGCATTGACTCCTGTACTAATGCCAAACTATTGCGGGATGCGCCAATCATTTCTTAGCTGTCTCGCTCTCAAGGTCTGCAATAAAACGATCGACGCTGGCACGAGCCCGAGCATCTTCGGTTAAGGATTCCCCAACAACCTTGCTGGCAAGGGTAAGTGCGAGCTCGCTAACATCGCGACGAAGTGTTGCCATTGCTTGGGAACGCTCCGCTTCAATCTGGGCTTGTGCTCGCTCAGTAACAGTTGCTGCAACAGCTGCGGCTTCCCCGCGTGCGGCTTCAATCATCACTGTTTTTTCAGCTTGCGCTTCCGCGCGAATAGTTGAAGCTTCAGTGCGAGCATCAGCCAACTGGGCGCGGTACTGCTCAAGCATGGCCGCAGCTTCTGCTTGGGAATTTTCCGCTCTAGCAAGTCCGCCTTCAATTGCATCCGCGCGATCTTCCAGCGTCTTGCTTATTGCCGGAAATGCGAATTTAGCAAGTGCGAAAAAGACAATGCCAAAGGCAATTGTGCCAATAACGACTTCGTAAATTGGCAGCCGAAGGATGTTTGTTTCGCCTCCAGCAGCAATGATGTTAAACACGGAAATTTAATCCTTTTGTTGAATTAGGTGCCGAAAACGAATGGGACTACGAAACCGATTAGCGCAAGGGCTTCAGTAAGCGCGAAACCAAGAATCATGTTCTGGCGAATAACGCCGTAAGCCTCTGGCTGACGTGCGATTGCTTGCACACCGTTACCGAAGATGATTCCGATACCTACGCCTGGACCGATTGCGGCAAGGCCGTAGCCGATTGAACCGATCGAGCCAGTTAATTCTGCTAGTACTGACATAACTTATTCCTTCTGTCGAGAGTCACTGGGTTGTCCAGAAACTCAGGTTTACTTTCTTTCTTGCGGGTAGTTCAATCTCGAGTGATTTCTCACTTGAGAAGATTTAGTGTTCAGCGTGCAGTGATCCACCAATGTAGACGGCAGTTAACAAAGTGAAAATGAACGCCTGTAGACCTTGGATAAACATTTCAAATCCGGTGAGAATAATCGTCACACCAAAAGAGGTTGCGGAACCAAGTACGCCAACTATTGATGGGGAGATCAAGTAATACGCGCCAACTGTGAAAGTTGTAATCAGTAAGTGGCCAGCAAACATGTTTGCAAACAAACGAATTGCCTGAGTTACTGGACGGGTAACTACGAGCTGTAGTAACTCCAGTGGAGCCAGTAAAACGTACATTGCTTTTGGTACACCTGGTGGAAACATTGCACCCGTGAAAAATTTAATTGGACCTTGGTGCTTCATGCCTAAATACATGTAAGTGATGTAAACCATCAAAGTTAAAGAAACTGGGAAAGCCAAACTAGACATAATTGGAAATTGTGCGCCCGGGATAACACCCATCAAGTTCGAAATCCAAATGAAGAAAAAAAGTGAACCCAAAAACGGCACAAAACGATCGCCATCTTTACCGATAACTTCTCGGGCGATTTGATCGCGAACGAATAAGTAAGCCTGCTCACCAATAGACTGCAATTTGCCTGGCACCATTTTGCGGGGGCGAGCTGCAGCTAAAAAGAAAACCGCAACGATCATCGAAACTAAGGCAGCGATGATCGAAGTTTTTCCAATCACAAAATCCATACCTGCAACATTTAGCGTGGCGTAAGGCTCTAGAAAAAAGATTTCGGCATTTGGCGCTGGGAAGCCACAACCTGAATTCAGATGAGGAACCACTGGGCAAGGAACTTCGGCACTCAATTTAACAGCACTCATTGCTGATCGTTCCTCCGTTCACTCGTAGTGGTGTTTCGATCCATTGCCGAAACGCGTGCGTAGGTGAGGTAGAGCGCTAGAACAATCCCGAAAATTAATCCAGCCGCCATGAAAGCATCTTGATGACCGAACTTACGTCCAAGCAACCAACCAATTCCGCCGTATAGAAGTAGTCCGGCAGTTATGTTACTTACTGAACGCCAAGCCATATCCGCAGTTGCACGGGTGTCTTCGGGAGTTGGGAAGTTAGCTCCGTTTGCCTTCATTGCATCGCAAGATTATCAGGTTATTTTGGGTGGGTTAAACCCGCCCCCGCGTTTGTGCGGGCTTTCACAAAGTCACAAATCTTTAGGCTCGTAGGTGTCTACTTGGCGAATTTGCGGGCCGGAACCAGGTTCAACGTAGAGCACTTTTGCGGTTGCAAAAGCCCATGTTTCAGCCACTAACCAAACAATTGTGCAGGTAACTATTGTTGCCGCAAACACCTTGGTATCAAAAGCTGTGGTGTCCCTGAATATCAGGAGTAAAACAAAAAGCACGCCAACTTTTACTAAGTACAACAAAAGCGCCATAGAGGTGGCAAGGGCTGGGTTAGTGCGGATGACTTTATCTAATGCCAGTTGTCCAACTGCGAAAAAAATCACAACGAGGAAGGTGCCAAACACACCAGCGATCAAGCCTTCGCTACCACTTGAGATGTAACCAGTAATTGTGGCCAGTGCGCCCACTATAAATGTTGGCAATGCGGCGCGAAGAATAAGTCGTTGGCTAGTCATGTCTTTTAGTCTCTCATTTGCAACTTGGATTTACGAATTTCTGGCATGGACTCGAAGCTTTGGTGGATTTAATGCCCAGCTAGCAATTGCAACTACACCTAGCGCAGTTCCTAGACCCGTGACCCAGATTGGAATAAAAGCGGTGCTTACAGCGCCAAATGCAATGAGTCCAGTAAATGCAGTCATGATCAATACCGCGCGCTCTTGACCGTGTCCAAGTTTTAGCAAGCGGTGATGCAAATGTTCTTTATCGGGGGCAAATGGTGAACGCCCTTTACGAGTGCGCCGGATTACTGCTAGCAGCAAGTCAAGTAACGGAACTGCCAAAATCGAAAGTGGTAACACGATCGGCAGGAATGCGGGCAGCAAAGTGCCACCACTCAAACCAGCAGGATCTACTTGACCTGTGAGCATTATGGACGAGGCCGCCATTAGTAACCCAATTAGCATCGAGCCAGTATCCCCCATGAAAATTCGCGCACGATACCAATTGTGTGGCAAAAACCCAGCGCACATTCCAATCAGCGAAGCAGATATTAAGGTGGCAAGTGCAGCTCGTTGGTAACCGTTGGCAACTGACAAGAAATACGAATACGCAAAGAACGCACCCGCCCCGACCATAACAATGCTGGCGGCTAATCCATCTAGGCCATCAACCATGTTTACCGCGTTGATGCTAACGAGAACCACAAGAACTGTGAGAAGTACCGAAGTCGTGGGATCCAAAATAAAGGTGCCCCGAATTGGCAGCCAGACCAGTGTTACACCTTGCATGGCCATTGCGCCCGCAGCAAGGATTTGTCCAACAAGTTTCGTTGGCGCGTCTAAGCCAAACTTGTCATCAAGAATTCCTAGGGCGACAATAATCAAACATCCAATTATCAGCGCGTAAATTTGGCGGCGATCATTAAAAATCGTGGACATTAATGGCAGTTGGCTCGCCAAAATAATCGCCACGCCAAGGCCCGCAAACATCGCAAGCCCGCCCCAGCGCGGCGTTGGATACATGTGAACGTCTCGATCACGAACATCTGCCATCGCGCCGAATCGAATCGCCAATGCCCGAGCAAACGGAGTTAGCAGATATGTCACAGCGGCCGCAGCAGCTAGACAAAGTAAATACTCGCGCATAGGGAAAGGTTACCGCGGGTGATTATTTACGGACGTGGATAAGCCGGGAACCTAGCAGTTAATTCAACAACTTCAGCCTTGATTTCGGCATGAACGGCTGGATCTTGCGATTTCACTGCGCGGCCAATCATTTTGGCTATGACTGCCATCTCTGGCACGCCCATACCCTGCGTTGTGATCGAAGGCGCTCCAACACGAATGCCAGATGTAACTGCAGCTGGCTTTGGATCATATGGAATTGAATTCTTGTTCAAAACAATTCCGGAATCGCCTGCGCGTTGTTCGGCATCTTTGCCGTCAACATTGATGCCTTGCAAGTCAATAAGAGCCAAGTGCGTATCAGTTCCACCAGTTACGGGGCGCATACCTTCGGCAGCAAGTCCAGCAGTGAGTGCTTGGGCGTTAACGATGACATCTTTTGCATACTTTTGATATTCCGGAGTGGCACATTCTTTAAGCGCAACTGCTTTCGCAGCAATTACATGCATCATCGGGCCACCCTGCATCATTGGGAAGACTGCCTTATCAATTGCTGCTGCGTGCTGCTCTTTACAAACGATCATGCCCGAACGTGGACCGCGCAAAACTTTGTGCGTTGTAAAGGAAACAACATCTGCATATGGCACTGGCGAAGGAATTGCTTTACCTGCTACCAATCCAATGAAGTGAGCTGCATCAACGTGCATGATCGCGCCGACTTCATCAGCAATCTCGCGAATGGCCTTGAAGTCGATCAGGCGCGGAATCGCAGAACCACCAGCAATAATCATTTTTGGTTTGTGCTCGCGAGCTAAGTCGCGAAGTTGATCGTAATCAATATCCTCGGAACCTTCAGCAACGCCGTAATGAACTGGGTTAAACCATTTTCCAGAATAGGAAACTTTTGCGCCATGAGTTAAGTGGCCACCGTGAGGTAATGCCATTGATAAGTAGGTATCTCCTGGCTGCAAAAATGCCCCAAAAATTGCAATGTTTGCGCTCGCACCAGAGTGTGGTTGTAGGTTCGCATGGTCTGCGCCAAATAATGACTTGGCCCGCTGGATTCCTATGGTCTCGGCGACATCCACAACTTCGCAACCACCGTAATACCGCTTACCTGGATACCCCTCGGCGTACTTGTTGCTAAGTGTTGAACCAAGCGCAGTTAGCACTGCTGGTGAAGTGTAATTCTCCGATGCGATTAATTGAATGCCAGTACGCAGTCGGGAAAGTTCAGCAAGAAGAACATTCGCAATTTCTGGGTCGGTTGATTGCAATTCATCGAAGTCTGAACCGAAAAATGTATCGCTCATATTTATTCACCTTTGGTACTCGAAGCGCTGGTGCGCAAGTCACAAGTCTAAAGGCTTGCCTACTTGGATGCAGAAGCGTCGATTACGGCAGGCATGACGGCGCGGATTTGAGCCAGCGTTAATGCGCCCTTACGAATCAGGCGGATTTGGTCTGTTGAGGCATCAATTACCGTTGAAATTTGGCCGGATAATTGCCCACTATCTATATAGACATTAACTAACTCCCCTAGAGCTGCTTTGGCTTGTTCCACATTCTGGATCGCAGTCTCTCCTGCAATCTGCGCGCCCGTCATAACTGTGGGGCCAATCTCACGCAATACCGCCAGCGCTACCTCATGATGTGGAACCCGAACTGCGAGCGCAGTTCCTGGCTGCCCTAAATTCCAAGACAGCGAATCTTGGGCAACCGTCAAAATAGTTAATGACCCGGGCCAAAATGCGCACGCTAAATCATTCGCGGCAACAGAAAAATTTGCAACGCCGCGAATCGTTTCAAGAGAGGCTGCAGCAACGGGTAGGGCTAGATCAGAAACTTGTTTTTTTGCCATCCGTAATTTTGTAATTGCTGCGGTATTGAAGGCATCGCAAATAACGGCATAAGAGGTATCAGTTGGAATAACGGCTAAGCCACCATTTTTTACTGCCGTAACAGCTGCCTCAACTGCAAGTTGGACATCCGCAACGGATGTCTGCTTTTCAACTTTAAAAACTTCTGACATGAAACTATCTTCCTACGTCCGAATTCGCAGTTCTAAGCGCCGTGGTAAATCTGGGAAGTTTGTTGTAGTCCTGATTATCTTTGACTTGCGACCAGATGCCAGTCATCTCATTTAGCAAATTTGGCACACTCTCCCCTTGCACGTCCGCATGCTCCATTCCAAAGAAGCCACCAGCAGCCAATGCCTCACCTGCAACAAAGACAACTTCGCGTGCCGCAGTTAATCCATCATCGCCACTAAATAGCGCAATTGCCGGATCATGATCTCGAGCTTCTGGGTCACGAGGAATCATGGCATTTGGGATGTAGGGCGGATTGGAAACTACTGCCGCAAACTTGCCAGCGAATTTAGCAAGTAACTCGCGATTACCCGCATTGCCATGGTGCACAATCACTTGTGACCCTGCGGCTTCAAGTTGGGCTGCATGTTCGACGACATTTCGCGTTAACCACTTGACTGCATCATCGGAAAGTTCAACGGCGTGCACGGTAGTTCCAGGTACTTCAATGGCAAGGGAGAGTGCGATTGCGCCACTGCCTGCACAAAGGTCAGCTGCAATTCGTGGCTGCGGAATATTCTTCAGATGCGCAATTGCAGCTTCAACTAATAATTCTGTTTCAGGCCGAGGCACAAATACTCCTGGCCCAACTGCGAGTGAAATGTGACGAAAGTGAGCCACTCCAGTTAAGTGTTGCAGCGGTTCGCGATTAGCTCGCCGAGTGACCAGGGCTTCAAAATCTAACTTTTGTTGCGAAGTTAATGATCCGGCGGTTAGTAGTTGTGAGCGTTCAACCCCAATTGTGTGAGCCAGAAGTAATTGCGCATCAACTTGTGGACTTGAAACACCGGCTTGTTCCAACAACTTCGTTGCAGAATCAATAAGTGCAGTAACGGCAGCCATGGCTAATTAGTCACCGAAGGTTGCCAGGCGCTCTTTAGTGTCCGCCTCGATGCAGGCACCAATCACAGGATCTAAATCACCATTCATTACGGCGTCCAAGTTATTGCTTTTAAAACCCACCCGGTGATCAGCTAAGCGATTTTCTGGAAAATTGTAAGTGCGAATTCGCTCGGAGCGATCTACTGTTCGAACTTGGCTTTTTCGCACATCAGAAGCTGCGGCATTGGCAGCCTCTTGCGCAGCAGCTAACATTCGTGCGCGCAGAATACGCATAGCTGACTCTTTATTTTGCAACTGTGATTTTTCGTTCTGACATGAGACCACAATTCCAGTTGGCATATGTGTGATGCGTACCGCAGAGTCAGTGGTGTTAACGCTTTGCCCGCCCGGACCAGAGGAACGAAAAACATCAATGCGCAAATCATTCGGGTCGATGGTGACATCAACTTCTTCAGCTTCAGGCAGGACTAAGACTCCTGCTGCGGAAGTGTGAATTCGACCTTGAGATTCAGTTACTGGAACCCGCTGTACCCGGTGCACTCCACCTTCAAATTTAAGATTTGCAAACGGTGCATCCTCAGGTGGGACTACACCTTTTGACTTAACAGCTATTGCAATATCTTTATAGCCACCCATATCCGATTCTTCGGCTTCTAAAACTTGAGTAGCCCAACCACGCTTCTCTGCGTATTTTAAATACATGCGCATTAAATCGCCAGCAAAAAGCGCCGATTCTTCGCCGCCAGCCCCTGCTTTAATTTCAAGAATTACATCATTGCCATCCATAGGATCGCGAGGAATTAACATTTCTTGAAGTTTTTCCGCAGCAAGATCTCGGGCAACTGCCATTTGCTCCGCTTCGGCTAAGAATGCAGCATCTTCCTCGCCCATTTCGCGCGCAGCTTTTTCATCCTCGAGTAACTGCAAGTACTCGCGATACTTAGCAACAACTGGCTTTAATTCCGCATGACGCTTTCCGATGCGACGAGCTTCATTGGGATCACCATGAGTTGCAGGGTCGCTTAACTTGGTTTCAAGCTCAGTGAGCTCAGTAACGATTGCTTCGACTTTGTTGAAGTCTTGCGCCATCAGATTTCCTTAAATAGTAACAATTTGCTTTGGTATAAAAAATGAGGCGCTGTCATCATCCGAAGACGACGACAACACCTCATTTGAAAAGTTAGGACTGCTTACCGAAGCGCTTCTCGAACTTGGCTACACGGCCACCAGTATCAAGAATTTTCTGCTTACCTGTGTAAAACGGGTGGCAAGCGCTGCATACGTCGGCGTGAATTGTGCCGCTCTTTTGAGTGCTGCGAGTGGTGAATGTGTTTCCGCAACCGCAGGTAACTGCAGTCTCCACGTATTCTGGGTGAATTCCAGTCTGCACGACTTACTCCTTATTAATACCGTAATCGGGTCGTAGGCTCGGATGCCACACGTGAACCGATCAACCCCTTGATTCTGCCAGTTTTTAGGCATTCCTACAAAACGCAAACAAAAAGGGTTAAGTCTGTGCCATTTGCTGGCAAGAAAATGTCCCGCCACTGACCTAACGGAGTTCTGGTAATAACCTATGGAACATGTTCACTCGCGCCGATGCCCTCGCCCTAGATGCCGCCGATCCATTGGCCAAATACCGCGACGAGTTTGTAATCCAGGATCCGCAGGTTTGCTATCTCGACGGAAACTCACTTGGCCGGCTCCCTAAAAGGACAGTCGAAACCGTTAATGACTTTTTAGTTACTGGCTGGGGCAGCAAAATGGTGGACGGCTGGTCTGAATGGATTGATAAAGCGCAGTCCACGGGTGATCTAATTGGTCGCGCTGCTTTAGGTGCGGGCACGGGACAAACACTTGCCATGGACACAACGAGCGTTAACTTTTATCGATTAGTGCGCGCCGCAATTTCTGCGCGCCCTGGGCGTCGCACAATTATTTCGGACGAAGCAAATTTTCCAACTGATCGATACATTTTGCAGGGTATTGCAGATGAGCTGGATTTAAATCTGGTGATTATTCCTAACGAACTGACTGAGCATGCGTTAGGAGAATCATTTAGCGACGAACGAGTCACCACGAGCATCCTTGAACCATATTTAAATGATGATGTCGCACTTGTAACGCTTTCAGTCATTGCGTATCGCTCTGGCGCCCTCCACAACATAAAAGAACTTACTGAATTAGTTCGATCACATGGCGCACTTATGATTTGGGACGCAAGTCACGCGGTTGGCGCAGTTGACATGCAATTCGATCGCGATGGTGTCGATCTCGCCGTTGGTTGCACCTACAAATACGGCAACTCTGGACCAGGGTCACCTGCGTGGTTATACGTGAGTAAAAATATTCAGGCACAACTGCAAATGCCTATCCAAGGTTGGTTTGCTCAGCGTGATCAATTCCTGATGGGTTCAAAGTTTGAACAAGTAGAAGGCATGCGTGGTTTTCAAATTGCCTCGCCTTCAATAATTGGATTGCTTTGTGTTGATGAAGGTTTTTCCATGATTGAACGAGCTTCTATGGCGGCGATCAACTTTAAAGCCTCAACTGGCACAGATATGATGATCAAACTTTACGATCAATGGCTAGTTGAATTGGGTTACCAATTAATCACTCCACGAGATTCAAAACTTCGCGGTGGACATGTGACTCTCTACCATCCTGAAGCTAGCCAAATAGCTCGTGGTTTACGGGACCACAAAAAAGTTATTCCTGATTTCCGCGCACCAAATAGCATTCGAGTTGCTATTTCGCCACTGGCTACTACTTATTGCGAAGTATTTGATGGCTTTGAGCGCATTCGGGATTACACCAAATCAGGAAATTACAAACAAATAGATCTCAGCAGCATCAAAGTTACTTAAATAATCAGCCAACATAGGACTAATGTGAAACTATGACTACTCAAATTGAAACCTTCATTACCGTTCAACTAGAAAATCGCGATCGGAAAACAGTAGCCCTTCGCATATTCTTGGTAATTCCGATGGCGATTTTCCTATCGGCCTTCACTGCGTGGTCCGGCTCTGCGGAAGCTTCAACTTTCTTAGTGGGCCTGCTATTCATGCCAGTTGTACTCGCCCTTGTCTTTAGAGGGATTTACCCCTCTTATGCATTGGAGTTCAATAAGTCACTCTTGTCACTTTCGACTCGTGTAACTGCCTACATTCTTGTACTCAATGACAGCTACCCTTCAATCGAAGAAAGTGCTGACGTGAAGATTACATTTCCTGAGATTGATGGCGGCGCTAAATTGAATCGCTACTTAC
This sequence comes from Actinomycetota bacterium, assembly GCA_041192345.1. Lineage (GTDB taxonomy): Bacteria > Actinomycetota > Actinomycetes > S36-B12 > UBA5976 > UBA5976. Next base: position 10,757 of record JBEEND010000016.1, read on the forward strand.
CCTTAGTCAAATGGCTGCTTGCAGTTCCGCTTTACATTGTTGGCGTTGTTTACGTACTTTATGGTTTAGCTGTTTTACTCTTCACTTGGTTTACGATTCTCTTCACTGGAAAGATGCCAGCGTTTGGTGGTGAGGTGCTCTTAGGAGTTACTCAGTTCTGGAACCGCGTTTATGGCTATGCGTTCCTGCTTGTCACCGATGAGTACCCAAGTTTCTCGCTTTAGTTTCTGATAATTTTTGCGAGGTCCTTCAGACTAGGCGCAATTATGGCACCTCAGGGGCTATGGTTCGAAGTGCTTTTGAAATAGTTTTGATTTTCGCATCCATAGTTGTTAATCCCAACTCGAAAGTTAGCGCCGTAGTTTTTGGAAATGTGCTGTTGACCCAGATTGTGAACGTTCCAGTATAGGAATTAGTTACTGATCCAGATTTTTCTCCTGGAATGCACGCTGAGCGATAGCCAGTGATTCCTGATAAGCGGTCACTTATCTTCGTGGTTCGCTCCGGCGGGCAATCGATTTGGTCAAAAGGTTGGTGGAAAACCACGATCCGAGTCGGCTTTATTTTTTGCACCGCGTTCATTAGTGCAACTGTCTCTGGCTCGCTCGCCGGACTTGGTCCGCTGTAAGTTCGCAGGCTTGGATCTGATGCCAGCCACTTAATTGGAAAGTTTCGATTTATGTCGACTTTGTTTGCGTTACGTCTTGTTTCTAGTTCCGAGCCATCTGGATTACCATCGCGAATAACCCAAATTTCAGTGCCCTCGGGAGCTGGATTTTTCAGCAGCTCATCCACTACCCGGATGCCATCGGGTTCATTTCCATGAATCGTGCCAATTACAAGCAGGGCATTTTGCGAATCAATTTCAGAGCCCACAATCTGGCAGGCTTGAATTTCTCTACCAGCTACTGATGTGCCAATAGTTATCGTTTGCTGACATCCAACTTGTGATGACAGTGAAGTGTTGCCTGAAAAAGAGTTCTGAGATGAATTGGAAAGTTGCACAATAATAATTACTACAACCAGAAAACTGATTCCGCTTATTGCTATCAGCCAGAATTTCGCGCGCATTCCATGACTATATCTCAGTAAAGCTACCAACCAGCAAAAGCAGCGACCATCTCATCGGTTACCAGGCCTGCTTTTGCATCCGCAATTGCTTGTGCAATCAGGCCAATACCTATCTCTAACTCGTGGTCTTGAATCGTTAGCGGCGGAGTAATTTCTAACACATTTGTGCCCACATAGTAGATGACGACACCTAGTTCCCAGGCGCGATAAACCGATTTTCGAGCTAGGTCACTATTTCGGTTTTTTGAATCTAGGTCAGTTACCAGATCAATACCTATGGCAAGTCCGTGGCCACGGACATCTCCAACTACATCCGAAATACCAAGTTCAATTACTTTTTCATTAAAGATTTTGCGAAGTTTTTTTCCAGCCTTTTCAGCTTCGTTGGATAGGTCTTGAGAGACAATTACTTCTAACGCAGCAATTCCCGCCGCGACACATATTGGGTTGCCCGCTGCAGTCAATAAAGCTGAACCTGTCGGTCCATCAAGAATTCTTGCTGGCCCAACGGCTGCCGATAACGGCAAACCGCCGCCTAACATTTTCCCGAAAGTCACAATGTCAGGAACAACATCATCCCGTTGAAAAGCGTGTAACAGACCGGTCCTACCAAGCCCAACTTTCACTTCATCGCATATAAATAGGACATCAAAATCTTTGCAAAGATTTGCGACTGCTTTTATGAATCCAACTGGTGGCACTATTAATCCACCGTCTGATTGAATTGGCTCCATTATCAAGCAGGCGACATCGCCGCCTTCAAACTCACCTAGGATTTGTCGCAAGGAATCTGCTACTGAATCTTCGATGGTTCCTAGGTGTGGGCGAAATGGATCAGGATAAGTAACAAATATTGCACCATCTGCCGCAGTGGCATTTGTACCAACATGGACACCTGACACGCCCATAGCAAACCCGACACCGCCGTGGTAGCTGTTTTCAAAGGTAACTACGCGAGACTTTCCGGTATTTACTTTGCAAGATCTCAGTACGACATCGTTTGCATCCGAGCCGGTAATCCCAATATAAACACGCCTGTTGCTTTCCCCAGGGACGATTGAGATTAGCAACTCTGCAAATTTGACCAAGTCAGGATGGATTGCGGAAATGCCACCAAAGCCCGGTGGATTTGTTGCAGCTTCAATAATCGCTTTGGTAACTGTGGGATTGCCATAGCCAAGTCCACCAGCTGTCCAACTACTTGAAAAATCTAAGAGTTTGCGACCCCCTGGCTCTGTCAAAATTGTTCCGGTTCCCGACTCTACGACAAGTGGGTAAAACCTTAACTTTTCTACACCCGCAACACTTGCTGCATCTCGCGTTAAAAGGTCTAAGACCAACGGATTAATTCTTGAAGGAAATGAAGCCTCAAAATTATCCGATTTCATGGGTAGTGACTTCTCCAGTAATTATATTTATGTAAAGTAGTGATCCATTTTTTAAATTATGAAAGTTGGGAGAGTCAGGTCTAACACCAGAGGACCAGGCAGAAGTGATGTCATTAGTTGTTTGCCAAAACAACTCATAATAATCGGCTTCGAGATCTGAGGAGAGATTTTCTGGCTTGTGCTGGCACACAATCACTAGTTCGTCTGGCGTCAAAATCAGGGCATTTACCGAGGTGTAATGAATCGGTGCTAGATCTTTGACTAATTCCTTATAAGCCGAAACAAAGTCGCCCTTAGATTCGCGGAGTTTAGTAACTAATGCAGCAAAATACTGTTCGCTGTCAGTATCACCTTCGAGTTCGGCAAACAAGTCATCAGCGATAAGTGATGTGAGCTGCGCCCCTCTTGCAACGCCGCCATTATGACAAAACGCTATCGGGCCATTTGGACCTTGCTTAATGAATGGATGAGTATTTGGAATACACACTGATATATCTTCAGTCGCCCAACGCAAGTGCGTAATGGCATCCGATGAAGCGAGGTTTGTAGATACGTTTGCGTACAAACTCGAATCAATTGCTGCCTCTACATCACGCTCAACTTTAATCTCGTCAAGATTTTTAAAGGCCATTCCCCAACCATCGCGATGCAGGGAACTTAATTGCGTGAAAGTGGGAAAATCTTCACCGAGTGCTTCCACCAAACTGATCTTTTCATTGGAATGCCAAGCAAATAACCGACACAAAATTACACCTTTTCCTGGTCGCGTTTTCCAAAAATACCATTCGGGAAAAATGAAAGAATAATGACAACAACGGTGTAGGTAATTGCATCGCGATAAGGCATGACACCAGCAGGTAACCAAGTCTGAAGTGCGATTTCAATTGCGCTCAAGATGAATCCACCCGCGACTGCTCCAGTGAGACTTCCGAGTCCACCAATTACTGCCACGATAAAAGCCGCCAATACCGGCTTGAATCCCATTAGTGGATCCACAGAACCTCGTTGAACTACCCAGAGCACACCTGCAATACCTGCTAACAGGCCGGAAAGCAGAAATGCAAATGAAATTAATCGCGAAGCCTTAATTCCCATAAGCCCTACTACTTCGAAGTCATCAGCGGCCGCGCGAATTGCCCAGCCCCAATAACTTCGATCAAAAAATATCTTGAGGGCAATTAGTGCCAAAATGCCAATCGTGATTGACATTACTTGAACTTTTGAAATCTGGGAGTTGCCAATTGAAATCGAAGTTGTTAGCCATGGTGGAACTGGTATTGCTTGACCTCTCGCCGAAATTCCATTTTGAAATAAAACTTGTAGAAGCATCGACACGGCAAAACTTGTCATGAGTAGCGTTGCACCACTTGCATTACGCACAGGTCTAAATGCTGCAAACTCCATTAATACCGCTGCCATGCCACACGCTAGTACTGCGATTAAAACGGCAACCCAAAATGGCTGTCCAGTAAGAATTCCGGCAAGCAATACATAACCTGTTAATGTCATCAATTCGCCATGAGCAAAATTAATCAGCCCAAGCACGCTGAAAACAACAGCTAAACCAAGGGCCAGAAGCGCATAGGTCCCGCCTAAGGAAATGACATTAACTAAATAGGAGATCAGTGCATCCACAAACTATGCACCACCTAAGTAAACTTTTTTAATTTCATTTGAAGCTAATAGATCTTCCGCGCGCCCCTGAAGAGCAATCTGTCCAGTAGTCATCGCATATGCGCGATCTGCAAATTTCAAAACACGCATAACTTCTTGCTCAACAATTACCATCGCGAGTCCAGTTTTTCGCAAATCGGCAAGTATCTGATAAACCGCATCGACAATGGTTGGAGCTAGCCCAAGTGAGGGTTCATCAATTAGTAAAAGTCTGGGTTTGGACATAAGTGCGCGAGCGAGTGCAACTTGTTGTTGTTCGCCACCTGAAAGTGTTCCGGCTTGTTGATTTAATCGCTCACGCAAAATTGGAAGTTTTTCCAATAACTCATCAAAGAGCGCGTCAATTTTTGCCTTACGAGGCGCACCTAAAAGTAAATTCTCACGAACTGTGAGTTGGGGGAAAAGTCGTCGCCCTTCTGGAACCATCGAGATTCCCATCGAAACAATGCGTTCAGTTGGAGCTCCAGTCAAGTCTTCGCCAGCAAAAGTAACTGAGCCTTGATACTTAATAAGTCCAACAATCGCACGCAGAGTGGAAGATTTACCAGCCCCATTGGGGCCAAGGAGGGCGACTACTTCGCCCTCCTTGACCTCGAGGTCGCTGCCGCGCACGGCCTTAACTGCTCCATATGAAACAGCTAAGCCTGTGGTCGTCAGCAAGGTATCGCTCATTTTTACAACTGAGCCTTTGGAACAGTTGCTGGATCTGGCGAGAAGGTACCAATTAGAGATCGCTCACTATTCTTGATCTCAATTAGGGCAATTTCGCGAATTGCCATACCGTCACCACCCTTGTAACTGATTTTGCCAGTTATTCCTTGCGCTCCTTCTAGGTTTGCCCAAGCCTTCCAAACTGCATCTGCATCACAACTTTGTGCTTGCTTAACTACAGCTTCTAGGGTTAGACCCAACTCGTATCCAGTTACAGCGTAAATAGTTTCCGGATCTTTACCGTATTTCGCGTTGTAATCGGTAAAGAAGGTTCCCATGACGCCTTCATTCTTCAAGACACCAGGTGTTGTGTAAGTAACACCTTCAGCAATGTCTGCAAGTGCCAGTGTTGTAGGTGAATCGATGCCATCTGTTCCAAGAACAGCAGCAGTGATTCCTGCACCACGTAGCGCCTTAATGAAAGTTGGGAAATCTGGCTCATATGCTGGCGTCATGATGACATCAGGTGCTGGGCTAAGAGCTTTAATTTCATCAACAATTACGCTGAAGCTTGCTTGGCCCATAGAGAAACTGCCTGCCCCTACAACTTTTCCACCATTAGCTTCAAACGCTTCGCCAAAGTACACCGGAAGCATTTTTGTATATGAACTATCTGGTGAACCCAAAGTGTAAGCATTCTGGTATCCCATTTCAGTTGCATGATCTGCTAAGACCTTTGCTTGGGTATTGTCACCAAATGCATTAGAGAACACATGGTCACCTGCCGCCAACTGAACAATTGGTGCGGAACCAAACCAAGATACGGCAGTCACGCCTTCTGCTTGTGCTAGAGCGCCAGCAGCAATCGTTGGATCTGCATCAGCAGAAGTAATCAAAATACTGATGCCTTGAGCAAGTAACTCTGCGGCAACAGTTGCCGATTGCGTAATGTCAGAACGAGAGTCCTTAACAATTGTTTCAACGGTGAATTTACCGTCGATACCGCCATTGGCATTTACTTGCTCAGCCCAAAGCTCAAATCCTTCAAGGTGAGGAACGTCAGCATATGCAAGACCACCGGTTTGGCCACCTGCAACTCCGACTTTAACTATGCACGCTTCGCCAGCAGCTGGCGCTGCCGCCTCTTCAGTCGAGCTGGCATCACTTGCGCCACTTGAGCACGCAGCCAGAAGCATGATTACGCTTAAGCCTGCAATTGTTTTCGAGACCTTTAACGGTCCTGTCTTTCGATTCATTAGTTCACTACCTTTCGTTTTTTCGTTTTGTTATTAGTCATCATTCGATGGCTCATCGCCCCAGCCTAAATATGCAGCATGCACTTCAGGCAGAGACAAGACTTGTTCTGGATTACCTTGAGCAATCACTTTTCCGTGATCGAGCACAGTCAACGAATCGCAGGCTGACCGAATTAGGGTTACATCATGATCAATTAAAAGCATCCCCGCATTAGCTTTTTTCATAATTTCCCGGAACTGGGCAAGAAGTGCTGCGGATTCAGCAGGATTCATTCCAGCAGCTGGTTCGTCCAACAATAAAACGGATGGCCGAAGTGCTAGCGCGCGAGCAATCTCAACCCTTCGTTGATCACCGAAGGAAAGTTCCCCTGCAAATCGATACGCGTGATGTAAGACTCCTACTTGATTTAACAATGCCAAAGCCGATTTATCTGCAGACTTTACCGACTCACCTGCTGAAATACAGGCAACTACAACATTGTCCAGAACTGTGAGATTTCTAAATAGCCGGATGTTTTGAAAAGTTCTACCAAGGCCGGCTCTGGCGCGCTGCCAAGTATGCTCCTTATGAATTTGCAAGGGGCCCAAATTTAGGACTACTGAATCTGCCTTAGTGACGCCAGTTATGCAATTGACCATTGTGGATTTACCTGATCCGTTTGGACCAATCAACCCTGAAATTTTGCCCCGCTGCACGAAAATCTTTGCATCATCGAGAGCAACTAATCCTGAAAACTTTTTAGTTAAACCTGTCACTGATAAGACTTCTTCGGACGCAGAAGTTAGGCCCTCGGGTAGGTCTTGCCCACTTAGTGTGGGTGCATCGCCACCAAAAGCTGCGATTTCCTCCGGCTCGTGAAATCCCATGATGCCTTTTGGTCGCAAGTATAAAGTCAACAAAATGATTACGGCTAATCCAGCATTAGTGAGCCCGAACAAGCCGATACTGTCACCAAGCTTTCGCAAATTTTCAATTACAGCCATGACCAAAGCCACACCAATTACAGCACCAGCAACGGAGCCTGAGCCACCAACAATGAGCATAGTTAGCATCGTCAAAGTTAATGTGAAGTAGAAATCTTTTGGTGAGAAGGCGCCCAATAGTCCGGCATAGCAAGCTCCCATACCGCCTGCGACTGCCGCTGATAAAACCCAGGCCTTGAATTGACTTAGCTGTACCCGAACGCCAGCACTGGATGCTGAAATCACATCGTCGCGAGAGGCCCGAACGTGAAGTCCAACGCGAGAATCTCTAAACCAGCGCGCAACAATTAGCGCAATGATTGCAACCGAAGCTGCCACTGGAACACTGGTAAACCGCTCTACTCCAAAAAAGGTTTGACTTCCGCGAGTAAAATCTTCAGCCCCAACTAATGTCCCGTGGATGATTATGAGAATTCCAACGGTTGCAATCGATGCTGAATCTCGCAGTCGTGCGATTACTAAGCCTGAAAGCACTCCTACCAAAGTGGCAACAACTACACCACAAATCATTGCAACTGGAAACGGTAATGATATTTCTTGCAAGACAACAGGGAGAGAGGACAATGACGCTTTTTTGATCTCTGGGGTCATCGACATAATGCCAGTGGTGTAAGCCGAAACCCCGACAAATCCAACATGTCCAAAACTTAAAATTCCGCTATTGCCACTAAAAATCTGCAGCGCTAAGACGCCAATAAGTAATGTCAGTGAGTTAGCAAGCAGTAATTGAGGCGCCTGAGACATCCCATTTCCAACTAAGCCAATTATCGCGATTCCAATTGCCCAAAAGATGGTCGAGGAATATTTTCTAGAATTTCTTGTCGATACAAACGAGGCTGGTATCAATTGCATTCCAGCATCGTTTCCCCTCATACGGACTCCTTCTTGAATCAAATAGCCTCCGGCCACTTAAGTCAAGGGATTCGGGGATTTAGGTCCAAGCGCCAATAAGCAACCATAGATAATGTGCAAAAAAGACCCGATGCTCAGATGAGCATCAGGTCTTTTAGGCAGTCGATATTTTGAGAAAGCGCTGAATATATATTTAGATTTTGTCGATTAGTCGAGAGCTACCGACGTTGATTAATCCTGCGGATTAATCTGCCAATACTCACCGACTTCGATTAATCCCGCGGATTAATCTGCCAGTACTCACCGACGGCGATTAATCCCGCGGATTAATCGACGTTATCCATGCTGTCTGAGCCCATGCCACCAGGAGCTTCAGGTGTGGTCTTTTGCACCTGCATTAAGAAATCTAGGTTGCTCTTAGTCTCACGAAGTTTGGTCAACAACAATTCAAGGGACTGCTGTGAATCAAGAGCGTGAAGTACGCGACGGAGTTTCCAAATTACCTTTAGCTCATCGGCAGCCAACAGAATTTCTTCGCGGCGAGTACCAGATGCTTCCACATCAACTGCAGGGAAAATCCGGCGATCTGCCAAGCGACGATCAAGCTTGAGTTCCATGTTGCCAGTTCCCTTGAATTCTTCGAAGATAACTTCGTCCATTCGAGATCCGGTATCAACTAGCGCAGTTGCCAAAATCGTTAGCGAACCGCCCTCTTCGATGTTTCGGGCGGCGCCGAAGAATTTCTTAGGTGGGTAAAGCGCTGCGGAATCAACACCACCGGAGAGAATACGACCGGAAGCTGGAGCTGAAAGGTTGTAAGCACGGCCTAAACGTGTCATCGAGTCAAGCAAGACAACTACGTCGTGGCCCATTTCAACTAAACGCTTTGCGCGCTCAATTGCAAGTTCGGCGATTGTGGTGTGATCTTCTGCGGGACGATCAAAAGTTGAAGCAATAACTTCACCCTTAACCGAGCGCTGCATGTCTGTAACTTCTTCTGGACGTTCATCAACTAGAACTACCATCAAGTGAACTTCTGGATTATTCTCTGCTATTGCGTTTGCAATGTTCTGCAGAATCATGGTCTTACCGGCCTTTGGTGGGGAAACGATTAGACCACGCTGTCCCTTACCAATCGGTGCCACCAAGTCAATAACGCGAGTTACTAAGTTGTTCGGAACAGTTTCAAGACGTAACCGATCTTGCGGGTAAAGCGGTGTTAACTTACCAAAATCAACACGCTTGATTGCCTCATCTGGTTCAAGACCATTGATTGATTCAATGCGAACAAGTGGATTGAATTTTTGTGGACGGTCGCCTTCACGTGGCTGCTTAACTTGACCAGTTACAGCGTCACCCTTGCGAAGTGAGAAGCGCTTGACTAGACCCATTGAAACGTAAACATCGTTTGGACCTGGCAAGTAGCCTGAGGTTCGAACGAATGCATAGTTATCAAGAATGTCTATGATTCCAGCTACTGGAAGCAGCACATCATCATCAGATACTTCTAAGTCGTAATCACGATCGCCACCACGTGGACTGCGTGTGTTGCGACTGTTGCGATCATTGCGATCACGGCCGCGACGGTTGCGATTGTTGCGGTCATTGCGATCGCCCCGATCGCCAGAATCATTGTCGTTGTTGTTGTCGTTATTACGTGGTGCACGGTCTTCACGTGGCGCGCGATCTTCACGTGGCGCGCGATCTTCACGTGGTGCACGTTCTTCGCGTGGTGCACGTTCTTCGCGTGGTGCACGTTCTTCGCGAGTTTCAGAATTAGTTGCAGCTCCAGCGGGACGGGAAGCTGAACGAGAGCCTCTACCGCCGCCTTGCTTGGCGCCAATCGCCGATACTAGTTCGGCCTTTCGCATTCCTGATGAACCGTCAATTCCAAGTCCGGCAGCCATTGCCTTTAGTTCTGGAAGTAGTTTGGTCGCTAAACCATTGTCTTTAGCACTTGTCTCGGTCACTTATGTGTCCCTTTGTTATGAGTAGTTAGTTTTACGTATTTTTGTATCCAGCAGTAATGCGCGAGCGATTCGCTAAAATTTTGCGGGATGTCCGGCGAAAGAAATTCAACCGATGTGAAAACACTAGCAGGTAGATTCGACAACTGCGAAATTGCCGGCCTAGAAACCCTAGTTTTCGTCAGTTTCCTGCGCTGATTTACTCTCCCCCGGATCCAAAACTTCAGTAGTTGCGCCTAGATCGGCCACAGCCACTGGAGAGCTAGTAAACGCAGATTTTGCGATAATTTCTGTTGCCGCAGCGACCTGATCAGATGTTGTCAGTGCGATAACTGTTGGTCCAGCGCCACTTATGCAGGCGGCAATGCCCGCTTCCCGAAGTGATCCAATGAGTTCCATTGACTCAGGGTAGGCAGCTGCCCGAAATGGCTGATGCAATTTATCCTGGGTTGCTTCGAGTAAAAAATCTGGATTACCGATCATGGCTGCAATTAAAAGTGCCGAGCGCCCAGCATTGAAGGCAGCATCAACGTGCGCAATTGTTTCCGGAATCAAGCCGCGTGCTTTATGGGTATCTAGCTCAGTTTGTGGGATTCCTAGGACTGGAAAAATGTCCTCATGAACATTCATCGAAACGCTGTTTGCTCTGTTATCTGACTCCAGCCAAGCAATAGTAAGTGCGCCAAGTAAGCAAGCGGCCACATTGTCCGGGTGACCTTCGATCGCATTTGCCATCTGGAGTAATTCATCTTCGCTGGCACGGGAGTAGGTTAACTCGCTCGCCAGAACTAAACCCGCCACAATTGCCGCGGCGCTGGAACCTAATCCCCGACCTTGCGGGATTGCATTCTTGCACTCAACATGTAGTCCAGTTACTTCGGTGCCAAATGCTTTACAGGCATCAATGATTGTTTTTGCGATCAAATGTGTTTCATCAGTTGGAAGTTTGCCAGCACCTTGGCCAACGATATCTACCGTCACCTTGTTATCGTCAGTAAAAGTTGCAGTTACAAAGTCGCGGATTTCTAGAGCTAGTCCAAGCGCATCATATCCAGGTCCAAGATTTGCACTCGTAGCCGGAACGGATACCGAAACTTTGCGTGACATCAGGCAAGACCTAATACAGCCGCGGCGGCCTTAACATCAACTGGAATCAGGACTGGATCTCGCGAATCTTCCAGCGCCCATTGCGTATCTTTTAATCCGTTACCAGTTACGGTGCAAACAATTGTTGAACCGGCATCAACTAATCCGCGTTGGGCCTGCTGCAAAAGTCCAGCAACGGACGCCGCACTTGATGGCTCCACGAAGAATCCTTCTTTATCAGCCAACATTCGGTAAGCCTGCAAAATTTGCTCATCAGTTACTGCGTCAATCAGACCGCCTGAATCATCGCGGGCTGCGATAGCTAAATCCCAAGATGCTGGCTTACCAATGCGAATTGCTGTTGCAATAGTTTCTGGCTTGGCAATTGGGTGACCTGCCACAAAAGGCGCAGCGCCAGCAGCTTGAAAGCCCCAAAGCTGTGGGCGCTTAGTTGCAATCTTGTCTTGGTAATACTCGGTAAAGCCCATCCAATACGCCGAAATATTTCCGGCATTTCCAACAGGTAAGCAATGAATGTCTGGGGCATCACCAAGCGCATCAACTATTTCAAAAGCCGCAGTTTTTTGACCCTGCAATCTGGATGGATTAACTGAATTTACTAATGAAATCGGATAGTCCTGTCCCAGTCCGCGAGCTATGTCCAAGCAATCATCAAAATTTCCATCAACTTGCAAAATACTTGCGCCATGAATAACCGCTTGGGCAAGCTTTCCCATGGCAATTTTTCCCTGGGGAACAAGAACCGCACATTTCATTCCAGCTTTAGTTGCGTACGCTGCTGCTGAAGCACTGGTATTTCCGGTTGAAGCGCAAACTACGGCAGTGGCGCCATTTCGCGCGGCATCGGTGATTGCCATTGTCATGCCGCGATCCTTAAAGGATCCAGTCGGATTCATTCCTTCAACTTTTAAGTAGACCTTGGCGCCAGTTGCTTCCGACAAAGTGCAGGCATAAACAAGAGGAGTGCCGCCCTCTCCTAAAGAAATGACAACGTCATTAGGAGAAATCGGCAAGCGGTCACGGTATTCCTCAATAACCCCGCGCCAAATGTTAGCCATTACTACGCGCCCGCGCCTTCGACTCGCATCACACCAAGTACTTCTCGAACGGCTTTCATATTTTCTAAAGCTTCAACAGTGGCGCGCAATCTAGACTCTGGTGCTTGGTGCGTCCGGATGATCAAACTGGCAGCGTCACCTTCACCATCTTGGCGAACTGCCTGAATTGATACATCATGCTTTGCAAATTCATTAGAGATAGCAGCTAGCACACCTGACTCGTCTGCTACTTTCAGGTTCAAATAATAGGAAGTCTTAGCCTCACCTATTGGGCGCAACTCTAAATCGGCATAAATACTTTGCGCAGGACCTAACGATCCAGCTAAGCGATTTCGAGCAGCTGCAACCACGTCGCCCACTACCGAACTTGCAGTAGGTGCGCCTCCTGCGCCACGACCATAAAACATAACTTCGCCAGCAGAATGCGCTTCGACGAAAACGGCGTTGAACGCATCTCGCACACTTGCTAATGGATGAGTTGCAGGAATCATCGAAGGGTGCACGCGCACGATAATGCCTTTTTCATCGTCAGTAAGTTCCGCAATTGTAAGTAACTTGATGACATACCCAAGAGATTTGGCAGCTGCGATGTCATCAGCAGTGACTTTCGTCATTCCTTCACGGTAAACATCTTCAGCGGTGACGTTCGTATGAAAAGCCAGTCCCGCAAGAATTGCAGCTTTAGCTGCGCTATCAAAACCTTCAACGTCTGCTGTTGGATCTGATTCGGCATACCCAAGTTCTTGCGCTTCCTTGAGCACAGTTTCATAAGCTGCGCCGTCGTTATACATTTTGCTCAAAATAAAGTTTGTTGTGCCATTTACGATTCCAAGAATTTTTGTTACTTTGTCGCCAGATAAAGATTCACGTAACGGGCGAAGTAACGGAATTGCGCCGGCAACTGCGGCTTCGTAATACAGATCAACGCCAGCATCTTCGGCAAGTTTGTGCAGGTGCGCGCCGTGGGCAGCAAGCAATGCTTTGTTGGCAGTTACAACGGATGAACCATGCGCAATTGCAGATTCGATCAAAGTTTTTGCAGGCTCAATGCCGCCGATTACTTCGATCACAATATCTGCGCCGGAAGAGGCTAATGCTGCCACATCAGTTGTCAACAAATTTGGATCAACACCAGGGCGTGACTTGGAGATATCTTGGACGGCAACGCCGATCAACTTCAGTTCACTGCCAATACGCGCGGTTAAATCGGCTGCGCTTTCGGAAAGCAAATGAGCAACACTGGCCCCAACAGTTCCACCACCCAGTAGCGCAATAGTTATCGGGGAACTCATTTTTTCTCCTTATTAATGCAGTATTAATACAGCGCCGAAACAATTGGCTCGGTTAGCCTTGGCAAAGCCCTCTAAGTCTGGCAGAAAGCGCGGAATCTAGCCAAATACGTGGCTAGTCAGGGACTAATTGATTCCTGGGTCTGTTGCCAGCACGTCCGTAATGGATTCTCGGCGAAGAAGTACTTGCGATGCCCCACCTGCCACACTCACTACGGCTGGGCGAGGAATGTGGTTGTAGTTGCTGGCCATGGATCTGCAATATGCGCCAGTTGCTGCTACCGCCACCAGGTCTCCTGGTCGGATGTCTGCTGGCAGCTCACAATCTCGAACAACAATGTCACCTGTTTCGCAATGTTTTCCAACCACTCGAGAAACAACCTGCAGATCGCCAGGTGTTCGGTTAGCCAAACTGATGCTGTATTGCGCGTCGTATAGAGCGGTACGAATGTTATCGCTCATGCCACCATCAACAGATACGTAGTGTCGAATCATTCCGCTATCAAGTACTACTGGCTTAACAGTTCCAACTTCATAAACAGTGATTCCAGGATTTCCAATAATTGCTCGCCCTGGTTCCACGCTGATATGTGGAATTGGAAGTTTTACCCGGGCGCATTGAGTTCGGACTATTTCTAATATGGACTTTGCCATTTCAAACACGTCCAACGGATCATCGCCATCAACATAAGCAATACCCATGCCGCCACCAACGTCGAGCTCACTCATAGAGATTCCGTGAATGTCTCGAATTTGTGCGGCAAAATCAACTACTCGATGAGTAGCTAATTCAAAGCCGGTGGCGTCAAAGATTTGTGAACCAATGTGTGAGTGCAAGCCAGCCAATGACAAAGCATCGCATGCTAAAACATTTTCTACCGCAGCCATAGCCATACCGGAGGCGACGGATAGACCGAATTTTTGATCTTCATGAGCTGTGGAAATTGCTTCATGGGTATGTGCTTCTACACCCACCGTGAGCCGCAATAAAACTTGCTGAACTATGCCGGCCCTGGCTGCGATCGCATTGAGTCGCTCAATCTCAATCAAGCTGTCGATAACTATTCGCGCAACTCCCACTTCAACTGCGCGCTCAAGATCGCTGACGCTCTTGTTATTTCCGTGCATAATGATATGGCTTGGATCAATTCCAGCGCGCAATGCCACTTCAAGTTCGCCGGCACTTGCCACATCTATGCCAAGCCCTTCTTGATGAATCCATTGGGCAATTTTTGTCGTTATAAATGCTTTAGCCGCGTAGTGCACCGTGGTTTGGATGTCATCAACTGTAAAGGCGGTTACATAATCCCTGGCACGTTTACGCACGTCAGCTTCATCAAAAACGAAAACTGGTGTGCCATATTCTTTGGCAATTTGAGTAACAGATAAACCTGCAATGGTAATTTCGCCTGCTGAATTTCGTGTTGCTGATGCTGGCCAGATTTGCGGATTAAGTTGCCCAGACATAATTACATTCTCTCGGGTGCACTTACACCCAGCAATTCCAAACCATTGAATATGACTTGGCGGGTAGCGCCACACAACCAAAGTCGGGAAATGTTAAGTGCAGTAACGGGTTCATCGCCTTGTGGCAAAACTCGACAAGCGGCATAAAACGAGTGGTAACTGGTGGCAACTTCTTCGATGTACCGCGCTATTCGGTGCGGTTCGCGAAGTTCCGCAGCGCTGGCAACTACGCGCGGGTAGTCCGCAAGTAAACCGAGCAGTGCGCCTTCGCGAGCATCAGTTAGTTGCGCCGGGTCAAAAGTTTTTGGATCCCAATCTGAGGTATTTGCAGGTATCAAACCAAGCTCGGCTGCATTACGTATTACCGAAGCAATGCGGGCATGGGCATACTGCACATAATAAACCGGATTGTCATTGGTACTTGATACCAACAAATCTAAATCTAAAACAAGAGGCGAATCAACTGGGTAACGGATAAGGGAATAGCGAGCCGCATCAACACCAACTTCATCAACCAAATCTTCCAGAGTGATGATGTTTCCGGCTCGCTTTGACAGTCGGACCTCTTCACCGTTCTTAAGCATCTTGACCATCTGGCCAATCAAAATTTGAATATTTTCATCGGGGTTATCACCTGCACATGCTGCAACTGCCCGCAACCGATTCACATACCCATGATGATCGGCGCCAAGTAAGTAAATGCATAAGTCGAAGCCGCGATTACGTTTGTCAACATAATAAGCAGTGTCGGATGCAAAGTAAGTTAATGCGCCATCAGCTTTAACTAAGACTCGATCTTTATCGTCGTCGAAGTCGCTGGTTCGAAGCCACGTTGCGCCACCTTCAATGAACATGTGACCTTGGGATTTAAGTTTTTCAAACCCGCGCTCTACCGCGCCTGAAGTGTGAAGCGACTTTTCCGAATACCAAATATCAAAGTGGGTGTTGAAATTGTCAAGAGCCCGTTTTTGATCTGCTAACTGCAATGCGTAAGCCGCATCTCGAAACGCATCAGTTCGTGCGGGTTCTGGCAGATTTATAATTTCTGGATATTGCGATACTACTTGTTCTGCTAATTCAGGAATGTAGGCACCGTGATAACCATCTTCAGCAATTGGTTCACCGATTGCTGCGGCCTTTACTGAAGCCCCAAACTTATCCATCTGAACACCTAAGTCATTAACATAAAACTCTCGCGATGACTTGGCGCCTTCAGCTTCTAATACTCGAGCGATCGCATCGCCAACTGCAGCCCATCTGGTGTGTCCTAGGTGAAGCGGTCCAGTTGGATTCGCTGAAATAAATTCCACATTTATTTTTTTGCCAGCAAGCTTGTTGCCTCGACCAAATGCATTCCCTTTAGCAATGATGTCTAGAGCTAACTCACCTTGACTAGCAGCTGAAAGTCGAAGGTTAATAAATCCAGGTCCGGCAATATCAACACCATCAACGCCTGGAAGTTGCGCTAGAAATGGTTGCAAAATTTCAGCAGCAGCGCGCGGGTTTAGGCCCGCTTTCTTACCTAACTGCATCGCAATGTTAGTTGCCCAATCGCCATGATCTAAATTTTTTGGCCGCTCTACAACAATTTCAGCAGGGATATCGGCTTGAGAAAGTGTCAGTTGACCAGTGGAAATTGCAGCCATAACTGCGGATCGAATGTGATCGGCTAGTTCCTGCGGGGTCATACCTAGTAAGAATAGCGAAACCCTTGCAAAATAAGGAAATCCCCTCGCCTAAGCACGCTCAAGACTTATTAATTGCCTGGCTTACAACAGTCACTGAGTTTTCTCGGTGGGCAGCTTGTTGCGCAATGGACTTTTCCACATCGCGAGCCACTAGCGCTGCAATCATGGAGCGGTGTTCGGTGTTCATATGTGCCAAATTTGCGGGAGTTGCGAAGTAAACACCGCGATAAGCATCAGTTGCATCCCACTGATTGCGAATCATGCGAACTAGCCGAGGCATATTGCTCGCTTCAAAAATTGCAAAATGAAAGCGCCGATTGGCTGCGGTCACAGCCGTAACGTCGCCAGTTTTAGCTGCCGCCTCAACATCCACCAAAATATCTTCTAAATATTCGATGTCTTCATTGGTCAACAATGGCACCCCAACTCGCAGCGCTTCGTCTTCCAGGATTGAGCGAATTCGGTATACCTCAACCAAGTCGGCCACGCTTAAGTCGGCCACAAAATAGCCGCGATGCGGATGATAAACAACTTGCCCTTCGCCTTCAAGAACTTTTAATGCCTCTCGAAGTGGCACCCGGCTAACACCGAGACTTGCCGCGAGGGCATCTTGAATTACTTGCTGACCAGGGCTGAGTTTTCCAGATGCGATTTGCAAGCGTAACTCTCGAAGAACTCCTTCTTGCGCCGTTACTAATTCACTCATGCTTCATCCAAACTTGGTGGGGCTACGTCGTAACGAACTGGAGTTTTGGAAAATGTGATTGGATTTGCAATTTGGCGACGTAATTCCCCGTCTTGCTCAATTGTGATGATTGGATTTAGTTCTAGCGAAGTTGCCAATTTAAATGCATCGTCAATCGCGTTAATTGGTCCGCACGGAACTCCGCAGCCAGATAGCGCCTTCCACCAATGATCAGCGCCCTGCTTGGAAAATTGCTCAGCAAGAAGTTCGTTTAATTCAATTCGATTTGCTACTCGATCAGGATTTGTAATGAATTTTTCATCACTAGCGATTTCTGGAATTCCTAATTCGCCGCATAACTTAACAAACTGGCCATCATTTCCCACTGCAATAACGATCGATCGATCTAAAGTTTGATAAACCTCGTATGGGCTTATGGAAGGATGCGCATTACCTAGAATTCCTGGCACAACTCCCCCGCTTACAAATGAACTCGCTTGATTCACCATCGCCGACAGAAGTGAGGAAAGTAAGTTAACTTCGATTTCTTGGCCGTCGCCAGATAAATTGCGATGGTTTAGGGCGGCAAGAATTCCGATCGTTGCGTGCATGCCGGTGATGACATCAACTAACGCAACACCCACTTTTGTCGGGTGGCCTGGCGCAGGTCCGGTAACACTCATTAACCCGCCCATAGCTTGGACTAACAAATCGTATCCAGGCATCGCTGCCCCAGCGCCCGAGCCAAATCCGGTGATTGAGCAGTAAATAACATCGGCCTTCAAACTTTTTACCGAAACGTAGTCAAGTCCAAATTTTTGACTAAGGCTGGGTGGAAAGTTATGGATGACAATGTCTGCCCGCTTTATCAATTCGTGAGCTTCAGCTATTCCAGCGGGCGTTGTCATATCTATTGCAACGGATGTCTTGTTTCGATTTACAGATTCAAAGTAGGTGGCTCGCCCCGCCTCATCAAAAGGTGGACCCCAATGACGAGTGTCATCGCCAACCTCGGGGCGCTCAACTTTGATAACGGTCGCGCCCATGTCGCCAAGCAGCATAGTTGCGTAGGGTCCAGCCAAAACTCGCGTGAAATCTGCCACGACTAGACCGGCTAAAGCACCCATAACCTGATTGTATCCAATCTGTGGGCTGGCAAAAGTTAATTCTTTAGGGCGTTAAATGTCTTTTAACTCAACAGTTCGCCCGCGTTGCCCAGGTTGTTCTGAGGTAGCTGGGCGACCTTTAGTTCGAACCGTAATTCGCGTCCGGTCGCCTCGAAATAGATCATGGGAATATTCAATTTTTCTACCTCTGGTGTCCATTGTGGTTCGAGTTACCGAAAGCAATGGCGAACCAATTGGCACTTCAAGGATTCGCGCTTCGTCGATAGAGGCATTAACCAAGTCGATATGTTCGACTGCTTCATCTGGCGTGGTCTCGTAATGCTTGCTTAACAATTCATAGAGGGAATTCCCAAGTGGACGTTCGAGTAATCCTGGAAACATTTCTGCCGGAAACCTTGCGTGTTCCAGCGAAATTGGCACGCTATCAGCTAATCGGATTCGAATCACATCAAAAATGTGGTCACCATCCACTAAGCCCAGTGCCATTTGAGTTTTTACATCAGCCGGTATTACTGATGCGCTTATTAATCTTGTGCCAGCTGTGAACCCTTGGCCGCGAAGCAAAGAAGGCACACCCACGATTTGGGATAGATCTCGATCAATCTTTTCTGAAGAAACAAAAGTGCCACCCCCTCGCCCAGGAAGCCTTCTTACTACTCCAGTTTCTTCCAGCACGGTAAGTGCCTGGCGAAGTGTGGATCGGCTGACTTGCATTTCAATTGCTAAGTCACGTTCCGCTCCAAGTTTTTGTCCGGGGCGCAACTGTCCATTCGCGATTTGAGAAAGGATGCGGGTACGTGCTTCCTGCGCTGCCCGACCTAAGTCACTTTCATTTTCAGACACAAGTCAACAGTAACTGTGAACGTTCTACATTGCTTCAAGTGCAGCGAGGGACTCTGGCAAGATCTGTCCACCATCAATAACTAAAGCTTGCCCCGTTACATACGCGGCTTCTTTAGTTGCGAAAAACAATGCAGCATTACCAATGTCATCAACTTCACCAAGGCGCCCTTGCGGTACCGAGGCCTCCATGGCTTTGCGGTATTCGGGCCCCATGTCGGCAAGACCTTCGGTTGCGATATTGCCAGGAAGCACTGCGTTCACAGTGATCTTTTTTGGTGCCAGTTCAATTGCAGCGGTCCGCATGAATCCCAGCTGGGCAGCTTTACTTGCGCCATAGTGGGACCAGCCTGGAAATCCAGTTATCGGACCAGTTATCGATGAGGTTAAAACAATTCGGCCGTGGCCAGATTTTTCAAGTGCTGGCAGGCATGCCTGCACCGAAAGCATAGTTCCTTTTATATTCGTTCCAAAAACTAAGTCCATATCCGCTTCAGACATAGTTGCCAGTTTTGAATCTGGGAAAATGCCAGCGTTAGCGCAAAGCACGTCTATCCCACCATTGCGTTCAATGGCGGTCGCTGCCACTAGTTCACATTGCGATTTGCTACTCACTTCAGCAAGCAGATACGTCACAGTTCCGCTGCCAAGAGCAGTCAATTCTTTGCAAGCCGCTTTCGCACTTGCTTCATCCCGGCCGGTAATCAAAACGTTGGCACCAGCTTTTGCAAATACGCGGGCGATTCCTTTGCCAATTCCTTTAGTGCCGCCAGTGACAACTACTGAATAACCACTGATTGAAGTAAACATATTTTCTCCTTTTGCCTTTCCTGAATCAATTGAAAATTCATTGCGGTTTACCGAAAGTATCCCTGATTATGCGAATTTTGACAGGTAGTTTTCTGCTAAATCGCAACTGACTTTAGTGAAGTTTGCTCCCATTTGCTTACCCGTATCAGTGTCTTGATGGGAGCCAATCCAAGCAACTAAAAGTAACCTGCGAAACATTATGAAAGTAGGTAGTTCAGCTTCCTCTTCCTTGGACAATTGCGAAACCCCTCGATACCCATCAACCCAAGCAGCCGTCATGTCAGGCACTAAGGGGTGATCTTCTATAAATGAAACCGAGGACCCTAAGTCATACATGTACCAACTAAACCCGCAGTCATCAAAATCAATGACTGTGACATCTTCACCGGAAACTAAAAGATTTGCTAAGCGCATGTCAGCATGCACTAAACCAAAACGGTCTTCACTGTTTCCAAACCGATTTAATCTTTTCTGAATCGTTTCGGAAAGTTTCCCCAAAGTTTCCAGCTCAGCTGGGCCCATTGCCAAGCCATCTCGCCACGATCCCCAATGTCCATTAGGACCCAGCGCAGTTTCAAAATTCCACGTGAAGCGCGTGAAATTACTTGGACGTTTCCATTGCTTGGCTTGGTTGTGCAATCTAGCAGTGATCGCGCCTAGTGTTTCAAAGTCCGTAACAAGGCGATCTTCAGTGGGTTCTACCCCTGGCATAAATTCAAACATTACGGCGTGACGTTGCTCGCCCGTTGAATCTTCTACCAGAATTACTTGCTCACCCGAGCCAGAAGGCAAAATAGAAGGTGTTCGAACAAGTTGAACTTCTCGCAAAGACTGAACCCAATCCAGTTCGCTTTGGATTGCCTGTTTGCTGTGATAAAACGGGCGATGAATTCGCAAAATTGTGTCAAGTCCAGTTTTTAAATCTGAAACTTTGAAAGTAGCGTTTTCCGATATATTTATTAGCGTAATCGTTGAATCTGAGGGGTAGCCAAATTTAGTAACCGCATCAATGGCAAACTCTTGTAACTTAGTCGGTTCATTTGAATAGCTAGCCACACTTCATCCTTTCGCCACATCCATTTTGGCTCGATAGCCAATACTTTTTGTCACTTTTGGAAAAGTTTGTATACCAATTAACTCTGGTCGCGACCGACTACTGCTTCAAGTGCCTTAGTGATTGCATCTCGCGCCTTTGTGACGCTCTGCGTTGTACCACTCATGTAGACCCGCCCTGCAGCACCAATCATTTGCACGTCAACAAGTGTGACGTCCGGAGCAACTTTCTCAGCCTCGTTAGCAGCGACAGTTGCGAACAATGCTGGCGTCATTTCATAAACCAACAATGATTCACCTGGCATAACCATGGAAGCCTGGCGATTGCGGTTGAGAATAATCGCATGTTGATCTGTGATGTTCTCAATAATGTCGCTGTAAAGTATGCGGGGACGTAATTGATCCGTTGCGACGGCATTGATTCCATCAAGAATCGCCTGTCCTGCTCGCTTTACGAGTTCAATGTCAGAAGCATGAACTTCCAAAACACCAAACTGACGCTCCACAAACAAAATGCCAGGTTCAACTTCGGGTACCGACTTCAGCGCCAAATCAATTACTCGCTCGATCGCAAGCCCGGGAGCCACTTCAATGATCAACGAATGTTGACCACCATATGGTGGATAACCCCGGGCTCGCGTCGGTGTGCTCATGTAAGCAGCGAATTGCTGTTGCAACTCTTCAACAAGTAAGTAGACGCGTAATTCGGGCCCTGCTACGAGTGGGCCCGAGGTCACGCGGATTCGCCTACTTTGAAGAACTTACTTAGCTCAAGGTGCGGACGCGGAATTACATGCTGTGAAACGAGTTCGCCAACTTGGTTAACTGCTTCAGCGCCTGCATCTGTCGCAGCTTTAACTGCGCCGACATCGCCCACGATGACAACAGTCACAAGACCGTCGCCAACTTCTTCACGCGCAACAATAGTTACATTGGCTGCCTTAACCATGGCATCTGCTGCGGCAACTGCGGCAACATATCCCTTAGTTTCGATCAAGCCCAGTGCGTTGCTAGACATATCTTTCTCCTTTTGTGATTGCGAACCGTGGTTCGCTTTCGGATATTTCAGTTATTACGGCTTGATTTCTCAAGCGATGTACTAAGAAGCGACATGCTTCCCAGAACTTTTAGTGTCCTCATCAATTGACCCGATGATGAGAGCGTCAATAGGTGGAGTTGAGTCTGGAAACCACGATGCTGCTACTGAGCCAGTTGAAACCAGAACACTTTCACCTATACCGGAACCTAGGACGTCGAAGGCAACCAAGTGTGCGCCACCTTCAACTTCTACCTCGAGAAAAGCCCCATTGGGAATCTCGGTTAGACGACGGGTCGCCCATACATTTCCGATGACTCGCGCTTTTAACATCAGCGCATCACCGATCCCTTCTGATTTTCTTGTTGATTTTCTCTAATAATTGCTACGCCCAAATCACGCGCTTTATCGCGTGCTAGGGAAGTAACAACTACCTTCCGACCCAGGATCAAAGTTGATCCTGATTCGGCAGCTTTTCTTATTGTTGATTCAGTTACCGCACCCTTTTCAATTCGGGTGGCATTTGAATCATTCGTGGAATGATTACTTGACTGTTGGCTCAGCTGAAAGGCGATTGTGCCGTCGCGCAGTGCAGCTAATGTCTGCGGGTCAGCTGCCAAATCTAAAACTCGATTTACCAGTGATTTCAAATCTGAATCATTGTTGAGTGATACAACTTCAACCAGCTGTGCTGGCTTGGATTCAACGGTAAGTGCTTTCGCGATTTTGGTAGGGCCGTTTGCTCCGTTCAACGCCTCTCGCAGAGCGTCGCGGACAAGTGAACGCAACATTTCGTTATCAGTTGCCATTAGCGATCACTCAAAACTTTTTCGGCAACTTCCGCTGCTGCTCGAACATTTGCTTCTTTTCCAGAAAGGTAAACTCGGCCGGTTGCGCCAATCATCCGGTAGTCGACAACCTTGATGTCCGTTGCCTTCTCCGCTTCATTAGTAGCCAAGATTGCATATGAAGCAGGCGCAACTTCCAAAATGTACAAGGACTCACCTGGCAAAATCATGGATCCAACTTTGTTGCGATTGATCAGGAAGGCATGCTGTTGATCAACTGATGGGACTACACGGGAAGCTAAAATCTTTGGTTTCATGGCAGATGCCTCAGTGGTCCCAAGAGCCGCCAATACTGCTTGACCCGCAGCGCGAACTTCTTCTGTTAGGCCATGAATTTCTAAGTAACCAAAAGTTCGCTCCACAAACAAAATGCCAGCCTGCACATTGGCATGCTTTAGCGCAACATCAGTGAGAGCCTCGATATCCAAACCAGGGGCAACTTCAATTACTTGCGCAGCCATATTTGCTCGTGGCAGCGCTCCCTTAACCCATGAGCCTAAGTAGCAAATAGTTTGAGGTTGCATTTGGTCGATGTAAATGAACGACCGAAGCTCTGCCATTAAATTCTCATCTCTCGTTAGTTCTTAATCAATGCGTGAAGTTCTTCAACAATTAACTTGCGAATTTCATCACGGAGTTCAGCGACATCTTGCGAAATCGGTTCCCGCTGAATTGGTGCGTGCACCGTTTCCTGAATGCGATCATTTGAGGCACGTGGATAGGAAGGTACTGGGCCAGTTGGATTTGTCCAAGGATTTAGTCCGGCAAAAGAAGGCATAACTTCTCGAACGTCAGAGTTATATGCCAGCCGGGTGTAATTTACCAAGTGCTTTGGTTGCAAGTTTTCACCTAATGAAGACCTGCCAGCAAAGCCAGTACCAATTGTCATGGTCGGTGGCAGATTTGTTTGAATGCCGGAGGCTCCCAAGCTGTTGCCCACATTTACTGAAACTCTAAGAACTTGCACGGCGGCGCTAAATCTCATTATTAGATCTGGATTAGTGCTGTGAATTGCTGCGGAATGTCCAGCGCCTGCAATGCGCAGGATCGCGCGCGCAATATCAATTCCGCGTGATGCAGTCGGCACGCGAATAAACCCTAAAACTGGGCACAATTTTTCGTGCGCTAACGGCTCTTCTGGTACCGCTAAATCAAAAGGAGCGACTAAGACTTTGGTTTTTACTGGAACTTTTATGCCAGCTTGCTCGGCAATCCAAGAGGCGTCTTTTCCAACCATTTTGGTATTGAAGTGACCATCAGGGAAAACTGCATTGCGCACGGCGTCGCGTTCTTCATCTTTGAGCACATATGCGCCTTCGCGAGCAAATGCCATTAGCAATTTGTCAGCAATTGCTTCTTCAGCGATTATGACGCTTTCATTTGTGCACAAAATTGAATTATCGAATGCCTTGCTTTCAATTATTCTGGCTGCAGTTTTTGCAAGGTCAGCAGTGGCATCAACTAAAACTGGAACGTTGCCTGGGCCAACACCAAATGCTGGATTGCCACTGCGATAAGCCGAGCGAACAACTGGACTGCCACCTGTTGCCACAATCACATCAGTTCTTTCATCTGTCATTAAGGCATTAATCAACGGGATTGATGGGTCCTCAACGATTTGAATAATTCCATCAGGCGCCCCTGCGCTAATTGCGGCATCGGCCATTGCTTTTGCTGCTGCAACACATACCCGCTTAGCCATTGGGTGCGGGCTGATGATGATCGCGTTACGAGTCATCAAGGCCAAAATGATTTTGAAAGATACCGTCGCAACTGGATTTGTTGATGGCGTAAGCGCCAAGATCACACCGGCCGGACGCGGGATTGCCACAATCTTGTTAGCTTCATCAATTTCTGGTGTGACGAAGTCTTGACCACGATAGTTTTCAACAATTCCAGTGGAGCACGCGATGTTCTTTAAAGTTTTGTGGTCCACTACCCCAAAGCCAGTTTCGGCAACGGCATCCCGCGCGAATTCTGTAGCGCGATTCGCTAGTGCCGAGGCCGCTGCATCAACTATGCGATTTACGGTTGCGATGTCGTATTTTGCATAAGCACGGGCTGCCCAATCTGCGCGTTCAACCATTGCTCGGCCGCGAGGAACACCTGCAGGTTCCACCATTAATGGCTCAAAAGTCATTTCACTCATGCTGACCTGCGCTCACTGCGAATTTCTGCATACGCTTTACCAATTGCTAACTCGGTGCGATCTAAAAGTTCTTCAGCAACTTCGGGCTTAAGTAAAATGCCCGGCTTGTATTGAAGTACCCGTGGATCAAGAGTTGAAAAAATCGCCCACACGCCATTTTCATAAAGGTGTCGCATTACATATTTGGCGCCTTGTGGGTGAGCAAATTCCAAGCCAAGAATTACGCCATTTTGGCGAATTCCGATGAACCAATCAGGGTAAGTTGCTTGCACATCTGCTAACCGCATGGCCACATAATCGGCAATGTAGTGAACCATGGAGCGAGTTTCTTCTCGCGAACAAATTTCAAGAGTTTTCAGGGCCGCGATGCAACCAAGTTCAGCGCCACCAAATGTCGAGATGTGTCCAAAGCCATCTTCATTTAACCAACTTGCAGCTTTGTCAGTAGCAAGAACTGCTGCGATTGGATAAAGTCCACCCGAAATACCTTTTCCAGTAACCAAGATATCTGGCGTAATTCCATGTTTTGTGATGCCCCAGAGTTCACCAGTTCGCATCAATCCGGTT
Source organism: Actinomycetota bacterium (assembly GCA_041192345.1). Taxonomy (GTDB): domain Bacteria; phylum Actinomycetota; class Actinomycetes; order S36-B12; family UBA5976; genus UBA5976. Next base: position 36,324 of record JBEEND010000016.1, read on the forward strand.
TGCACTTCATCAGCGATGTAAAGTGCGTCATATTTTTCACACAAAAGTTTTACTGCCTCTAAATAGCCAGGATTTGGTAACGGGAATCCGTAGGTCGCCGGAATAGTTTCCATAATTACTGCGGCAACATCGCGGCCACGCAATGCATCTTCCATCGCTGCTAAGTCATTGAAAGGAACATGTGGAAATTCTTCGGGGCGATCCGAGAGAAACAATTTTGAAAATCTGTCATCGCCAGTTCCAACAGCCAAACCAGTGTGGCCGTGATACGCCTTTATGATTGAGACAATTTTTCGCTTCTGTGTTGCATGTCGTGCTGATTTAAGTGCGATATCGATTGCTTCGCCACCGCCAGAGCCGTAAATAACTTTGCTTAAACCCGCTGGTGCTGACTTTATTAAGGCTTCAGCTAATGCAGTCCGAGCCAGAGCTGGGAAGTGGTGGTTTCCAATATCAAAATGCTGCATAGCCATAGTTACGGCTTGAACTACTTCTGGATTGCGGTGTCCCAAATTGTAAGTTCCGCCGTTTAGATGAGCATCAATTAGCCGCTTGCCTGACATGTCGTAAATGAAATATTCTTCACGTCGATCAATGACCAGCGGAATTCCAGCATCAATCCAAAATTGTGTTTTGCCTGGATTCCAAAATTCTTTCGACTTGGCAATCATTTGCTCTTTTGAGTCATACGAAAAAAGACCATAGTCGAATTCGGGTGCGCCAACCTGTTCTTGTGTCATCAGCCGAAACCTCCTTGAATCAACCAACTAGTGCGGGTGTCACTTACATGCGTTTCTATACTGGCATAAATTAGACCAAATGGCCATACCTTTTAGTGCCTTTTGGTTGCGTATTGGTTTGACGCCAAATATGCCTATAAATCAAGGAATATGCAATAAATTTAGTGAATTAACGTCCTTAATGTCCATATTTCATACCAAATTCCCAAAATTTTTTACCAAAAAAATCTAAAAAGTTCGGCAATTTTAGCGTTTTAGACGCAAGTTTCTGGCAAAGTCGACCCAACCGTGTGATTCAGGTCACCACTGGGAGAAGTGAGAAGCGTTGGGATTTTCCCATCGCCCTAACGAAAGGGTCGAACGTATGTCGACAAATACCGAAAGCCAAAAGGGCCTTCGCAAGGGTGCCATTGGATTGACAGCCGTGCTGTTTATGGCGGTAGCAAATGCTGCCCCAATCACAGCCATGAGCTTCAATGTTCCAATTGGTGCTGGTTACGGTAACGGACTCGGCGTTCCTGCTGGATTCTTATTCGCAACAATCGTACTTTCCATCTTCGCGATTGGATTTGCTGCGATGTCTAAGCACATCACAACTGCCGGTGCGTTTTACGGTTTCATCTCACATGGTCTTGGCCAGGTTTGGGGTATGGCTGCAGGACTCCTAGCAACTGTTGCTTACATTTTGTTTGAAGGAACCTTGATTGGTGGTTTTTCATTCTTCGCAGCCGATACTTTGAGCAGCATGGCTGGTATTGAAGTTAACTGGCTAATCATTGCGATGGCTGGCCTGGTTTTGATTTGGGTCTTGACCTACTTCGACATCACTGTCGCTGCAGCCGTTCTCGGCGTAACTCTGGTTGCCGAAGTTCTATTACTTCTTGCATTCGGAGTCAGCGTTCTTTTCAAGGGTGGACCTGACGGTTTCATGTTCTCTGAGACAGTGTCTCCAATGGCAGCTTTTGGAAATCTTGAAGCTGGCGCTTATGGCACTTCGGTGGCAGCTGGCGCAGCAGCACTCGGTATCTTCTTTGCCTTCTGGTCGTGGATTGGTTTTGAAACCACAGCAGCCTATGGTGAGGAATCAAAGGATCCAAAGCATGTTGTGCCGCGCGCAACCATGATCGCAGTGGTCGGACTTGGTGTGTTCTACACCTTCGTATCTTGGATGGTTGTAGTTGCAAATGGTCGCAAAGCAACGGTTGAAGTATCAACCTACTCAACTGGAAACCCAATTGATCTATGGCTTATCCCAGTCACAGACAACTTGGGTTCACTAACCACTAGCTTCTATCGAGTGCTTTTGGTTCTAGGTTCATTTGCTTGTGCGTTGGCATTCCACAATGCTGCTTCACGCTACGTATTTGCACTTGGTCGCGAACTTCCATTTACTGGCATGCGCAACAAGTTATCAAGCACGCATCACAAGCACCAGTCTCCAGCTGTTGCATCATCTGTAGTTACCGTTATCAATATTGTCATGGTGCTTTTATTTGTGACATTCTCAACTGCCTGGACCTCAGATCCTTTAGTTGAGGGCGCAACTTCAGATGCCAGCCTGATTCCATTTGCCGTAATTTACACAGTTCCATCCTTAGTTGGAACTGCGTTCATTCTGGTTGTACAAGTTATTTGCTCATTTGCAGTAATTGGTTACTTCTGGGGCAAAAAGACACACAAGGGTAATGTCCTAACGACTCTTGTTGCTCCACTTGTTGGTGCCGCTGGAATGATCTATGCGCTATCACTGCTATTTAGCGCTGTAGGTTCTGGTTTCGCAGCCGGATACCAGTCAAAATCCCTTCTAGTTGGAAATTTGCCAGTGATAATTGTCGGTACTCTAGTGCTCGGTCTGCTTTATGCCCTTTGGGTTAAGTCAAAGCATCCAGATATCTACGCCGAAATTGGTCGTACGACAATGGAAGAAGCTCACGAACGCGCATAACGGACCAACAACTGAAATTGGGCATCAGCATTGCTGGTGCCCAATTTTCATTTTCAAATACATTTTTGGGTTAATACTTAAGTCTTAAAGCACTCAATCCGTCAGAATAAAGACATGACTTTTGATATTTGCAATTGGGCCCCAGATGAAGACGCCGATCCCACAACACATACTTTTACTTTTGGCGGCCGAGAAGGTGTCGTAAGCATTAAGCCTGGATCATTCATTGATTCGTGGTCATTTGATTGCTTTGGTGGCCAGGTTAAATCGGCCAGTGACATGTCCACCCAAGTGTGTGATCCGCGATTTTTAAATCCGCAGACTGGTCCGTTTTATGTTGAAGGCGCAGAGCCTGGCGACACTCTTGCAGTTCACTTTGTATCTATTGAACCCCGTGAGGCTTGGGGAGTTAGCACAACCGTGCCATTTTTTGGCGCTCTAACTTCGACCGCAACAACTGCTACTTTGCAACCAGCTCTGCTTGAGCGAACTTGGATTTATGAACTTGACTTGAAAGCACGGCTCGTGAGGTACGCAGCTGCAGATACAAAATTCACCGCAGCGCTGCCTCTTGATCCGATGCACGGCACGGTCGGAGTAGCACCAGCACTGGGCGAAGTCCGATCTTCACTGACACCAGGAGATTGGGGCGGCAACATGGACACCCCAGAAATGCGGGCAGGTGTTACTTGCTACCTCGGAGTAAATGTTGAGGGCGCACTATTTTCATTTGGTGATGGGCATGCTCGCCAAGGTGAAGGTGAAACTTGTGGCGTTGCCGTTGAGACTGCAATGGACACCGTGATGATTGTCGATTTAATAAAGAACACTCCTACGCCGTGGCCGCGGATTGAATCAGATGACTTCATCATTACGACCGGATCCACAAAACCACTTGAAGATGCCTTTCGAATTGCCCATTCCCAAATGGTGCACTGGGTCAGCGAGTTAACGGGTCAGTCAACGCTAGATAGCTACCAGTTTGTTGCGCAGACCGCTTTAACTCCGGTTGCAAATGTGGTTGATACCAATTACACGATGGTTGCGAAAGTCTCGAAAGAGTATTTGGGTAGTGTGAACGTAATGCAGGGTATGCATCAAAAAATGCGCGCCCGCGCTGCCCAGTGGCACGACTATAAGAAAGGCAAGTAATGCCAAGAGTTGAGCGAATGGAAATTGATTTAGCGCTTGCGTTATTGATGACTGAAAGTGCTAAAGCGAAAGCCATTGAAATTGGGGCGCCGATGTCAATTGCTGTACTTGACGCTGGCGCGAACTTATTAAGTTTTAATCGGATGGACGGAGCTGAACTTGCCGGTCCAAATTTGGCAGTAGATAAGGCATACACTTCCGTAACAAATCGAATTGCAACCGGTGAACTAAGAGCGCGAATTGCGCCCGATGGCGACTTACCTGGCATGAATGCAAACGGTAACGGTCGTTACATTGCCTTTGCTGGCGGGATTCCTTGCTGGGATGGCGATCGCGTTGTTGGAGCCATCGGAGTAAGCGGCGGATCTTGGGATGAAGACCAGATTTGCGCCGAAGCAGCCATAGCTGTTTTCAATAAAGCCTGTAGCGCCTAATCAAAATGAGAGTCGAACAGGTATGACAACGAAAGAGCCAATTGGTCGCTTTCGTTTCATGAACGAGCAGCGCGTAAATCTCGATGGCTTCGCAACTCCTGCTCCCGAACTTGGCTTAGTAGCTTTCAATGGACCAAACGATCCAGCGCCATCGCTAGTGATTACAGCTGGACGTATCACAGAGCTGGACGGACGAACTGAATCAGAATTTGATTCCATAGATTCCTTTATAGCTATTCACGGCATTGATTTAGAAGTTGCTCCTGAGGCAATGGCAATTGAAAGTTTAGATTTTGCGCGCAGATTAGTTGACCCGAACATTTCGCGATTAGACATTGTGCGTCTTGCTTCTGGGATGACCCCAGCTAAATTAGCGGAAGTTTTGTCCTTACTTAACGCGGCGGAATTAGTTATTGCAATGACAAAAATGCGAGCTCGCAGAACGCCAAGTAATCAGGCACACGTTACAAATCGTTCTGATGATCCACTTTTGCTCGCAGCAGACGCTGCAACTGCGGCAGCATTTGGATTCCGCGAGCTTGAGACCACAGTCCCGGTAGCTGCTGATGCGCCATCAAATGCAGTTGCGGTTTCGATTGGGGCAGCGGTTGGGTCCCCTGGTGTTCTGGTGCAGTGCTCCGTTGAGGAAGCTGCCGAATTAGCACTTGGTATGCGTGGTTTAGTTTCTTACGCAGAAACTGTTTCGCTTTACGGGACTGAACAAATATTTATTGATGGTGATGACACCCCTTGGTCGAAAGCGTTTTTAACAAGTGCTTATGCCAGTCGAGGTATCAAGATGCGCGTTACTTCAGGTGGTGGCTCGGAGGCATTAATGGGTGGCGCGCAAAAATGCAGCATGTTTTATTTGGAGGCTCGATGCGTTGCACTTGCCCGCGCCATCGGATCGCAAGGTGTGCAAAATGGTGGCATTGATTCAGCTGCTGTAGCTGGGGCTGTTCCGGGCGGCGTGCGCTCGTTAATGGCAGAAAACGTCATGGTTATGTTGCGCAATTTAGAAGCTTGCACTGGAAATGACGCACTCATGAGTGAGTCTGATGTTCGGCGAACTTCTCGAACTCACCCAATTTTTATTGGCGGATCAGACTTTATTAATAGTGGTTTTGGCTCAATTCAGCGCTACGACAATATGTTTGGCCCAAGTCAATGGAATTCAGAGGACATTGATGACTTTTTGGCTATGCAACGCGATTGGGGCGTTGATGGTGGCCTACGTACTGCTGACGAAGACGAAGTCGCTCGCTTGCGCCGCCGCGCTACCGACGCCGTCACGGCAGTTTATTCCTGGCTTGGTCTGGGCGATTTCAGCGCGGCTTGGGCGGATGAAGCAGTTGATGCTGCAGGTTCAAAGGACATTACATCTGGAGACTTAATGCTTCCACTTACTGCAGCGCGCACAATCATGGACACAAATGTCACAATGCTTGATGTCATAACAGCGCTTGCGGAAAATGGCTTTGACCTGGAAGCCCAGCGTTGCCTAGACATGTTGAAAGCTAGAGTCGCAGGCGACTATTTACAAACTTCGGCAATTTTTGATGAGGACATGAACGTATTGTCACTTGTTACAGATCCAAATGTTTATTCAGGTCCTGGCACTGGATATCAAATGACTCCAGAGCGTCAACAGCAAGTTGACACCATCCGCCAGCAACGATCAGTTGCAGATTTATTGAGTGAGCAACAAAGTTTTGTAAACAAGAATATTTCAGAGCGTGGAACAGCAGAAGTTAGTTACGACCCACGGGATGTTGTTATTGGTGTTTCGCCGGCAACTGGAAAAGACATCTGGGTAACACTTTCTGGTCTCAGCGTTGCGGATGCAATTGGTGAATTGCTCGCAGGTCTCGAAGAAGAGGGTTGTGTCGGGCGAATTGTGCGCATCAATGACACGTTAGATTTGGGAATGATCGGGTTGACCGCGGCGCGGTTGTCAGGCTCTGGTGTCAGTGTCGGACTTCAAGCTAAAGGCACTGCGTTGATACATAGACGGGATTTAGCTCCGCTGGCAAATCTGGAACTATATTCCGTTGCGCCAACCATCACGCGCGACTTGTATCGAATGATGGGTATTAACGCTGGGCGCCATGCAAAAGGCGCGACTCCCGAACCGGTACGCAATCCCTACTCTGACGAAGCAATTGAAGCTAGGTATCACACTAAAGTCGTTTCGCTAGTTGCAATTGAGCGCATGTGCGTGAATTCACAGCACCCACAAACTTTGGTGGTCACCTGATGACTGAAAATCAACAGGGTTTTTCGGGCAAACAAGTTTCAGAGGTCACGGTAGAAGCAATTCGGCGGGGAGACATAACCCTTGATGATGTGAGAATTCATCCCGACACTTTGGCACATCAAGCGCAGGTCGCAAAAGCTAATGGCAACCCACAACTTGCTGCAAATTTTCTTAGGGCCGCTGAACTTACTTCCCTACCTGATGAAATGGTTTTGGGATATTATGACGCACTTCGCCCAGGCCGTTCAACTGCGCAGGATTTACTCAATATTGCGGATACTTTGCAAGCTCAAGGCGCCGAAAGAAATGCGGAGCTTTTCCGGCAAGCAGCCGACGTTTACGCACGTCGTGGACTTACTGCAAAATAAATTTTATGGAACTGGTTGCAGGGATCGACATCGGCAATTCGACTACTGAAATAGTCATTGCTGACGGCGTCAAACCCGTTGCCTGGGACCGAAGGCCCACTCGAGGCAGTAAAGGATCAGAAGCTTCCGTGCAAGCAGCTCAGTCCCTGTTAAAAATAATGGAGCGGGAACATAATTTAGTCGTTACAAAAGTCGTTGTAGCCCCATGGAATCCAGTTACTACGTTAACTTCAACGATTCACGAGCCACTTCCGGAAACCGGAAACATTCGAATTGTGAAAACCTCGCACAACAGTGTGGTTGGAGATGGCTGGGCTCAAGGAGAACCTTGGCTAATCACAAATGACTTTCAATTGGACGCACAAGTAATAGCGCTTGTCCCAACTGGTTTTGGATTTGCAATGGCAGCAACCAAAATTAATTCTGCTATTGCAGCTGGAGCCAAAGTTTGCGGCGTGATGGTTGCTGATGATGAAGCAGT
>JBEEND010000017.1:0-42042 GCA_041192345.1 Actinomycetota bacterium
AAGACCCTCGGACTTCCCGAAGGTTCTTGTTACTAGGTTGGCAGAAAATTCGATAGTTTGTTTGTTTTATTGCAAATATGTCGCCTGCGTGTCGCAACGAAATATTTGCGTAAATTTTCGAAAAAACCGCTGATTTCGGAAGGTATTTTGCGTGCACTTTCTATAATTTCTAAGCTCAAAATTTGTGAAAAAACCCAATAAAATCGGTATTTTTTAACAAATATTCACAACGATTAAAATTTATTGAGCTGCGCAAGAATCAACTTTGCAATACGTCACTTTGGCAAATAAATTGAATAATTATGAAAAAAACTTTTGCAAAATCGTAAAAATTTGTGGACTTTTTAACTAAAAATCTCAAAAAAACTCTTGAGAGTAAGTTCTCGGCCAGGCGATGCTCGCAAGAAAAAAAGCAGCACTTGGAAACTTAGATTATTTTGTTTATTGCTAAGTGTAGGAGTGCTCTAAGTCTGGATAAGTACCGTTAGTTACATCGCCAGCCCAAGCGCGAGCGCCAGATAACATTTCATCGCGCAAGTTTGCATAACTTTTAACAAACTTTGCTTGCTTGCCTGGAGTTAAACCAAGTAGGTCCTGCCAAACAATAACTTGCGCGTCAGTTCCAGGGCCAGCGCCAATGCCAATTATGGGAACTGGAATTTGTGAAGTCAATCGACTAGCTAATTCATGTGGAACTACTTCCAAGACAATCCCAAAAACTCCCGCTGCAACTAAGGCGTGGGCATCTGCAATAAGTTGTTCACCAGCATCCCCGCGACCCTGAACCTTGTAGCCCCCCATTTGGTGAACCGACTGTGGCGTCAAACCGATATGACCCATAACTGGAATGCCTGAGCGCGTTAAAAGCTCGACATGTTCAGCCATGTGTCGACCGCCTTCAATCTTTACTGCGTGCGCCCTGCCTTCTTGCATGAAAGCAACTGCAGTTTCCAGGGCTTGCGCTGGACTTGCTTGGTATGAACCAAACGGTAGATCAGCTAGCACCATGGCTCTGGTACTTCCGCGTTCAACGGCTGCAACCAAGGGCAATAGATCAGATACCGTAACGGGAATTGTGGAGTCGTAACCGTAAACAACCATTGCAGCTGAATCGCCAACCAATAACACAGGGATTCCAGCCTCATCAAAAATGCTGGCACTCAGGGCGTCGTACGAAGTAATCATGGGCCATTTCTCGCCACGTGATTTCGCATCGATGAGATCGCTGGTGGTAATTCGGCGAGATTGTTTTCCGCCATACAACGGCTCGATAGACATTTAGTACTCCGCTCTCGAGGCTGCGCTGCGGCAGTACCCGGATCTGTGCCTCTATTGTGTCAGGGATTTAAGGCCATGTGCCAGTCGCTGAAAAGCCAGCGGATTCGCTGAAAAAAGTTAGGCCATATTTACTGAACGAACTTTTCTTCGCTATTCGCTCCAAAAGTTAGTTAGTGGCATCCTTCGGTCCTTGCCAAAAGCTTTGCCAGAAACCTTTGGGCCAGGCGGGTATTGCCGGCGTTTGTATTCTGCGCGATCCGTTAACTTCAAGATCCTATGAACAGTTTCTGCGTCAAATCCCGCTGCGATGATTTGGACTGCGCTTTGGTCTTGCTCGACATAGGCCTGCAAGATCGCATCTAGTTCTTCATAGTTTGGAAGTGAATCAGAATCCTGTTGCCCTGGCCGCAATTCTGCGCTTGGCTCTTTAGTAATACTGGAAGCTGGGATCGGGGCAACTTCGCCGCGATCTTTGGCTTGCCCATTTCGCCAATTCGCTAATGCCCAGACATCCACTTTGGGGACATCCATAATCGGGGCGAATCCACCAACTGCATCTCCATAAATGGTCGAATAGCCAACAGATAGCTCACTCTTATTTCCAGTAGCCAGAACTAAGTGTCCTTCTTGATTTGAAATCCCCATCAAAATCATGCCGCGCACACGTGCTTGCAAATTTTCTTCAGCTAACCCAGTAAGCGCGAGGTTTTGTAAGAAAGCCTGCATCATTGGTTCAATTTCAACCGTACGGTGATTCAAGCCAATTCGCTCGGCACTGTCTTTGGCATCGGTAATCGAATGATCGGATGAGTATTTAGATGGCATGGAGACGCCAAAGACATTTTTCGCGCCAATAGCGTCGGCTGCAATCGCGGCCACGAGAGCTGAATCAATTCCGCCAGAGAGGCCAAGAGTTACTGTCTTGAATCCGTTTTTAATTACATAATCATGCAGCGCCATAACAAGAGCTGCGTAAACCTGCGCTAATGGATCAAGTCGAGGTTCGATAATTGTGTCGATACTCATCGCATGGTCGTGAACTTCAGCGCTAGCTAGTTCGATAACCGATTCACCTGTTGGTAAGACTGTGCTGGTTCCACTGGCTGGCAACTCAAGGTCAGCCAGCAACATGTCAGTCTCAAATTGCTTAGCGCGAGCAAGCACTTCACCAGATTCACTCACGATTATTGAATCGCCCTCGAATACCAATTCATCTTGGCCGCCGACCATGTTCACATAGGCAAGTGTCACGCGAGCTTCCCGTGCTCGTCGGGTGACTAAATCCAAGCGAACATCATCTTTATCTCGTTCGTATGGTGAGCCATTTAAAACTACTAACAAGCCTGCGCCATTTGCCTTGACTTGCGCTACGGGACCACCGTCTTGCCACAAGTCTTCGCAGATTGCTACTGCGATATCAACACCAAATGCCCGCACAAGTACGGAATTATTTCCAGGCACAAAATAACGGTATTCATCAAATACGCCATAGTTAGGTAAGTGATGTTTGGCGTAACTCGCTTGAATCACGCCATCGTAAATAACGCCAGCACAGTTCATCAGGCCACCCCGAGGAGTGCCCAGCGTTTTGGCCTCGTCATCATTAGTGCGACGCAAGTAACCAACAAATACGAGAACTCCGCCAAGTCCTTCAGATTTCAGCTTGGCTGCAAAACTTTCGGTAGCGAGTTCTGATGCTTGCTGAAATGCGGGACGAAGTGCTAAATCTTCGACGGGGTAACCCGTGATCATCATCTCTGGCAGAACTACAACGTCCGCGCCTTTTGCCGCCGCTAACTTAACGGCCTCTAGGCATTGGGTCACATTGCCCGTTATGTCGCCCACAACTGGGTTAAGTTGCACTAAAGCCAAGCGAATTTGGGGCACAGTTAAAGCATAAATGCAGACTGTATTTTCTGTAACACAGCCGTAACGCGAGTAATTCATCATGGTCTAGTGGATAAACAAACAGAATACGTATTACGCACCATTGAAGAACGTGACATTCGCTTTGTGCGGTTATGGTTCACCGACGTTCTTGGCACGCTGAAATCTGTGGCGATTGCTCCAGCTGAGCTAGAAGGTGCCTTCGCGGAGGGCATTGGATTTGATGGCTCGGCCATTGAAGGCTTTGCGCGGGTTTATGAATCTGACATGTTAGCTATCCCAGACCCAGAGACATTTTCTATCTTGCCTTGGCGCGGCGAAGAAAATAGCGTGGCTCGAATGTTTTGCGACATCCAATTACCAGATGGCTCGCCATCATGGGCGGATCCAAGGCACGTACTTACCCGGGCATTAACTAAAGCAGCGGATAAAGGATTCACTTTTTACACGCATCCCGAAATTGAATTCTTCTTATTTAAGAATCAACCAGAAAAAGGTGTCCAGCCAATTCCTATTGATGAAGTTGGTTACTTCGATCACTCGCCAAGTGGCATTGGCTATGACTTCAGGCGCCAAGCGATCACAATGCTAGAAGCTATGGGAATCTCAGTTGAATTTAGTCACCATGAAGGTGCGCCAGGCCAGCAAGAAATTGACTTACGTTATGCCGACGCATTAACAACTGCAGATAACATCATGACATTTCGAGTGGTTATGAAAGAGGTGGCGTTAGAGCAAGGGGTTTATGCCTCGTTTATGCCAAAGCCGTTTTCCCAGTACCCAGGTTCAGGAATGCATACGCACTTGTCACTATTTGAGGGTGATCGGAATGCTTTTTATGAAGCGGGCGCGGAATATCAGTTATCAAAAACTGGGCGCCAGTTCATCGCAGGACTTTTGCGCCATGCCCCTGAAATAACAGCTGTGACAAACCAGTGGGTTAACTCCTATAAACGATTAAGTGGTGGTGGGGAAGCGCCGTCATTTATATGTTGGGGCCACAACAACCGCTCAGCTTTAGTTCGAGTGCCGATGTATAAGCCAACAAAAGGAAACTCAACGCGCATTGAATTTCGTTCATTAGATTCCGCTTGCAATCCCTATTTGTCCTTCGCGCTGATGTTGGCTGCAGGAATGAAGGGAATTGAAGAAGGTTATGAGCTGCCGCCGGGATCTGAAGACGATGTCTGGTCATTAACTGAGCCAGAGCGAGCAGTACTTGGTATCGCGCCTCTGCCGCAATCGCTGGGCGACGCCATAAAAGTCATGGAAAAAAGTGAGTTGGTCGCTGAAACTTTAGGTGAACATGTGTTTGACTTCTTTTTACGCAATAAGCGTGCGGAGTGGGAAGAGTATCGATCACAAGTGAGCGCATATGAACTCGATAGATACTTACCGGTGCTATAAATGAAGCCGATCGTTCTAGTTATTCAAAACGAAATCGACGACCCCGTTGCCTTGGTTGGTGAGTGGATTAACGAAGTCGGTGTTGAGGTAGAAGTAATTCACGCATACCGCGGCGAAAAGGTGCCAGCCGTTTTGCCGGCTCACATTTCAGGCGCCATAGCCATGGGTGGCTACATGGGAGCAAATGATGACGTGGAATTTCCTTGGCTAACTGACGCGCGTTCGCTGATGAAGGATGTAATTGCAAATGATGTTCCATTTTTTGGAATTTGCCTAGGTGGCCAACTTTTAGCAACTGCAGTAGATGGTGTCGTTGGACCGACACCAGTTCCAGAAATTGGAATTGCAAGTTTTCGAGTTTCGGATGAGGCGGCTGGTGATCCCGTATTTGGCAAGCTCGCTGGCAAAGAAGTAATTGCAGCCGAGTGGCATAAGGACTACATAACGGATTTACCTGATGACGCAATAGTGCTCGCGGGAAATGATGCTTGCCCCGTTCAAGCATTTCGCGTTGGGCAAAAAGTTTATGGCGTGCAATTCCACCCAGAGATTGACGCAGAGATTTTTTCTAGTTGGGCAGCAACTGATGATGAACTTGCCAAGATTGACAACACCCTAGAGCAAGCGTGCAAAGATGTCGCTGCTTCACAAGATCAGTTGATTAGCACTTGGCGCCCAGCTTTCCAGGCTTGGGCACAACTCGTTAAGGACTATCAGGCAGAAGTGCTGTGAGCGCTTCGCGTGGCTCCTCGCAATTAGCTCGGCTAGCCCGAATGGGCTTTGCAGATACGGTTGCTTGCCAACAAGTCCTCGTTGATTGTGAAATCCTTGATTCGAAGTTGGAATTCATCACGGCCGCAGCGGATCCAGATCTTGCTTTAGTTAGCCTTGCGCAGATTATTGGCAGTGGCGCTGTGGACGCGCGATCTTGGTCAGCAGAGAATTGGCAAACTTTAGCGAAACTTCTTGGCGCCTCTCAAAGCTTAGGACAACACTTATTGCGGCACTGTTCACATATTGGTTATGTCTTGGAAGCACAAAGCGTGCCGAGCGCCGAACAAATGCAGCAAGATTTGATTTCCAGTGTTGCAGGGCTGGATTGGGACAGCGCACTTGTCGCACTGCGCATTGCTTATCGCCGCCAAGTCTGCGCGATAGCCGGCATTGATCTAATTGATGGATCAAATAGTGTGACGATTTTGCCAGGTATTGCGCAGGCATTGAGCGACTTAGCAGATTCGGTATTAGCAAGTGCTCTGGTGATCGCGCGAGAGAACGTTCCAGATTCAGCCTGTGTGAACATCAGCATCATCGCTATGGGCAAATGTGGCGCTCGTGAACTTAATTATGTGAGCGATGTTGACGTGATGTTTGTGGTGGAACCTGCATTTGAGGCCACAGAAGATCAAGCTATTGCGGCTGGCACTGAATTAGCCAAACTTGTAATGAAAGTTTGTTCGACAGTTACCTCCGAAGGAACTATTTGGGATGTGGACGCCGGACTACGACCTGAGGGAAAATCTGGCGCGCTAGTGCGAACTTTAGAAAGTTATCTAGATTATTACCAACGCTGGGCACAAACCTGGGAGTACCAAGCGCTACTTAAAGCCCGAACCATGGCTGGGGATTTTGATCTTGGCAATCGATTTGTCGCTGCGATCACGCCGTTGATTTGGCAAGCATCAGCTCGACCAAATTTCGTCGGTGACGTCCAGGCTATGCGCGAGCGAGTTGCCGATTTACTGCCGGCAAAAGACGCTGATCGTGAACTCAAGCTTGGCCGCGGGGGATTGCGCGATGTGGAATTCGCAGTCCAATTGCTCCAGATGGTTCACGGTCGAAGTGACACCATGATTAGAAACCCAAATACCTTGCTCGCCCTTGAGCAACTTGCATCTTGGGGATATGTAGGGCGAGAAGATGCGATTGCACTTGACACTGCTTATAGATTTTTGCGCACTTTAGAACATCGCATTCAGGTTCAGCGAATGCGGCGCACCCACATCATGCCTACTGACGAGAGTCAGCAACGCGCACTAGGGCGATCAATGGGATTCTTACTGGATCCGAATGCTGATCTAGTCAAAGAGTGGAAAAAGCACGCCCGTGAAGTACGACGGATTCATGAAAAATTGTTTTACCGACCACTACTTCAAGCTGTGGCAAAATTGGAAAATCAAGATGGAAAGCTTTCCTCGGATGACGCTGTTAATCGACTCGCAGCCCTTGGATATTTGGATTCAGCTGGAGCGCTGCGCCATTTAGCAGCTTTAACTTCTGGGGTAACGCGTCGAGCTGTTATTCAACGCACTTTGCTGCCGGTCATGCTGGATTGGTTTGCCAGCACACCTGATCCAGATGCTGGCTTATTTGGATTCCGGCGCGTAAGTGAAGCGCTTGGAACTACGCCTTGGTATCTGCGCCTTTTGCGTGATGAGTCAGCTACCGCGCAACGCTTAGCAATAATTCTTGGAACTAGTCGCTATGCCACCGACTTATTGCTCAGGTCGCCAGATGCCGTAAACCTGCTAGCTTCCACGGACTCATTAATACCGAGATCGGCAATTGATTTACTCGCTGAAGCTAAAGCCACCGCCGATAGGTATGACAATGCCGCAGACGCAGTTACTGCGCTTCGAGCTATGCGACGCCGGGAATTGTTTAGAATCAGCGCTGCTGACGTGTTGGGATTACTAGATATAGAAGAGGTGGGAAATGCACTCACAGCAGTAACTACCGCAACAATATCTGGCACGCTCTCAGCAATAATTTCCCAAACCCCGCAAGCGCCACCATTCGCAGTTATCGCGATGGGTAGGTATGGAGGTGGTGATTTAAGTTATGGCAGTGATGCTGATGTGATATTTGTTTATGCGGACACCGCTGACCCTGAACAAAGCGCGCAAAGTGCACATGCCATAGCAAATGAACTGCGCACTTTACTTATGGCGGCAAGCACTGACCCGGAACTGGCGATAGATGCTGACCTTCGACCAGAAGGTAAAAGCGGACCATTAGTTAGAAGTTTTAGTTCGTTTGCTTCGTACTACGAAAATTGGTCATCTGGCTGGGAGTCGCAAGCGCTACTTCGCGCGAAGTTCGTTGCAGGCGACGATGAACTTGGGGAAAAATTTATTACGTTGATAAATCCAATTCGGTTCAAACCAGAAGGATTAACGCAAGCCCAATTGCTGGAAATCCGAAGGTTAAAAGCGCGGATGGAATCGGAACGCTTACCTCGGGGGGTTGATCCAAGCTTGCATACAAAACTTGGACCCGGTGGACTTTCAGATGTTGAATGGTTAGTTCAAGTAAAGCAACTTGAGTTTGGATCCAGCATCCCGGAAATCACAATTACTGAGACCATGCCGGCGCTGCGACTGGAAACTGCGCACGAACTTATTTCGCAGGCCGATCAATTAGTTTTGACGCAAGCTTGGCGGCTCGTGATGCAAGTGCGAAATGCCGTTATGTTAGTCCGCGGCAAAGCATCGGATATGGTGCCAACGGACTTAGTTGAACTTGCTCGAGTCGCGCATTTATTGGGTTATGGAGTTCGTGGTGGTGGCGAATTTACTGACGAATACCGCAGATTAACTCGTCGAGCGCGTGCGGTGTTTCGCCGCGAATTCTATGGTGAAATAGAAAGTTCTTAGCGAGCTTGCCAAACTGCAATTGCGCCAGCTAGATCTTCTAAAGCGGTGCCAACAGATTTGAAATATGTAACTTCTTGTGTCGAAGTTCGTCCTGGATGTGTGCCTCGGGTCAGTTCATGTAAATCTGCAAGGATGTCGTCACTAGAAATAACTCCTTGCGAAATTGGAATTGCTAAGTCGCCACCTTCTTTGAGTGCGCCAGTTCGAGTATCACAAAATAAGGAAGCTAGTTGTACTAATTCGTCGTCAGTCTCGCGCATAGTTGGGGTAAACGCTCCAACTGTGTCTATATGAGTACCTGGCTTTACCCACTTACCAAAAATAAGGGGAGTAGTGGTGAGGGTTGCTGCGCAAACTATGTCACTCTTGCCAACTGCAGTAACTAAATCAGGGTGAGAAGTCACTGGCAAACCTTGATCGCGCAATTCTTGCGCAAGTTCATGGGCTCGGCGAATATTATGATTCCACAAAAAAACTTCAGTAATTGGCCGAACTGCCATGTGGGCACGAATCATAAATGGACTTAACGCGCCAGTGCCGATCATAGTTAATGTCGAACTATCTGGGCGCGACAAATAAGAGGAAGCTAGCGCAGAAGCGGCTGCAGTTCGCCACACCGTCATACGAGCGCCATCCATAGTTGCCAATGGCTGACCAGTGTTGCCATCTATTAAGTAGTACAACCCGTGAATACTTGGTAAATCAATTTGACCATTGCTTGGGTAGACCGCGACTAGTTTTACACCAACAAAATTTTCAGCGCCAGGTCCAGTCCAGGCTGGCATAAGTAATAGGGCATTTTCTACTTCGGCACCGTTGTTATCAAACCCAGGCATACCGTGATGTTGTCGCATTGGCGTAGTCCAGTTACCCGCAAAAGCGCTACGCAGGCTTTCAATCAAACTTGGAAACGTAAGGGACTTATCTAGTTGCGCCTGATCAAAATGTCGCATGGCATACTCCTAATTAAGTAACTCGCTTTAGTTGATTACAGGCTATCTAAACCACCATTGGTGTCTGGGTGCAGGGCAAAAACCACTCATGTAGGCTAAACAGACGTGGAAAGCTTAACTTAATGACGACTTATTTTTAAGGATGGAACGACATGAGTACCCAAGCCGTAACTGGAGTATTAGTAGATTCCTGGGCAACTAAGTCCCGAGTTCGTAACGCTGTTTTAGTGCTGGGTCTGACCGGCTTCACTGCGCTAGCCGCCCAAGTAGCAATCCCACTTCCTTTCACTCCAGTGCCACTTACCCTGCAAACATTTGCAGTTCTTGCCGGCGCTGCAGCGCTTGGCGCGGAGCGAGCAGTATTAGCGCAAATTCTCTACATCACGTTGGCAGTTGCTGGCGTGCCAGTTTTGGCGGGCGGGGCAAGTGGTCGCGAAGTAGTCGTTGGCGCGACTGGTGGTTACTTAATTGGTTTTGTATCGGCTTCATATGTGGTTGGCAGAGTTTCTAGCCGTGGCGCGAGCACTAAGAGTGCCACCACGGCACTTGCTTTTGTGGCAGGAAGTTTTGTTATTTACGCCCTTGGCGCACCATGGTTGGCATACACAACAGGCAACACAATTACTTGGGCAGTTATTAACGGTGTTGCACCGTTCTTGGTGGGCGACTTAATTAAGGCAGTTGCGGCAGGGGCAGTATTACCTTTGGCTTGGAAGCTAACAAAATCTGAATAGGTTTTGATGCCAAACTAGTTAGGCGCAAATAGCCAAAGCACTGGAAGCGCAGCCATCATGACGGCGCCAGCGCCGACTAAAAGGTTTGACCACCAAGGCGATACCCATTCGCCAAGTAGTTGTTTATCGCGAGCAAGCCACCAAACAATAAACATCAAAACTGGGGCAGTTAATCCATTGAGTAGTGCCGCAACCACTAAGGAACGCACTGGATTTATATCGAGAAAATTGAGCGCAACTGCAATCAGCATGGATACTGCTATAACCGTATAGAACTGTTTTGCTTGACTTGGTTTGCGCTCTAGGCTCTCCGTCCAACCCATGGCCTCACTAACTGCGTACGCTGTGGATCCTGCCAAAACTGGAATCGCTAGCAACCCAGTTCCTAATATTCCAAGTGCAAAGAGCAAGCCAGCGCCCTGCCCGGCGATTGGCTCAAGCGCCAAAGCGGCTTGTTCGGGTGAGTTTATTTCAGTTATACCTTGCGCGTTTAAGGTGGCCGCTGTGGTTGTCATGATGGCAAACATCACAAAGATTCCCGAGAACATGCCGGCAAAAACGTCACTGCGCATTGCCCTGATGTGGCCAAGAGAAGTGTCTGGTACATCATTTGAGACCTCCATTTCTTGCGCAGCTTGCCAAAAGAAAAGATAGGGAGAAATGGTTGTGCCGGCAATCGCGATAATGGCTGCAATGTGAAGTTTTGAAAATTCGATATCAATGTGAGTTAGGGAATACCAGGCAAGTTCCCAATTGACATTGGCCACAACTAAGACCCCGATGTAAGTCAACAATGAAAGACAAAGCCACCGAAGTACCTTTGCGTATTGGTGATATGGGATCATGATTTCAGCTAGCCCAACCAGCAACGCAATCACAACCACACCGACTAATTGCGGAAGTGGGATAAACATTCCGATGACAGCTGCCATAAAACTTAAATCAGCGGCGATATTCACAGTGTTGGCTAGCGCCACCAAGGAGACTGTTATTAATAAGACCCCGTTTGGCAATTTATGTTTTATTAGCGCAGCCAGTCCTTGCCCAGTTACGAGGGCGAGTCGAGCGCAAGTTTCTTGGATAGCAAAAGCGAACGGTAGTAAAAATGGAGCTGCCCAGAGGAACTGATATCCAAACTGCGCCCCCGTTTGCGAGTAAGTGCCAATGCCCGAGGGATCATCATCTGCTGCGCCCGTGACTATCCCTGGTCCAATTCGAGAGAAATATCCAGCACTTCGGATCTGTAAGCGCGTTGGGTGATGTTTAGACTTTTTGAACTCAGACATATCTGACAATTTAGTCATATCAACATTATACAAACTTAAGAGAGTAAAGTTTAATTTATCTAATGGTGCATTTTAACAACATTGGACTGAGTCAAGAGTTTCCCAAACGCAAAGGAGGAAACTGTACATGCTCGAAGTGATGCTTGTCGATGACGTAATTGAACCACGAGTAGAGATACTTGATGGACCGCGAGTTCGTTTAATAATGAGCGCAGGCGAAGAGCTTGCTAGTGCGTTACAAAGATGTCGCACGGAATTGTTTCACGCCGTGGAAACGTCCATTTCAATGCTTCTTGAGTTGGAATCTGCTACGGGTAGAGTTTTTGTTCGCACCTCAAACGAATTTGAAGTTATCGCAACAATAGATCCGACGGTGATTTACGGATCACAAGCGATCGTTAGGTCCTAAAATCTCGAGGGCTTTTAGGATGTCAGAAGGTGATGCTTGAAGAGCGTGGCACAGGTTAGGCAACAAAGCGACGCTCGGACGAGTCTCTAAGGAGAAGTAGCGGTAAAGATTTCCGCGATTGATCTGGATCTCTTGGGCGACTTCCTCAAGTGAGGTGTAGCCAAGCTTGTCCATACGTGAACGTAGCCATTCCAAACCAGTTAATTTATTGGTGGATCTAACTGCAGTTTTTGCCATGTCAATTTCTCATTCCTTGAATCCCAAAATTTAATGGGTTTTCTCAGTATCGCACATGTTTTAAGGCGCACGTGAACATACTGCTATTCTGCTGGCGATTCCAAGTCAGCGAGCACTTCAATCTTTTGAGCATCCGATAAAGGTTTATTCGCCTCAGGCAGTCTTGCTGCTGCATACCACCACACATAGATTGTGGAAACTATCAACCCCAAAGAAACCCCGGCAAGAGCTAATTGCGGACTTATGTTTTCAACTAAATAGCCACCGAGTGCGATGCCACAAGCCATCGTGGATCCTTCAACTGCCCACAGCCAAGCTTGGGCAGATGTGGCTGTTCCAATTGGGCGAACCGCCTCCAAGACTTCCCAGTGATATACCTGAGCAAATCCCATACCAAGTCCAAGCAGTCCAAGGACTATTCCCATTGACCAGCCTGGTTTTGTTAAAGCCAATGGCAGGGCGACAACTGAGGCAACCAAGCTTGCAATTTTAAATCCCTGTAGCGGAGTAGTGAGCGACTTTCGTGCACCAATAATCAGCCCGCCTAAAATACTGGCGCCTGCCAAAGTCGCTAACAATGGTGCAGAGAGCCCAGGAGTTCCTTGCAAAGTGGCATATGAAGGTATTGAAATTTCTAATAATCCCCAAGCAAGTCCAAATACCATGCCTTCGACGGCGAGAATCTGAAACTGTTTGTTGCGAAGCAGTCGCATGGCATTACCCTGTTGCGGTTCGGGCTTCCAGTTTCGTGATGCTGGCATTTGAATTAATGCGTAGCCGCCGATTGCCATAAGCGCGGCAGTGCCCCAGAGCGCAACGTCCCCGCCAAGTGGGATCGCAAGCGCAGTTGCGATAACAGGACCAGCAACAATTGTTGAGCTGGACATTACGGTGTCAATCGCGTAACCAGTTCGCAAGTTCTCGGCGCCAACTAGTACTCGCCAAAGTGGACGCGTGGAAAGATTCACTGGTGGTGAAGCTAGGCCAATAAGGCCCGAGATAATAATTATTGCAGCCGGGGTTGTGACAAAGCTAAGAAATAAAACAAGGGCTACCCAAGTCGGAACAAAAATACTTAGTGGTTTTGTCTGCCCAAATTTGTCAATTAAATTTCCGCGAAATCCAGCAGTTAGCGATGAAGTTAGGGTTTCTATACCTGTTGCGATACCAGCCAAAGTTATTGAACCAGTGACGTCCTGCACGAAAAAGAAGGTAGCTAACGCGATCATTCCATAAGAAAGTCGACCAGGTAGTGCGCTAACCAAAAGGCGTTTAACACCTGGAATTTTTAGGAATTCAAGATAGGTGCGCATACCGCAAGCCTAGCTTGCACAAGATTAGATTTATTTCGCTCTGAGCACAGGAATCGCAACTTTGAAAGAAGGGCTCTTCGTTCATTATGTGTAAGGATGGAAGTTATGGGCTTGTTAGCAGAGCCGTAAATCTTGAGTTTGAATCAATCTAAATAAAGTCCAATTAGGAGAATCATGTCTGCAGCAACGACCAACACAACTACTGAATTAGATCCCAATCGCTGGCGAGCTCTGCTGGTAATTGCAATCGCACAATTGATGGTTGTTCTTGATGCCTCGATTGTGAATATTGCCCTGCCTTCACTACAAGCCGATCTTGGAATCTCTGATGCGAACCGCCAATGGGTGGTAACTGGATATACCTTGGCATTTGGTGGTCTCTTACTACTGGGTGGGCGCATTGCTGACTTTTGGGGGCGTAAGCGCGCATTCATGACTGGACTCTTGGGTTTCGCTGGCGCATCGGCGCTTGGTGGCGTGGCACAGAATCAGGAAATGTTATTCGGTGCTCGCGCATTGCAGGGTGTTTTTGCTGCGCTGTTAGCACCTGCAGCGCTTTCCTTGATTACCGTTACTTTCACAGATTCTAAAGAACGCGCGAAAGCCTTTGGCGTTTATGGCGGACTCTCTGCAGGTGGCGCAGCAATCGGCTTGATACTTGGTGGAGTTTTGACGCAATATACTTCTTGGCGCTGGTGCCTACTTGTAAATGTGCCAATTGCAATCTTGGCATTTTTCTTAGCGACTTCAAATGTTCACGAAAGTAAAGCAACGGGTGATACTCGTTACGACATACCGGGTGCAATTACTTCTTCACTTGGGTTAGTTTCCCTGGTTTATGGAATTACTCAAGTAGGCGAGCTCGGCTGGTCAGATCCAACAACCCTAAGCTGGTTCGGTGCCTCACTTGTCTTACTTATTTCATTCTTTGTAATTGAAAGTCGCACGAGTCATCCACTATTACCGATGAACATTCTGTTAGATCGTAATCGCGGTGCAAGTTATTTAACTTCGTTCATAGTTGGTGCGGGCTTATTTGGAATGTTCCTATTCTTGGCGTATTTCTTCCAAGGGATTTTGCAATACTCACCAATTAAAGCAGGGCTCTTATTTCTGCCTTTCTCTGTTGGGGTTGGAATTAGTGCGGGAATTGCCTCGCAAGCACTGCCTCGGTTTGGGCCGCGTTATGTGTCCTTCATCGGGTTACTAATGGCGAGCGTTGGAATGTTCCTATTGACCCAACTTGAGCCAGCAAGTTCCTACGTTAGCGATATTTTGCCGGCCCTGATGGTGCTTAGCCTGGGCATGGGACTCGTTTTCGTGCCAATTTCAGCGACAGCACTATTCGGTGTTGGTAATCATGACGCTGGTGTGGCCTCTGCAGTGCTTAACACCGCCCAGCAGATTGGCGGCGCACTTGGTACAGCGCTACTAAATACTGTGGCCGTAACAGCAACTGCTAGTTACTTCACCGCAAACATGATTGATCCAACTGATCCAGCTAATGCCGGCGCAGTCGCATTCGGACTTACTGATGGCTTCGTTGCAGCATTCACGTGGAGTGCTGGCTTCATGATCTTGGGAGCCATAATTTGGGTATTCATGATCAATGCTGACAAAGACACGCTTGCGGCCAATGATGCACCGGTTCATGCGGGCTAGTATTTGATTATGTTAGAAGTTGGGCGAGCAAAACTAGCGGATGCAGGAGACTTACATCCGCTAGTTGAAAAGTATCGAGCGTTTTATAACCAGCCTCCAAATGCCAAAACTCTTGATTACTTAAAATCGAGATTAGAAAACGACGAAGCCGTAGTTTTCTTTGCTCGCTATGACTCAGTTGCAGTGGGGTTCACCATGCTTTATCCAACTTTTTCAACTGTGTCCTTGAGCAATGTTTGGTTACTAAATGACCTTTACGTTGAAGAGGCGAATCGCGGGCAAGGTATCGCCAGCAAACTTATGGAAACAGCAGAAAGCGCTGCGTGCGAGGCTGGCGCCACAAGAGTATTTTTGCGAACTGCAAATGACAACGCCACTGCGCAAAGTTTGTATGAGGGCCGAGGTTACATCCAAGATGAAGTATTCCGCAGGTACGACTTAATCTTTTAAATCAATAAAATTAGATAAGTTCTAAACTTTCAAGCTTTTTGCGTAAATCTTTATCGCTTGGTTCAGTCAAATGGGTTCCGTCGCGAAAGATGATGACTGGAATTGATTGCATTCCGCCATTTATTTCCATAACTTTGTCAGCTGCGCCAGCGACTTCTTCAATGTTTATGTACTCGAAATCAACACCAAGTTGTGTTAGCAATCTTTTGGATCGAGTGCAATCGCCACACCACTGCGCACCGTACATTGTTATTTCGCTCATAAGCCCACTTTAATGGGCAAACACAGCGCGGGATGAACAGATAGCAACCCAGGACATAGAATTTTGGAATGACGCAGATGCCCACTCGCAAATTACGTGACCTAGAAGTAAGCGCTATCGGACTTGGCTGCATGCCAATGTCGTGGGGCTACAACGTGGCCGATGCAGACAATGCGGAAATTCGAGCGACTATACATAAGGCATTAGACCTTGGCATCACACTTTTTGATACTGCCGATGTTTATGGACCGTGGACCAACGAAGAATTATTAGGGGAGTATCTCGTTAAGGATGGCCACCGGGATAAGGCAGTTATTGCGACCAAGTGCGGATTAACGCCAGTAAATATGACTTCGTATGGCAAAAATGGTCATCCCGATTATGTGCGCCAAGCCTGTGATGATTCGCTGGGCCGTTTGGGTACCGACTACATAGATTTGTATCAATTACATCGCGTTGATCCAGAAGTCCCAATTGAAGAAACTTGGGGAGCATTTGCTGGGTTAGTTGAGTCTGGCAAAGTTCGCTACATCGGACTCTCTGAAACCACAGTTGAAGAAACTGCAAAATGCCACGCGATTCATCCAGTAACCAGCGTGCAAAGTGAATTTTCGATCTGGACAGATGAGCACGTGAAGAACGGGGTTATTAAGTATTGCGCTGAAAACAATATTGGATTTCTGCCTTTTTCTCCGTTGGGCCGTGGGTTCTTAACTGGCACAGTAACTGCGGACACTATTGGTGATGGCGATTTCCGCAGCGCAAATCCTAGATTTACTGCCCAGGCAATTGCAGATAATCAGGCAATTGTTGATGGCATTTCTGCAATTGCACTTCGCCATAATGTCAGCACTGCTCAAATCGCGCTTGCTTGGGTACTGGCACAAGGTGAAAATATGGTGCCAATTCCAGGTACTAAACGGCGCAAGTGGTTAGAAGAAAATGCCGCCGCAGCTGACATTAAGTTAAACGCACAAGATCTTGCTGATGTTGCAGCTCTGCCTAAACCAACAGAATCGCGCTACTAAATTCCCGCAGCCCTATAGCAGTGGGTAAGAGCCGTCTTCGTCATGTACTTCAGTGCCAACTAGTGCTGGCGTGAATACGCAAATGATTCGAAGTTTTGTGTGAGTGCGCATTTCATGACGATCATGTTTATCCAGAGTGTAAGTCATGCCAGCCCGCACTTGGAATACTTCGCCAGTTTCTAAGTTTTCAAGTTCGCCGGTTCCATCAATTATGTAGTTAGCTTCGATGTGATTCTTATACTGCAGCGTTGTGGTCGTGCCAGCTTCTAGCTCAGTGTCATGAAATGAAAACCCAACGCCATCTTCGCGAGTTAGCATGCGAAGACTTGTTCCAGTTGAAACTTTGCGATGACGTGGGCCACCAATTAGATCTTCTTTATAAGTTACGATCATTCCTTCTCCTAATTTGAGTTAGTTGGTTACCATTTCTTAACTTGATACTTCACTAGCAGGCGTGAACCCTAGTACTTCACCATAGAATTTCAGTTCCGCAATGGCGCAAGTAGTTATGGTTTCACTTTTTCTAAATCCGTGGCTTTCACCAGGAAACTCAAAGTATTTATGCTTAATACTATTTCTTACACAAGCATCTCTAAATGCTAATGACTGCGAAGGTGGAACAATTGGGTCGTCGCTTCCTTGAAAAATTATCAATGGGGAGGTTAAATTATCAGCGTAAGTCAGCGGGGACCGCTGGGTATACAGATCTTTAAGCTCTGGGTAGGGACCAACCAGTGAATCTAAGTAGCGCGACTCAAAATCATGAGTGTCTTCGGCCAACATAGATAATTCCGCAACACCGTAGTAGTTAGCGCCAGCGGCAAACACTTTGCTATGTACTAGGCCGTTTAGCACTGCAAAACCTCCCGCGCTACCGCCACGAATCAGAATACTTTTTGGATCAGCCAGACCCTGTTCAATTAATCCAGAAACAACTGCCAAGATGTCTTGGGTATCAACGACGCCCCATTGCCCTTTAAGTGATTCGCGGTAAGCCCGACCATATCCAGTTGAGCCGCCATAGTTAACATCCACCACAGTAAACCCGCGGGAAGTAAAGAATGCTCGCTTAACGTTTGCTACCCCTGTGGCGTGAGCAGTTGGCCCACCATGCACAGTGATAATTACAGGTGGAATTTCTAGGCTCTCAAAATCAGGATTAGTAGCCGGCGAGATAAATGCATGCACTTTTCGGCCACCCTCACTTGGAAAAGAAACACTGCGAGCGACCGGAAAATACTTGGCAGCAACTGGAATCTCAATTTGTCGAATGACTTTGTGACTCGATGGTTGCGTTGCGGAAAATTCAATGATTGCTTGTGGCACTTTAGACCCGCCACCGACAGCGATGATTTGGTTGTCCGAAGTGCAAAAATAACTGAAGTTTGTTAATTCAGATTTGCAGTCCTGCCACAGACCAGTTTCGGGATCACCAATCACGAGTGATTCATTGGCTGGATCGCCATGAATTCCGACTAATCGACCATCGGGCAATTTTTGCAGAAAGCGAGCGCCAACTAGCCACATTGGCTGGGCCCACTCAGCATCCTGGGTAAAAATTTGATTCCGATTTCCGCTCTCATCAACGCACCAGACGTTCCAAAAGCCAGAAGCGTCACTAATGTAATAAAGCTTGTCTTCATCGCGCCAAACGGGACTGTTCACTGCTTCACTAGGTCCGCCGGCGCGAACTTGAATTGCTTCTAATTCACCAGCGGAAGTGATGTTTGCAACGCGCAATTGCGTTCCATCCCACGGCATCTGCGGATGTTCCCAACTGATCCAAGCTAATTTATTTGCATCAGGGGACAGTGCCAAGTGCGCATAAAAGTGTGATTTCGAATCCAGAATTCGTATCTCGCCGGCCGGGTTAATTGCGATCAAGCTGCGATTGGTTTCGTGCTCGTGAGTTATCTCCCGAACGCACCAGATTTCCTGACCGCGAATTAGGAAATCGCTATATCGAGCAAGGGTTCCGGCTGAACTGACGGGCGTTATTGCAACTGGATCTGTGTCCTTGGTTTTCCAATAAATTCTTTGATCACTTTTCTCAGCAAACAATAAACCGGTCTCATCGCCCCAATTACAGACCAGCCAACTTAAGCCGCCCATCTCATGCACTCGAGTTACTGCGCTCCATGGCGCTGGAAGTAGTTCGCCTCGCGTACTGCCAACAACTGCAGTGCGGCCGCCTTCATCTGGCCGGGATTCATCCCAATAAATCTCGCCTGCCACCCCTTGCACGAATTCCAATGAGACGCCTGCAGAGGCAAGCAACTGCGGTGAGATTGGAGATTCCCAGCTCCCTGGCGTGGCAGTAATCATGCCTTGACTCTAATGAACCGCGCAAAAAGATAACCACCCGCACCTGCCAAAGCAAGTGCGGGTGTTTAACAAGTTAACTAAATGTCGTAATACAGTTCGAATTCAGCTGGGTGCGGACGCAAGCGAACGTAATCAATTTCTGCGCTTCGCTTGTAGGCAACCCAAGTTTCAATTAGATCCTTGGTAAACACGCCACCTTCTAATAAATATTCGTGGTCTAACTCAAGTGCATCAAGTACTTCTGGGAGCGAGGATGGAACTTGTGGAATATCTGCAGCTTCCTCGGGTGGCAGTTCATAAAGATCTTTATCAACCGGTGCGTGTGGTTCTATCTTGTTCTTGATGCCATCCAGACCCGCCATCAACATGGCAGCAAATGCCAAGTATGGATTGCTCGCTGCATCCGGGCAACGAAATTCAATTCGCTTAGCTTTTGGATTGCTGCCAGTAACTGGAATTCGCAAGCAAGCTGATCGATTGCGCTGGGAGTAGACCAAGTTAACTGGCGCTTCGTAGCCAGGAACTAAGCGTCGGTAAGAGTTCACAGTTGGGTTCGTGAATGCTAAAAGCGATGGAGCATGCTTCAAGATTCCACCGATGTACCAACGGGCAAGGTCAGATAACCCGCCGTAACCACGCTCATCATAAAAAAGTGGCACTCCGTTTGTCCAAAGAGATTGATGCACGTGCATACCGGAACCGTTGTCACCAAAGAGCGGCTTTGGCATGAAGGTCGCAGTTTTGCCACCTTCCCAAGCGGTGTTACGAATTACATATTTAAACAACATGACTTCATCAGCTGCTTTGAGCAAAGTGTTGAAGCGGTAGTTAATTTCCATCTGACCGGCAGTTCCCACTTCATGATGTGAGCGCTCAACTAGTAAGCCAACTTCGGCGAGTCGCACGACCATTTGATCGCGCAAGTCCGCCATTTGATCAGTAGGGGAAACTGGGAAGTAGCCACCCTTAATCCGAGTTTTGTATCCGCGGTTGTCGGAGCCGTCTGCATTAAATTCATTTCCAGCATTCCAAGCACCTTCGATGGAATCCACGTGGTAACTAGATTCGTTCGTTGTGGTCTTGAATCGCGCAGAGTCAAATACGAAAAACTCAGCTTCTGGAGCAAAGAATGCGGTATCAGCAATTCCAGTGGAGGCTAAGTAAGCTTCAGCTTTTGCTGCGACTGTTCGTGGGTCGCGCGCGTAAGGTTCATCTGAAAATGGATCATGAACTGAGAAGTTCATTACCAGAGTCTTTTCTTTACGGAAGGGATCCACAAACGCGGTTGTAACATCGGCAAGTAACTTTAAATCTGATTCGTGAATGGACTGAAAACCGCGGATTGAAGAGCCATCAAACATCTGCCCGCCAGCGAAGAAATCCGCATCTATGGATTCAACCGGCACATTAAAGTGCTGCATTACCCCTGGTAAGTCACAAAATCTCACATCTAGAAAACGGATGTTGTTTTCCTTGATGAACTTAAGGGCATCTGCGTGGGTTTTAAGTCCAAGGTTGGACATTGACTCTCCTAAAAATCTCGCGGTAGCAACCAAAGGATTCTTTGATTTAATTTAAATCTACTTCGGCTCGATTTCCAGACCGTGTCCCATGTGTTTCCAATTTGTTACGAGAGTTCCCATTAGCGTCTTGCCCCATACGCAATTAGAGTGAAGTTGTGGATAGACGCGACATCGGCTCATGGCTCTCCGGGCCAAAAGCAGCACTAGAAGAGCAAGGTCTGGAGTTTGGGTACCCAGGTGAGCGCTTTGGGCTGCCTAAATCGGGGGTTGGCAGCGCCGCGAGATTTGGTCGACGCATTTTGGCTATAGCAGCTGACTGGTTTGCCGCAATTTTAGTTACTAACTTGGTTTTGCCAGACTTGGTCTACGGGGATAGCGACTTTGGCGCGGCTACATTGGCGATATTCGCCCTTGAAGTTACATTATTAACGGCAACCACGGGCTCGTCGTTTGGTTACAAGATCTTTGGTCTGCGCTTAATTTCGGTGAGTACAGCGCCGCTGAATTTCTTGAAGATTTTGGTCCGCACTGCATTACTTTGCTTGGTCATTCCCGCCATGATTTGGGATCGTGATGGTCGAGGCTTACACGACAAAGTCATTGGTTCGATCGTCATGAGATCGAAGTAGCACTAAATGCCGATGGAATTGCCTGCTGGAAAAACTTGCGCATTTGTGATCAGTTTTGATTTTGATGCGGAAGAAGTGTGGCTGGCTGAAAATCCCGAAAATGCAGATCGTCCTGGCCTGCTCTCACAGGGCACCTATGGCGCAAAAGTTGGTCTCGGGTTAGTTCTAGACACTCTGGATCATCTCGGGTTGCAAGCCACATTTTTTACACCTGGCCGTGTTGCCGAACGTTACCCAGAGCAAATGCGCGAGATAGTCGCGCTGGGACATGAGCTTGGTCATCATGGCTACACGCATACTTCGCCAACAAAGTTAACTAGAGATGAAGAACTTGAAGAACTGCTAAAAGGCAAAGCTGCTCTGGAACAATTTGGCACTCAAGTCACGGGGTACCGTTCGCCGTCTTGGGAAGTTAGTCCCAACACTTTTGATCTCTTGGTTGCGAATGGTTTTCATTATTCGTCAAGCATGATGGATGACATCAAGCCTTATCTTCACCCTGCCCACAAAATTGTGGAACTTCCAGTGCAGTGGATTTTAGATGATGCGCCATATTTCTGGTTTAGTTCTGGTGGGGATTGGAACCGCACAATTCGCTCAGCAAAAGATGTGCAGGAAATATGGCGCGAAGAATTTATTGGGATCCGCGCCCTCGGGGGATTGACTATGTTGACTATGCACCCACAATTTATTGGCCGTCCAAGTCGAATTGCGATGCTTGAAGAGTTTTTAACTTTTGTTAAATCCCATGATGATGTCTGGATTGCAACTGCTGGTGAAGTTGCTCGCGCTGTCAGCTAGTTTTTAGCTAATGAACGACTTGATTTGATCCAAGTAGCCTTGCGCATCCAAGTAAGGCAATACAAAGAACATCAGAATCGCAAAAATTATTGCCCACTTTAAAAGTTTCTTAAACAAGAAAACTACTACCAGCACGATTCCAAGAAGTTGCGGTATTGCAAGTGAAGTAAAGAAATTAGTGACCGTGGAGATTAAATCATTCATCGACGTGACATCTTTCGTCCTTGTGGCATTGGTCCCTTAGGAATTGGTAATGCTGTTTTAGGAAGTGCCTCAAGGCGCTTGCGCACTTCGGTCACTTCAGCTGGCCGCAATGACTTGCTGATTTTCTTAACTGTTTTTTGCAAGTTGGAAATCGTTAAATCGCCTTCGCCAACAATTAATTCGTGAATTGGCACGCCTTGCGCAAAGCGGACATGCGCCTTTCGCTGCTCGGCAAGTAAGACACCAGGGCGAGAACCCTCGCCAACCAGGATGATGCCGGGGCGACCAACAACACGGTGAACCATGTTTTGATTTTTATCCACACCTACTGCTGGGGTAACAAACCAAGCGCCACGGATGGCATTTAGCACAGATGCAGCAGCGCCAACTTGACCCGAGATAGAGGAGTAAGCCGCTTTTTCAGCAATTTTTCCAAAGTAGAAAACAGTTA
Source organism: Actinomycetota bacterium (assembly GCA_041192345.1). Lineage (GTDB taxonomy): Bacteria > Actinomycetota > Actinomycetes > S36-B12 > UBA5976 > UBA5976. The sequence goes on from JBEEND010000017.1 coordinate 22,496, forward strand.
TAAGTAATGACGTAGTAAAACCTAGAAATCCCAGAAATAGTTTTTGATCTATCGCAATTCCAATGCCGAAAATGACAGCGAAACCCAGCGCAAAAACTCCAATTAGCCGCAGAGCCAGAAATGAGATCTCTTTGCGCGCAAAGGAATAAGTTTCTTTAATTTGAACGTACCAACGCTGTTTCGGTGGTGCCTGCATTTTCAGTGACATGCCTCTACCTTAAACGCCGGATGGGTTTCGAGCTGCAATGGCTTGCTGGTAGAGCCTCCCAGCCCGGTATGAAGACCTGACAAGTGGTCCACTTAGTACTCCGGCAAATCCGATTTCTTCGGCAACTTTAGCCAGCGCGACAAATTCCTCTGGGCGCACCCATCGATCCACTGGATGATGGCGAAGTGATGGTCGTAAATACTGTGTGATGGTTATCAAGTCACAACCAGCTGCATGTAAGTCTTGGAGTGCTTGGTGAACTTCCGATATTTCTTCGCCCATTCCAAGGATCAAATTACTTTTGGTCACCAGACCAAAATCGCGAGCAGATGTTATTACTTCTAACGAGCGCTCATACCGAAAGCCTGGTCGGATCCGCTTAAAAATTCGGGGGACTGTTTCAATGTTGTGTGCAAAGACTTCTGGCCGTGATTCAAAAACCACTTTTAGCAAATCTGGCTTGCCATCAAAATCTGGTGCCAGCATTTCCACACCACAACCAGGGACAACCTCATGGATTTGGCGAATAGTTTCTGCGTATAACCAGGCGCCGCCGTCGGGCAGATCATCGCGAGCGACGCCAGTCACTGTTGCATAGCGAAGTTGCATTGTCTTGACGGACTCGGCAACTCTGCGGGGCTCATCGCGATCTAAATCAACGGGCTTGCCAGTATCGATTTGGCAAAAGTCGCATCGGCGAGTGCACTGATCCCCACCGATAAGAAATGTTGCTTCGCGATCTTCCCAACATTCAAAAATATTTGGACAGCCAGCCGATTGGCAAACGGTATGCAGACCCTCGGACTTAACGAGATCTACAATTTGTAAATACTCTGGTCCAGTTTTGAGTTTGGTCTTTATCCACTCGGGCTTTCGCTCAATTGGTATCAGCGAATTACGCGCTTCAATCCGAAGCAATTTTTGTCCATTATGAGGCGCAGCATTTGCATCTGGGGATTGGTCGGTAATGGGAGTCGTCACGTTACTGAGTCTAGTTGAGGTGAATTCAAAAGGCTTAGGGAGTATTCAGGAGTCAAGGGTTCAAATACCCGAATCAGATTCGCAATTGCGCTGGCACGAACATCGCTAACCGTTATTTCCTTTCCAAGTTCGCCAGAAAGCGTGGTAACGCCGGCATCGGTAATCCCGCATGGCACTATGCGATCAAATCCCGAAAGGTCGTTGTTACAGTTCAGCGCAAAACCGTGCATGGTGACGCCTTGGGCAACTCGAATTCCGATTGCGGCAATTTTTCGATCTTGCAGCTCATCCAAGACCCACACGCCACTTCGGCCTTTAATGCGGGAAGTTTCTAACTGAAAGTCCGCGCAAATTCCGATAATTACATCTTCCAGCCGGCGAACGTGAGAAACCACATCCATCGCACTCGGTAAGTGAACTATTGGATATCCAACCAGTTGACCTGGTCCGTGCCAAGTGATTTTCCCACCGCGATCGACATCAACAACTGGGGTTCCATCAGTTGGCCTTTCAAAGTTTTCAGTTCGCCGCCCTGCGGTGTACACAGATGCGTGCTCAAGCAAAATCACAGTGTCAGCTAGGGTCCTGGAAACGACGCCCGCATGAGTGATGCGCTGCTGCTCCCAAGCCACTTGATAGTCGACTAGCTCGGACCCAAGAGTTGCGTCAACTATTTCAAGGGTCATGTCCTTAGCCTAAGACCTATTTTGTGCAGCCACTTGCCCAAAAGCCTTTAGGAGTCCCGTAAACCGCCGGTTTGAGTTCATGAATTAGAATAGGAAGCACAGCTCTCGACCGTAAAGGCTCTAAAAACTATGTCCGAAGTAAATAGTCATCGCTCCACAAAAACTGACAAAAAGGGTCGAGGCCTACTCTGGGTCGCAATTGCGGTAATCATCGCTTGGTTTGGAATAAGCGCAGTTGCTGGTCCACTTTTTGGAAAACTTTCTAGCGTTCAGCAAAATGACAATGCTGGGTTCTTGCCAACTTCGGCTGAATCGACAAAGGCATCCGAACTAGCCACAAAGTTCACTTCGCAGGACACTTCGATCCTGCCTGCCTTAGTAATCTTCATTGGACCCGCAGACCAAGCAGGGCTTGGCGCAACTGGTGAGTTTGCAGCAGCACTTGTCGCTGCCCCAATCGAGGGAGCGGACGCAGTTGTCGGGGATTACTTGGCGCAGGGCGCGCAATTAATTCCAATTCCCTCCGAAGACGGCGAAGCAATTTTGATGTCTATTCCGCTGGACAATGATGCGTTGGCGACACCACTTGAAAGTGGCGAACCTGCACTGCCAGCAGTTGTTAAGGCGATTCGAGAACAGGCAGATCAGGTTGCTGGTTTTGAATCACACGTAACTGGTATCGGTGGCATTTTGGCCGACTTGTTTGACAGCTTTGGAACTATTGACACTGACTTGCTGCGCACCACGCTAATTGTCGTAGCTCTAATTTTGATCGCAGTTTATCGATCGCCAGTTTTGTGGATCATTCCATTGTTCTGCTCGGTCATAGCGCTAGCGGTTGCTGGCGGTGTGGTTTACCTGCTTGCTAAAGAAGAAATTTTAAGCCTTGATGGACAGTCGCAAGGTATTCTCTCCGTTTTAGTTATTGGAGCGGCTACGGATTATGCCTTGCTCTTAATTGCTCGATATCGCGAAGAACTTCATCACTATGACAGTCGCGTGACAGCGATGATTGCCGCCTGGAAAGGTGTCGTGGAGCCGATCGCAGCTTCGGGCTTAACGGTCGTATCTGGACTGCTCGTGCTTGGTCTTTCTGATCTGGCATCTGTTCGTTCGCTTGGCCCCGTTGCAGCTATCGGTGTGATCGCCGCGCAATTAGTCATGCTCACCTTGCTGCCAGCGATCATGGTGCTGGCTGGGCGTTGGGTGTTCTGGCCGAAACGACCAAATCACGATGACCTTGATGAAAATCTATCTGGCTTCTGGTCTAAGTTAGCGGGGCTCGTCGGCCGCCGGCCGCGCCAAACTTGGATTATTACTGGAGCGTTCCTAGTTATAGCAATGTCTTTTGCTACGCAACTGAAATCTTCTGGCCTGGCTCAAACGGATGCCTTTACCGGCAATCCAGATTCAGTAGTTGGATTAGAAAAACTATCTGAGCATTTCCCAGCAGGCTCAGGTGATCCAACCATAGTTATTGGTCCAGAATCAGATAAAGATGCGATGATCTCGGCACTTAGCACTGCCCCTGGTGTGGTTGATGTTAAGCAGACAACCACCCCATTTATTCCTGGCGGCCCGGAGCCAACACCGGTAGTTGTAGATGGTCTGGTGCAAATTGAATTAACACTTGATAAGCCCGCTGACTCAGTTGATGCTCAAGGATATGTCCCAGCAATTAGGCAAGCAGCTAAAGGTGCAAGCGAAACCGCTGTTGTAGGTGGATCAACTGCAGTTAATTTCGACATCCAGGCAACTAATTTGCGAGATCGCAACATTATTATTCCTACCGCATTGTTGGTAATTGGAATCATCTTGGCGCTATTGCTTCGCAGTTTATTTGCTCCGGTTCTTTTGATCATTACTACTGTGATCTCATTCGGTGCCACATTAGGTATTAGCCACTTGGTATTCACTAACTTATTTGGATTCCCAGGTACTGATGGTAGCTTCATTCTCTTCACTTTTGTTTTCTTGGTGGCCCTCGGAATTGACTACAACATCTTCCTAATGACGCGGGTACGAGAAGAAACAATCAAACTTGGCACGCGCCCAGGAATTATTAAGGGATTAACGGTCACTGGTGGCGTAATCACTTCAGCTGGAGTTGTCTTAGCGGCAACTTTTGCGGTGCTTGGAACATTGCCGTTGGTCTTCCTGGCAGAACTTGGATTCGCGGTAGCGTTCGGTGTGCTCCTTGACACGATCATTGTGCGAAGTCTTTTAGTTCCGGCTCTTGGATATGACTTGGGCGCAAAAATTTGGTGGCCAAGCAAATTGGGTAAAAGTGAAGGGCCACTTGCTGATTCAAGTAAGGTTCTAACTTCGTGACCAAGGGAATTATTGTCGCTTCCAGCGGCGGTTTTGTGCAGACAGATCGCTGGGGTGTGGTGGTTCCTGGGCAGATTTTTAAGCGCGCCCTGGAGTTAACTGGCAAAGCTCGACCTCGTGTGCTTTTTGTTCTAACAGCAAGTGGCGACAATGCTGGATATATTTCGACAAGTTATCAAGCAGTCTCAGGTCTTGGTGTTGATGTTGAACACTTGTCACTATTCACTCAGCCAAATGTTCCAGTAGAGCAAGCTTTTGGTCGCGCTGATTTAGTCTGGGTTGGCGGGGGATCGGTAGCAAACTTGCTTTCGCTTTGGCAACTCCATGGCGTTGATAATGCCGCCCGCGATGCCTGGGAGCGCGGCGTAGTTATGGCGGGCGTTAGCGCCGGGTCACTGTGCTGGCACGTTGGCGGACCAACAGATTCATTTGGTCCCAAGCTGGAAACCATAACTAATGGCCTTGCTCTTGTTCCTTATGGAAATGGAGTTCACTACGACACCGAGGCGCAACGTCGCCCGCTATTGCAGTCGTTAGTTTTGGATCAAACTTTGCCACTATCTTTTGCCACAGATGATCATGCCGCCATTGTTTATCGGGGGATAGATCCAGTAGAAGTAGTGGTTGACACAACAGATAGCAAAGCAAATGCTTATCGCGTGGATTTAATTGCTGGCGAAGTCAAGGAAACGACACTAGCGCCAGGGGCAATTAACTAATTCTTAGAAGATTAAGAGTTCGTTACAGATCATCAGTCATTAGAGCTTCAGCTGCGCGCCGCCCGCTCGCAAGTGCGCCGTCAATAGAAGAGACCTGTCGGTAGTCACCGCAGATATAAACACCTTGGGAAAGTCGAACATCTTGTGTGATGTCATGCGGGGCGCTCATCATTGGTAGCGCATCAGGAATTGGATATGTTGCCACATGTGCCCAGCCACTCGTTGGAACTCCATATAGCGAAGCAAGATGCGCGCGAACTTTATGTTCCGCTTCTACGGAATGGTGCACGCCAAGAGCCGAGGAGGAGATTAGCGTTCGGTTATCCGATGCGTAAGAAGGTGCGTTGTTACTTATGACAACAGTGTTCACCAGTGGACGGGAAGGATCATTGCGAGCGCCATCAAATTTCTTTCCATCAACTACAAGCGTGCTTTTGCCTTCAGTTAACTCCGAACCACTGCAGTCAGCTAGGTGATACCAAGTTGTAACAGAGTTACTTGCTGGGACTTTAAGGCTTGGAATTAGGATGGCAGCACTTCTTGCATTAGTTGCTATTACTACCGCACGGGTGCGAATGTCGCCTTGGTCAGTGCGAACCATAGTTTGCGCAACTGCAGTTGCTGTGACGCCATAATTAATACTTCCCTGCGGTAATTGGGCGGCAAGCTGAGTTGGAATCGCTTGCATCCCATCTCTAGGGACTCCCGGTGTGCCTGAAACAAATGACTTCAGCGTGATGTCGAAAAATCTCTTAGAAGTAGCTAATTCGCCCTCTAAAAAGACGCCAGCTAAGAATGGTCTAAGCAGTTGTTCAGTCAACTTAGTTCCAAACTTTGCCCGCAAGAAAGCATCTGTGCGCTGGTCGTATGTATTGGAACTTGATTTGGAAATAACTAAGCCAAGTGCGTACCGTGCAAACTTGAGCTTGGCTGAGATCTTTCCAACTGGTGCTAGCAAACTGTCCACGGCCCAAGTTGGCTCCCGTTTTGGATCTGCCATTTTGTAGGCTCGGCCATCGATTGAAACAATGACACCAGGTGAAAAACTTTTGATGTCTAAAGAATTTAAATCAAGGACACTCGCGCCTTCAGTATATGAAGGGTTATAAAGCTGAAAACCGCGATCCAATAAAAGGCCATCAACGCGATCAGTTCGAATGCGTCCACCCGGGGCGTCACCAGCGTCAATGACGCAAACATCGCGACCCGCGATTGCTAATCTTCGGGCAGCTGCGAGTCCGGCTAATCCAGCGCCAATAATTACGACATCGCAGCTTTTTGGAATCGTCGACATAGTGACTACTTGGCAGCCAGGGTGCGCATTGCACTTTCAATGTCAGCATCTTGGAATTTAAATCCAGCATCGAGCAACACTTTAGGGAGTACTCGAGTACTTCCTAGAACTTCTTGGGAAAATTCCCCTAATGCGCTCTGCAAAACAAAAGCTGGGACTGGAAAAATTGCGAGTCGTTTGAAAACCTTAGACATTGCTTTAGTCACTTGGGCATTTGTCGCAGGAACAGGCGCAGTTAAGTTAACTGGGCCGCTGATACCCGATTCTGATATCAAGAACTTTAGGGCCGCAATTTCATCTCGCATTGAGATAAATGACCAGTATTGTTTTCCAGATCCGAGTTTTCCACCAACACCAAGTTTGAACAATGGAAGTAGTCGGCTCCAGGCACCACCATTCTTAGCAGCAACTAAGCCGGTACGAGCATGAACTACTCGGATGCCGGCATCACGAGCTGGTTGGGCTGCGGCTTCCCAAGCCACGACAACATCTGCCAAAAAGCCCGTGCCAGGTTCAGCAGATTCATCAACGGCTTTGTCTGCGGTATCGCCGTACCAGCCAATGGCGCTACCTGCGATAAATACTTTTGGCTTTACCTGGGCAGCAGTGCGGGCAAGTAATGAAGTGGAATCTACTCGGGAACTTAAAATTAGTTTCTTATACTTTGGCGTCCAACGATGATCGCCCACTCCGGCGCCTGCAAGATTGATAAATACCTCGCTGCCAGCAAGCGAAGCTGAATCAATCTCGCCGTTAGCTGGATCCCAAAACACTTCAGTACTTGCAACTGGCTTACGGCGCACCAATCGGATAACTTCATGTCCATCTTGCCGAAGGGATTTAACGAGTTCGGTTCCAATGAGCCCTGAAGAGCCAGCAATTACAATTCGCATACTTCTACTTTGCTATGAACTAGCCACTTCGGCTAGTTGAGATTACAGACCTAAGTCAGCTTCGAATGCGCCTTCTTCAAGTCGAGCTTTTATCGCAGTCAGGAAGCGAGCAGCATCGGCGCCATCGACGAGGCGATGGTCATAAGTTAACGCCAAGTAAACCATCTGACGTATTGAAATAACATCAGCGCCAGTGTCATCAGTAGTCACAACTGGACGCTTTACCACTGCGCCAGTTCCAAGAATGGCAACTTGTGGCTGATTGATGATTGGAGTATCAAATAGTGCGCCACGACTGCCGGTATTTGTGATTGTGAATGTGCCACCACTTAGCTCATCAGGGGAAAGCTTGTTAGTGCGGGTGCGCTCGGCTAGGTCGCTGATTTTGCGGGCCAGACCGCCGATGTTTAAGTCGCCCGCATCTCTGATTACCGGAACTAGTAGGCCACGTGGTGTGTCAACTGCGATGCCGATGTGCTCAGCATCGAAATAAGTCACAGTTCCAGCTTCTTGATCGAGCGTGGCGTTCACAGTTGGGAAGTGCTTTAACGCTTCACAGGATGCTTTAGCAAAGAATGGCAAGAACGACAGCTTTACGCCTTCGCGTGATTCAAAATCCACTTTGGAGCGATTGCGAAGTGAGTAAATTCGAGTTACATCCACTTCAACAACAGAAGTTAATTGAGCTGAAACTTGCAGCGATTCAACCATGCGTTCTGCAATGACTTTACGAAGCCTTGACATTGGCTCGGTGCGACCACGTAGTTCTGCGGCTGCTTGGGGAACTGGAGTCGTGCGCGTTGTTGGGGCTGAAGTTGACGGTGCAGGCGCAACATGCGGCTTTGATTCCACTGGACGATCTACCGGAACAGCTACGGGCGCAATAGTCGCTGGGGTATTTAGAATATCTTCTTTTCTAATTCGGCCACCGACTCCAGTGCCAGCAACAGATGATAAGTCAACGCCACGTTCGGCAGCTATTTTGCGAACCAGTGGAGTCGCATAAGCGCCACTAGATGAAGTTGAAGCGGATACGGGCGCAGCAATTGGCGCTGGAGCGGATACTGGCGCAGCAATTGGCGCTGGAGCGGATACTGGCGCCGCAACTGGAGCTGGCACCGGTGCAGATACTGGCGCTGGAGTAGGTACTGGAGCAGTTTGCCCAGCGCTAGCGCTCGAAGCTGCGCCGATTGTTCCAAGTTGCGCGCCAACTAGGGCAACCCCATCTTCGGCAACTGTGATTTCCAGTAGCACACCAGATACTGGGGACGGAATTTCAGTATCAACTTTGTCCGTTGATACTTCAAGTAGCGCTTCATCGGCAGCGACGGTATCGCCAATAGCTTTGAGCCAACGAGTTACGGTACCTTCCGTCACGCTTTCGCCAAGTGCTGGAAGTAAGACTGGAGTTACTAGGCCACTAGCCGAAGGAGAAGGCGGAGCTGCAACTGCTGGCGCTGGTATTGCTGCAACAACTTCTGGAACGACTTGCGAAACAATCGCTGGCGCAGCCACAGGAGCTGCAGCTGGGGTAACTACTTGCGCGGTATCAACTTGCGCACTAGAAACTTGCGCACTAGAAACTTGCGCAGTAGCGCTGCCAGTTTCGGAAATTATGGCAAGTGCCCCGCCAACTAGAACTACAGCATCTTCGCCAGCAACGATTTCAGTCAAGATACCGCTTACTGGTGATGGAATTTCAGTGTCCACTTTGTCGGTGGAGACTTCAAGTAATGGCTCGTCTGCGGCAACAGTATCGCCAACTGCTTTTAACCAGCGGGTAACTGTTCCTTCGGTTACGCTTTCGCCCAATTGGGGCATGGATACCGTAGTGGACACTTTGCCATTACTCCTTTTGCTAGGTTTCTTAAGGTTATCGGTTAAGCGTGCGCATGCAGCGGCTTACCAGCCAACGCCATGAACGCTTCTCCCATTGCTTCATTCTGAGTCGGATGGGCGTGAACTAGGGGAGCGACATCAGCTGCCGTACCTTCCCAGTTATAAATCAGTTGGGCCTCACCGATTAGTTCGCCAACCCGGGTGCCAATCATGTGAACTCCGATTACCACGCCATCGCTTTTCTTGCGAATCAACTTAATAAACCCAGCAGTTCCAAGAATCTGACTCTTGCCATTTCCGCCCAAGTTGTATTCATAAGACTCAATCTCGCCAAACTTTTCCTGCGCTTGGGCTTCAGTTAGTCCAATGCTGGCAATTTCTGGTTCGCTGTAAGTTACGCGCGGGATGCCTAATTCATCAATGGTTGCTGGCGCTAGTCCAGCGATCTCCTCGGCTACGAAAATTCCCTGTTGGAAACCACGATGAGCAAGTTGTAAGCCCGGCACAATGTCGCCAACTGCGAAAATACCTGGGACATTTGTGGCTAGCCGATCTGAAGTTAAAACAAATCCACGATCAACATTGACGCTTTGTTCTTCATAACCAAGACCTTCAGTGCGAGGACCACGGCCAACTGCAACCAACAGCAGCTCAGCGGAGAAAGTTTCGCCAGATTCTAAAGTAATCGTGACACTAGATTCATTTTGGGTTGCGCCCTGGAATCGAACGCCAGTTTTAAAGTTAATTCCGCGTTTACGATATGCGCGTTCCATAGCCTTTGTAACTGCAGCGTCTTCAGCTGGAACTAAAGTCGGCAAACCCTCGATGATTGTCACATCAACACCGAATGACTTCCATACGGATGCAAACTCAACACCAATAACGCCACCACCCAAAACAATTACGCTCTTGGGCACGTAGTCGATCGATAGCGCTTGATCACTTGTCATTATGCGACCGGAAATTTCTAAGCCAGGTAGTGATTTCGCGTAGGAGCCAGTTGCCAGAACAATGTTTTTACCTTCATAGCGCTGACCATTAACTTCAACCGCGTTTGTTGCAACAAGTTTCCCGGTTCCTTCAACATAAGTAATGTCGCGGCTTTTAACTAAACCCTGTAGACCTTTGTAAAGGCGACCAATCACACCATCTTTATAAGCGTTGACTTTAACCATGTCGATGCCATTAAAAGTGCTTTGCACTCCGATGCTTTCGCCTTCGCGCGCAGTATCGGCAACTTCTCCGGCATGCAGCAATGCCTTAGTCGGGATGCAGCCGCGATGCAGGCAGGTGCCACCCAGTTTGTCCTGTTCAATTAGGACAACTGAAAGTCCGAGCTGTGATGCGCGAAGTGCACAGGCGTAACCGCCACTTCCGCCACCTAAAATCACGATATCGTGCATTAATCCTCCGCCGAATAAGGCTCTGCGCCAGCGCCTATAGATCAGTCTTTCACGCTTCTACACGCGGATATATTCCGGGTCTAGTCGAATCGATTAAAGTTCGACTGTTCCTTCCATCACATCTTCGATAAAGGCAACCATGGTTCGAATTCCAAAGCCGACTGCGCCTTTATGGGTGTAACCCCAAGGGCTGCCTGGGTTAAATGCAGGTCCAGCGATGTCAAGGTGAGCCCAAGGCAAGCCCTCGGCAATAAAATCTTTCAAGAACCAGCCCGCGGAGAGCATGCCGCCTTCGCGCGAACCAATGTTGGCAATGTCAGCAACTAAAGAATCAAGTTCTGGGCGAAGTTCTTCGGGAAGTGGCATGGTCCAAAATTCCTCACCAGCGCGATCAGCGCTTGCCTTAACGCCATCGCGCACGACTGGATCACCCATGACTCCAGCAGTGCGAAGACCTAATGCGACTACGGCTGCGCCAGTGAGAGTTGCTATGTCAAGCACAACATCAGGATCATCTTCGGCAGCTCGCACTAGCGCATCTGCCATAACAAGGCGACCTTCCGCGTCAGTGTTAAGTACTTCAATAGTGCGACCGCCGTATGTTGTAATGACATCGCCCGGACGCTGCGCGCCGCCACCAGGCATATTTTCAGCACAAGCTGCGTAAGCAGTTACTGCAATATCAAGTTCCAAATCTGCAATTGCCCGAATCGTGGATATGACTGCGGCTGCGCCCGACATGTCATCTTTCATGTGGTGCATGTTTGCAGGTGGCTTAAGTGAAATTCCGCCAGTATCAAACGTGATGCCTTTTCCAACTAAAGCCACATGCTTAGTGGCATCTTTTGGACGGTATTCCATACGAATTAAACGTGGTGGGCGAGTGGATCCTTGACCCACTCCCAAAATTCCACCGTAGCCGCCAGCAGCAAGTGCTTTCTCGTCAAGAATTTCAACTTTAACTTTTGTTCCTGATAAAAACGCTTTAGCTTCGCGAGCAAGATCAGCTGGCGCTAAATGTAACGGCGAAGTATTAATCAGATTCCGCGCGAAATTGATTCCTTCCGAAAGCACCTGCGCGCGAGCGAGTGCATCTCGGTATTCGCTGGTTCGAGTTTTAGAAGTAAATAATGCGATCGAGGCAACTGGCGCTTTAGCTTTCTTTAACGTTGCGGAACGATGCTCAGTAAATGAATATGAACCAAAAGCCGCGCCTTCAAGAAGTGCGCCGGCTTCAAGGGGGCCCTGCACAGTTATCGCGAGAGCTACTTTTTTAAATCCACCAAGACTTCGCACCGCGCTTCCAGCCGCTCTACGAAGACGTTCCTGCGACATTTCATTCTTGGAACTGCCAAGGCCTACACCTACAAGTACTTCGGCGTCAGCAAGTGAGCCAGCCGGTATCCGCGTGACTTCATCTAGCGCGCCGGTTGCTCCGACGTCTTTGAAGGCAGCCGCAATTTTGGTAGCCGCTGCCTTTGGGATTGAATCCGATATGACCGAAAGCTGACCATCACTTGATAAACCAACCACAACCGCATTTACGTAAGCAGTGAGAGGATTACCAGTTTTGTAACTGAGCGAAGGAACAATTGGTGTGACGGTGATTGTCATCGTGGTCTCCGGTTTTACTAGGCGAGTAATGATTGGTCGGGGTGGTACAGATCAAACGGTACTAGTACGGTTTGATTATGTCCTTAGTCGCCTTACATGAAACGCATTTGTCCCTGGGAGCCAAGATGGGCCCATTTGGCGGCTGGGATATGCCGATTGAATACAGCACTGGCACCGTAGCTGAACATAACGCCGTTCGAAATGCTGTTGGCCTATTCGATGTTTCGCACATGGGTAAGGTGCGCATTTTGGGAGCTGGGGCATACGAATTCGCCAACAGTGTGTTTGCCAACGACATTGATCGAATCCAGCCAGGGCAAGCGCAGTACTCGATGCTTTGCAACGATTCTGGCGGCATAATCGATGACTTAATTGTTTACCTAGTTAGCAAAGATGAAATTAGATTCATTCCCAATGCCGGAAATGCCAGCACTGTTGTGGCGCACCTAGAAAAACTCGCACCTGCCGGAATCACCATCGAAAATAAACACTTAACCCAAGGCATCATTGCAGTTCAGGGACCAAAGTCGGCTGCGTTATTAGCAGCACTTGGATTTGCAACTGACCACGAATACATGGAATTTGTGGATGCGCGTTGGAATGATCACGCCGTTAGTATTTGCCGAACTGGTTACACCGGAGAGCATGGCTATGAATTAGTCATTGAGAACTCTGGTTTAGTGCCACTTTGGAATGCGCTATTAGAGTTTGGTTCAGAATTTGGCGTACTACCTTGCGGTCTTGGCGCCCGAGATACGCTGCGCACTGAGATGGGCTACGTACTGCACGGTCAAGACATCAGCACAGATATTTCGCCAGTACAAGCGCGAACAGGCTGGGCAGTTGGCTGGAACAAACCAAGTTTTTCTGGACGCGAAGCACTACTTGCTGAAAAAGCTGCTGGCGCAACGCGGCTGGCTGGGGGACTGCTGGCAGTTGGAAAGGGAATCCCACGTAGTCACATGCAAGTAAAGAATGCTGCTGGCGAAGTTGTCGGGGAAACAACGAGTGGAACTTTTTCACCAACATTACAAAAAGGTATTGCTCTGGGATTGTTTGCGCCATCAGTTTCATTCGGTGACACTTTGTTTGTTGATGTCCGCGGCAGGGACTTAGAAGTAGTAGTCGCTAAACCACCTTTTGTTTCAGCCAGTCCCAAATAATTTTGAGTTAAACTCTTCTTTTTCTATCAGGGATAACTACTGGTCCTGATTCATGCAAAACAACTCGTACTTGAGCGCCGTAGTACTTTGCAATATTTTCTGAGGTGAGGACCTCTTCGGCAGTTCCTGATTCAACAATTTCACCGTGAGACAAAAGTAATAATCTATCTGGGTAAAGACCAGACACAGTTAAATCATGCATCGTTGAAATCACGGCGATTTTCTTTTCCATGCGGAGTCGATCAATCAACTCCAAGACTTCTTGCTGGTATCCAACATCGAGCGCTGTTGTTGGCTCGTCTAGAAGAACTATCGGACTTGCTTGCGTTAGGGCGCGAGCAATTGCCACGCGTTGCCGCTCGCCACCAGACAAAGTGGCGACATCACGGTCAGTAAATTCAGCTAATTCAAGTTCATTAATTACGTATTGAGCAATTTCTAGATCCTTCGGTGACTCAGTTGCCAACATCTTGAGGTGCGCAGTTCGGCCAAGCAAAACGTAGTCAAAGACTTTCATCCCAATCGGCATAATCGGCTCTTGCGCTACGTAAGCAACCCAGCAAGCTCGGTCTCGTTCGGAGAGTTGTCGCAAGTCCGAATTATCGATAAAAATGTCGCCGGTAGATTCGACGATTCCAGCTAAAGCTTTCAAAAATGAGGACTTTCCCGCACCGTTTGGACCAATGATGCAGACCCATTCCCCAAGTGCCACAGATAGTTCGACATTTTTAATAATTGCTTTATGGTCCAATGTGACATGTAGGCTGCGAACATTTAATTGGGTCATGTAACTGATCCATTCTTACTGGAGCCCAGAACGAAGAGAAAGAATGGTGCCCCAAGTAGCGCGGTAACTACGCCGATTGAAATCTCTTGTGGGGCTAAAACTGTCCGGGCAAAGATGTCCGCGAGTACTAAGAAAATGCCACCGTATACAACGGAAAGTGGGAGCAAAATTCGATATGAATTACCAACTATCAATCGCAAGATATGAGGCACGATGATTCCAACAAAACCGATCAAGCCAGTAACTGAAACTGCAGCGGCAGTGCCAAGTGAAGCAGCCACGATAATTGCGCCGCGAGCTCGACCAACTGGTAATCCCATGGTCTGGGCTTCCTCATCGCCAACTGCGAATACATCTAAAACTCTGCGATAGCGAAGCAAGACCAAAATACAAATTGCCACGTAAGGGGTGATTATCAACAAATCATTCCAGCCCGAGGTGGAGAGTCGACCCAGAACCCAGGCATAAACTTCTCGAATTTTGTCGGTGTTCTGTTGCTGTAGCAAAGTTTGAACTGCAGTTAGCAAGCTCGCTACGGCAACCCCAGCCAAGACCAATGCGGTTGAGGATCTTCCTGAGATTGCGGATCGACCCAAAGAATAAGTTAGAAAAACTGCTGCCAAGGCACCAATAAATGCAGCAAGCGGAAGTAAAAACTTCACTTGACCGGAGCTATAAAAAATTGCAATTGTTGCGCCCAGTCCAGCGCCAGCAGAGACACCTAAAAGATAGGGATCGGCAAGTGGATTTCTAAATGTTCCTTGGTAAGCACAACCTGCACTTGCCAGCATCGCGCCCACGACAAGAGCAAGTAAAACTCGAGGCAATCTGAGCTGCCAAATGATGGTGGATTCTGCAGCGCTTAAATTCGCCGAACTTCCAAAAATCTGTTTTGAAATTTCAGACCAGACAGCTAGCGGGGCTATGTTGACTGCTCCGATAGACACTCCAAGAGTAACCGTCACAAGAACTGCGACAGCGCTCAAAGACCACACCCACAAAGGAATGTGTCGCGCCGTCGCAGTTCTCATGGCTTATCTTTATGGTCCTTACAGTTACTTTGAGGTTACGGCAAGAACGCCATCGACGATTGCTTTAACGAAATCAACCGTGCGTGGTCCCCACCGAGACGCAACGTCATCATCAAGTTCCACAACACTTCCCGTTGTGACTGCAGTTAGGTTTGCAAAACCTGGTCGCTGAGCTAACGTTCCGGCAGTTTGACTGCAACATTTTGTGTCAGCTAGAAACACAATGGCTGGATCGGCAGAAACAATAAATTCCGGCGACAGTTGTGGGTAACCACTTTCGGCTCCCGTTGCTGCGTCAGCAATGTTTGTTAATCCTGCAAGAGAATAAACTGACCCAATGAAAGTTGCTGAAGTAACACTAAACAAAGTGTTATCGAGTTCGTGGTAGTAAGTCAGTTCCGATGAGCTGGCAGGAAGCGTTGCGATAGCTGCCGCAATTTCAGATTGCATCGAGGAAATTAGCTCTTGCGACTGGGAAGTATTTCCAGTGGCAGTCCCCAGTTCAGCAATTTGTAAGTAGGTATCATCCAGTGAAGTCGCTGCATATTGCACAATGACTGGAATGTTGGCGGCTGTGAGTGCGGCAACTATGCCATCCACATCGAAACTTACGACAACCAAGTCAGGTGAGAAAGCCACGATTGATTCCAAATTTGGCGTAAAACCAGACAAGTTCGAGATAGGTGCCTCGGCTGGGAAGTTTGACTGGTCATCTACCGCAATAACCTGGCTACCTGCATCAATTGCAAACAAAATTTCTGTTGCAGTTGGTGATAGCGAAATTATCGATTCAGGTTGCTCAGTAATAGTCACTGAAGCGCCATTGTTTTCAATGGTTACTGGAAAGCTTGCTGATGCTACAGCAGTCGGGGACGCTGACTCAGTTGATGTTGCATTTGTTTGGCCACAAGCAGTTAGCAATAACGCGCTAACTGCAACGACCACATGGATTTTTTTAAACATGATTCTCCTTGTGTGGTCGAAGAAATTTTCGACTCAGCACACACAAGGTGTGATTCAGCGAACTCTTCCTCGAGAGTTGGTTTCGAAAACCACATTCCCAGGCGACCTGACTTGTGGCAGTTAAACCACTTCACAGTTGCGGGACAGCGCCAGAATTTCACTGGACTTCGCTGGTAACACGGTGTCCTGACTGTAGCACACCTAAAACATGAGGCAGTCAGCCATTGAATTAAATTGAAGAGTGAATACTTTTTCTTACTCAGCTGGCTTAAGTGACATTGGACCATAAGCTTCGTGATCATCTTCGTAAAGTGTCACTGCCGAGACGCCACCGTCTAGAAGTGCTTTCCACATTTCGCCAATGTAAGACTCGGCATCGCTTTGGGAAGGAAACGAAGTTAGAACTGCCTCTGGCGGCAGCGTCTGCGATGGTGTGCCGTCCTCATTTTGATAAATCCAAGTCCATGACATGTGCTTATCCTTTCAAAAATTTAGTTTGAGCTACTTCTTTACTTTCGGGGTTACTGGCTTACCACCTGGTTTGATGCGCGGTGGTGGAATTCGGAACCGGCGTAATTGCAGTGCCCGAAGTACTCCGTAGGAAACTGCGCCCTTGCGCTGCGCATTTTCTGGGAATTCATTTCGCAGTGACTTTCCGAGCAAAATTCCAATCAATAATGTGTCTAGCACAACCAGAAGCAAAATTGCAGTCCACACATAAATGACGACAACTTGAAGTGTCGCATTATTAATGAGACCTAAAATCAAAATAATAAAAGCGAATGGCACAAAGTATTCACCGACAGTGCGCCTGCGGTCGATGTAGTCGCGCACAGTTGCTTTAACTGGTCCAGCATCGCGGCGCGGAAAAAAGTTGGGATCTCCAGCCATCAACCCTGCGCGCGAAGTGGCTCGAGCGATCCGATCGCGCTCACGCGCCGCTCGCTTGGCTGCCTTTGGGTCTTTGGGTACTGAAATGCCCTGCTTTCGGGCCGATTCAACATCCTTGCGCTTAGGAGTTGGCTTACCTTTGCCAGTCTCGGTACTCGCGTTCTCGTGGCTGGAATTGGCGCTCTCGTTGGTACTCATAGTTAGTAATGCTAACTTACGAGAATGCGCGTTTTGGTTAGCCCTGACTGTTTTACGGGCTCATTGACAGCGGTTGAGGCCGCCACTGCAATTCGTGCTGGCTGGTTGCAAGTGCATCCGCAGGATGAAGTCGTAATAGCGCCACTTTCCGATGGTGGTCCCGGATTTGTCAGCGGCTTACATGCAGTATTAGGTGGCGAGTTAATTTCAGTAATTGTCAGTGACCCACTGCGCCGCCAAACACCAGCGCAGTATTTACTCCTTGACCAGCAGGCTTGGATTGAATCGGCGCAAGCCTGTGGCCTACATCTGATTTCACAGCCCGATCGAGATCCAAAAATCACAACGACTTTCGGTGTGGGTGAATTAATTGCAGATGCGATTAATCGTGGAGCCACCAAGATAACCATCGGACTCGGTGGCAGTGGCACAAATGATGCCGGCGCGGGCATGCTTGCTGCCCTTGGCGCAATTAGCAATGGCAGTCTTGATTCTGGTGGCGCCGCGTTGGCACAACTTGCAAACCTTGATTTGTCAGCGGCGTTAGCCAAAGTTGCTGGGATCGAACTTATTGTGGCAAGTGATGTCGACAACCCATTGCTTGGACTGCGCGGTGCGACCGCAGTATTTGGTCCCCAAAAAGGCGCAGATGATTTCGCAGTCATGGAATTAGAAGGCGCACTCGAGCACTTCAGTTCGCTATGTGGTCGCCGATCCGATGGCAAGGATCCAGCTGTGGCACTGGGCGCGGGCGCTGCTGGGGGGCTGGGATTCGGATTACTACTAATCGGAGCCACTCGAGTTGCTGGCATTGAAACGGTACTTGCCACAGTTAACTTGGATCAGGAAATCGCCAATTCGGACCTTGTGATTACCGGCGAGGGTCGACTAGATGATCAGAGTCTGCATGGCAAAGTGGTGGCTGGCGTGGCCAAGCATGCTTCCCAAGCAGGCAAACCATGCGTTGTTCTTGCTGGCGATGTGCGCCTCGGTAAGCGGGAGTGCGCAAATGCTGGCATTGACTCGGCATATTCCATGACTGAATTTGCCGGCCTGGAACGCTCACTTTCACAGCCAATTCAAGTCCTGACGGAAGTCTCGGCGCGGGTAGCCAGTAGTTGGGGACGTCGATAACGGTTCGCTGAAAGCGATTCTTAGCCTGCAGAGATCGCTATTTAGGAAAGTCTCACGTAATCTATTACTAGCGGCGGTGACATCGAAGCGTCGAGTAGGTGCGAACATCAGTTTGCACGACAAAGGAGAGAAATGACCACCGAAACCATCGAAGCCAACAGCGTTGTAATAACCGAAACTGCTGCGGTAAAAGTTAAGACACTTCTTGATCAAGAAGGTCGCGATGATTTAAATCTGCGTATCGCAGTTCAACCAGGTGGTTGCTCTGGACTTCGCTACCAGTTGTTCTTTGATGACCGCAGTCTGGATGGCGATGTCCGCCAAGAAATCAATGGCGTTGGCGTAGTCGTTGACCGCATGAGCGTTCCATACCTTGGTGGCGCAGTTATTGATTTCGTAGACACCATCGAAAAGCAAGGCTTCACTATCGACAATCCAAATGCAGGCGGATCGTGCGCTTGTGGTGATTCCTTCAGCTAAATAGATTTACTAACAAAGCCACCCTCGCAAACGTAAGGGTGGCTTTGTTGTTAGGCTCTTCGACTGTGCGCATAGCGATAACCGGTTCAGTTGCAACCGACCATCTAATGACCTTCCCAGGGCTATTCAATGATTCATTGATGGCGGATCAACTTCACAACGTTTCGTTGTCATTTCTGGTTGATGATTTACAAATTCGTCGCGGGGGAGTTGCGGCCAATATTTGTTTCGGTATGGGCGTTCTGGGCGAGCACCCGCTTCTAGTCGCTGCTGTTGGCTCTGATTTTGCTGAGTATAGATGTTGGCTAGAGGACCATGGCGTTGATTGCGAACACGTTCATGTTTCAAAAACTGCGCACACTGCCAGATTTATGTGCACCACTGATCAAGAACAGAATCAAATTGCATCCTTTTATCCAGGCGCAATGAGTGAATCCATCGAACTTGATATCAGCGAAATTTCCAAGAAAGTTGGCGGATTAGGTCTGGTCCTAATTGGCGCGGACGATCCAATCGCGATGCGAAATCACACCATGAAATGTAAAGAACTCGGAGTTCCTTTTGTGGCAGATCCTTCGCAGCAGTTACCTCGCCTGGATGGTCCGCAGACTGTTGATATTGTCGACGGCGCAAAGTATTTGTTTAATAATGAATATGAATCCACGTTAATTGAACAACGAACTGGCTGGAGCGCAGCGCAAGTTTTGGATCATGTTGGCGTGCGAATTACAACTCTGGGCAAGAGTGGCGTTCACATTACTTCGCGGGATGGTTTGGATCTGAAAGTTCCAGTTGCCCAAGAAAAGTCCATCAAGGATCCAACTGGTGTTGGCGATGCATTCCGAGCTGGATTCTTGACAGGCCTGGGCTGGGGACTTGGTTTAGAAGTTTGCGCACAAGTTGGGTCGTTGCTGGCAACTTATGTCATCGAG
>JBEEND010000018.1:0-38158 GCA_041192345.1 Actinomycetota bacterium
GGTCTCAATGAGTCGAGCAGGCTTAACGGCTGCGCTGCCGAATTTCTGGGTAACTTGATCCATGGCTGCCTCCGCTTCGCGCCAGCCAGCGTCCCGATCTGATAACTCCAGTTGAATTGATGATTCGTTGGTTGGAATCAGCCCAGTGGCTCGCACTCCAACGAGTCGAACTCGAGCGCGTTGCAAATTCATAGCCTCAAACAAGTTCTTACTAGTTGTATAAATTTCAGTGGCAAGGTCAGTTGATGAAATCAGTGATTTGCTGCGAGTTACTGATGTGAAGTCGGAAAATCTAACTTTGATTGTGATGGTGCGGGCAAGAAAATGTGCATCTCGCAGTCGCTTTGCCACTTTGTTGCTCAAATCCAAGAACTGAGCCAGCAATAACTCTGGGTCATCAATATCGGAATCAAAAGTGCGTTCAGCACCAATACTTTTCTCCGCTTGATTTGGCGTAACTTTGCGTGGATCACGGGCCCAAGCCAACTCGTAAAGGTGCTCAGCAGCTGCTTGGCCAATTACCCGAGTTAAAGTTTTTACTGGGGTGTTTGCGATGTCTGCTACCGTGACCAGCCCCAGCCGAGAAAGTTGTTCAGCTGTTTTCTCGCCGACTCCCCAAAGCGCGCCAATTGGTAGCGGGTGCAAGAACTCAATAACTTTGTCAGCTGGTACTACGTGCAAGCCATCTGGTTTAGCAAAGTTAGTTGCAAGTTTTGCAATGAACATTGTTGAAGCCACACCTACTGAACAAGTTATCCCCTGTTCATCGCTCACGCGGGCTCGAATAATCTCGCCAATTTGGGTCGGTGATCCCATTAACTTTTGTGCCCCTGAAATATCCAAGAAAGCTTCATCAACAGAGAGTGGTTGCACTAGCGGAGTTATAGATTCGAAAATCGCCATTACGTTTTCCGAGATCTCGGAATACTTGCCATGATCTGGCTCAACAACTATGGCGTGCGGCGCCAAACGCAGTGCGCGCGACATTGGCATTGCTGAGTGCACGCCTAATTTTCGAGCTTCGTAAGTTGCTGAGAGAACTACACCTCGATTTCCGTCATAGCCAACTATTACTTGCTTGCCTGCAAGCTTGGGATTTTCACGCACTTCAACAGAGGCGAAGAAGGCATCCATATCTATATGCAAAATGTTGCAGTTTGCATCATCACCTTTGGGGTTGCGCGCTGCGCTTCCCCGATTTAATTGGGATCGGCTCATGGTGCCAGCTTTGCGGCTGATCGCATAGCTCGAGCTATGTCATTGCCAGCAGGTCGCACATCTGCATATGGCGAGGATCTAAAGCCACTGGCATGTTCCCAAATTTGAATTGGCGCAACTGGATCTAATTGGACTTTTGGAGTTGCGCCGATTAATTCCTGCACTGCGCGCACACCTCCAAATTTCCAATGTTGATAAACCTGCGATAACTCCCAGCACCCATTAGCCAGAATAGATACCCCGCGTGGTCCAGTTCGTCGCACTGTGCCACTAACTAAAAGTAGCCAAGAATGAAACAACGCGGGTGCATATTCATCCTGCGCCTCCTCGAAAAACGTAGCGTCAACTGGTCCAGTTGAATCCTCCAAAGTAACAAATGCCACACGTTTGCCAGATCGAATTGGCGGTGTCTGAGTGGCGACCTTAACCCCAGCAATTAAGACATTGGATTGTGAGCGCACTTGAAGTAAGTGTCCTGCTGGCACCACATTTAATTGCGTTAACATTTCGCGATAGAAACTCATGATGTGAGCGCTGACATCAAGTCCAAGAACTTCAATTTCATGTCTGACTCGATCTGCTAGCGATAATGCTGGCAAGCCCGTTGGCTCTGGAATCCAATCAATTTCTGTAATACCAAGTGTGATTTGCGCTGTGGCAGCTGCTCGCGCAGTTCTTTTGAATTTAAATTGAGTACTTAACTCTGCGACATGAAATAGCAAATCTCGCCGAGAAACTAGTTGGCCATGCAGTGCGTCAAAGCCGCCAGCTAATACGATGCGTTCAACAATTGGCCGAGATGCCCTAGCGCGACAAGCAAAGTCAGCTAGTGATCTATAAGGCGCAGCAGAAAGTATGTCACTGACTTCTTGCTGGCTAATGCCTTTAACTTCTGAAAGTGGGATTCGAATTCCGTAACCACCATTAACTGTGCGCTCTACTACGTAAGTATCACTTGAAACATTTACATCAAGTCCTAAAATTTCTACGCCGCAGCTACGAGCATCATCAGCGATTAATCGTTTTGGATACATACCTGGATCATGTGTTAAAACTCCGGCAATAAATGCTGCCGGGTGGTGCGTCTTGAACCAAGCTGATTGATATGTGGGTAAAGCAAAAGCTGCAGCGTGGGCTTTGCAGAATCCAAAAGATGCGAAAGCTCGTAAAACTTCCCAAACTTGTTCGATTACGACTAGTTCATATTTCTTTTTACGAAGTGCTAAATAAAACCATTCTCGAATTTCATCGAGTTGTTCATAATCGCCCATGCGGCGGCGAATCAAATCAGCAGCTTCGAGTGAGCAATCTGTCATCACTTGAAGGATTCGCATAACTTGTTCGTGGAAAACTACAACACCGCTGGTCTCGGCCAGAATTGGCGCTAAGTCTTCGTGTATGTAATCAGTCATTGCCCAGCCTTGCCGAGCTCGCAGAAATGGTGTGATCATGTCACTTTTCACTGGCCCAGGACGAAATAGCGAAATGTCAGTAATTAAATCACCGAAAGAAACTGGCGCAAATTTGCCAATTAGTTCGCGCTGCCCTGGTGACTCAATTTGAAAACAGCCCAGAGTTTTAGTGCTTTGAATTAGTTCAAAAGTTTTGGGATCATCACGTGGCACTGTTTCTAAATTAATAAACCCGGTGTGATCTGCGCCATGTGCACTTGGGCCTTCTACTTTATGTACTTGCTTAATGGCATAAGCCAGAGCAGATTGCATTCGCACGCCAAGCACATCCAGTTTGAGTAATCCCATTTGCTCAACGTCATCTTTATCAAATTGAGACATTGGGAACTCTTGGGCACTTGGTTGCACTGGCGTGCGCTCTAGTAACGACAGATCAGAAAGCACTATTCCGCATGGATGTAATGAAGTATGTCGAGGCAAGCCATCTAGGCCTTCGACTAAATCTAAGAACTGGTCGAGATCCCCGCGCGCAGCCCTGATGCCAATGCCGCTTCGACGCAGTTCAGGTAATTCTGCTAAGGCGCTTCGGATGTGCCGAGCCCTGATGTGCGGAAAGGATTTAGCAAAAGTATTAATTTCACCTGGCTGCATACCTAACGCAGCTCCAACATCTCGAATTGCATGTCGAACTCGATATGTTTCGCGCATGGAAACGCATGTTGTGCGCTTATCTCCAAATCTGTCAAAAATTGCTTGATAGATCTCAATGCGTCGATCTGACTCTACGTCGATGTCTATGTCTGGCAATCCTGGTCGGAGCGTGGATATGAATCGTTCCATTAATAAGTTGTGCGCAATTGGATCAACGCCAGATATTCCTAATAAATGGTTGATGAAACTTCCAGCTCCAGAGCCACGAGCTGCCACTCTGACTTTCATTTGGCGAATCATGTCAACAACTTGCGCCACAGTTAGGACGTATCCGGCTAAGCCCATTTGGGCAACGATCGCTAACTCAGAATCTAGGCGCGCTCTACTGCTGCGTTGATCATCAACTCGAGTAACTGAATTGTCCATGAGGTAATTAGCGAATCCAACCTCGCACCGTTCTTGCAATATTGCGTCAGCGCTGCGCGATTCACCCGGTAGCAACTTTGCTAACTCAGGCACGTAAACCTGATCCATTCCTAAGTCAGCTTTTGGATCAATTACGCATTCCAGACCAAGTTCCACAGTTTGACTCAGCAGTATTCGACTTATGTCACGTGGATCGCCAACCATGCCTGCTATCCGTTGCGCAATAGCTTTCATGTGCGCTGTGGTTGCAAGAAATGCTTGATTTGTGGGACCGCTGTTTGTCTTTGCAGATAACGCCAGTTGTCGTCGGGAAGCATCGAGAACATCAGCAATACGAGAGTCCTGTTGTTCGCGATACCGAACCATATTTGTTAACACTGCAGGGACTTTATGAACAATAGCCCACTGCAACATGCGAGCTGCAAAAGTGTCGGACAAATTATCGGCATCTGGACTTTGGCAGTGGGTAGCAATTTCTAAGTAAGTGCGAATGCCATGGTCTTGCCAAGTGCGCAAATGATCGAGTGCTCGATCAGGTCTGCGATTAAGAATGTTGTAGCCAATGTCCGAGCGTGGACCCAGCAAAGCAACGAGTCCATGTTCCCCAGCTAGTTGCAATAACTCTTGTCTATTAATTTCTGGATCTTCCCGCGAATCACGATGAGCCCTGGATATGATCGCGCATAATCCAGCCCAACTTTGTTTATCGTGAGCTAATAAAGTTATCCGCGGCCGTTCTGGCTTAACCCATTTGCCGCCATGAGCTGGAGTAGGTAAATAAGGTTGTGGAGTTTCCAGCGCAATATCTACGCCTAGAATCGGGGAAATTTGTGCTTTTGCGCAAGCGTGAATGAAACTGACTGCTCCCGCTACGGTATCTCGATCTGTTAATGCCAGGGCACTTTGTCCATACTCACCAGCACGATTCACTAAGTCTTGTGGCGTTGTTGTGCCATAACGCATCGATAATGCTGATGCCACATGAAGGTGAACAAATTCTTGCGACATAACTTACTTGGGAGTTGATGCTGCAGGACTAGATACTGCGGTGCGGCGGTTAAGCGAAATAACGTTATTTGGAATTACATTTTGGGCAGCAACATTAGTTGGCAAAGTTAACTGCCGTGAGACACCAAGTTTGTCTGCAACTAGATCAATAAATTCATGGGCATCTCTAACTAAGTCATCAGCCTCACGAGGCGTGACGGCTCCCCCAAGTCCAACTTCAGCGGCCGCGCGCTTACCTGCGCCCGCTGCAAAATACTGCGCCCACTCAGTGAACTCAGGAGCGACTTTAATTACTAAAGTCCAAACGCTAGTTGGTCTACTTCGGTTTGGTTTGGTGTAAGCCGCAAGTAAAGCTGCGGCGGCGCGCAAAGCAGCCAAGTGCGCAGCAACATACTTTTCGCCCGCACGTGATGCGATGATCGAAGTATCCAAACTTCGCAATGCGCCAGCTAATAAATCAATGCTGGCCACAGTCACTTGGATTTCGTGTGTTGGTTGTGCGCTCATTATTTTCTCCTGTTAATCAAGTAAGTGACATACAAACCAGCGCTCATCACTGGTTGCAATGTCATAAATTCCAAAATTGTTTTTCGAACTTTGCAAAGTCGCTTCAACTCGCCAGACTTGCCATTCCCGGGCTTGCCGAGTGCGCCACCATGGAGCGCACTCCAACCAAGTGAACAAAATCGTGAGCACTAAGTAACTGTGGCCACGCCAACTAAAGGACTTGGGTAAACCGCTGGCATTAGTACGCACTTGAGCCAGGGATCTGGTGCTAACACCGTAATTTCGGGACATCGTGAGCCTTTCGAACATTTGTTCGAACAGCATAAGGCTAAGGCCCGACAAGTTTCCAGTCTTTGGAAAAGTGCCTAAAAATGGGGAAAATTAGAGGTTGAAGGCGCTGACCACTTGGTTAATTCGAGCGGATTGCTCTGGCTGACACTCTTGCCCCGGCAATACATCCCAGGTCGGGGTAATTGCATCTTCGATCCCAGTCTTAACCCCAGAGAGGGTTTCTAGAACCGCTAGGCCGCAATACGGAACGTAAAACGGTGAGTAACCACCTTCGTGCGTCATGATGATTTTTCCATCACACACTTCATCTGCAATTGCCATCAACTCTTGCGTCATGGCGCGGTATCCGGTTGGCGTTACTTGCATCCGACCTAATGGATCAGCAGCGCTAGCGTCAAAGCCCGAAGGCACGACGATTAACTCTGGTTTGAATTTCCGTAATGCTGGAACAACTACACGCTTGATAGCTTCTACGTAAGCACCATTTCCAGAACCTGGCTGAAGTGGCACATTGATTGCAAAGCCATCGCCATCGCCTTCGCCACGATCTGCAATGTTGCCACTGTTTGCTGGGAACAATCCATCTTGGTGCAACGAAATAGTTAACACATTTGGATCACTATAGAAAATTTCTTGTGTTCCATTGCCGTGGTGAACATCCCAGTCAACGGTAGCAATTCGCTTAACACCTAGTTCAGTTTGCGCGAACTTAATTGCAATCGCAGCGTTAGCAAAAATGCAAAATCCCATTCCTGTTGTAGGTCGCGAGTGATGGCCTGGTGGCCGAATCAAGGCATACGCGTTGCGCACCTTTCCGCTGACCACTGCGCGCGTGGCTTCAATTGCACCACCTGCAGCAAGCATCGCAATCTCGAATGAACCGTGCCCAAATGGTGAATTCCCATCACCACAGTCGCCACCCTTAGGTTGAGCGCTTTCCATCTTGATTCGTTCTACATAATCCTTGGTATGCACGCGCAGCACTTGCTCTTCGGTAGCTGGAACTGCTGAGATTCGATGCAGGCTCTTGGTTAACCCTGAAACTTCTAGCAGTGAGGCAAGGCGAACTTTTGTTTCCGCACTCTCGAAGTGTTGATAAGGCTGAACGTCAACGCCTGGAGTTAGTAACCCAGCAGCCGTGCCTGTGTCATGCCAGCCATAAAGTTCTTCCCACACATAACCAGTTGTCATTTCATACTCCTTGAAGTTATTTCGAGACTAGCGCCACGACTTTTCGTCTTCAGTCCAAGCCCCACCTGGCAGTTCACCAGGTTTGGAAAATGCATCAAGAATATTCTTAGTAATTCGAGACACATCATTTTCATACCCAAAACTCGGTAGCGCACTCGTCCAAGCAATTGAGCCTGTTGAAAATACTGCGCCGTTATTACCTGCAGTGAAGTAAGTCATGTCTGCTCTTACTGCAGGGTTTTGGGTGCCGAGTAAGCCTGGGTGATGGAACATGATGTCTTCATGTACACCTGGATAGTTATCGGACCAATTTGTTGATGACCCAAGTAACTTCGTGTGAGGTGGCGTGCCAAGCAGTAAGTCATAGCGCTCAGTTTCCAGACCGGCCGCGCCGCCAAGTGCTAAACCATGGTCACCAAACTTCTCACCTTCAACGCCATCGAAAATCCACGACACTGATTTGTGATAACTGTCTGGCATTCGGAAGTACGGATGACAGGCATCAAAACCTTGAGTCGTAAATCCAACGCCAGTTAGTTTTTGAGGTGCACGGCCGCGGTTACGCCAAATGCCACCACGTTCTGCTGAAGTTGCATGGTAGTACTCACCCGGTTCGGCTTGCCAGGCGCGCATACCAGCTTCACCTTTTCGCACTTCCATAATTTCTGGTTCGCCGTCACGATAAGAAATGACCCAGTAGAAACCATTGCCACCCATGTACATCAACCGGCCACCAGTTGAGATGTACTCCTCTAGGACATTTAGCCCGAATTCATCCCAGTACTCCGGATGTGATCCAGTAATGATTACGGAATAGTTTTTCAGCCAGTCAAGACCCTCACGGATTAGATCGTGGTCGGTGGCAATTTCAAAGTCATAACCTTCATGCTCTAACCAAGCAGTGCAAGATAAGTCGCGCGGGAATTGCCAAGTTGTACCAATTGCTGACGAACGCCATTTTGGCCGCATGTTCAGAATTGGTCGCAGCCATGACGTGTAGCAAACACCTTCACCATCGGCATAGTGATCATATGTTGATCGTCCATACTTAGGATCTTGGAAATAGTCTGCCTCAGTTTTACTTAAAACCGCTGGGTGCGAACCAATTGCTTGCGCAACTGGAACATGATGCACAATCATTTCATTTGCATAAGCAAGGTATGAACTTGTTGGGTACAAGTACAGGATCCGT
Organism: Actinomycetota bacterium; assembly: GCA_041192345.1. Classification (GTDB taxonomy): domain Bacteria; phylum Actinomycetota; class Actinomycetes; order S36-B12; family UBA5976; genus UBA5976. Next base: position 7,897 of record JBEEND010000018.1, read on the forward strand.
GCTTTTGGCTTTGCAGCCCGCACGAAAAATGGGATGTGATCTTCCACTTCTCCAATGCGAATTCGCGCCGCATACGCTGCGCTCTTTAAACCTGCTGGAACTGTCCAACTAAATGTTTCATCCCATTCGCAATCAACTACTGAGTCATCATGAAATGCAATACCGCCATATTCTTTTGGTGCAACGCGCCAGTCATCATGCTTTCCGGACCAGTTGTATCCAGTCATTGCTCGAATCGGGCGCTGGATTCCAATGCCGTCCAACTTATTGGCGCTCACATCAACTACGGTGTCACCGATTCCGTTTTCGCCGTAACCAATTGTGGTATCCCAGCCCGCAACTAGCCCATCCAAGATGGGATCAGCACAGCATTGTGACTTAACTTCAGTAAGACTTAAGGCGCGATTCCAAACATAGGATCGATCAATTTTGCCATTGAACAATAAGTCCTTGAATGCGCCACGAACTGTAGCTGAATTACCTGCTGCTGCCCACATAAAGTCTGTGGTGGAGTTTTTAATTTTGAGCTTTAGAGATTGCTCTACCGAACTTAAATGATCAAATGGCGCAACTCTTCCCAATCGACCGTTGTAAGGATTAACTATCGCCTCTTGATGCAAAATCGCTTTACCAGATTTGGAATCAAAAGAAGCGGCCACAAAATACCAAGTGTGATGCGCCATTGGGACTTGCGAAACTATCTCATCGGTATCGCTGCCATTAGCAATCCAAAATGCCAATCTGCCAGCATGATCGATTCCCAGCGCGTAGCCAGCCGTTTCATTAAGTGAAAACTTTCCAAGCAGAACTTGCCGCCCTTTTTCTGGAGTTGTGGCGTAAACGTAAGTAGCAATCGTTAATGAATCCGTTAGCGCTAGTTTTCCACTTGAGTCTGGCACTCGAACTGCATTACCTAAATCAACAAACTGCTTCTTTACTGGCTTGATTCCCGAAAAATCAGATGGGACTAACTCCTCTATAAAGCCTGGACCTTCCGGATTCTCATCGCCATGAATCAATCGAACAATGTCGACTTGTGCCTGCGTTGCATTGTCTGCTGTGACATAGAAGGAAACGGTTTCACCCTCAACCACACTTGGTTTATCCGTATATCCGGTTACTGATACCTGTGCCATTTAATTTCTCCTTCTAGTGCTGTGACTTTAAGTCGTTTATGCGCCGCAGGAATACCGCGTGGTATGCCTCATCGAGATTTGAATAAGTTTTGTCATCAACAGATCTTGGTGGAACTCCTGGGATTCCGCTAAGTGCCACTACGCGGTATGCCTTGTAAGACTCTTCGCAATAAACCACATATTTATTGCTAATTGGCTGCTTGCGAAAGTAATTTAGAATTCGTTCTAAGTGATCAGAATGTTGACCCATAGGACTTAATCGATGTTCTTCAATAATCTCTGGAGTAATCCAACTACGGAGCTCGTCACGGATTGCCCGTTCAAACTCGCGCTCAGCAATAACTCCCTTGTCAGCAATTTCCGGTCCCTGTTCCGGCAAGAAGGCGCCGTATCGAGTGGTGCGAGTCGCGCGGGAAAGTGCTTTGCGTCGCTCTCTGATTTCAATCAATTGCTGGCGCAGACCAAACAAACCATTTCGGGTGTAGAGCACAGAGGCAAGCATCAATACTCCGACTAACACGATTCGCCACGGACCCCAAGAGGTAAACCACTGATTTAAGAAGACAACTATTACGGTTCCTACTACCGCGCCTTCAGCTTTTCCTAGCCCGCCTATGACAATCATTGCCAGCAACAGCAACATCTGATCCAAGCTAAACAAACTAAGCGATGCTCCACCTTGATTAGTTGCATAAAACGCTCCAACAAAACCAAGTGCGGCAGAGGCAATCATGAATACAAGTAGTCGAGCCCGCTGAAAATCAATTCCGATAGCCGAGGCAAAAGATTCGTCTTCCTTTGACGACTGCGCGGTGCGCAGCAGGATTCCAATTCGACCGCCACTTACCAATCGGAAAATTGCTAAAGTAATCAAGAGCACAGTAAACGAAATTAGATAAGAGAGCGTCTGACCTGATTGGGTTTGCATTGCCTCTTCAGCAACAATGCGATCAGCTCCAAATAGTGCTCCGTTGAATTGTCCTCCGAGTGCTTCTGATTGCGTGATGTAGCTTCGGCAAAATTCTGAAATACCGATCGTTAGTAATGCGTAATAGAGTCCATCAAGTCTTCGTGCCGGAATACTAATAATGAATCCCATTAGCGCGCCAAATGCAGTACCAATCACCAACATCACTGGCCAAGGAATGCCGTAAGTAATGCTCAAGTAGGTTGCCGCATATGCTCCGACACCAACGGTTGCCAAACTTGCAAACGACTGTAGTCCAGCAGTGCCAATAATTAGTGTCCATAAAACGTTGATTGCAGCAAAAAAGCATATACTTCCAAAAATTGAAAATACTAACTGCTGTCCAATCGCGATTGGAATTGCCGCTAAGGCAAATAGACCAACCATCCAAAACAGAGGTTTCTTATCTTTAAGAATTAACTCTCGCTGCAAAGTCTTTGGGTTGTACCTGCCCTCAAATCGCAACAACGAGCGTTTGGTACCTGGCACTCTAAGCCTGTGAGAAAGTGATGAACTCTTAACCCGCCAACGCGGAATCAACCGGCGGCGACCAACTGAAGCATTACTCACGGACATCCTCCAGAACTCCACCCAAGCCACGTGGGCGGAAAGTCAAAATTGCGATTACAAGTGCAAACTGCACGAATGGCACGAATGACTGTTCGGTGTAACGAGCAGTCACAGCTTCAGCAAATCCCAGCAATACTGCGGCAGCTACCGTGCCTGGCATTGATCCAAGCCCACCTGCAAGAGAAATAATTAAACCCACAATCAGAGGCTGAACTCCTGATGTAGGACTAACAAAGAAGGTTTGCCCTAGCAAAACGGAGGCAAGGCCTGCGAGCGCTCCACTAATTGCAAGCGCAATCATTCCTGTGGTTCGAACTGAAACTCCAACCATATTGGCACCAAGCGGATTCATCATCATGGCTCGCATTTGAAGTCCGCGACGACTTCGCTTCATCCAAAGTGTCACTAGAAGCAGCACTAATGTTGCGACCACAATGGTTCCAACTTGGCCATAGGCAATGCTGAACTCGCCAATCTTGAGGCGCTTAATTCCAAAAATCTGTGGCAATGGCTTACTTTGCGGCCCAAAGATCAGCATGAAAACCTGAGTACCAATGATGCTGATTGCAAGTGTGGCAATCAGTCCTCGGACCGGGAAATTAATCCGATCATGAAGCGGCAAGAATGCCAGCCCTCCCACAACAAGACCAGCTACGGCAGATCCCAGCATGCCAAGGAACACAACACCCAACGAGAGAATCACACCATCACGGATGCTGAAGTTTTTTGCCATGTATTGCGCAAACAGAAACGCAACATAGCCACCCGCGGTAAACACAAAGCCTTGGGCTAAATTCAACATGCCAACGCTGGACCAGGTAAGTGAGATACCTACCGCGACTAAGCCATACATTGATGCCAGAACTAGTGCACTAGCCAATAACTCGATCATGACATCTCCCCCGCTGGAGGAATGTCGCCTAACGCTTCGCCAACGTCTTCTTTAAGTTCGCCTGCGTGCATGCCCAGAATGCGATCACACTTACCTGAGAGCAAAGGCAGATTTTGCTCAGCGATTAACATCGCGCCGTCACCTAAATCAATTTCACATAGCGCAGCTACTAAACCAATGGAAATTTTTGGGGCTAGTCCAAGTGATGGTTCATCAACTAAGTAAAGTTTGGCATCGGCCATCAAGGCTCGACCAACAGAGACCATTCTGCGCTCGCCACCGGAAAGTGTTCCCGCGGATTGCTTTAGTCGAGACCGCAGTGGTGGGAAGACTTCAAGGACTGCGTCCCGGCGGCGCTTTCGAGTTTTCCAGGCACCATCCGTATACGCCCCACTATCTAAATTCTCTTCGACGGAAAGGCCAGGGAAAATTGCATCGCCCTGCGGCGCGATCGCGATTCCTGAGCGAACAATTTTGGGGGTATTGCGACCTAACCCATGAGAGCGGCGACCGCCAATTTGTTGTCCCATGAATTCAATTGAGCCGTCTTGCCATCCGGTCATACCAACTATGGTGCTGATCAAAGTCGTTTTGCCATGGCCGTTTAAGCCAACCAGTCCGATTCGCTCGCCTGGCTCAATCGAAAAGTTCAGGCCATGAATAACTCGCATCGTGCCATATCCTGAGGAGACTTCTTCCATATGTAACAAACTCATATTTATGCTCCCGCAAGACTTTCAATTGGAACATCAAAGTAAGCAGCGCGAACTGCCGGAAGTTTGAATACCGAATCTGGTGGGCCTTCGGCAATGATTTCACCAACATCTAAAACAAGTACCCTCGACGCCACCATTGCAAGTAGCTCCAAGCGATGTTCGATCAATAGAACTGAGATGCCATATTCTTGAGCGAGCTTTCTTACAATTAAATCAATCTCATCAATTTCAGATCCCGTTAATCCAGATGCTGGTTCATCAAGTAAAACTATTTTTGGTTCGCGGGCCAATAAGCAAGCGAGCATAAGTTTGCGGCGCTCCAGAGTTTCAAGCCCGCCGGTTGGCGTATCCATGTGTGCATTCAGATGCACAAATTCGGCAACCCATTCCATGCGCAACCGACTTGGCTTCGGGTCAAAAGCTTTGCGAGCAGCCTTTAGAGTTTCACCGACGGTAAGCGTTGCTGGCACCACTGGACGTTGGAATGTTCTGACAAGTCCTAATTTCACTCGCTCATGCATTAGCAGTGAAGTTATGTCTTTGCCGTTTAACTCAACTTTTCCTTGGTGATTTAAATTTCGCCCCGAAAGTACTTCAAAAAGGCTGGTCTTGCCGGCCCCATTGGGACCGGCAAGACCAACTACTTCTGCTTGCCCAACACTTAAGTTCACGTCGCTGAGGATCTGACGACCACCAAGTTCAAGTGAGATGTTGGAACAAGCGAGTACTTGCATATGACTACTTCATCCAAGCTGGCTTGACGAATGCTGCTTCAGCATCACCATCAGGTGCGATTGTCGTATGACGACCGCCCTGTACTTGGTAGAAGTAGTGAGTTACACCCTTTGCAGGATCGGTTTCCACAGTTGGGTAAATCGGAACTGCTTGGTTGGAGAAGTCCAAGTGACCAGTTACACCATCGTATGGATTTGCCTTGATGTACTCGTTAACGGCAGCAAAGTCTGCTGGGTCAACATTCCTCCAGGCATTTGCCAACACCTGGACGGTGTCGTAGCACCAACCGGTGTAAACCATACCCATGGTTACATCATCTACGCCGAACTTAGCTTGGTAAGCAGCGCGGAAGGCCTTGTCTTGATCAGAAGAATTACCGACACCGATAACAGTTCCCCATACGAAACCTTCAGCTGCAGCTCCGGCAATCTGCAAGAACTCAGGCTGTGACGGTCCGTACTGCAAGTAAACCAAAGAGTCTGCAACTGGATCCCCAGCAAACTGCTGTGAGAATGATGCAAGTTCTGCACCAATCCAGTGGTCAACCATGATTGCGCCAGCAGGGTTTGCCTGCAACTTAGCAATTACTGGTCCCCAGTCCTTGGTTCCTGCTGTGATGTCAATAATCTGACCAAGTTCCCACTTGCCACCAGAAGCTGCAATTGCTGCTTCAGTCGCATCTGCGATGTTCTTGTTGTAAGCAGTGTCGCCGCGGATGATGTCAACCTTGTTGTTTGTTGGTGTCCACGAACCGCTGTCTGATAACTGAGTCAAGAAGGTAACAAAGCCTGTTCCATAGTAAATTTCTGCAGGATCTGAGAAGTAGTTTCCGTACTTAACTGGGTCAGCCTGAGCCAACTTGATGGCATCGATGCTGGTGTCGCCACTCATGTATGGTGCGCCGTATGCCGCTGCTGCATCAAGTGCAGGTGGCGGAATAATGACGAACGCAGACTGAATTGCAGAAACCTTTTCAGCAGCTAGCTTTTGGAATGCTGCTGTGATGCCTTCTGGAGTCAGAATATCGATATCAGTAACGCTTAGCGCCAATGGACGACCATTGACACCACCAGCATTGTTGATTTCTTCGATTGCCAGATCAGTTCCGTTCCAGCAATCTTTGTGGTCCGCAATACCTGCCGGGCCAGACTGTGCAAATGGTGCACCGATAACAATCGGTTCACCGGTTGGTGCAGCGGCTGTTGCAGCATCGGTTGCTGAGTCATCCCCAGAACCACCGCCACAAGCAGCAAGTAAAGCTGCGGCAGCTGCCAAACTGGCAGCCCTTATTAATGTCTTGGATCGAATCACTTTCGTCCTCCACGCATGACAGGGAGCGCGGGGTCCGCGCTCAGTTAGGGCAATAGTCCTCTTAAAGTCGTTCCTGGGTTATCCGTCAAATGGCGGATATTTTCAGCAAAATGTCGAGATTTGTCCAAAAAATCCAGCAAACCATGGATATGTAAGAATTTTGCCACTAGTACTTTTACGCAACAATTTGATTACAGGCAATGGTTAGGTTCCGAATAATACCTACGCGCAGTCTGTAATTCTGACACTATTTCGATTATGTTGAGTCCCACGTTCACTCAGGCCATGGAAGTGGTTGGACGAGTGGCTGCCGTTGCATCCGAGCAGGCACCTCAAGCAGCACGTGCCAGCGCGGTAATTGAAGAGTTGCGAAAAATAATTCCATTTGAAGCAGCTGAGATAAATACATTGCATCCGATAACTGGAGAAGTTACTTCACTGGCCAATGTCGGATATGAATCTGACGTACTAGAGCATCTACACAGTCAAAGATTCACAGAATTAATGAAAGCGTTAGCACTACCTACCACTGGACGCCCAGTGCGCATGAAGGATTTACCAGGTGACCCATTCGATAATTGGGCCGTAGGTGATGTCCTGGTTCCAGCTGGATACAGCGAAGGCTTGACGATGTGCCTTCGAACGACAGATGGACGAGTCACGGGCGTTATAAATCTTTCGACTACCTCGACTAAACATCCTTCTGATGTCGCAAAAGATGCAATCAGTAGCCTCTGCAGCGTGCTTGCAAATATGGCAGATCAAACGCAGTCGGGTAAATGGCTTTCTATGTTGATTGGCTCTGGTCAAACTGCTGTTGGAATCAGTTCCAGCGGCGAGCCAATTGCTATTCCTGGTCTACCTGATCACGATTTGTTCCAACCGGGAAGCGAACTAATTTCCTATGCACATCGAAACGCCAGCTTTCATTCTTGGAGTTCATTCATTTGGCCTCAAAATCTAAGTGATGACATGTTTAGAATTCGCGTTATGCCTTGTAGCGGCGAGAACCAACCAATGTCGGCAGTGATTTCACTTGATGTTGCAGACGTCGGTCCGCTGACACATCGTGAACTTGAAGTACTAACTCTGGCGGCTAACGGTCTATCTAATCTAGAAATTGGCGCCGCATTGCAAATTAGTTCACGAACCGTAGGATCTCACATTGAACATATTCTGGATAAGTTAGGTGCACCAAATCGCGCCGCAGCGGCAGCCAGAGCAATCACTGAGGGACTAATTCTCGGTCGCATAAAACGATTCGACTAATCGTCACAAGGCATGGGTTTCTACTGCTTGAGAAATTCGATCAGCTTGCGCAACTGTAAGGTTTTGATCTGGCAAATTCTCAAAGGCATGTCCATAAGGATCTCCCATGCCAGTTTTTATACCAGACATCTCTTCCAGAACTGCAAGCCCACAATAAGGAACATAAACGGGAGAGTATCCACCTTCATGCGTCATCATGACTCGACCAGAGCAAACTTCATCGGCTAGTAAAAGTATCTTCTTGGTTAGTTCGCTATAACCTGAAGCAGTTAGCAGCATCTGGGCAAGTGGATCGAATGCACTCGAATCAAAACCAGAAGTGACAACAATGACATCAGGCTTAAATCTACGAATCCCTGGCAGAACTACCCTGTCAAAGGCTGAACTGTACGCGCCGATTCCAGAGCCAGCAGGTAACGGAATGTTAATTACTGATCCAGCAGCAAAACCATCACCAATTTCATCAACTAGTCCGCTGTTCGCTGGATATAGATTGTCTTGATGGATAGAAATGCACAAAACATCTGGATCTGAGTAATAAATATCTTGGGTTCCATTTCCGTGGTGCACATCCCAATCCACAATCGCAACTCGAGTTACCCCTAAAGTCGCACGCACATTCTCAATTGCAATAGCTGCGTTTGCAAATATGCAGTAGCCCATTCCAGTTGATGCAATTGCGTGATGTCCCGGTGGGCGTACTAATGCATATGCATTATTCACATCCCCCGAAACCACTGCGCGCAGTGCTGCAATCGCACCACCTGCAGCAAGGGCTGCAATTTCAAATCCACCCCGTCCAAATGGCGAATCGCCATCTCCCGCGTCGCCGCCTTTGGGATTTAGACTTTCGCGCTTGATTCGATCCAGATGCTCTTGGGTATGAACCCGCAGCAGGTCTATTTCTGTGGCTGGCACAGCAGGAATTCGGACTAACTCTTTGGCTAGTCCTGAGACTTCAACTAAAGAGGCGAATCGAACTTTTGTTTCAGGACTTTCAAAGTGTTGATATGGCTGCACTTGGGAGCTTGAAGGAATTTGTCCAGTGTTAGAGCCTGTGTCGTGCCAGCCATAAAGCTCTTCCCAAACAAATCCAGTTTTCATGTCTTTGACTTTACAACTTGAGCCAGAAATTAACTGTCGAATCCCATGCCTAGGCGATCAAGGGTCCGTAGCCAGATATTGCGTTTACCGCTGTTGCGATCCGCCTTATCAAGTGACCAGCGAGTGAAGTTAATTCCTGCCGATTTAAATGGCTCAGGTGGGAACGGAATCGGCAAAGTGTTCACCATTTCGAGGGTTCGACGATCGGTATCACGATCCAACAATTTGTCGATTGATACTTGAGCGCCAAAGCGGGAGGCCCCAACTCCAAGTCCCGTATAACCCGCAACGTAAACCACTTTGTCTTTCATTGCCGTACCCCAAAATGCGCTAAAGCGAGTGCAGGTATCAATCGCGCCACTCCAGGCATATTCAAAACGCAAACCTTCTAATTGCGGGAAAGTTGAGAAAAAGTGATCAGCTAATTTTGGCCAGGACTTTGTTGAATGTTCGTGCTGGACGCCAAAGCCACTGCGGAAATGATAAGTCGCGTCGTATCCGCCCCAAAGGATTCGGCCATCAGCAGTTGGTCGGTAGTAATGGAATTGATTGCCAGTATCGCTGACACCTTCATTTCCAGCCCAACCAATGTCTCGACGTTGCTGCTCACTTAGTGGTTCAGTAACTAAAACTGAATCGTAAACCGGCACCATCAAATACTTGAGGCGGCGCAATAGCGGTGGGAATGCATTAGTTGCAAGTAACACCTTGGGAGCAGTTACGCTACCGAACTCAGTCTTTGCGGTAACACGATCCCCGCGTTCATCGAGTTCGGTCACTTTGCTGTGTTCGTAAATTCTCACACCAAGTTCAAGGGCAGCATCACGAAGTCCCCAGGCCAGACGCGCTGGATCACAAATTGCAACGTTGTTCTGATTAAACAATGCGCCAAGGTAGGTGGGAGAATTTAGGCGACGTCGAGTCTCGGCTTGATCCAGCCAGATAAGTTCTTCGCCATATGCTTTTGCCACATCGATAGCTTCTTGGAGTTCATTGACTTGATATTCCTCGGTGGCAACATCCATTTCACCAACGCGCATCCAGTCGCAATCAATTTTTCGATCAATTACAAACTGTTCCATTTCATTTAGGTTTTGCTGACCGAGTTGAGTCAGCTTGGCAATGTCATTTGGCCAGCGCTCTAAACCGTTTGCAAAACCGTGAGTAAGTGATGCCGCAACAAAGCCGCCATTTTGACCAGATGCACCGCGCGCTACTGCGTTACCTTCGACTAACACAACATCCAAATTTGAATTATGTTGCTTAGCTTCAATAGCTGCCCAGAGCCCAGTGAATCCACCGCCGATTATTAATAAGTCTGCAGTTAAGTTACCGACTACGCGGGAAGCATCATTTAGTGGTTCGGCTTCATCATCGAGCCAGTATGAGCCCTGCCAAATATCGGCCAGGGACGGTAAAACATGTGAGGAAGGTAGGTGTGTAAAAACCATTGCAAAAGTCCAAACGATTGGGTGAGAGGGATTCTCACTGGTGATCAGATGTGTCTGGCAAATTTGCCAGCATTAGTGTCTGTCGGAGGTTCGCTGATTCGCGAATCCGGATCCCACCAGTCCCTTTCTCTAAGTTCACTAGGCCTTGATTTCCTAGTGCCAATCGGCCGCCTCTACAGACGAACCCCTTGCTCTTACATTTAAGCACACCTGCAAATTAAATTCGCTAATTGGGCAGCAATTGTGTATCCGCAACCAGCAAAATGGGCACCTCGATTAAGAGATGCCCATTTTCAGGAAGTCAATTAACCGTTAATACGGATGAGCTTCTTGTTCAGGAACTCTTCAATTCCAAGTGGACCAAGTTCGCGGCCGAAACCAGAGCGCTTAGTGCCACCGAAGGGAAGTTCAGGGGCATCCATACCAACTCCATTTACGTAAACCATTCCAGTATCAAGGGCATCTGCAACCCGCAGCGCTTGTTTGTCATCGGTAGTAAAGAGGTATGAACCCAAACCAAATTGTGAATCATTGGCAATGCGAATTGCATCGTCCTCATCCTTTGCGCGATGAATTTGAGCAACTGGACCAAAAAGTTCTTCGCGGAAAATTTCGTTTTCTGCAGTTACCTCAGTAAGAACACCGGCTGGGAAGAATGCGCCATTTCGGGAACCGGCACTTGCCAACTTTGCACCTTGCTTTACTGCGCGATTAACTTGCTCTTCAAGAATTTCGGCAGCCCTTAATGAGCTAAGTGGACTTGATATTTCTGCTGACATCATTGCGGCAGTGAACTTTTCAACAAATTCGTTATAAAGACCATCAACGACAACCATGCGCTTTGCCGCGTTACATGCCTGACCAGTGTTATCAATACGGGCGAAAACTGCGGATTCGATAACTGCGTCCATATCCTTTGTGCTAAGCAAGATGAAAGCATCAGAACCACCAAGTTCTAGCACACACTTCTTAAGATGACGGCCAGCAATTTCGGCAACGGCTGCGCCTGCGCGTTCTGAGCCAGTTAGCGAAACACCGCGAATTGCTGGATGCGGAATCATGTCTGCAATTTGTTCGTTAGATGCAAAAAGGTTTACGTAAACGCCATCTGGGACACCTGCATCAGCGAAAATTTTCGCAATAGCTAATGCTGATTCTGGACACTGTGGAGCGTGCTTCAAAATAACAGTGTTGCCTGCTACCAGGTTTGGCCCAGCAAAGCGGGAAACTTGGTAAGCCGGAAAGTTCCACGGCATGATTCCAAGCAGCGCGCCAACTGAGGACTTGCGCATTACAGCAGAGCCTTCGCCACCGGATAGTTCGATAGGTGTGTCTGCCAGTAGTGAAACGGCATTGTCTGCGTAGTACTGGTAGATGTAACCGGAAAATTCAACTTCGCCGGCAGCATCGGCTAATGGCTTACCCATTTCGCGATTAATAATCGCAGCAAGTTCATCTTGACGATCAATGTGTAGCTGGCCGATGCGATGAACAATTTCAGCGCGCTTTGCTACTGGAACTTTGGTCCATGCTTTATGCGCGTTATCTGCGGCAGTAATTGCAGCAAGGCACTGCGCGTCAGTTGCGGTGGCGAATTCTTGTTCAACGACGCCAGTTGCAGGATTAAGAACTTGATAGTGACTCATTGGATATTCCTTTTTTAAAAGAGTGTTGGGTTTAGTTGATTGCCTCCACAATACCTATGAACTAGCCATGCTGTCAGGGACTTTTTTTGCGATATCTTGACTCAAATCTGGAAAAACCTACGAAATTCGTATCTATTTTCGATAAATCCTGCGATTTCACTTGTTTTTACGACGAAAACCATTGAAACTAGAACTATGGCAAAGGTTGCAGTTCTTGATGACGTCTCAAAAGCCATCATCGAGCAACTTCAGCAAGATGGCCGCCGCCCCTACGCAACTATTGGTAAGGCAGTTGGTTTGTCTGAGGCTGCAGTTCGCCAGCGGGTAAGCAAGCTCCTGGAAACCGGAGTCATGCAGATCGTTGCCGTAACTGATCCACTTCAAGTTGGGTTTAATCGCGAGGCGATGATCGGAATTGAAGTAGATGGAGACATGGAGGCAGTCGCAGACTTGCTTTCAGGTATGGATGAAATCAGTTACATCATCCTGACAGCAGGAAGCTTCGACATAATTCTCGAAGTTGTCTGTGAAGACGATGAAGCACTTCTTGAAGTGATCAATCGTAAAATTCGTGCGATTCCTGGGGTCCGGCGCACGGAAACATTCATGTATTTGAAACTGCGCAAGCAGAGCTATACCTGGGGAACCCGTTAACCGAAGACATTGGATATGTAATGACTGCACTAGAAGAACGCACAACGAATTCTCCCCTGTCAGATATGGCTCGAGATCGACTATGGATGCACTTCACTCGCCATTCGATATTTGAAAATGGTGGCGAAGTACCAATTATTACTCGCGGCGAGGGCGCTTACCTTTATGACGAGCACGGCAAAAAGTACCTCGACGGTCTTGCTGGTCTATTCACTGTGCAATTGGGTCATGGTCGCCGCGAACTAGCTGAAGCAGCTGCAAAGCAAATGCAGGAATTAGCATTCTTCCCACTTTGGTCTTACGCGCATCCTAAGGCAATTGAACTTGCCGACCGCCTGATCAGTTACGCGCCATCATCTCTAAATCGAGTTTTCTTTACTACCGGTGGCGGCGAAGCTGTTGAATCAGCATGGAAAGCCGCGAAGATGTATTACAAGTTAATTGGCAAGCCAATGAAGCACAAAGTAATCAGTCGCGCAGTTGCTTATCACGGCACACCACAAGGCGCTTTGGCTATCACTGGTATTCCAGATGCCAAGAAATACTTTGAGCCACTAACTCCTGGTGGGTTCCGCGTACCTAACACCAACTTTTACCGCGCCGAATATCACCAAGATGACATCAAGGCGTTTGGTCGTTGGGCTGCTAACCGAATTGAAGAAGCCATTCTTTTTGAAGGCGCTGACACTGTAGCTGCGGTATTCCTAGAACCAGTTCAAAACTCAGGTGGCTGTTTCCCACCACCACCAGGCTACTTAGAGCGAGTTCGCGAAATTTGTGATGAGTATGACGTGTTGATGGTTGCAGATGAAACCATCACTGCATTTGGACGAATCGGCGACATGTTTGCCATGAAGCGCTTTGGTGTTGATCCAGACATCATCACTTGTGCAAAGGGTATGACTTCGGGCTACTCCCCAATTGGCGCAATGCTGGTTGGCGACAAAGTCTTTGAGCCATTCAAGAAGGGCAATACTTACTTCGCGCATGGCTATACCTTTGGTGGTCACCCAGTTTCAGCGGCAGTGGCACTGGCTAACTTGGACATATTTGATAAAGAAGGCATTAACCAGCACGTCCGGGATAACGAAAATCAATTCCGTAAGACTTTGGAAAAGCTAAACAATCTTGACATCGTTGGTGATGTTCGAGGTGAAGGTTTCTTCTACGGCATTGAACTTGTTAAAGACAAGGCAACTAAAGAATCATTTAATGAAGATGAGTGCGAGCGATTGCTTCGTGGTTACTTATCCAAGGCATTATTTGAAAATGGTCTTTACTGTCGTGCTGATGATCGTGGAGACCCGGTAATTCAGCTAGCACCACCGCTAATTATTGGCCAGAACGAGTTTGATGAGATTGAACAAATCTTGCGTCACGTTCTTACTGAAGGTCAAAAGATTCTCTAGTGCAAAATAAAGTTGGCGCGACGGACCGCACTGCGGTCCGTCGCTTTCCTGAAAAAGCAGTCACGGACCGAGCAAAAGTAAATGCAATTCTTGATGCCGGATTAGTGGCACACGTTTCCTGCGTAGTGGATGGTCAACCATTCGTAATGCCAGTTGGTTACGCCCGAGAGGGTGATCGAGTGCTATTTCACGGATCAACAGCCTCACGACTTTTTAAGAATTTAGCCGCTGGACAACCTTGTTGCTTAACCGTCACATTGCTTGATGGTGTGGTTCTTGCGCGCAGTGCATTTGAATCCAGCATGAATTACCGATGCGTTATAGCTTTGGGTTCTTGTGAAGTTCTCGAGGGCGATGAAAAAGCAGCAGCACTGCTTCGGATAACTGACCATTTGCTGCCAGGACGCACAGACCAGGCCCGAAAAGCAGCTCCGAAAGAATCCAAAGCAACCTTGATGCTTGCACTTAATCTCGATGAGGTTTCTTGCAAAGTTAGTGAAGGTGACCCTGATGATGTGCCAAGTGACCTCGTTGATCCGATTTATTCCAACATTTGGGCTGGCTACGTTCCATTGAATGAAGTGTTTGGGGAACCTGTCTCGGATCCGCTAACGACCGAAAAGAATATCCCGATTCCGGAATACATTAAAAAGTGGAAACGCTGAGAAGAGAGCTACAAAATGACTGACTACCGATCAAAGTCTTTATGGTGGAGCACACTTCCAGATGAACTAGCAACCTCCACTCGGTACGAACTTCAATCTGACATAGATGTTGACGTTGCAATCGTTGGCGCCGGCTACACCGGGCTATGGACGGCTTACTACTTACTAAAACAGGATCCGAAGTTAAACATTGTGATTTTGGAAGCGGAAGTCGCAGGTTACGGCGCATCTGGGCGCAATGGTGGTTGGTGCTCGGCTTACTTCCCTACCGAAATTGATAAATTAGGTCGCGTTCATGGCCGCGATGCTGCCCGCGCAATGCAAGACGCAATGCATGACACTGTCACCGAAGTTGAAAATGTTGTAAAAGCTGAAGGCATCGATTGCGAATGGCAACGTGGTGGCACAATTTCATTTGCTCGTACGCCATTGCAGTGGAAAAGAGCTCAGGATTACATTCACCATTGGGAGCAATGGGGATATGACGCCAAACACTATGCGCTGTTAAGTGCTGGCGAAGCTAAAGAGCGCGCGCAAGCTACAAATCTTTACGGGGCGACTTACACCCCGCACGTGGGCGCAATTAATCCAGCAAAACTAGTTCGCTCGTTGGCTAACTTAGTTGAAAAACTGGGCGCCACGATTTATGAACACACTGCTGCTACCCGAATTGAGAAAGGCGCAGTCACAACAACCAGCGGCGTAGTGCGGGCGCGATACATTGTTCGCGCCACTGAAGGCTATACAAAATCACTTGAAGGCCAGAAGCGAAAAATTGTGCCTATTTATTCACTCATGATGGCTACTGAGCCACTGAGCGAGCAAGTGTGGGACCAGATTGGTTTAGCCCAGCGAGAAACTTTTGGCGACTTTAGAAATTTGATCATCTACGGACAGCGCACTGCAGATAACAGATTTGCTTTTGGTGGTCGCGGTGCGCCTTATCACTTTGGCTCGACTATCAAAGATGAATATGACCAGCACGCAAAAGTACATCCCTCCCTAATTGGCGTATTAGCTGAACTATTCCCAGTTGTGGCTGATGCAAAAGTTACTCACACCTGGGGTGGGCCACTTGGTGTGGCTCGCGATTGGATGGCTTCAGCTGGACTTGATCGCGAAACTGGCATTGCTTGGGCTGGTGGATATGTTGGCGACGGAGTTGGAACTACTAACCTTGCTGGTCGCACACTAGCTGACTTGATCACTAATAAAGAAACAAGCTTGACCAAACTTCCATGGGTCAACCACAAATCTCGCAATTGGGAAGTTGAACCACTTCGCTGGATTGGCGCAAATGCTGGGTTACAGATTATGACGCGCGCTGATAACTCAGAGGATAAGTCTGGAAAACCTTCCAGACTTGCCGGTGTTGTTTCAAAGTTGTTAGGTCAATAACTCGATATGACTGCGATTCTTTTGGCGCTGGTTTGCGCGCTCAGTTACGGCATTGCTGATTTTTGGGGCGGCTTAGCAACCAGGCGCGGTTCAATCTGGAAAGTACTGCCGGTAATTGTTGTCACTGGCATAGCGACTTTGTTGATCGCGATTCCATTTTTTGGCGCGGACTTCAGTTCTGGCGCAATCAAAGCTGGAATTGCTGCCGGCTTAGCAGGAACGCTGGGATACATATTCCTGATGTATGGCTTGGCACTTGGTCCAATGAGTGTAGTTGCGCCAATCTCGGCGGTGATCGGCGCGATAATTCCATTTGGAGTTGGTTTTTTACGTGGTGAAACGTTATCGACAGTTGGATTTGTTGGCGCAGGTCTGGCCTTTATTTCGATTGTGTTAGTAAGTCGCTCAACCGAAGATGCCTCGCACCCAGTGACAACTAAAGCAGTGATCGTGGCAATCATTGCTGGACTGGGTATCGCTGGATATCTTTTGGGTATCAGCAGCGGACCAGATGACAGCGGTTTGGCCCCAGTCATGGTTGGCCGACTTGTTACTGGTGGCATATTTATTTTCATCGCCATGGCAACGTGGAAAACTATACGTCACGGAGAAATTGATTACCGACTTGCCATTGCATCAGGTGCACTCGATGTTGTTGGTGGTGCAACTTTTATGTTGGCCACCCGCGCTGGCGATCTCGTACTTGTTGCAGTTTTAGCTGCGCTCTATCCAGCATTTACCGTCTTACTTGCCAGATTAGTTTTGCATGAACGTATGGAACGTCATCAACTTCTGGGATTAGCTGGCGCTGGCACTGCTGTGTTATTACTAGTAACAAGCTAGCCGCTACAGTTAAGTTCTGATGTCCGCCATACTCCTCGCTTTTGCTTGCGCTTTCTCATATGGTTTTGGAGATTATTTTGGTGGACTTGCCACCCGCAAGAGTCCACTGCTTAAAGTCTTGCCAATCACAGTCGGTACTGGCTTAGTTTCGCTCATAATTGCAGCGCCATTTCTGGGAGCGCAATTTAGTCAGCAAGCGGTTATCTCTGGTCTATTTGCTGGCACCTGTGGAATTGTTGGCTACATCTTCGTTTTGAAATCACTGGGACTTGGACCGATGGGAGCAGTTGCTCCAATAACTGCCCTCGTTGCAGCATTCATTCCATTTAGTGTTGGATTATTTCGCGGGGAAAGACTAACCGTAACTGGATCCATCGGCGCACTAATTGCAATGGCATCCATTGTGCTTGTCAGTAGATCAACAATTGATGCCACACATCCACTTTCTAAAGCTGCAGCTTTATACGCAGTTTTAGGCGGCTTTGGATTTGCTGGATTTTTGTTAAGCGTGAGTAGCGCGCCCGTTGGCTCAGTGCTGGCACCGGTGATTGTGGCGCGCTCCGTAACAATGGTGGTTTTTTGCACTGCTGCCATTGTCACTTGGAAATCCATAGTTAATAGCAAAGTCGACTACAAGCGAGCAATGGCTTCTGGCGCACTGGATGTGTGGGGTGGCACCACATTTATGTTGGCGGCCCAGCGCGGGCAACTGGTCACGATATCTGTAATCGCCGCACTTTATCCAGCAATCACTGTGCTGCTGGCTCGCATTTTCCTGAAAGAACGTCTGGAGCGCCACCAGGTTGTTGGGCTCTTTGGCGCCGGGCTAGCCATAGTTCTGCTCACGAGCTCCTAGTTTTCGGCCAATTTAGGCCCGCAACGCTGATATTTCATTACTTGCAGATTGGATCCAATCCTGTTAATTTGGACTCAATTGCAATTTTGCACTTGGGACAGGAATCCACCATGGCCGCACCACAACATCCATTTGATCTTTATGCAATTGACCGTTTGTTTACAGACGAACAACTTGCTATCCGCGATTCAGTTCGCAAATTTGTGGATGACCGGGTTAAGCCCCATGTTGGTAAGTGGTTTGAAGACGGCGAATTCCCAGCCCGCGACTTAGCTAAAGAAATTGGCCAAATGGGCATGTTCGGCATGCACCTTGAAGGTTACGGCTGTGCTGGCACGGACGCCACCTCTTATGGCCTGGCTTGTTTAGAACTTGAAGCCGGCGACTCCGGGTTGCGCTCATTTGTTTCCGTTCAAGGATCACTTGCCATGTTTGCAATTTGGAAGTTTGGCTCAGAAGAACAAAAGCAAGAATGGCTACCGCGGTTAGCATCTGGCGACGCACTTGGTTGCTTTGGTTTAACTGAGGCTGATGCTGGCTCAAACCCTGGCGAGATGCGCACTAATGCAAAGCGCGATGGCGATGACTGGATTCTTAATGGTTCAAAGATGTGGATCACAAATGGAAATATAGCCGATGTTGCCATTGTTTGGGCGCATACCGACAACGGCATTGAAGGCTTTGTGGTCCCAACAAAGACCCCAGGATTTAAGGCCAACTTAATCAAGCACAAAATGTCACTTCGAGCATCAGTAACAAGTGAATTAGTTTTTGAAGATGTTCGCCTACCAGCCTCTGCTGTGTTGCCAGAAGTACAAACACTTCGTGGTCCACTTTCTTGCTTGTCAGAAGCGCGCTTTGGAATCTTATTTGGTGTCGTTGGCGCAGCTCGCGATTGTCTAGAAACTGCAATTGACTACACGCTGAACCGCCAGCAATTTGGTCGACCACTAGCTGCCTTCCAACTCTCCCAGCAAAAACTTGCTGACATGGCGATTGCAACTGGAAACGGAATGTTGTTGGCTTCACACTTAGGCAAACTAAAAGATGAGCACTTACTTCGTTCGGAACAAGTAAGCATCGGTAAGAAAAGCAACGTTCGCATGGCGCTGGAAGTTGCGCGCGAATCTCGCTCGATGCTTGGCGGCTCTGGAATTACCTTGGAATATCCAATTATTCGTCACATGAATAACTTGGAAAGTGTTTACACTTACGAAGGCACCAACGAAGTTCACACTTTAGTTGTTGGCCAAGCCCTTACCGGAATCGCAGCATACGCAGATTACAAGGCTTAATTAATAAAAAAACCCCCGAGTGATCGGGGGCTTTTTTTATTAATCATTAAGTAGAAGTGGGCTTCTTCGTAAGCGCTTTATCAATGCCCCAATAAAATACGGCAACGACTATTGAAGCAAAGAGAATTCCAAGCACAAAAATAATGACATTGGCATAACCATTAACGACGACATCAAAGAAGTCATACGGATATTTATCGATAATCGCCCCGCGGAATAGCGTGTAGAACACGTAAACGATTGGAAGGACAAGGGCGGCCACAATGTTCTTTAAGTTAAACCAGCCACGCGGTCCTGCGATGATGAAAATCAGCACTGTGATCAGCGGCGTAATAGTGTGCTGAATTGGACTTGAGATCTGATTTAAACCCTGCGGTGGATAATTAGGGCCTAATAGCAAGTTATAAACCACGCCAGTAACCGTAATCATCAAAACCGTATCTATGCGCATAACACGAAATAGCTTGCCATCTCGTGTTGGGTTTAAATAAAGCAAAGTCATGATGATGCCAACTGCGATCTGACTCCAAATTGTGAAGTAACTAAACAAGTCAATGATTCGCTCTGGTGCGCCTGCTAAACCATTCGCATAATCTCCGAAGTGACCAAATAGCGAGGTCACAGGTTCATCTGCATATTTTGGAGTCTTTACAAGTCCAAAGAGTTCAATTAGAAAACTCATGCCAAAACCGAGCCAAGCACTCAGGGCATTGATACCGAATAAATTGCGTTTTGTTTTAGTTGAAAAGGCCATAATGAACTGTATTACTTAGGACTCTAGAAATGTTGCTAATTTGGTGGGTTAAATCATTCACTTCGCAATAGTGGCCGCAAAATGTCAAGAATTGAGACATCTTCGATAGTGCTTGGAACATCTACTTGTTTTCCATCAGCTATACCGCGCATGGTTTTGCGCAGGACTTTACCTGAGCGAGTTTTTGGTAAGCCTGGTACGACCACGACTTCGTTGAGCGCTGCAACAGGTCCAACTTCTTTTCGAACTAAGGCCACAATTTCTTTTCGTAATACTTCAGCGTCAACTTGGGCGCCTGACTTTAGAACGACGAACGCTTTTGGAATTTGACCCTTTATTGCATCAGCTACTCCAATCACCGCGCACTCTGCTACTAATTCATGAGTTGCTACAACTGCCTCAAGTGATCCAGTGCTCAATCTGTGACCAGCAACATTTATCACATCATCAGTTCGCCCCATAATGTAGACATAACCATCTTCATCTAGGTATCCCCCATCACCACTTGCATACATTCCGGGGAAGACTTTTAAATATGAATCAATGTAGCGCTGGTCATCGCCCCAAAGCGTCGGCAATGTTCCAGGAGGCAGAGGCAAAGTAATCGCGATATTGCCCTCCATGCCGATTGGAAGTTCTTTGCCAGTTTCATCCAATACTTTGATGTCGTATCCGGGAATTGGAACTGATGGCGAACCAGGTTTAATCGGCATGGGATCAAGGCCGCGCAAATTGGAAGCGATTGGCCAGCCAGTTTCGGTTTGCCACCAGTTATCGATGACAGGAACTCCCAGGTGCTGGGTAGCCCAATGGTAAGTGTCAGGATCTAGGCGCTCACCAGCTAAAAATAAATTTTCAAACTTTGACAAATCAGTTTTCTTTATAAATTCCCCGGTGTAATCCTCTTTGCGAATCGCGCGGATTGCAGTCGGGGCGGTAAACAAACCCTTTACGCCATACTTCTCAATTACTCGCCAGAAAGTGCCAGCATCAGGTGTGCCAACCGGCTTGCCTTCAAACACAATTGTGGTGGCGCCAGCAAAAAGTGGCGCATAAACAATGTAAGAGTGTCCAACTACCCAGCCAACATCTGAAGCTGACCACCACATGTCCCCGGCTTCGATATTGTAAACATTTTTCATCGACCAAGTCAGCGCAACTGCGTGGCCGCCATTGTCTCGGACAATTCCTTTTGGTTTACCGGTTGTGCCTGAGGTATACAAAATGTAAAGCGGGTCAGTTGCAGCTACTGAGACACATTCGGCAGGTTCTGCCATTGCCATGGCATCTTTCCAGTCCATGTCAGTTGGTCCAAGTTCCACAACATGCTGTTCACGCTGCAAGATGATGCAGCGATCTGGTTTGTGAGTTGCAAGTTGAATTGATTCATCAAGCATCGGCTTATATTCAACAACTCGCGTTGGCTCCAAACCGCAGGAAGCTGAAACAATAACTTTTGGCTTGGCATCATCAATTCGAGCTGCCAACTCAGCTGGGGCAAACCCGCCGAAAACTACTGAGTGCACAGCGCCTAATCGAGCAGTAGCCAGCATGGCAATTAACGCTTCCGGCACCATCGGCATGTAGATCACAACTCGATCGCCTTTTTCAACTCCAGCCATTCGCAGGGCGCCAGCAAACCGGGCAACTTTTTCCAGCATCTGGGCATAAGTCAAAGTTAAGGATTTCCCAGTTATCGCGCTTTCGTGAATTACTGCAGGTTGATCCGCTCTGCCATCGATTACATGTCGGTCAAGTGCGTTGTAACAAGTGTTAAGCATGCCATCGGAAAACCATCGATATAGCGGCGGATTACTGTCATCTAAAATCACTTTTGGGTTCTTATCCCACTTGACTAATTTCGCCGCATTTCCCCAAAATTCATTTGGATCAGCCATGCTCTGGGCGTAAGCACTCTGGTAATTAGTCATAGGCATTTCTATCATGATCTAACTTTTAAGGAGTGGAAAAGGTGTTTGCGACTAACGCAACTACTAGTTCTTTGTGGCAGCTGCGAGTTGGCCACAAGCGCCATCGATATCTCGACCTCGAGTGTCGCGCACGGTTACTGGCACCCCGTGACTCTTAAGGCGATAAACAAATTCTTCCTCATCTTCGCGCCTGGAAGCTGTCCACTTAGATCCAGGAGTTGGGTTTAGTGGAATTAAGTTAACGTGCACTAAATTTCCAGCAAGTTTCTCGCCCAGCAAATCAGCGCGCCAAGCCTGGTCATTAATGTCCTTAATCATGGCGTACTCAATTGAAACCCGGCGACCAGTTTGATCTGCGTAATACCAAGCGGCATCCAAAACTTCTTGAACTTTATACCGAGTATTAATTGGAACTAGTGTGTCGCGCAGTTCATCATCAGGTGCGTGTAAGGAAACTGCCAAAGTAACGGGGATGCCTTCTTCGGCAAGCTGACGCATCCGAGGAACTAATCCGACAGTTGAAACTGTGATGCCACGGGCTGACATTCCAAATCCTGATGGTGCTGGTTCAGTTAGCCGGCGAATTGCGCCGATCACACTGTTGTAGTTAGCCATTGGTTCGCCCATGCCCATAAAAACTAAATTATTAACTCGACCTATTCCGCCGGCCACTTCATCATTGGCAAGTGCGCGAGCGCCCGCCAATACTTGCTCAACAATTTCTCCCGTTGAGAGATTTCGAGTTAAGCCGCTTTGCCCAGTTGCGCAGAATGGGCAGTTCATGCCACAACCTGCTTGCGAGGAAATACACATCGTCACGCGGTCGGTGTAGCGCATCAAAACGCTCTCCACGAGAACGCCATCAAATAATTTCCAAACTTGCTTAACCGTTGTTCCGTTATCGCATTTTAGTTCGCGGATACTTGTCATTAAGTCAGGGAACAACAAATCCTTAACTACCTCGCGCATATCAGTTGGAACATCTGTCCAGGAAGCAGTGTTATTGTTTAAGCGCTGGTACCACTGGCGCGAAAATTGATCCGCGCGAAACCCAGGTAATCCAAGTTCGATAACTTGTGCCTTGCGCTCTTCAACCGTCCAGTCCGACCAATGTTTTGGCGGTTTTGGTCGCTTGGGTTCGATCATGATCAACTCACCGGGTGCAGGCATACCGTAAGCCTACGGGTGAATCGCCAGTTAGAGAAAAATACCGAACAGCGCCCAAGCCACGAAGGAGTTAATCACAAGCGAGTCGAGTCGATCCATAACTCCACCATGTCCAGGCAAGACACTACCCATGTCCTTAACGCCAAGATCGCGCTTAATCATTGATTCGATCAGATCACCAAAAGTAGCGCTGAGCATCATCATGAAGCCAACAATTGCGCCCTCCCACCAGCTCTGCTCAAAAACGTAAAGCCACAGCAATACTCCAATGACAAGTTGCAGCACTAGCGCGCCGGCGAAGCCCTCCCAAGTTTTATTAGGAGAAATTTTCGGAGCCATTGGATGTTTACCAAATAACGCTCCAGCAACGTAACCACCCAGATCAGTTGCAGCCGTAAGTAAGACAAGTGCTAAAACTTTCCACGCGCCATCAGTTTGCGTTGATAGCAATACGGCAAAGCTCGCTAATACGGGTACATAAACTAGCGCGAAGATCGAACGTGTTACGTGATGAACGTATGCCTCTTCGCCGTCCAATAACCGAACCGACAAAATGAAAATCACACTTGCTAGGAATGCGGTAACTAATCCCGTAATACCGCGCAGGCTTGCAGCAACGACAATTACTGGCGCAATAATTTGAAGCAAAATTATCATTCGCTGTGACAGGCCAACAACTAAAGTTTGAGAAAGTTCGCGTATGGCCAGCACTGCTGCAAAAGCAACCAAAAGTGTAAAGAATCGCACGTCAGCAAACAACGAAATTATTAAAGTTGTGAATAATCCAAGACCAACCGCAATGGCAGCAGGCAGATTGCGCCCAGCTTTGCCGTAATCAGTTGAGTTTGTGGTCATGACTAGACCTCGAGTAGTTCGGCTTCTTTATGCTTAAGCATGTCGTCGATGTGAGCGACGGCCTTAGTAGTTAAATCCTCAAGCGCTTTTTCGGCACGCGCAACTTCATCTTTACCTGCTACGCCATCTTTAGCCATTTTTTCCAGAGCTTCTTTTGCGGTTCGGCGAATGTTTCGAATCGCGATCCGAGCATCTTCGGCTTTTACTTTTGCAACTTTGATGAATTCTTTGCGGCGGTCCTCAGTTAATTGTGGGAATGGAACTCGGATGAAGACACCATCATTTGATGGATTCACGCCTAGATCTGAATCACGAACTGCCCGCTCAATTGCGCCCAGTGCAGTTTTATCAAACGGATTAATTACTGCAACTCGTGGTTCAGGAGTTTGAATGGAGGCAACTTGCTGCAACGGAGTTGGGGTTCCGTAGTAATCCACCATGATTTTTGAGAATAGCGCGGCAGAAGCGCGACCGGCGCGAATGGTGGTGAAATCTTCCCGAGTGACTTCAGTTGCCTTTGCCATCTTGGTCTCAGCATCTTTTAAAGTTTCATTAATCATGTTTTTTCAAATCCCCTAGTGAACAGTTCTAATCAAGGTACCGATTTTTTCACCGCGAACAGCGCGCGCAATGTTGCCATCAGTTAGCAAGTTGAAAACTACGATTGGTAATTCATTGTCACGGCACAAGCTAATTGCGGTCGCATCAGCAACTTTGAGATTCTGCGAGAGCACATCGTCATGACTCAAGTTTTCATATTTCTTAGCTGAAGGATTTGTCCGAGGGTCATCGTCATAAACTCCATCAACACCCTTTGCCATCAAGACAACTTCGCAGGCAATTTCCAGCGCGCGTTGGGCAGCGCAACTATCCGTGCTGAAGTATGGCGTTCCAAGTCCTGCGCCAAAAATAACAACGCGCCCTTTTTCCAAGTGGCGAACTGCGCGGCCAGGAATGTATGGCTCAGCAACTTGACTCATTGGAATTGCGGTTTGTACCCGAGTTGCTATTCCTTTTTTCTCAAGAAAATCCTGCAGGGCTAAGCAGTTCATAACCGTGCCGAGCATACCCATGTAGTCAGCGCGCGCCCGGTCCATGCCACGTTCAGCTAGTTGGGCGCCACGAAAGTAATTTCCGCCACCGATTACGACGGCAACTTCCGTGCCACTATTAACTACCGCAGCTATCTGTCGGGCTATGTCATTGACCACATCGGGGTCTACGCCAAGTTTTCCTTCGCCTGCGAAGGCTTCGCCAGAAAGCTTAAGTAAAACCCGCTTCCAACCGCCGTTTGGAACTCCAGGCCAGATATCTTTGGATTTATCAGATGCGCCCACGCCCTCAATCTTGCCTTATCCAGCAGAGAATCTGTGCAATGCCCCCGCAAAAATACTTTTGGCACTCACCCTTGTGAGGTAAGTGCCAAAAGAGCCTAATTTCCAGCGATCAAGTTCCGATCAAGCAGGCAATGAATTGCCATACTGGCTTTCTCTGCTCAGCAATTGATCGCTTGCAATCAAGAGAGTTTCGAAGGCAATTAATTGCCTTACTGGCTTTCTCTGCTCAGCAATTGATCGCTTGCGATCAAGCTGAGCCAATTTCGATCCGAACGAAGCCTGTGACGGTAGTACCGGCATCTGCCAGTACTTGCTTTACTGTCTTTTTGCTATCAACAACTGATGACTGCTCAAGTAAGCAGCTTTCCTTGAAGAATCCATTTACGCGACCCTCCACGATCATTGGCAAGGAGGCTTCTGGCTTACCTTCCTCTTTCGCAGTTTCAAGAGCAATGTGCTTTTCGTTTTCCACAACAGCAGCAGGAACTTCATCGCGAGTTAAGTAAGTTGGGCGCATCGCAGCAACTTGCATTGCCGCGCTACGAGCCGCTTCTTCACTACCTGAATACGAAACCAGGACGCCAACAGCAGGCGGAAGGTCAGCAGAGCGACGGTGCAGGTAAACGGCAACGTCGCCATCTGGATTAGCTACCCGACCAAGTTCGATCTTTTCTCCAATAATGGATGCCATGTCAGCAACTGACTGCTCAACAGTTTTGCCGTCGCTCAAGGTTAATGCAGCAGCTGCGGCTGAATCTTTAGCGCCAGCAGCTTTAACTGCAGCTGCGATTTGCGTCCCAAGCTTGAGAAAATCTTCACTCTTTGCGACGAAATCGGTTTCGCACAAAAGTTCAATTAATGCACCAGCATCATGGGAAACGATTCCGGCAGAGGTTTCGCGCTCAGCGCCACGCTTGGCAGCTTTTGCAGCGCCGGAAATTCGAAGAATCTCCACGGCCTTGTCGAAGTCACCAGCAGATTCTTCAAGTGCTTTTTTGCACTCCATCATTCCGGCTGAGGTAATGTCGCGAAGTTTCTTTACTTCTGCGGCTGAAATAGACATGAATTAGTTCCTTAATGTATTTGATTTTGGTATGAAAGTTTTTTTCAAAATTGCGGGCAACTATTAGCTGCCCGCAATCACAATGAATTATTCGGTAGCAGGTGCTTCGACGGCTTCAGCCACAGGTGCTTCTGCTGATTCGCCGGTTAGAAGTTCCTTTTCCCAATCAGCAAGAGGTTCTACGCCCGCTTCAACAGGAGCTCCAGCCACAGCGCCACCAGCGCGTGCCATAAGTCCCTCAGCGATTGCATCACCAATCATGTGAGTCAGTAAACCAACAGCGCGCAAAGCGTCATCGTTTCCTGGAATTGGGTAGTCCACAACATCTGGATCACAGTTGGTGTCAAGAATGCCAACAACTGGAATATTTAGTTTGTGAGCTTCGCCAACTGCAATGTGTTCTTTGTTGGTATCTACTACCCAAATCGCACTTGGAAGTTTCTGCATATCGCGAATACCTGTTAGCACAAGTTCTAATTTTTCTTTTTCGCGGCGAAGTACCAAAAGTTCTTTCTTGGTAAGTCCAGAACCTGCAACATCATCAAAGTTGATCTGCTCAAGTTCTTTCATGCGCGAAATACGCTTTGAAACAGTCTGGAAGTTTGTAAGCATGCCACCTAACCAGCGGTGATTCACATACGGCATACCAACGCGCAAGGCTTCGGCTGCAATTGATTCCTGGGCTTGCTTCTTGGTACCAACAAACAGCACAGTGCCACCGTGCGCAACTGTTTCGCGAACGAATTCGTAGGCGCGATCAATGTATGCAAGTGACTGCTGTAGGTCGATTATGTAGATGCCATTGCGCTCAGTAAAAATAAAGCGTTTCATCTTTGGATTCCAGCGGCGGGTCTGGTGTCCGAAGTGAACACCGTTTTCCAGCAGCTGTCGCGTCGAAATGACGGCCATGGTAGAACTCCTATTTCTTAGGTTGGCCAAGCCAACCTCATTGCGGTTTGTGTGATCTCGGTTGAGACCACCCTTGGTTCTCGCGTCGCAGACCGCCTGTTGCCAGGACCGATGGTCTTTCGAATCACTTTTAGTGAACCTGTGATGTCACTTATTACTAAGTGCATGTCCTAGTTTACGGGGTTTTTAGGGTGCTAAAACCACAGCCAGTAACTCTCCCCAGGGGCAACTGCTGCGCTCCCAACTAGATCTGGGCCGGGGAATCTAAAGGTATGTCTAACTCGACCCACAGGCCCTGGCTTGCGCTGGCCGCAGCAGTTTTCCTGCTTCTGGCAGGCACCCCAGTCCAGGCTGCCGGCACGTGGGTCTGGCCCATGGACCCGCACGAGTTAAGTATGGGATTTGATCGGCCAGCCCAAAACTGGTTACCCGGACATCGCGGCGTTGACTTAGTTGGAGAAATCGGAGATGAAGTCTTGGCAGCCGGAGGCGGAACTATATTTTTTGCTGGACTTATTGCTGGCAAAGGTGTTGTGGTCGTCAAACATGGCGCGCTGCGAACGACTTACGAGCCAGTTATCGCGAGCGTTACTTTAGGTACGCGCGTGCGCGCTGGCGATGTGCTCGGAACTTTACAACCCGGCAACAGCCATTGTGCCAATGCCACAACCGTGTCGTGTTTACATTGGGGACTAATTCGTGGCACTACTTATTTGAATCCACTGGCATTAGTGAAAAAGCGAGTTAGGTTATTGCCGCAATTCAAAAACAATTAGTTCTTGAACATTGCTTACTGACCCTAGTTACGCCCTCGACGGTACTTATTGCACCCAAGAGCTACGCCCTCGACGGTACTTATTGCACCCAAGAGCTACGCTCTTGGGTGTGCCTGCGCAAAGACAGCGCGCAGGCGATCCATTGATACATGTGTGTAAAGCTGTGTTGTTGCCAAACTGGCATGACCCAAAATTTCTTGAACGGTTCGGATGTCCGCGCCACCTTCAATGAGGTGCGTTGCTGCTGAATGGCGCAGGGCGTGCGGCCCAAGATTTGGCATGCCAGTCAAACTAGAAAGCACTTCGTGCACCATAGAGCGAACCACGCGCTGATCAATTCGCTTACCACGTTGGCCTAAAAATAACGCTGCACCACTTTGCTTGGTTGCAAGTGATGCCCGAGCAGTTGCTAAATAACTTGATACTGTCTTATCCGCAATTGCCCCGTAAGGAACTACTCGCTCTTTAGAACCTTTACCAAGCACTCGAATTGTGCGGCGCGATTGATCTAAGTCGTGAATGTCGAGTCCAACAAGTTCGCCCACTCGAATTCCAGTTGCATATAGCAATTCCAGAATTGCTAGATCACGAATATGTGTTGGCGAATTGTCGTCAGCGCGCAGCGTTGCTCGGTCCATAACATCTTCTGCCTGCTGGCGCTGTAAAACCTGTGGTAATCGTTTACTGACTTTTGGAATCACTAATGCGCTAGCTGGGTCTTCCTCGATTAATTTAGTGTGGGTAGCCCAGGCGAAAAACATTCGGATTGCAGTGGCTCTTCTGGCTATCGTTGCTGAGGACAATTCAGCTTTGCGTTGCTGGGCAAGCCAGCCACGCAATTCCACAATTCCAATATCTTGGAGTTGATCGCACCCTACGGTTTGCGCAAAAGCAAACAACTGCGCGAGGTCTTTGCGGTAGGCCATCACGGTATTGGCGCTTCGCCCAAGCTCTAACTCGACATAATGAATAAATCGATCGGTGGCGGCAGTAAATGCTGAGTTAGTTAACTCCATAGTTCTAGAGTTTCAACCGCTTGGCTAAATTGCAAGCACATCGAGAGTTAGTGGCAGTTAACGAAGTTTCCAACCTGTATTAGTTAGCGAAATGACTTGGCGAACTTCCAGTAATGCAAGGGTTGCTTGTAGTTCATAGAAATCCAGGTTGGTACCTAGCAAGTGGCTAAGTGATTGAAAAATGTCGTGTGTGTCCTTTGGGCCCAGTTCAAGTGCGCCCATTATGGCGCCATCAAGAAATCCAAGTTGTGTTGATTGATCTTGCGTTTTATAACTAAAAAATATGTCTTGCGAACTGGCCGCAAGTTTCATTACATTGTTACGAATTGCAGTGTGAACTCCTGCGGAAGTTGCGCTGGTTATCGGACCAGGTATCCCCCACACATCCCGGCCCAAGGAATGCGCCCAGTTTGAAGTCGAAAGCGATCCAGAGCGCAAAGCAGCCTCAACAACTAAAGTGCTCTGCGACAAGGCAGCGATCAAACGATTCCTAGTCAAGAAGCGATGTTTGTGCGGCGGTGCACCAGGCGGGGCTTCGCTAACTACTACGCCAGTTTCGCTGATTCGAGTGAGCAAGCCGCGATGTGAAGCTGGGTAAGCGACATCAACGCCACCAGCAAGCACGGCCACTGTTGTGCCAGCGGCTGAAAGCACTCCGCGATGCGCAGCAGCATCTACTCCGTAAGCTGCCCCAGAAATCACTGTGACGGATTCTTGTGCTGCTTGCGCTGCAATGTCGGTTGCAATTCGTTCCCCATATGCAGTTGCGGCTCGCGCACCAACTATCGCCAAACTACGTTTTGCTAACTCAGCAAGTGATCCAGCGCCCACGCACCATAACCCAACTGGCGTCGCCAGATCTAAATCATCAAGTGCCAAGGGCCATTCGCAATCTTGCGGGGTAATGAATCTGCCTTGCACTGAATTTAAGGATTTAACTGCCCGTTCTATCTCCCTTGAGGCCAGTACTCGATTTATAGATTTCACCATCGCGCCCGCGCCAATACCTCGCTGCCAAGTTTGAACGGCTGCAACAGCGCCAAACTCAGCCACTGCTAGCCCAACGCGTTCATCTCCGGGCTCACCGGCAAGCGAAATTACAAGTCGGGCTTGCAGTTCAGTTAACTGGCTTGCCATGATCCATTCCCATCTCGATACATCAAGGCAGCTGCGACATCAGTTTGCGTTGGAATGTCATGTCCACGCAAATCTGCAATTGTCCAACTCACCCGTAACACCCGATCAACCCCGCGCGCTGACAATGTTGAGGAGTCTGCGTAAAGCAGACTCTGGCCTTTAGGTGAGACGGGATAGCGTTTTCGTATCACTGGACCAGGCACTTGCGAATTAGTTGAGAAGGCTTCACCGGTGTATCGCTGCGCCGCGCGCGCTCGAGCTTCTAAGACTCGCGCTGCAACAACTTGCGTGCTTTCGGGTTCCCCTGAGCTTGGATCTAATTCGGCCATACTTGGACGCTCTAAAGTCACGCGTAAATCGATGCGATCAAGCAGTGGACCAGAAAGTCGCGAGAAATATC